>JBJXHE010000040.1:0-14669 GCA_046160785.1 Planctomycetota bacterium
AGAAGTCGGCGAAGTATTAAATTTATCGCGCGAGCGCGTGCGTCAAATTCAAGAAGAAGCTCTGGCAAAGTTAAGAAGCCCGCTTCATTTAGAAAGGCTGCGCGATTTGTTAGATGTCGACTGACGCTTCCAGCGCCACCCCGCCGTCTATTTCACTGCCGGCCACAGGCGATCGCGTTTTCCTTGTGCGCCGCAAACATAAATTTCACCCGCGGGCGTTAATATTAATTTTTCAGATTCGTTAACCTTACAAATCGTCAAGTCTCCTGCCGGCGCGTCTTTCATACTATTTCGCGTCCACATCGTTTTGGATGCGGCCGCCGGATCTACAAATTCAATTTCAGGCGCTGGCTGGATGCGTCGGCGCTGCGAATCATAAACAAATGAATGAATTGTAGAATCTCCGAAATCTTCAAAATCTTCAGGCTGAACGCCTCGGATTCGCAGATGGCGCTCGGAACTCCACGGATTCGCGGATCGCGTGCGGTCAATTTCCGCGTGCGCATTTGTTACAAAATGAACTTCGTGCGGATTGGTTAGATCCGCGACGGCCACGCGCGGACTCATTTCATAATTCTGCGAAGCCGCGGGTCGCCCCGCAAAATCTCCGACGGATGTTAACCATTCATCGGGCCGCCATTCGTGGCGCGCTTCAATAGCAATTCTTTTTCCGTCGGGCGACGGCGCAATCGCCGTGATGCGCGCGGTCTCGACCGCCGCTGGCTGTCCCGAATCGTAAATGATAGCGAAGCGAACCCCGAATAATAATATTGCAGAAGCTAACAATACGGCGCGTGGCCGCGAACGGTTAGGTTCGAACTGGCGCACCCAAACGGCGGCTCCTGTTAAGAATACTGCCGCGGGAATCATTAATATTGTCGCGGCGGCCGAAACGAGCGATTGGCGCACTGCGGCCTCCGCGCGTAATGTTGCAAATCGGTCGAGTGCAAAAATCAGCACGCTCGAAAGAACTCCCGCGCCGATGGCTGTCGCAGTCCGGCTCGAAACCGAAGATACAAATAGAAAAACGCACAGCGCCGGAAGAACATATAACAAAAATGCCTCGCGCGGATTGGAAGCGACGGTGCTCAGGCTCTGCGCGACCCACTGTTTTGAAATCGGGCCGTTTTCGAACATATTCAATCGAATTGTCTCAATTGCTAATAAAACCATCGAGAAAATAAATGTATACAAAACGGTAACGAACGCACGCGAAGTGAAAACGGCGGCCGGCGTCGCTCCCACCGAATACAAGAATTCAATGCGCCCTTTTCCGATGTCGCGTCCGAATGCGTCGCTCGCGAGAATCGTTGCAAATAATGTTGTTGCTAAAAATAACAAATCGAACGACGACTCGCCCGTTCGAAGCGATCGCACCGCGGCGAGCGCCACGGCCCACGCTCCGAGCGTGAGAAAAATACTAGCTAAAAGAAACGGTCGCCGCCTCCGGCATTCATATTTAACTAAATGCCACGAAGCGTTTACAATTTGGATCATTTATGATTCGCTTTCGCCGGCTGTGCTTCTCCAAGAAGACTTATTAAATCCGTTTCCGCGTGTTCGCCGGGCGCCGGCAAAGCGGGCGCGAGGGCGTCGGCGTTGATTCTCACCTCGCTCCAATTTCCGCGTTTTGTATCAATCTCTTCAACAATCTGCCCGTCGCGCATCAAATAGATAATATCGCAGAACGGCAAGACTCGTTCGAGCCGTTGTGCCGCAAACAGAAATGTTAAATTTGTTCCGCGAAGGGCGTCGAGATAGCGAAAATACGAGGGCGGGTCGCCGCCGCCTTCGGGCGCGTCGTCGATCAGTAATATCTCGGGCGATTTTTGTAGTGCCAGCGCCAAAGATAATAATTGATTAGTTGTAGCATCGAGCCGGTCGGCGCGAGTATTAGGATCGAGACCGAGCGCGGTACAAATTCGCGCAAACGCGAATGCGTCGCCGGCTTGTCCGAGATCGCGCGCGAGTTTCGCGACTTCGCCCGAAAAGAGTCCCGGCGGAAAACAAGTATTTGTAGGAACCCACCCGACGCGGCGAAGCAGCGCGCGCGCGCCGCGAAGCGGATCACAACCCAAAACCTGAATATTGCCCTGTGAAACGGGAAGCCGGCCGGCGATCATTCTTAGTATTGTCGACTTGCCACAATTAGCCGGTCCTACAATTGCGGCCGATGCGCCGCGCCGTAATTGTAAACTAACATTCGAAACGGCGTTTTCGCTTGTTTCTGAGAATCGTTTTTCCACTTCATCGCACACGATTGTGAAGCGGGGTTGGGTAGCCAAGTCGGATTCTTTAGGCATGGTCGAGTTCAGGATTCGCGCGCGAAAGCTGCCGATTGAATCGACTCGGCCTGCCGGATTCTTGAGAGTGCGTGCGTAACCCGCTCGCATCCACGGCCGGCCGGCGTTAGTTTCTCCGCCCCAACTTTGCTGGGCAGGTAGCTCAGTCGGTAGAGCACGTGACTGAAAATCACGGGGTCACCGGTTCGATCCCGGTCTTGCCCACCAATTCGCAGTTATCAATTCACCGTTTGTTAACGACGGTTTTTGTATCTATTCGCCGTGATTGATTTTATTGTTGATTTGTTCGCCGAGATGTTCGCGGGCGGCGACGCAAAGGCGAAACGTACGCGGGCGCTGCGCCGAAAATTGATACGTTATGTTAAGAATGCGGGCGCGTCCGCGTTCTCGGGCAGCGACGAAAAACACCTCGGCCCGACGGGCGAAATTCGCGCGGACGTCAAATCTCGAATTGTTAGTATTAGCAAAAAGTTTGACGCGGCCGGAACTCAGGACTGGGAAGATCTTTTATCTCGATTCATTAACGCGGTTGATAAAGAAGTTCCGGGCATTGTTATACAATTACCGCCCGATGAGCCGAGGATGGTCTACGCGGGGGATAAACAATTGTAAGGTCTTTACCGTATATTTAGCTTGCCGAGGCAGGGGTTAAAAATGGTTTTCGAACGTCGAGTTGAGCAAGCGTATGTTTTCTAGTCCAAATGAAATTGGACTTTATACGAATGCGCCCCGGCGCGTGGAGGCAACAAATGTTATATACAATTGCTATTCTATTAATTCTTCTTTGGCTGCTCGGGATGGTTTCATCCTATACGATCAGCGGATTTATACACATCCTGCTCGTCGTCGCCGTCATTGTGGTGCTGGTGCGACTCATTAGCGGCCGAAAGGTTGTGTAAGTTTTCTTACAAAAACGGAATACTAAAATGAATCGAGGACTTTCCATAGCATTATTGATCATCGGAATATTATTATTTGTCTGGGGCGTGAATGCTTCAGAATCATTCAGTTCCGATTGGTCGCGGTTCTTCACAGATGCGCCGACAGACAAGACAATCTGGCTAATGATCGGTGGAATCTTAGCGGGCGTTGTCGGACTATACGGCCTGATTCGCCCGGGCGCCAAGGCACTCGCCTGATCGCGATTTAAAGTTTAAATCAACGCGCCGCGTGATTTGTGCTATGGCGCCACCTGCAAATAATACAATAATTGACGTTCGTGTGATTTATAGTATTAAACTTTCGCAGGGGCTCTTTGTCTAAAGACTCGCTGCGCATGTTAGTATGAGGCTGTGAAAAGAACCCTCATTGAAATGTTTCTTGCCGCCTGTCTCGGGATGGCGGTTGTTATCATTCCTGTAGCGCTCGATCCAAATTCGAAAAAGTACGACGCGGCATTTTTGCCGTGGATTAGAAACGGGGTCGAGGGGGCGAAGCCGATCTCATATTTACTCTTAGTAATTGTCGGAGCGATTTTTGGTTATTTCGGACGTGGACACTTTGGATTCGTTGGAATGGCAACCATGGCGCTCTTCCCGATCTGGTCGTGTTTAGATATGTTCATGGGAAATGATCATAATCTATTTCCGATCGAGTGGATTTTTTATGGCATTCAGTCTTTATTAGGAATGCTGGGTGCCGGCATCGGGCGGTTTATAGCAAAACGGAATGGGCCGGAACCCTGGTATCGTTAAACTATAATTTTTCGTGCCCCTCGCGTTTCCATCGCATCAAGGCTTGATACTTCCCATCTGGCGGATGTATCCAAAACAGATTGATGGCGTAGCTCTTTGCGTCGGCGCCGCGATGCCGGATATTGTTGATGGCATTGCCTGGCCGTTTCGCGGCGAACTCGGACAGTGGCTCGGACACTCCCTCGTCGGAATTGTAGTGTGTGTGCCGCCGGGCCTATTGTTAGTGAACGCGGCACGCCAATTCGCGCCGCAAAAACTCATCATGCGGCTCAACGAAGGCGCGCCGCCGTCGGCCGGTTTAGTACGCGCGAGCGTTTCATTAGCGATCGGCGCTCTTTCTCATATTGTTTTCGATTTGATAACTCACGGCAATTTTCCGCTTTTGTGGCCGTGGTATGTTAATAATCACGCGTTCCCGGCGTGGTGGTATCACACCTGGGCGAGCGTCCCGCTGCTTGTTTACAAAAACCCGTACCCGATCGCGCCGCACACGGTCGCGTGGATGATACTAACGATCGTCGGAGCTGTAGTCTTCATCCGTTGTCTGCGCAGATCGCCATCTCACTAATTCTGAATTGTTATTAACAACGCGCGCGACGAGCTGAGCCCGAGCGGCGTTGGCTGGCAGCCGTCGGTCCATAACATAAACGTTTGCGCGGTGAAGGTCATTCCGACAAGATTCACATCATTAGCAATCGGAACAAGGCCGTACGCGGCGCCGTTTCGATCGGTAATAAACTCGAAAAACCCGAGCGGGTTCGAAAGATACGGATCGACGTACGTTAAGAATCCGAGAGCGAACGCGTCCTGCCCCAGCGGATAACTTGCATCGCCGTACAAACCCAACCCTAACATTCGCGGCGGGCCGTTCGTCGAAGATATGATAAATCCGGGAGTGTTAATTCTCGGCGCGACGTTCGCTGCAATTCCGTGGACGCCCGAACAGCCCGGTGTGCCGACGCCGAATGGTAGTGTTCCGTACGGAACGGTCGTCGCGCTTAGAGTTAACGTTGAATCTGTATCGCCGAGTAAAAATAAATCGTGCCGCCCGTCAGAATTAAAATCGGCGACGGCGGCGCGTTCGCGTGGATTTGTAGCATTTGCGAGACCGCTTAGCGACGCTGGCGCCCTAAATGTTCCGAATTGATCATTGTTCCAGATGTGTGCGACGGGCCCGATTCCAGCGGCAATCAAATCTACAAAACCATCGCCGCCGAGGTCGGCGAGAACAGCCTGGCGCGGCGGATTTATTAATGTTCCGCTGACGGTCTGAATTGTAGTCGCCGCACCGAAACCGCCGAGGCCGTCGCCGAGAAGGCGCGATCCGCCGATGCTCGAACCTGTAGTATGTAAAGTTACAATATCGAAGTGTTCGTCATTATTAATATCGCCGATCGCGAGCGCGAGATTCGCGACACTCGTCGCAAAATTAGTAAACGGAGCGAACCCCGACAGCGAACCAATAAAAACGCCGACCGACAGCACGCCCGTGCGTGTGGCCGCCGCGTCGGGAAAACCGTCATGATTCAAATCCGCGACGGCAAGATTGTTAACAGCACCGCCGGCTGCGACGTCGACATTTGTAGCAAATCCGGGATGAGTATTGATAATATAAGAAATGGAATTGCCGGCCGCGTTGCCCGTGACGATATCGAGATAGCCGTCGAAATTCAGATCGGCGAGTGCAACCGCGACAGGTTCGGCTCCCGTTGCTAACGATCCGCCGTTTGTAAGCGTTCCGTTCCAGGCGCCGAATAATATTTGTATTAAATTCGCGGTGCTGTCCGCAATTGCAATATCAACAAAACCGTCGCGGTTGATGTCTCCCGCCGTGCACGCCGAAATCGACGAACCATTATGAATCATCGTTGCAACGCCGAATCCGCCGCTGCCGTCTCCGAGCGCGATTCGTGCAGTTGTAGCATCGCAAGTTATCAAATCGCGTTTGCCGTCGAGATCGAAGTCGGCCGAAGTTGTGCACACCGCGTTTGCATTTCCGAATGTTAAGGATTCCGCGGGGTGCGAAGCGGGAACGCCTTGAATGCCGCCGTCGCCGTTTCCTTTACATATTACTAATGAATTGATTCCAAAAGATGTATAGAAAAAATCCAGAAGCCCGTCTTGATCAACGTCCGCATTGTAGAGGTCGGCCACTGCGGGGAGTCCGAAATAATCCACGGGATCGCTTAGAAACGCGGATGGTTGTGCCAAGCGAATTTGTATCAAGGTGGATTGCGCGCTTTGAACGTCGGGCAAGCCGTCGGCGTTGAGATCCGCGACAGCCACAATGCCCGGCACCGGAAGGCTAACGCTCGGAGATAATGTAATATTACCGTTGCCCGCGCCTAAATATACATTTCCCAAACTTAGTATTACGTCGAGATTGATGTCGCCGTCGGCATCGAAAAGAAAAGGCGCCTGTGCCGGCGGAGTTGGGCCTAACTGCCACGTCGCATAAATATTTGTAGTAAACGTGGACCCGAATCCCCCCGTTCCGTCGGCGAGCGCGATAAAGATATCCTGCGACTTGTTTCCACTTCCGGGGCTGCTTGGCTGTTGTGTATATGCTACAATTGCGACGTCCAGGAGCCCGTCATTATTAATATCACTAAAATCCGAACCGTGGAATGCAAACTTGCCCTGCGACGGCGCCAGTCCGGTGGCGATCGCGATGAGATTCTTAATATTAGGGTTTGTAAATGTTCCGTCGCCGTTGCCTCGATATGTCAAAACATCTGCTCCTTGGACGGAAAGAATTGCAGTAAATGAACCAGCCATGAGTACATCTTTATTGCCGTCCGCGTTCTGATCATGAGCCGCGATTTTTCGCGGAGTAACAGTGCCCCCGCCGATGATCGCCGGCAGCGCCATCGGCGCGCCGAACGTGCCGTCGCCGTTTCCTAATAAAACCGACGAGTCGCTTCCGTGCACTTCATACAGATCGAGGTCGCCGTCATTATTAAAGTCGGTGGTTAATACAAATCGCAGCGGCGTGGGCGTGAAGAATATTGAAGACGGCCCAAAGCCGCCGCCAGGCAGCGCGAGCTGGATTCCGATCGCGTTCGACGTGACTTGAAACGGACTGTGAACGTACGCGGCGTCGACGAGCGCGTCGTTATTGTAGTCTCCAATTGCAAGATCGACGGGGCCGTCGGTGGTCGGATATGTTGATATTCCCCCAAACGGCGCCTGGGCGGACGCAATCGTAGGAAACAGTAATAATAATAAAAATGTGCAAACGGCTGAAATTGTAGAAAAGAACCGCATGGGAGCCTTTGCTGAAAAGTGGTTGGCTAATGCCCCAAAAAGCTACGCCGAAATACGATCTCGCGCCAGAGGGTGCGCGCTAAAATTAACCGATCGGTAAATTTACATTTCGCGCGAGGTAGATCGCGCGCGCTTCGTCGACGTCTTGAGCGATTTGTGACTTCAGCGCCTCGGGCGACGCGAATTTCTTTTCGCCGCGAACTTTAGCAATCACGGTTACTTCTAAAACTTCTTCATACAAATCGCGCGTCCAGCACGGAATGTGAACTTCAACGGTTTCGTTCGTTCCGTTGAACGTCGGCCGCACGCCAATATTAACAATTGCGAGGCGTTCGCCGCCGCCGACATTGACCGAGGCCGCGTACACGCCGCGCGGCGGTTTCACTTCGTGCTGTAATTGTAAATTAGCAGTTCCGAATCCGAGGCCGCGCCCGCGTCCGTCGCCCTTCACTACAATTCCGCAAAGTGTAACATCGCGTCCGAGGAGCGCGGCAGCGTCGGCGAGCCGCCCCGCGGCGATGGCGTCGCGCACGTGGCCGCTGCTCGCGCGAATATTGTTAACTGTTACTTGCGGCACTTCATACACATCCCAGCCGCGATCGCGCGCGTATTCGGCGCCGCCTTTTCGATTCTTACCAAAACGCGAATCGTGGCCCAATACTAATGCTTTTGTGCCGAGTTCTTTTTGTAAGAAATCTTCGAGAAACTCGTCGGCGCGCAGGTTGCGCATTTCTTCATCAAACGGAATCGCGGCGGCGAGAGCGATTCCTGCGCGTTCGAACAGTTTTAGTCTTTGGTCAATAGATATAATTGACGGCGGCGCCTGCCCTGATATCAATTCGCGCGGATGCGAACGAAAGGTTAAAACTGCGGGCTCCGCTTTGAGTTCTCGCGCTCTCTTTACAGTTTCATGAAGTATCGCAATGTGGCCGGCGTGAACGCCGTCAAAAACGCCAATAGTTATGACGCGTCCGCGGGCGGGCGGCGGTGGAATCTTCGAACGTTCGAATGCTACAATCACGGCAGTAGGGGCGCGGGCGGCCGCGCGCGATAATTATGCTTTGGCCCCGGCGCGCTCTTGGTGGCGAAGTTCGAGGTTTTTTAACATTTTTCGAATTCTAACTTTGTCCGCGGGCGACAATCGATCAATGAAGAGGATACCTTCCAAATGATCAAATTCGTGCTGCACGATGCGCGCGACGTAACCTGACAATTCGAGTTGTATCAAATTGCCGGCGGTGTCCTGGCCTTCGACGGTGAGCGAAGGCGCGCGCGAAATCTCGCCCCAGATTCCCGGGAATGATAAACATCCCTCCTCTCCGAGCTCGTCGCCCTTTGTTAATGTTAATTTTGGGTTCACTAACGTTTTCGCGTCGGCCGGCTTCCCGGTCGGATTCAATACTAACAATTGAATCGACAGGCCCACCTGCGGCGCGGCGAGTCCGACGCCCTTTGCTTTCGCCATCGTTGTATGCATTTCGTCGGCGAGCTTGCGAAGATTGTCATCAAATTGCGTAACGCGCTGCGCCTTTTTGCGAAGCACTGGGTCGGGATAGAGAGCGATGTCCATTCGCAGTTATAATAGTCTTCAATTTGGCGGAGCGGGAGCTTCCGCTGCGAAGCCGCGGCTTCGGTGTACATTAAATAACGCCCAAAATGGACCTGACTAAACATCTCGAAAAGGCCGAGGACGCCGTCCGCCGTCGAAACTTCGACTACGGAATCGACCTCTACCGCCAGCTTCTCTCCGTTTCGCCCGGCGACTACAACGCCCGCGCGGGGCTGCACCGCGCTTACTACCGAAAAAGCGAAGCGAAGCCCGGGTCGGCCTGGATTGCAAAGGTTCAGGGCGGCCCGTCGCTCGCGCTCGCGAAGACGTTGCTCGCCGCGAAGAGTTATGCAAAAGCGGCCGAGGCGTTCGAAAGTTATGTTTCGCTTGATCCTAACAATATCAATGTAAATCTAGAATTAGGAAACGCGCTGGAATTAGCTAATTTACGCGACGGCGCGCTTGCCGTTTATGAAATAACAGCCGAGGCGGTTCCGGGTGCGTCAGAGGCGTGGAAACGCGCGGGCGCATTATTAACAAAAAAGAAAGAGTTCGCGCGCGCGATCGAATGTTTTAGTAAAGCTCTTGAAATCAATCCGCGCGACCAGGAAGCGCTCAAAGCCAGAAAAGACCTCGCCGCCGAGGGCGCATTATTATCATCCGGTCTCGAAACGGCCGGCCACTCGCGCGAATTGATGAAAGACAAGTCGAAAGCCGGCGAACTCGAAAAGGAAAAAAGATTATTGCATACGGCCGGCGAGATCGACGCCGAGATCGACCGCCTCATGGGGGATCTCGCGAATGAGCCGTCGAATATTAATATTCTCAAAGAGATTGCTAAATTATACGAAAGAAAGAACGATCCCGAAGCCGCGCTGGATTGCGTCGAACGCGCTTTGCAATATTCGCCGGATGATTTTGATCTTCGCGCGCGCCGTGGATTATTAAAAACGCGCACGCTCGATCGCGAAATTGATAAATTGCGCGCGCGCGTTGCAACAGATCCGGCGGCCGCCGAATTATTAGCAAAAGCCGAAAAAGAAAAATTAGCATTTGAAGTCGACGATGCGCGAGCGCGCGTCGCCGACCATCCGACCGACATGACCGTTCGTTATAAACTCGGCCGATTGTTACTAAAACTCGGCGATGTCGACGAGGCTGTTGGAGAACTACAAAAAGCCGTCACCGATCCGCGCGTTAAAACCGACGCGCTGGTCACACTCGGCCAGGCTTTTTACAAAAAGGGGCTGTTTGATTTAGCGAAGCGACAGTTTGAGAAAGCGCTCGAATCGCTGCCCGAAGGAAGCCCGCGTACGAAAGAGGTGCTTTACAATCTCGGCGTCATCTCGGAACGCATGGGTTCGAATCCTGGCGCGCTCGCGTTTTACTTGCGAATCTATGAAATTGATATTGCTTATCGCGACGTCGGCGAAAAAGTTCGGCGCCTTCAAACGTGAAGCCTTGCCAGCAGGGGCATTCACCGTCACACTCTTCGGCCCGCATTTCCGGCGGCTGCCGGATTGTTACAACCCGTCGGCCTCCGGCCGATGTTAACCACTGATTGTTACTCTTAGGAAAACTGATAACTGAACATGGCTCATTCTGTATCCGCTCGCAAGCGCATCCGTCAAAACGAAGCGCGTCGTATTCGTAATAAAGCGACGAAGAGTTCTTACCGGACGGAGATTAAGAAAGTTCTCACTCTCGCGGCGAAGGGAAACCTCGAGGGCGCGAAGACCGAGATTCCAAATGCAATGAAAAGAATTGATAAGGCAGCGAAGACGCGCGCCATCCATCCGAACGCGGCTGCACGCTACAAATCGCGATTGCACCGCGCGATCGCTCGTGCCGCGAAGGAAGCCGCTGCGAAGACTACAACAAAGGGAACTGTTAAAGCAGCGCGCAAGCCCTCTGCAAAGTCCGCGGCGAAAAAGCAAACGTCGCCCAGCTAGCACATTCATTGATACATTCTAATTAATATTAAGCTACTGATATAACGAATGTCGTCGGCACAGACAGATTTTGCGTCCACCGATCCAACGCTCCGGCCGCCGAAGTTTCAGCGCCGGCGGCAGGATATGTATGAAGCCGTCATCCGGCTCATCGAAGATCAGGAACGTTATAAAATACTAACAAAAGACCCGGACGGCGCGCGCGTCAAAGGTGAAATTCAATGCTCGATGGGCGTCGTGCATCAATTTGAAGTTTGGGTCGACGGCGACAAGAACGGCCCCGTTTCTGTACATATGAAATCCGAGAAGAAGAGCGGCCTGCTGGATTTCGGAGCCGGTGTGAAGAACGTTCGCGAATTTACAATTTTATTGCATCATCGCGAATCGTAAGCGTTCGCGTTATTGATAATATTACGTAAACTTTTTAGAAGTTTACTTCGCTAAGAAATCTTCGGGCCAGACGTACGCTTCAGCGCGAAGCCGCCGCACGAGCGCAAATCGGAGTTCGTTGCCGCGCACGTCGTGAAGCTCCCGCTGAATTCTTTCTTGAGTCTCGCGGTCGCGAAACGGGCGCAGGCCCGCCGGGCGTTTTCCTTCAATCTTAACAATCGCAACTCCGCGGTCGATTTCGAGGACGCCGCTCACAGAATGAACATCGTGTGAAAATAAGTATTCGCGCACGGTCGCATCGTTAATTCTTTTGTCATTCTCAACCCAGCCGAGCAGCCCGCCTTCTTCGGGAAGGTGTTCGGAAAACTCGCGCGCGAGTTCAACAAAATCGGCGCCGTCCTTGATGCGTTTTAATAGTTCATTTGCTCGCGCGACGGCGTTTTCGTGAGAGCGCGCTTTTGCGTCGGATATTAATATTATCCGAGCCTGAACCATCGGGCCCTCCGTCGTGAACACCTCCGGATGATCTCTATAATACGCGCGAATCATCGCCGGCGTTATTACAATTTCCTTTTCGGGGCGGTAATCATATCCAATCTCCGAATCTAATAATCGTTGCATCAATACACGATTCTTCTGTTCGCGTTCCCATTCCGCCACGCTCTTGCCCTGCGCTTGAATGTTACGATGCAGCGCCGCGCGCCCGCCGCTTCTTTTTTCTTCTTCGGCGATTCTTTGTTTTGCGCCTTCCTCAATTTGCTTGTCGTCGAATGCTAATTTTCTTGCGGCTTGTGTTAATAATAATTGAACGCCCAAATCGTTGCGAATCCGTTCGCGCGCTTCCTCAATCGCGGCGTTATCTTTAATTCCCTGCGTTGCGATGACGTTCGCGAGTCTTGTATCAATTTCAGATTTTGTAATAACTTCATCATTAATAATCGCGACGACTTTGTCGGCGACGCTCGCAACGACAAGCGTATTCGGCGCGGGCCGCGTCGCGGGCGCCTCCGCAGGGCGCGACTCGGGTTGTTGGGCAAAAGTCAAAATTAAGCTCGCGAAAATCAGCATGGCCGCGATTGTTCACACTTCCGCGCCGATTCGCAAATCATTGAATTCCGGCGCGCATCCTTGACGCTCTCCCGCACCGGCGCTAAACCGCTTCCCCCAAAAACGCGCCTGTAGCTCAATTGGATAGAGCACCAGCCTACGGAGCTGGTGGTTATGGGTTCGACTCCCGTCGGGCGCACCAGTTTTAACAGTTTGAATTCAGTCGAAGTCGCCGACGGCGATTGCGGCCGGCAAACGGTTTTTCGCTCTTTGGTAAATTATTAACTGCTACTGCAAGTATTCCGAAACGCTGATACACGTTTAACAATTGTAGCCATCGATGGACGCCCCGATCCCCGCCGACGAATTCTGGATGCTGCGCGCACTCGGCGAAGCCGACGCGGCATTTCGTGAAGACGAGGTTCCGATCGGCGCCGTTATTGTTATTGATACAGAAAACGGGCTCGTCGCAATTGCTAGCAATCATAATCGCTGCGAACAGCGGCTCGATCCCACGGCCCACGCGGAAATATTAGCAATTCAGGACGCGTGCAAAGCTGCCGGCGCGGGCCGTCTCGATCGCGCAACGTTATATTCAACGATTGAACCGTGCGCGATGTGCGCGGGCGCAATATTGCATTCGAGGATTGAGCGCGTTGTGTTCGGCGCGTTTGATACAAAATTCGGCGCCGCGGGTTCGCAAACGGATTTGTTAACACAAAGCGCGCCGAACTCGCCGAAGTTTAATCATAAAACGGCTGTCACGCCGGGCGTTTTAATAGATGCTTGCAAAGAGCGGATGCAACGGTTCTTCCAACAGAAACGCCGCGCAGCGAATGCTGCAAAAAGCGAATCTAACGAATCAACTATTGAACGGAGAGATGCCGGAGCGGCTGATCGGGCCCGCCTCGAAAGCGGGTAAACCCGAAAGGGTTTCGGGGGTTCAAATCCCTCTCTCTCCGCCAATTTACAATAAAAATAATTGATATATTGATTCTAAATGCAGGTTTTTTGAGCGCGGAGAGGTGGCCGAGCGGCTGAAGGCGCACGCCTGGAGAGCGTGTAAGTCAGCAATGGCTTCGTGGGTTCAAATCCCACCCTCTCCGCCATTTCTTCCTTATATCCATTCGAAGGCCGTTGACTACAATACAACGCGACTGGCCGGATTGGGCTCCGTGCGACGAAGTCGCTCGAACCTGGTCAGGCGGGGAACCGAGCAGCCATAAGAGATTGTCTTCGGGTGCCGCGGTTAAGCTTGGTTCGGCCAGTCGTATTTTTATATGAATGATATCAAAGTTTAATAATTACATAATTTTAGTATCCATTGTCGTACCTCGTCCTCGCCCGCAAGTATCGTCCGAAAAGTTTTGAAGATCTCGTCGGGCAGGAGTCCGTTGCGAAAGGCCTCACGCAGGCGATCACGAGCGGCCGGATCGGACACGCATTTTTATTTGTAGGATCGCGCGGCACGGGAAAAACGTCGACGGCGCGGATTCTTGCACGCGCGCTCAATTGTGAAAAAGGGCCGACGCCGAGCCCGTGTGGAAAATGCGATTCTTGCAAAGGGATTGACGAAGGCACCGACGTCGACGTCGTCGAGATCGACGCCGCTTCTAACAATAGCGTTGATAATATTCGCGAGCTGCGCGAAAGAATTGCATTCAGTCCGATGCGCGGCCGTTTCCGAATTACAATTCTGGACGAAGTGCATATGTTATCAACGGGCGCGTTCAACGCATTATTAAAAACGCTCGAAGAGCCGCCTGCGCACGCGAAATTTATATTTGCAACAACGGCGCCCGAAAAAATTCCGGACACGATCCGCTCTCGATGCCAATATTTCGAATTCCGTCGAATTGATGAATCGGCGATTGCGCGGCGGCTCGCGGATATTTGTAAACTCGAAAACGTGAACGTTTCGGAACCAGCGCTCCAGGCGATCGCGCGCGCGGCGCGCGGCGGCATGCGCGACAGCCTGTCGCTGCTCGACCAATTAGTAGCATTCTCCGGAAGCAATCCTACAGAAGACGACCTCGCGCGAGTCATGGGCACCGCCGGCCGCGAATTGTTAATGTCGCTCGCGAATGCGGTTCTCGAAGAGCGGCGAGGCGAAATATTAACATTAGTCGGCGGCCACGTCGCGAGCGGCGGCGAACCGATGGAATTGTTAAGTCAGCTCGCCGATCATTTTCGGACATGTTTAACGATCGCGCTCTGCGGCGCCGACACGGAACTTGTAACAGAAGTGGGCGAGGTCCGCGAAGAATTGCTATCACAAGCAAAGCTCGCCGGCGCCGACCGCTTGGAATCGATGGTGCGACATTTAGTATTCGCGCGCGAACGCGCGCGGTTCGCGGGTCCGCTCGCGCGTGCGTCGGTGGAATGCGCATTATTAGCAGCGTCGCGTTCCGGCGAAGTGAATACCATTCCTGCCCTGCTCGAACGATTGTTAGCAATCGAAAAACAA
>JBJXHE010000041.1:0-16906 GCA_046160785.1 Planctomycetota bacterium
GCGCAGAAAATTCGTGAATTCGCGCTTGTAATAATAACAGTCTTCACTTCGGGATGTTCGAAGCGAATGCGCTGGACGACGTCGCTCAGTTCCAGATCGACGCCGAGATCATAACTATTCAGTTTCAGCCGGTAGCCGGGCTTGAAGGGCTTGTCCTCGGCAATATTCATTGCGAGGCGCGCGACGGCGCCGTCGAGGGTCAGAAGCCAATGTTTATAATGGCTCGGGTGGGTTTCAAAATCGGTCATTGGGGCGAAGAGGATATAACGATTTGTGGGGGTCCGCAAGCACTATAGTTACAAAGTTGTAGACAAGGGGACAGTCCCCCATGTACTTTAGTGCTGAAATGAGCGCCGGATCACTACTAAAAGTCGTCGGAAGCCGCGTGCGGTGGTTGCGCGAACAGCGTGGACTCAGCCGCCGCGCACTCGCCGAACGCTCGCGGCTCTCGGAACGTTTCCTCGCGCAAATCGAACTCGGAGTGGGCAACCCATCGATCGCGAGTTTATTACAAATCTCGGACGCGCTCCAAACGACGTGCTCGTCGCTGCTCGAAATGCAACAAATGCGCAGGGCAATTTCATTATTAGGATTGCGCGGCGCGGGGAAAAGTAGTGTTGGAAAAGCGGCCGCGGAAAAGCTCGGATTCGGTTTTGTTGAATTAGACCAAAAGATAGAAGAAGCCGCGGGTTTTGCGCTGCAAGAAATATTTGTATTACACGGCGAAAAGTATTATCGCGACTTGGAGCTCGACGCCGTCCGCCGGTTATTTCCGCGCGACGTTGGAATGAATGCAGCCGCGAGCGCGGGAATTGTTATTGCTGCGAGCGGTGGAATTGTTACAAGCCGCGAAAGTTTTGAATTATTAAAAAAAGAAACCGCCACCGTCTGGCTGCGCGCGGAGCCCGAAGACCATTGGAATCGCGTCGTCGAACAAGGCGACCACCGGCCAATGGGCAACGATCCGCTCGCAATGGAGCGCATGCGGAATTTACTAAAAGAGCGCGAGTCGCTCTACGCCGAAGCCAATGTAACAATTGATACATCCGGCAAAACGGTCGCCGCCGTCGCCGATGAAGTCGTCAAACATGTAACAGAAATTGGAATTTTAAACGTTCGCTAAATCTCTTATCGAAGAACATAACGATAAAAAATCAACATGTCCGAACTTGTAACCTATCAAACCGCGAATGAAGGCAAGATTGCGATTCTTACAATCAACGATCCGCCGCTGAATGGATATACTCATGAAATGATGCGCGCGCTCGACGATTGTATCTTAAAAGCGCGCTTCGACGAGAATGTTCACGTGATCGTTCTTACGGGAGCCGGCGAAAAACACTTCTGCGTCGGCGCGAATATTAATGTTCTCAAACAAATGCAGCCGGCATTTAAGTATTATTTTTGTTTGCATGCGAATGAAACGATTTCGCGGATGGAACAAACTCCAAAGTTAGTGATCGGCGCGATGAATGGTAATTTTGTCGGCGGCGGCCTCGAGGTGGCGCTCGCGTGCGACCTTCGCATCGCGCGCCGTGAGAATGGTAAAGACTGCGGAAAGACGGGGCTGCCCGAGGCGAATCTTGGCGTGCTCGCGGGAACGGGTGGAACGCAACGACTCGTGCGCGCGGTCGGAAAGTCGCGCGCGATTGAAATGATGGCGACGGGCCGATTATTAACATTAGACGAAGCGAAGTCGATCGGTATCATTGATCAAATCATCGACGCGCCCGATCTTAATAATTGGTTTAGTAGAATTCTCGATTATGCGTTGCAATTCTGCGCGCCGCGCGCGGCGGCGATGGCGATCGGCCACATGAAGCGATCTGTGCAATCGGGCGCGGAACTTCCACTCGAATACGGCCTCGCGATCGAGCGGGAACTCCAGGCGAAATTGTTTGCATCGGAAGATGCTAAAGAAGGGCTCTCGGCTTACGTTGAAAAACGCAAAGCATCTTTCAAAGGCCGATAATTAATAAAATAAATAAAAAAGGTAAATAAATAATATGAAAGCAGTCGTCGTCCGCGAACACGGAGATTACGATAAACTACTGATCGAAGACCGGCCCGCTCCCGAGCCGGGATTCGGTGAAGTGCGCGTCGCGGTCAAGGCGGCCGCGCTTAATCATTTGGATATTTGGGTTCGCCGCGGCGTGCCGGGCCACACGTTTCCGCTTCCTATCATTCCCGGATGCGACGGCGCGGGAATTATTGATAAGATCGGCGGCGGGGTTTTGAATGTTAAAGTTGGCGACCGCGTCGCGCTCGCGCCTGGCTACAGTTGTAACGTCTGCGAATTATGTACTTCGGGCCAAGATCAACTTTGCAGGAACTATGGAATCCTTGGAGAAATGCGCGACGGCACGTGCGCCGAATATATATGTGTACCCGCGCGTAATTGTTTGATCATGCCGGGCGATCAGGATTTTACAATTGCGGCCGCGTGGCCGTTAACGTTCTTGACCGCGTGGCACATGCTAACAAAACGGGTATTATTAAAACCGGGCGAAACGATACTGATCCACGCGGCCGGTTCGGGCGTTTCCGCTGCGTCGATCGCGATTGCAAAACTTCTCGGGGCGCAAATCATCGCGACCGTCGGCAGCGACGCGAAATGTACAAAAGCGCTGGAGCTCGGCGCCGACTTCGCCGTGAATTATGAAACTTCCGATTTCGCCGCCGAAGTGAAGAAAATTACAAATAAGCGCGGCGTCGACGCGATCGTGAACCACGTCGGCGCGAAGACGTTTGAAGCCGACGTGAAATTATTAGTCAAGGGCGGAAAATTAGTAACGTGCGGCGCCACGGCGGGTTTTGAATTAAAAACGGATTTCCGGCTCGTGTTCTTTAAGAGTTTATCAATCCTCGGATCGACGATGGGCCCGCTCGGCGAATTGCATGAATTGGCGCGGCTCATGAGGCAAAAGAAACTCTCGCCCGTCATCGATTCTATATTTACGATGGACAACGTCCAAAACGCGCACCGGCGGCTCGGCGAACGCGGCGTCTTCGGAAAAGTTGTATTAAAAATTGAGTAATAGTACCAGTTCTGTTGCAATGGCCAGTTGGAAGCGCCGCGCGATTGCCTTGGCGGCGGGAATTGTTATATCGATTGCCGCGATCGAAGTTGCGTTACAAATCGCGGCGGCGTTTGCGAAGCCGACACGCCCGCTCCCCGTGGTGGTAGTAAAGAATCCACTCTCGAAAATTGTAGTGTTTTCCGGGGATTCGCATACGTATGGATTGTGGGTGGAGCCGGCGGAGTGTCTCCCGTCAGCGGTCGAATCGTTAACAAATCAAATCGCGCCGCCCGGAATTGTATCTATCAATTTGGGGCGATCCAGTTCGACGTCGTGGAAAGCCGTTGACGAAGCGACACGCGCGATGGAACAGTATCATCCCGCGGCGCTGGTGTTGAGAATTGGAATTAATAATTCAATATTTGTGCGCGATGAAGAGGCGCGCTGGTACGACGCCCTGCGAATTGTAAGATTAGGCAGAATTCTATTTGCCGGCAGGAGCGCAACCGCCGCAACGCAACCGGGCCAAGAGGCCGAAAATAATATATCAAAAAGGCGCGACGAAGCAGGCGCGACAACGCAAGCCGCGGCGATCGACGACGCCCCGTTTGCAATAAAACGCCGCGAGGGATCGGTTGCGTACGACGCAAGCGTCGAGCAGGGCCTGCGCGCCGACATTCGTTTGCTCGCGGACGTTGCGCGTCGCAGGGATACAAAATTAATATTCGTGTCGTATTTGGATCCCGCCGAGCGTTATCGAAATGTATCAAAAACGCTCGAACAGTGCGCGGCCGAAGTCGGGGCCGTATTTGTTAACACCGCGCCGTTCGGGGCAAAATTGATAGAAGAAGGACGAAGGCGCGAAATATTATTTCAAGATGGGCACCCGACTGCGCGCGGCTACGCGCTTGAGGCTCGCGCTGTCGTTTCCGCGCTTCGTACCGCCGGAATTGTAGCAGGCGCCGATCCGGGCGATCCGCTTGCGTGGTACTACAATTCCGTGGCGCCGTCCGCGCCGGCGGGGGAGAGCGTCGAACTCAAAATTGTATACGGAGCTGGAAAAGCTACTATTCTTTCTATTCTTAGCGTTGCGAACGCGAAAGGCTGGGCGGTGCTGGGGCGTCCGGGCGAGGGTTTTGAGATGGAAAATGTTAATATACCAATTCTGCGAGGCGACGCCACGAAAGCCGCCGAATTTACAAATTTAACGTTTACAACCGATTCTGAGGGCTACGCGCACGTAGTCCTGCCGCACGAGTGGCGTATACAATTCCCGAAGGGCGCAGCGGCCGTCGCGTTCGTTCGTGCGAAGCGCGGAGAAATCGAAGAATTAAACTATTCGCCGATTATTGACTTGGAGACGGCGAAGACGATCGACAAGAAAGTTACTAAAAAGTAGCTCAGTCGCACAGTATACATAAAAAAAGGGGGCAGTGTCTGACGACACTTGCAACATAAATAAAAAGGGGGCAACGCCTGGCGGCGCCGCCCCCTCCCCACACTCGGCGTTGAAACGCTTAGAATAAAATTAACACGTTAACCTATTCACCGCGCATCAATCGCCGTTTTTCGATACGAGCTACGGCACATCGAGAACATCAAAAAATTTGCGACAGCGTTTGTTACTATTTTTTGACGCAAGCAAATCAGTCCAGTTGTGTCATTACGGAACACTGCGCAAATGTTGCATAGCAATTTTGCACGCGTTTCGCACCGGCGCCAACCAAACTAATTCCACCCGCCGCTATCAATCGCCGTACCACGAAAATTATTGTAACTTAAAGTTTCGTTAACTTCCGTTTTTCAAAATTAAGAAAGCATTAGAAGACCCAACAGGCCGCGTCACACTGCGTTCGCGTGCGCACAAAAGGAGAGCGCGCTCGAACAGGGTTCGAGAATTACTAATGAACGAACGCTAATAAACCGCCCACCCAGCGTGCGATCGTGCGCGCCGCGGCGGCGATTGGCTTCGAATGGATATGGAATCGTGATGACGCTCGCGCAGCGTTCCGTCTGGCTTGTGTCCGAAATTGGAGTCAAAGGGTCGGGATTGCTAAACTCGGCCGCCTATTTATGACTGAAATTCTCTTTCCCAATATTGCTGTTCTGGGCGCGGGCACGATGGGCCACGGCATCGCCCAAGTGTGCGCCGCATCGGGCCGCGCGACTTTTCTTTACGATGTGACGCCCGAACTCGCGCAGCGCGGATTTGATAGTATTGTAAAAACGCTCGAAAAGGCGATTGAACTAAAAAAAGCGACGCCCGCCGAACGCGATGGAATATTAGCAAATGTGCGAACGACCGCGGACCTCGAAGAAGCCGTGCGCGAGGCGAATCTTGTTATTGAAGCAATTCCGGAAAGATTAGATTTAAAGAAAGACGTTTTCCGGCGAGTCGCGGCGATTACGCGCGATGATACAGTTCTGGCTACAAATACGTCGTCGTTATCCATTACAGAGATCGGACACGCCGTCACACACTCCGCGCGATTTATAGGATTGCATTTTTTCAATCCCGTACCGCGCATGAAATTGTTAGAAATCGTCCAGGGCGATCATACATCTGCGGACACGCTCGAACGTGCGCGCGCGTTTGCAGAGTCGATCGGCAAGACTCCGATTATTGTTAAAGATTCGCCGGGCTTCGCGTCGTCGCGCTTAGGAATTATATTAGGATTGGAATCGATACGAATGGTTCAGTCGGGCGTTGCCTCAGCCGCCGATATTGATACTGCGATGAAACTCGGATACGGGCATCCGATGGGTCCGCTCGAGTTAACAGATCTTGTGGGCCTCGACGTACGATTAGCAATCGCGGAATATTTACATCGCACGATCGGTGAACAATTCCGCCCGCCCGATCTCATGCGAAAGATGGTTTCGGAAGGAAAGCTCGGACGCAAGACCGGCGAAGGTTTTTATAAATATAACGGCGGCGCGAAATAGTAATATTTAGATTATGGGCGTCATCGATGCACATATTCATATTCAGCCGTGGGACGAAGTGCGGCCTGAAATTCGCGCGAAGTGGCTGCAACAAAGGCCCGACGCCGCGTGGCTCGAACGCGTCACTCGCAATCCCGATGAACTCATTCGTTATTTGGATACGTGCGGGGTCGAGCGCGTTGTTATTATAAATTATCCGAGCCCCGATTTGATGGGTTTTACGGATGCTACCAATGATTTTTCGGCGAAATACCGCGACGCGCACCCCGATCGGATTATTGCATGCGGGGGCGTGCATCCACGATTGGTTAAATCGGCCGGCGACGCGCGCGCGCAAATGGACCGGCTCTGTGGAACGTTAAAAATATCATTAATCAAACTTCACCCGCCGCATCAGGGTTTTTTAATTGATGATTATCAGCGCGGCAACGACGCGCTCGCCGCGATTTATGAAAAGGCCGCCGAGTATAACGTTCCCGTCATGGTGCATACGGGAACGTCGATATTTCCGGGCGCGCGCTCGCGCCTCGGCGATCCGATGCCGCTTGATGACGTTTGTTTAGATTTTCCAAAAGTAACATTTATTCTCGCGCATCTCGGACGCCCGCTCTGGGCCGACGCCGCGTTCTTTTTGTTACGACGGCATTCTAACCTTTGGGCCGATTGCTCCGGAATTCCGCCAAAGACATTGCTACAATATTTTCCGCGCCTCGAAGAAATAAATAATAAAGTGTTGTTTGGAACCGACTGGCCGAGCCCGGGCGTGAAGGATATCGGAGAAAACCTGACGGCGTTTCGCGCGCTCCCGCTCAAGGCCGAGAGCCAGGAAAATATACTTTATAATAATACCGCCAGGCTGTTTAAGTTAAAATAACAGTTAGCGACTATGCCACGCTTCGTTGTCGTCGGCGATCACCGCAGACCCATTTGGTGCGATTGGCGCGCCCGCAACGAGATCCCGCGACAATTGATATTTGAAAAGATTGCGGCGGAGCGGCCGGAACTTGTTATGGATACGGGCGATCTCGTTCCCGACGCGTCGGAAAGCGCCTGGAATCTATTTGATAGAGACGTCGAAATATTAGGATCGGCGAATATTAAGATTGACGCCGTTCCCGGAAACCACGAAACGTACGGCTGGATTCCGCGCAGTTCGAATGCAGAAGTGCGAATGGCCAAGTTCCTCTTGCGTTTTCCGCGCGACACGCAACAAAACTGGGGGCGGCGCGATTTCTATCATATACGTTTTTTGTTGCTGGACTCGAACGTTAGGATATTAACAAAAGCACAGATCCACGAGCAGTCGGAATGGATTGAGAAGCAGGCGTCGGCCGCGGACGCCGATCCTAACATTAAGACTGTCATTGCGGTTTGGCACCATCCGCCGTTTACAAATACGACGACGTACGGCGACGACCGCTTTACATCACAAACATTCTTGCCGCGACTTCGAAAGTTAAAAAAACTCGGCGCCATTTTTTGCGGCCACGTGCATGCTTATGAAAGATTCTGGGTCGAATCGATTTCAATGGTTGTAACGGGCGGCGGCGGAGCGCATCGGCATCGTTTTGCGAGCGACCATTTGAAGTGGCGGCACACTCCCGCATTTGATGCATATGCGCTTCCGAATTTTCATTATATTTGCGTTGACGCGGGCGGCGGCGCAGACGATTACATTCTCCATGCACGCGTCGTTCACCTCGATCTGTCGTCGGGCGCGGCCAGGTGGATCGACGGCGATCGTTTTGATATCCGTCCGCGTGAATAAATATATTCAATAGTTATATATAATAATTCTATGAAAACATTATCTCTCGACGAAATTTTGGAATTGATATTAAAGAATCCGACGGCGCCGTACCGCGAAGCGGCCGTGTTGCGCGCGATTGATACCTTTGCGAAGGAGCGCGCTCCGCGCGTAACGCTCACGATCGACGCCGCCGGAAACCGTATTCTTAACGTTCGCGGTTCCAGCCGCGCGCCGCAAACGCCGACGATTGCGTTCACGGCGCACGTCGATCATCCCGCGCTTGTCCCCGATTCCGCCGGGCGTTTCGAATTGTTAGGACGCGTTTATCCCGCCGCGCGGCTCGCCGGCGGAAAGATTTGTTATTATCGTGAAAACGGCGAACCGGCCGGAACAGGAGTTATCAAATCCGTCGAGGAGGCAGGCTCCCGAATCTTTACAAATCTTTCGCGTGCGGGCGGAGAATTTAAGACTGGCGATTACGCCGCCTTTGATTTTCCGTATTTACAATACGACGGCGACCGCATCGTCGGGCGCGTCTGCGACGACCTGCTCGGCGCAGTATCCATTCTGGCGTCGGTCGAAGAGATATTAACTAAAAACGCCGACCTTACTTTTCTGGCGATTTTCACGCGCGCCGAGGAAGTCGGTTTTGTCGGCGCGCTCGCGATGCTCGAAAATCCGTTTATTAGTAAAACACTACCGATCGTCGGACTGGAGTGTTCGGCCGCGCGCGGCGGCAATGCTACCATTGGCGACGGCCCGATCGTGCGCGTCGGCGACCGAATTGCTACATTTGACCCCGCCATCTCCGCGTTTTTGCGCGACTGCGCGGAAGAATTAGTAAAGGGAGATACAACATTTCGTTATCAACGCCGGCTCATGCAGGGCGGCGCGTGCGAATCGACCGCCTATCAACTCGACGGCCGGCCCGCGGGCGCGATGTGCCTCGCGCTCGGAAATTATCATAATATTCCCGACCCGGATCCCGACGACGCAACGACCGGCCTCGCCCCCGAATTTGTATCCAAAAACGATTTGATAGGTCTTGTAAAATTAATGACGCGCTCGGTCGAGCGCTCCGCGAATCTTAGCGATCCGTGGCAGCCGACGCGCGAATCGTTAGCAAAGCGCCTCGCCGCATCGCGCTCGCGGCTCCATGAGTCGGGTGAGGCGTTAAAGAGTTAACTATAATAAGAGGAAACTACAATTAACGGCTTGCGGGCTCAAACGAAGCTCCGCTCGACGTCGGATTTTCGAAGAGTCCTGCATTGCACGAAATAGTAATAATCGAGTTATTGCGATTTACGCGAAATGAACAATCCGTGTTTTGCGCCGATGCTTGCATAATCGCCGCCGTCATCGAATTGATATCTTCAAAATCTTTTCCGTCGATGCCAATGATGAGATCGCCGTTTTGAAACCCGGCCTTTGCTACAGAACCGTTTGAGTCGCGGATTCGAATTCGAAATGCATTCATTTTTGATGCTTGGAATTCGATCGTACCGGAGGTCGGAACATTTATTTTCATAAACTCACCGCGCGCGAAGAACGGCGTAATGGTATATTCGCCGGCGGCGACGTTTTTGAATGTAACAATTCCATTGTCGTCGAGCTCCTGCGAGCTGGGCGACGAGATGCCATCGTCGTCGGCCTTTCGCAATCCTACAGTTCCGCTTGGTTTCGAAGGAAAACGGACCGTAACGGTATAAAGCTGCACGAGCGGAATGGTAATAACATTCTCGCCGGAAACTAATGTTACGGCGCGCGTCGCGGCGACCGCCGTATCACCGCCGATGCCGGCTTCGGAATTAGATACATATAATAAAATATCATAATCACCGGGTTCGACGGGATTCGAAACGCCCGTTCCGTCGGCTCCAATGCTGGCATTTGTGGTCGAAGTGCCGCGATAACTTCGATCCCCTGCGGCGGCAGGAACTTTCGGGCCGCGCACGCCAAATGTAACTTTTCCTTCCTGCCCGCTTCCTTTATATCCCGCGACGATTACTTTAACTTTCGCGGGATCCATGAATACAATTTGTACATTCTTTTGGCCTTCGACGAGTTCGACTTCTTTTCGCCCCATCGATGTGGAATTTGCCGTTAAGAATACTCGCGTTCCAGAATCCCATTTTTTTGTAAAATAGGTTTCCATCGCGTCGGGCGGGCTTAACAAGAAGTCGCCGTTCGGCTGGCGCCGCGCTTCCATCGACGAAGTATTCGTCCTGTTTTTCTTTTGTATTCGGAAATTGAAGCGAAGATCAGATACAACAGTTCCAGCAGACGACGTTGCGCGCACGGTAATCAAATCCGAATTCGACTGTTCGGGAATTGTAAGTTCTACGTTTACGGCTTTGTTAACGAGAGTAACAATTTCATGGGCTACAATTTCGCTTCCGCGTTTGGCGCCGATCGCGTACGTTCCCGGCATTAAATTAAGAAATGACACTTTCTGAAGGTGATCCCAGATTGGTTGTGATTGCCCTTCTGTAGCAAGCAGTTTTAGATCAGGCGCACTTCCCGGCGGGCATTCCAATAACCGCACTTCGAGCCGCCCGCTTCGATCACCGCTTGGCATGCGAACATTGCAAATGATTCCAATTCTTTCCTTCAATTGCAAACGTATCAATTCCGGCGGTGCCAACTCGGAGACTGTTACAGAGACTTTGTCCGAGCTAATTTCGCTTTGCATCGGTCCGCCGGCCGGGGTAAAAGTCGCTTCGTCTGGGATAGCTACAAAAAAGGGCGAACCGCCTTTTACATATATCTTATTATATTCAGTCGACCACGGATGCGTTTGCGACGAAGTCGAACCTCCCGATTCGACGGAAACTACAATTGTCGCGGTTTTCGCGACGCTCCCATCGGGTTCGAGAACTTCGACCGGAACGCCGACGAGTCGAATTGCAACAAAATGGATTGTATCCCCGGGCCGAACACCCGAGAAACTTGCATTATTATATTCAACTGTATAATTCTCGCCGAACGCTTCAACTGTATATGTTTGATTCGCAAGCTCGCCGAAACTGAAGTGTCCGTCGGCCGCCGAAAGCGTTTGGCGGCTGAGCGCCGTAGTGCGTTGATAATAATCGATGGTGTCGCGGACGGACTCTTCGAGTGTCGGGGTTTTCGGAACGATGCCGCTTCTATTCATATTTGCACGCGGAGCGCGCGAGACTCGCGGCTGGAGGCGAATGGTCATATTCGCGAGAGGCTGGCCGGCCGCGTCTTTTACAGTTCCCGAAATGATACCTTCGCCGCGTTCGTTCTTGATTTGTGCATTTGCCTTTCCGATGTATTCTTTAACTTTACTCGGATCGGCCGGCGCGGGTTCCTCGCCTTTTGTTGCAGTTTTGCGTTGCGATGTTTCCGCGGCCTGCTCCGCTTCAGCGAGACCTCGAGGTTTTTGTGATAATTCGGAAGAAGGCTCGGAAGTTTTTTCAGTAGTATTCGTTCCGGCAGGATTTTGCGCCCCACTGAATGTTAAAAATGTTATTAACGTTCCCGCGATGGCTCCGAGGAGAATTCCTAACAGAAGCTGCTTTGTTGTCGAACCCATGAGACACCGTCGCAAAGTGAAAAAGCGGACGCGGGCGCTAGATTAACGGATCATTAGCCTTCGTCCAGGAGTTGTATCGGATGCAGAATCTGAACTTGGAGTCCGGCGCGCGCGGCGCCGATGCGGTATTGTAAAATGCAGCCCGGGTTTCCCGTTGCTAACACTTCGCAGCGGCTTTCGCGGATTTGTTGCATTTTTTGGTCGAGGATCGTCATCGAATCATTCGTGCGTTCTAAACTATATAATCCCGCGGCGCCGCAGCAGTCGGTCGCGCCCGCGAGCGGCACTAATTGTAAACCCGGGATGGATTGTAACAATTGTTTCGGTTGCGACGACACGCGCTGTCCGTGTACCAAATGGCAGGGTTCATCGTACGCGACGCGCAGCGCGCGCGGGCCCGAGCGCGATTTGTAGCCTGTCTCGACGAGGAATTCACTAATGTCGCGCGTTTTTTGTGATATTACTTTTGCGCGCGCGGCCCACGCGGCGTCGGCTTCAAGAAGGCGTGCGTACGATTTGGTATGCGATCCACAGCCGGCGGAATTGAATACAAACCACTGCGCGCCCGATTTTTCGAATTGTTCAATATTACGTTTCGCGAGTTCGCGCGAATACTCCAGATCGCCCGCGTGCGCATGGAGCGCGCCGCAGCACGACGGCGATTGCCACAATACCACTTCCCATCCGTTTCGCGTCAGGACGCGCGCGGTCGCTTCATTAATTTCTTGTAATAATTGCGATGCTACACATCCTTCCTGAATCGCGACGCGCCCGCGGCTCTGGCCGACGGCTTGTAACAATTGCGGAAGTCCGCGGCGGTGTTCGCGTTTTGGCACGCGCGGCATCATAAATTCTTTTGAGGTCGAGCCCGGGAAGAACCGCTCGGCGAGGCCCGTCTTTTTTAATATTTTTCCAACGGGAGTTTTTGAATAGATCGAAAGCGCGTCGGCGGCGCGGCGCAGCCACTTCCGATTCGGCAGAACGGTTCTTAACAAAAACTTTTCTAGTTTTGCGGCGCGTCCGGTTTTCGGCGCGCGCGCCTTCATATCAAATCGCGCGTGTTCGACGAGTGCTTCCATCTGAACGCCGCTCGGACACACCGTTTCGCACGCGCGGCAAACTAAACAATAATGCAATTCATCTTCGTACTTTGATCCGGGCTCGGCGTCCATGCGCCCGTCGGCGACGGCGCGCATCATATAGATTCGCCCGCGTGGCGACGATACTTCATTTCCCGATATTTGATACGTTGGACAAACGGGAAGGCACAGCCCGCAATGAACACAATCGAGCGAACGCGCGAAGTGGGCGCGGCCTTCAACTGTAGTAAAGTCGCGCGCGGGTTCCAGCGGGAGTACGGCGGGTTCGGTCATTGGTAATGTTTCACTGTTTAATGTTTGGCCGGGGCCGCGGGCGGCGCGGCGGGTTCCGCGACGGGAACGTCCGGCTCAAATTCGCCGGCGCGCGACGGGAAAGGTAATAATCCGGGATTTAACAAATGATGCGGATCGAATTCGTTTTTGAGCCGTTCCATAACGATGAGCGCGGGCGTTTTTGTAGCATTTTCCGCAGGCTCGCCGCCGAAGATTTCAAACGGCCGGCGCAATTTAACAATTCCCGAACCCGCTCGCGCGGCGGTGTCGCGCGCGTCGAGCAGAACCGCGCGCGGGTCGACGCCGTCCTTGAACGGAATCCACAAATCCGCAATGCCGAGCGCGGGATGCGCGCACAACGACACGGGAAAATTGTAGCGTTCGAGCGCGACGGCCATCGTGTGAATTGTTACTAACATTTTTGACGGCCTGCACGACAATCTTAATGATATCGGCGCGCGCCCGCCCGTGCGGAATCCGGGGTCGAGGCCCGCTTCGCGCGCTTCCATTAATAACTTTTCCGCTTCGAGCGCGTCGGGCCGCGCCGACCCCATTACGGGCGCGAGCCGCGTCGCCGCGAGGTCGACCGCGCCTTCCGCGCCTTCATAACGAACCGCGAGCGTCGCCGCCGCGTCGTTTTTTGTTATGAGATTTGATATTACAAATAATGCGGCGGGCGAATCAATCAAATCGCGCACGCGCAGCGCCTTTTCAACCGCGTCGCCGCGCGACGCGCACTGCGAAATAACTGTTACGTTCGCCGCGGGCCGCGCGCGCAGCCGAAGTGTAAATTCGAGCCCGACGCCGAGGGTTTCGAGCGCGCCGATCTGTAATTTATGAAAGTCGTAGCCCGTCGCGGCTTTGACGACGGCGCCGCCGGTTTTAATAATAGTTCCCGCGGGTGTAACAATTCGCGCTCCTAACAAATAATCGCGAATCGAACCGTAACCTGTGCGCCGCGGCCCGAACTCATTCTTAGCAATCACTTCGCCGATCGTCATCGACGATTCCGCGGGCGGGTCGACCGGCAGCCACTGCCCCGAAGGCGCGAGAGCTTCCTGCAGCGCTTTGAGTTTCGTTCCCGTTCGAACGGTGACTACAAAATCAGAAACGGAATGGTTAACAATTCCTTCAATCTTAGAAACGCCGAGCTGGATCGTTCGATACGCATTCGGCGGCGATTCCTCGGCGCCGAACGGAAATATTCGCGTGCGTACTACAATTCTCTCGCGCGATGCTAATTTTAGCGTTTGAGCCACGCCATCTTCGGTCGTGGGCGCGATTTCAACAATTCGTGAATCGGGCGTTACGCGCACGAGCCCGCTCTTGCCAGCGATGGCTTTTAACTCGTCGATAAGCGCAGTTGTAAATTTCACGGAATGTTAATAGTACAGTTATTCCTGAATATTAATGTTTGCGGCCGGCGGCGATTTCGCCGCAGACGTGCGAAGGTAACAATTTGCCGGGATTCATAAGCCCGTTTGGATCGAACGCGCGCCGAAGCGAGAGAAACGCCGCGAAGTCGGCTTCACTAAAAATAAGCGGCATATAACTATTCTTTTCGATTCCGATTCCGTGCTCGCCCGAGAGCGTGCCGCCGAGCGAAACGCACACTTTGACAATTTCCTCGCCGGCTAATAAAACGCGCTTGAGTTCATCGCCGTCGCGGCCGTCGTAGGAAATATTAGGATGCAAATTTCCGTCGCCCGCGTGGAAAACGTTAGCATTCCGCACTTGCAAACGATCGCAAATGTTACGAATCGCGTCGAGCGCCTCGGGCAGCCGCGAGCGCGGAACGCCGCAATCCATAACATATAAATCGGGCGCGACGCGGCCCATCGCGCCGAACGCGCCCTTGCGGCCCTTCCATAAACGTTTGCGATCTTCTTCGTCGCGCGCGAATTGTATATTTAACGCTCCGTGCTCTTTACAAATTTCGCGGATGCGGCCGCCGTCGCGCTCGACCTCAATGGGGGAGCCGTCGACTTCAACTAATAAAACCGCAGCCGCGTCTTTGGGATAACCCGCCGCGAACACGGATGCTTCAATGGCGGCGATGGTGCGATCGTCTAATATTTCAATCGCCGCGGGGAAAATTCCGGTTGCTACAATTGCGGAAACGGTGCGGCATGCGGCGTCCATCGTCGGAAACGGCGCGAGCAGCGTTTCTATCATTTCGGGCTTTGGTACTAATTTTAGCCACGCCTCCGTCGCGATTCCTAATGTTCCCTCGGAGCCGATAAATAGCGTTCGCAGATCATAACCAATCGGATCCAGCTCCGGTCCGCCGATTTCACAAATATCGCCATTTGATAATACTACTTTTAAACCCACGACGTGCAGCGTCGTCGCGCCGTATTTGAAGCAATGCGGACCGCCCGCGTTTTCTGCTACATTTCCGCCGAGCGTACACGCCGTCTGGCTCGACGGATCGGGCGCATACGCGAGTCCGTGGCGCGCGGTTTTTTGTGATAAATCGGCGTTGATGAGTCCGAGTTCGACGTGCGCGAGCCGGTCGACCGAATCGATTTCAAGAATCCGGCGCATGCGCGAGAGATGAATAATCGCGCCGCCTTCGACGGGCGTTGCGCCGCCGGAGAGCCCGGTGCCCGCGCCGCGCGCGACCATCGGAACTTGATACTTATGAAGAATTCGAACGGCGGCTGCGACCTGCTCCGTCGATCGAGGCAAAACGACGACGCGCGGTTTTTGTTTATATAGCGCGAGCCCGTCACACTCGTACGCGACGAGCGTGTCGCGGTCCGCGGCGACGGCGTCGTCGCCAAGAGCGATTCGCAACTCCGCAACGACGGGGTCGGCGGGCGCTGAGATTCCTGGTTTTTTTTGTATCAATCGCGCTGGCACATCGGGAATTTGGGCGGCGGATGTTTTACCATCGAGACGCAACGACTTAGACGACAATCTGAGCGTACATCTGATTTGCAGGATGTTGAAAAACTCCGGCGAACTGCGTGCGGATCTTTTTTGTTATATTTTCGTCAAGCCGGCCTCGGCGTAACTCTTTGCTATGCCTTCGCCGGCTTTCCTCAATCTAACAAAAAATTTTTCGCACTCGCTTTGCGCCAGCCTTTTTCGCCATCCTGCTAACTATTGGGCCCATTAACAACATGGTCGATCAAATTCCGCCTCCGCCCGTCGCGCCCGCGCGAAAGGGTTTTCCAACGTGGGTGCTTGCATGCTGCGCGAGCTGCCTTTTGTTTATATTAGTTACGGGGGGATGTGTTGGTTTTATGACGTATTCGTTCGTTCGCGTTGCGACCGAGGGCGCGGTTCCCGAAACGCAGGAAAAGATATATTCAGAAATTGTTAAGAACGTCGGGCCGCCCTCCGGATTCAGACCTATCCAGTCGATTGACGCGCCGTGGCCGCTGAGCGGAACGAAATGTGTATTCTTCGTTCCCGCCGATTTGCAAGGATCCGAATTCGGCACATTACTACAATCCGCGCAAACAATAGTTGTATTCATTCAAGCCAATGAAAATGAAAGTGAACGCGCAGAACGCGACGCTTTTTTTGATAAAGGCGAATTGCAATCATCGCAGGGATTCACTGAGTTTTTGCAGCCCATGATGGGTGTCGACGCGGGTTCGATGCCTGAAATTGATACGGGAATCATCTCCGGCCATAAAATCCCTGTTCGCTATGCGATCGCAAATATTGAAGATAATACTGGGAATGAACAAAAATCCGAAAAGCAGAACCGCAGGCGCCGGGGAAGCCGCGAAGCGTCGATGGGATTTGTAGATTTAACAAATCCGGCTGAGAAAGGCGTTGCGAAACAGATGCTCGTTTTTCGCAGAGACAACGAATTGATAACACCCGAGTATCTTGAAGAGCTTTGCAAGAATTTGAGGCCGGGCGAGTAGTCGTCGCTCCCGCTGGGGCCCGGTGTGTGTCGCGTGCTCGCGCGGAGCGGAGCAGGAATTTAGATATTAATTATTATGATAGAAGCAGCGGCAGGTGTTAGAGATCGCGGCGAGTCGCGTGCTCGCGCGCATAACCGTGGCGCCGGAATACCAATTAAAACCCGACCCGCCTGGACCACTGCCGCCGAATTGTTACAAACGCCTTCTTCCGCGCACCGATGCGCGCTGCGCGCGCCACCCGCCGCGATCTTTAGTTACTACAGAATTTTTGAATATTAATTTGGGTTGGAGGCGCGCTCGCGAGCAACACACGACCAGGAATATAATAATGGGGTCGTTTCCCGGAATTGTGCCGAAGGCCCAATTACGGG
>JBJXHE010000042.1:0-6174 GCA_046160785.1 Planctomycetota bacterium
CTGTAATATTACCTAATTGCGTGTCCGCAATAGCGGCCGAGTCGGCGTACTTCTCGTGCTGCGCGACAATTCTATATTTTCCGCTTGCTAACGATCGGATTTCAAACGTTCCGTCGAGCCCCGACACTACGGACTGGCGGCCCATGCCGAACCCCATCATATCAATTTCTCGATACATCATTTCTTCGCGTTCCGTACTCTCCGAATCGAGAGACGCGCGCACGTCGGCGCCCGCGATCGGCTGCCCCGTCACCGGATCTTCAATTTTCCCGCGGACGACGGCGTCGGGATCCAAATCAATGATAATATTACTCTTCTGCTCGCCCGTTTGAATTGTTAGATCCTTTTGGCTCTTTTGCATAAACCCGAATGCTTCAATTCGCAGGTCATACTTCCCGGCCTGAAGACCCGTTGTTGTAAAGTTTCCTTTTGCGTCCGAAACTGTTGTTAATGATTGAATGTCCGAATAGATCATATTAGAAACGCGGCGGTCACGCGCGGTGACGGCCACTTCCGCTCCCGAAACGGGTTCGCCCGTGCGAATATTCTTAATGGTGCCCGAGAAAGCCGCGCCCGTCGCTAATGTAAGATTAGCATTATCCGCGCCCGCTGCAATATTTGTAATATTTGCCGCGCCGCGCTCGGGGTGAACCGCCGAAATCGCAAAGGGTTCGTCGGCAAGCCCGGCGAGCCGGTACGTTCCGTCGGCCGATGTAACAGTTTCTTGGCGCACCGATCGCAGATTTTTCTTCGCAGGATCAGCACCTTTCGTCTCGGAGACCGACGATCCGAAAACAACAACGTTAGCAAGCCCTTCGTCCCTGTCGCCGACGACTTTTCCGGAAACCGCGTTGCCGTCCATCATAACAATTAGCGGATCCTTCGAGCCCGCCGCGAGCGGAATTTCAAGATTCAGACTTGCCGGCAGTTCTTTTGTATATTTACCCGGTAAGTAATAATCGAACCGGTGAACGCCGGAACGCATTCCGTGAATTGTAAATTTCCCCGATGCATCGGTTTTCGCAGTCCCGTAGCCAAGTTCGTTAATATTCTGTTTTGATAAGATAGCCGTGACGGCGACACCGCCGATTCCGCGTCCCGATTCGTCGACGACGGCGCCGCGAAGCGTTTCGCCTTTTAGTAATATCAATTCCGCCTTCGTCGTCACGCGCGGCGCGATTCCTTGAAGCTTTAATTCCGTCGGCGCGGAAAGTTCGGTTCGCGCCCACACCGATCCGCCGAACCGCGTCACCCCGCGAATGATAACTTTCCCTGCATCGTCGCATGTATACAATAAACGCCCCGAAAACGACGTGCGCCCCCCGCGCATGATAGGCGTATCGAAATTCACCCACGCGCCCGCAGCCGGTTTCTTATCATCCGTTAAAACTGTTAATTCAACAGATCCCGCTTCGTCTACAAAAAGTGTCTTTTCGATGTCGGGCCCTTTCTTACTATTGTCTTCTATTAAGTAAATCGTATCCGAGTTCTTGTAGATGGCGTAATCCGCCTCGATGAGGAATGTTGCCTTTCGAAATTCGCGCGGCACGCGGATTTGAAATTCACCGCGCTCGTTCGCAAATGTATCGAATCCGTTTTTCCATCCGCCCATCGCGCGCACTTTCGCGTCGAGCTCGCCTGTTCGTTGCAATCGCCGCACTTCGCGCTTTCCGCCTAGTAATGATACAGTTGACTTCGCGTTCGACTCGGGCGCGTTTGGAACAATTTCGACGCGAATACTACCTTTCGGAACAGTGCCGTCTTGATAACAAACACGCCCTCGAACCAATACCGAGTTCTTTAAATTAACTATTGATTCGCGATCCGTCGTCGCGGCCGTGCGCCGTGCGTCCGCTTCATTTGTTATATCTGATGGCGGCTTCGCGTGCGCAAGCGGCCCGTCTGTTTTCTTAGAAACGTTTTCGGCGGAATTGTGATTCCCCTCCGGCTCGACCGGCAATCCTCCGCTTCCAAATAATACAAATAAAACCGCGAGGACCGCGGCGAGCGCGCCGAAAATATAAACAATTCTTGATCGCGTCATGGTTTTTGCACCGTTCATACTATTCCGAATCTAGGGACGTGCGCCGGAGGTGAATCCGTCCACGCATCCTACAGAACGGTACTCGCACGCGATTCTTAGCGTGCTGTTTAATTTACGAAGGCACTATCTGTGACTTCGACGAACCCGCGTTTACGCCGCAGCCGGCGCTTTTTTTGATTGATTCGGCGACGGCTTTACAATCTTTCCAGCCTTCAGGCATCGCGTACAAATACGCATGCGCACGACGCGCGTTCCGACTTGGGCCCGCACGTATTGTAGATTTGGAAGGAACCGGCGCTTAAAGCGCTTCGTGACGCGGCGTCCGATGCCGCCCTTTTTCTTAGCAATACCGCGCCGAGTAACCTGGCTGCCCATGCGGGGACGCTTGCCGCAGGTTTCACAAACTTTAGTCATGGGAATAAACGTTTCGTGGGATGCCGGAAGTCCGGCGCAAAAGGGGCGAAGACACTAACGGCGATCCCCCGGCCGGTCAACGCCCACGTACGCCAGCGCGGCATTGCGTGAAGACGAGTGGCGGGTTTTATGAGACAAAACACGTCTCAACGAAACTAGCCGAGCGACTCCATGACCCTTTCATTAGCAATTCCCGCGATCCTCGCGTGCCTCCCGGTTTTTCAAAACCAGCTCGCTATCGTTGAACAACCTGCAAATTCATCCGCGGGAACCTCGATCGCGCCGGCAATAAAAGTAGCATTGCAAGAAGCGGGGGGCACGGTCGTGCCGTTGAGCGGCGTGCAAGTAACTCTTTCTTTTAACAATAATCCGGCGGGCGGAACGCTTTCAGGAACGCTTACAAAAACAACGGCCGGCGGAATTGCTATATTTGAAAACGTTTCTATCAACAAGTCGGGCTCGGGCTACTCGCTCATCGCGGCCGCGCGTTTTTACCTTTCTGCACCAACGGCTGCATTTGATATTAACGCTGGAGCGCCGGCGCGTCTCAAATTTGTAACGAATCCGCCGAACGTGGCGGCGTGGGAGCCCGCAGCGCAGGGGGCGCAAGTAATCGTTCTCGACGCTTTTGATAATATTGTAACTAATGTAAATATTCCAATCACGATCCAGCTCGGCTCAAATCCGGGAGTCAATTTGGTTCACGCAAGCGGAATGAATGCTCCCATTCTCGAATTAATAGATCCGGAAACTCCCGCGCTGCTTCCGCCGATTGTGAATCCCGGGCCGAAGAATATCTCCGCGATGGTTTACGATCCAAGTTCCGGAAAACTGATGGCTTCGGATACCAACAATCTCTTCAATCATATCAATCCATTCACGGGGGCTAAAACTGTAATATCGCCGGTCCCGGGTTTGCCACAATTAAAAGGTTTGGCGTTTGAACCCGAAACCGGCGCGCTCCTCGGAGCAAGCATATTTGATAATGTGTTATATAACGTCAATCCGAATACCGGCGTGGACACCCCTTTGGGAGTCATAACAATTTCGCGAGACTCGATCCAAAATTTAAGTTCTCTCGCCACGGATCCTACAACTGGAATTATGTACGGCACGGCTCAAACGTTTAATTTTCCGGCTACAAATCGCCAATTGATAACAATCGACCCAGCTACGCTGCACGCCACGTCGGTCGGCTCCACGAACAATCGGCCCGCAGGATTAGCATTCTTGCCGGACGGTACGCTGATCGCCGTGACCGGCGACGGCGGCAGCCATCCCGAACAATTATTTACTGTAAATAAATCAACGGGGAGCCTTACGCACCTTCTCACGCTCGGGAACGGCGACAACGGCGAAGCGATTGCTACCATTCCGGCGCAATTGCGCGGAACTACAAATATCAATTCCTCAAGCGGCACCGCGACATTTAATAATTATTACATAACCGCCCGCGGAAATAACTATTCGCTCGTCGCGTCGTCGCCCGGGCTCGCGAACGCGGCGAGCCGCCCATTTGACGTCGCGCCTCCCGACGTTTCGGGAATCGTTACATTCTCGACGGCAGCCCAATCGGCGAACGAAAACGCCGGCACGATTTCTATAATATTAACACTCGATTCCGCGAGAGCCCACGACGTCGTCGCGTGGCTCGGCGTCACCGGGTCGGCGAACGGATTGGGAATGTCGGGCGCGGATCATAACCTTTCGAAGTCGTTGGACATTCCATTTACAATTCCCGCGGGCCAGGCGAGCGCTTCCATGCCGGTCAACATTATAAATGATAGTAATGACGAGCCGAATGAGACCGTGATCATTACCATCAAGCGCGTTGCGCTCGGTACCGCCGGAGCCGCCGCCGTTCATACCATTACAATTCTTGACAACGACTAAATCTCCTTTATGAAATTACTTTTATCAAATCGCGTAATCCCGTCCGTCGCCGGTTTGTTTTTATTACTATTTGCTCCCGCGTGCCGGACCGCCACGCGGGAATACAAAATTGACGAACGCGGCGTCTTTCAAAAGAAAATTACAACTTCTTCGCCGGAAGCGCAGAAATTATTCGATCAGGGATTATTGTTATGTTATGCGTTCAATCATGAAGAAGCCGAGCGCCGCTTTCAGCGCGCGTTACAATTTGATCCGAATTGTGCGATGGCGTACTGGGGCCTTGCGCACGCTGCCGGGCCTAATATTAATAATTCGGATATGGACAAGGCGCGCAACGCGAAGGCGCTTCGCGCCGCGCGAGATGCCGAGAAGCGGATGGGCGATTGCAACGAAACCGAGCGCATGCTGATCGGTGCGATGCAATTTCGTTATTCGGAATCGCCGGACGCCGACCAGAAATTGTTAAATCAACAATATTCGTCGGCGATGCGCGCGGCGCATCATAAATATCCAAATGACCCGGACGTCGCGGTTCTTTTCGCGGATTCGCTGATGAATTTGCGTCCGTGGGATTTGTGGTCGAAGGACGGGGCGCCGCGCCCCGAGACGCCCGAAATTGTAGCAACGCTCAAATCCGTATTTGTAAATTATTCAAATCACCCGGGCGCGAACCACGCTTTCATCCACGCCGTCGAAGCGTCGCCGAGCCCGGGCGACGCGGAACCGGCCGCCGACCGGCTTCGCGAGCTCATTCCCGAGGCGGGACATCTTGTACATATGCCGTCGCATATTGATATTCGGCTCGGACACTACGAAAAAGCAATCTTAGCAAATCTGCGCGGAATCGACGCGGATCGTAAATATATTGAATCGACCGGGCCCGGCGGATTCTTTGCAATGTACCGCGCGCACAATTATCATTTTCTCGTCTACGCGGCGATGTTCGACGGCCAGTCTCAACTCGCGCTTCGATACGCGCGCGAAATGTTAGAATCCATTCCGCCCGAAATTGTGGAGCAGATGCCAAACGTTCTTGACGGAATCTTAGCAACGCCGCTTCACGTGATGGAACGATTCGGGATGTGGGATGCGATTCTTAATGAACCACAACCCGACACTAAATTTTCCGTCGCGCGTGCGTTTTGGCATTTTGCTCGTTCATTAGCATTCACGGCTCGCGGCCATCTAACAGAAGCCGAGCGCGAACAACAGAATTATAAAACTGCCCTCGAAGCCGTCCAAAGTTCACGAATGATGGGTAACAATTCGGCGCGCACGATTCTTAATGTTGGAACCGAAGTCATCGCCGGCGAACTCGAGTTTCGAAAAGGTAATATTGAAAAAGGATTTCAACATTTGCGCGAAGCCGTGCGCCTCGACGACGAATTAGCCTACGACGAACCGTGGGGATGGCCCATTCCCGCCCGCCACGCTCTTGGCGCGTTATTGTTAGAATCCGGCCGCGTCGACGAAGCAAAGGAAGTATATCAATTAGACCTCAAACGCAATCCGCACAACGGCTGGGCTCTCCACGGTCTCGCCGAATGCTACAGAAGACTCGGACGCAACGACGAATCGGAAAAAGTAAATATACAATTTAACGAGGCATGGAAACGCGCCGACATCACCATTCAAGCCTCGTGTTTTTGCCGCGCCCGCTAGAGCCCTAGGGGGGTCAGGCACCCCTATTTTTGAGAATTAGGGGTGCCTTCCATGAGAAGGCCATCTGTGTCAAGGCCACCTTGGTGAATCTTTAAATCTACAAAACCGATCCGCTCCGCCTCGCTTCCATCCGCACTCGGTTTGAGCTCGAATTGTAGTGA
>JBJXHE010000043.1:0-17686 GCA_046160785.1 Planctomycetota bacterium
TCTTTTTTGTTAACTCGTCGTCAAGCCGTTCTAAACGTAAGTTCTTACTACGTCTCAAACGCCTTTCCTTGATTTAACAAAAAATTACTATATTTAAATAGCGGAGCACTTTTGCCACGGGCTGTTATGGTACTGAATCCATTTTCGTCCATCTGCATCGTCAAGATTTGGATCCCATGTTGATATGAGCTCCAAATCAGCGACATGCGCCATCATAGGATTATAATTCTGAGCCATAAACCAGTAGATTGGAATCGGATTCTCGATGGAGGAATCTTCGGAAAACAAGCCTTCCAAGACCAGTGCCAATTTATTAGCTTTGTGCTTATCGAGATATTTAACATTTTGTATTTTGTTCGCCGCGATATCGGCCTCTATTTTTGTTAATATTCTATCATATGCATCCCTTTCGCTCTCCCCCTCCTTACGTTTCAGTGTAACTTTTCGCTTCCAAAGGTAGCCTCGCGACACCAGCAGAAGCCACAGGTGATGCTCCAAAATACCGCGCATCAACGAAAGGGACTCGGCATAACAATTCAACTCAGCAAGTCCTGCGCACGTATTAATAAACTGAGCCTGAAACTTAAACAACCGAAGTACGTCGCGATCATACTCATCTTCTCCCGATAGGTAGCGTACATTCTTATTAATTGATACAATCAATTCCAATCCTTCGGATATTAGTTTTGCAATGCTCACATGATCACTAAAATTATTATTAGCAATTTGTGTCATTTTTTTTGATTGTGTAGTTTTTCATCCTCTGTTTCGGCACGGTAGACCGCCGATTAAACACTGGCAAGATTTGTTTTTATCAAGCTGTTGCCTTCCCGGCGAAATCGCGGCATAATCGCCGACATGGTGTCGGATTATTCACGGTTGCTGCTGCCGCCCAAGGCGTCGTTCTTTCTTCTCGGCCTAAGAGGCTCTGGCAAAAGTACTTGGTCGAGGGCCCATTTTCACGATGCGCCGCGCGTCGAGCTGCTCGACGAAGCACTTTATCATGAATTACTGCTCCATCCCGCCGCATTTCGCGAAATTGTAGCTAATGCGAAGTCTGGCGGCTGGGTTGTCGTCGACGAGGTTCAACGCTTGCCATCGCTACTAAACGAAGTACACAAATCGATCGAGGAACGGAAAATTAAGTTTGTGTTGCTCGGATCGAGCGCACGAAAGCTAAGAAAATCTGGTGTGAATCTGCTCGGCGGCCGCGCACTGCAACGATTCATGCATCCGCTGCTTCCGTGGGAACTCGGAAGCGATTTTGATTTAGAAAAAATTATGAGCATTGGGTCGATTCCATTAATTTGGACGTCGGCGGACCCAATAGAACAATTGAAGTCTTATGTTCAACTTTATCTTAAAGAAGAAATTCAGGCGGAAGCAATTGTTAGAAACCTCCCAGGATTCGCACGGTTCTTGCCGGTCGCCGCTCTGTTTCACGGACAAGTACTAAATGTCGACAGTCTCGCTCGCGACGCGGGCGTAGCGCGGACTACAGTTCAGGGATATCTCGGAATCCTGGAAGACACATTATTAGCATTTCGACTTCCAGCTTTCGAAGGACGGTTGCGCGTAAAAGAAAAGCGACACCCGAAACTCTATTGGGTCGATCCCGGAATCGTACGCGCTGCGAAGCGACAGTTCGGACAAGTCGCGGCCGAAGAACGCGGCTCATTATTCGAAGGATTATTGATACAAATGATACGCGCGATGCGAGACCTACAACGAATAGAATATGATGATATGTATTATTGGTCGGCGGGAAAGGGTTCGTACGAGGTCGATCTCGTTCTTACGCGCGGAAAAGAAAAATTAGCAATTGAGATTAAGAGCGTCGCAAGACTGCAAGACGAAATGTTTGGCGGACTCAACGCCATTTCGGAACTAAAGGATGTGTCACGCCAAATATTTGTATATTGCGGCGAACGATCCTTTCAACATACGAACGGAATTGAAGTGATGAATCTTAACAAATTTCTATTGGAGCTAAATGCAGGAAGTATTTAATTACTACTCAAGCTTCAACTCCACTTCCAGCACGCGCGCAATCGCGCGAACGAACGGATCGTTAGCTATCAGAATTTCTGGGTCGAGCGACGTTATGAACAACGTTAAGGACGCAACACCTACAAAAACGGGTTCACGACTTGAGCGAACCCTGCGAAATATTTACTTTAATTCTATCGCAATCATTGCCGCCCCTTCCGCATCGACGCGGAATTTCCCGCTCGCGGAAGCGCGGCTGTCCGTTTTCGCTTCATACTGATATTCGCCCGCATCCAATGCAACAAATGCGTCAAAGATACCTTCGCGCAACGGGTGCCGCCTTTGATACACCATGATTCCGGCGGAATTGCGAATTATTAATAATAGAGAATCTCTCTTTTCCGCGCCTTTTGTTGCAATTTCCGGCATTCGAAATTTCAAATGCCGGGCAATTCCGGCGCGCAGGTCGACGTCGAGAACCGTCTCTTCACCCGAACGGATTGTAAATAGATATATTTTGGAAGCGATTTTCGAACTGTAGCTATTTACAAGTAACTCGTAGTCGCCCGGCGCCAGCGGTTCAGGCTGAGGGATGCCGTCCTTCATTCTCACCGTCGACTTATGTAATGTTTCCGGAGTCAATATAAAGAATACAAATTGTGGAATTTTAACATTCCCGTCGAGATGCGGAACGACCGTCAGGCTCCCGGGTTTTTGTACTTTAACAATCCCTAAGTCCCAAACGCCGCCGGGTTCGATCGCCCGTGCCTTTGAGCTCCAAATACCGATGCCCGGAGATCTAAAGGATACAACATATTCTCCGGGCAACAGTGACGCCGCTTCAAACTTCCCGGTCGCGGGATCAACATATTTAATATTACTGAATCCGGTCAGAAGGTTCTCGACGTCAACTTCGCCGCTCGAAAGGAGTGTTCCTGACGCGTCCGCAAATGCTCCAATAATTCGCACGAGCTTGGGAATGCCTGATTTGATAGTAATTACAATTTCCTCGCCGCCTGCGCGAACATTATCAACTTTCGCGAGCTCCGCGGCTTCGTTCTCTTTTAATGTAACCGAGAGCGACAAAGCCGCGTTGGGACACTGAGGAATGCTAAAAGTACCGTCAGGCCCCGTGAATCCCACAGCCACTCCGCCGTGCTCGTTTGGATCGTAGTCTTCACGGGCGACGTCAATCCTACAATTCGGAATGGGATTATTTGCTTCGTCGACTACGCGGCCGTTCAACGTCAAGCCGGCCGATAATTGTATATCCCACCGAACTTCGGCTCCCGACACCGCCGTCAGCGAAGTCGAGGCCGATCCGCGATCTTCTGCGTCGGCGCGGATATGTAATGTTCCGGCGGGCAGCCCTTTTATTTGATAGTTTCCACCGTAGGCGATCGTTGAATAATAATCGGGGTCGCCGTATTGGTTAACTTGAATAAGCGTCTTTTGCGGCGGATCCCCGGCGGCGTCGCGCACCGTTCCGACGAGCGACGCTCCGCGCGATAAGTTAATTTCAATGTTTGCCGGCGCGCCGGATGAAATCATAATTTCACCCGTCCAATACGCGAGATCTGGAGCGCGCACGCGAATTGTTTGTTTACCGATCGGAACCGTTAGAACTGTAAATTTACCGTCCGCGCCTGTCGTCTCGCGCGGTAGCGGCGCTTCATAACTAATCGAGCCGTCGGGATCGCGGCTCCCCGCCATTTCTCGATTTCCCACCCAAATCACTGCGCCCGCGACGGGTTCACGGTTGGGATTCAATACAATTCCCGAAAGCACCCCCGCGGGCTCTTTGATCGTTAATATTAACTTTACGACCGCTCCCTCGCCGGCGCTTACGTTTTTTGCCAGTGAAGGAATCTTGCCGTCTACTTTCGCAAATACCCAAGTATCGAAATCCGCGATCGACCGAATTGTAAATTTTCCGCGCGCGTCGGTTTTTGTAACAGGCCAGTCGCGCCTCGTTGAAAATTGCAATAAGTAAATAGTGGCATTCGCGACCGGCGCGCCCTGGCCGTCGACGACGATGCCGTCGACACCGATGCCAAGATCAATCAAAATTTCAATATCATTATCGACGCCGCCGCGAACCATCGCCGTTTTTAACAAACCGCGGTCCAAATGAATGGATATATTTCCCGCGGGAGAGCGATCAATAACATAAACTCCCGCGGCGTCCGTCATCGCGTACGGCGCGGCTATGAAATCCGCGGCGCCGCGTTTCGTTGAGGACCAACAAAAACCAACGCCCGCCGCCGGCGTACGGTCGCTCCATAGCATGGTTATTCTTAGTGTTCCAAATTCATGCGACTCGCTCGCACGGGTTGTCGAAGACTCCGGCCCGGCTGCGGAACGCGACGCCGCCGAATTGTGATCACTACTTTTCGATGCCGCTTCAATAATTTCCGTTTTGTTATTTTGATTTTTGGCCGAATCGGTATTTGTAATATCCGATCCGCCGAACTCAGGCCCCATTTCGCGGAAGGCTAACCAAAAGCCGATCACGACAAGAATACTAAAGACAGCAATAATGATAGTCTTAGGTTTCATGCGTCGCGAAAGCCGTAATCAATCTTGCGTCGAAGCGGGTCTGAGTCACCTCACAACTTCTGCCTGCCCGCAAACCCCGTATCGATGTGATGCCAATATTCACATTTATCCTCGCCGCGCCGCCAGCATAGGTAAACTAAGTATCCGTCGCGGACGCCGTAGAAATCTAACAATCCCGGATCGAGGCCTTTCACCGTTGCGCTGAATTCTGTAAACGATCCCGCGATTTTTTGAAATTGCTCTTCGGCGTTTTTTAAGTCTTCGAGGTGATGTTCATATTCGTGATGATCGGGGCAATCCTTTTTGTGTATTTGCTCGCCCCAGATCATCTCCGTCGCGTCGAGCCGAATTTTTATTATTTTTAACTTTCGCCGGAGTTCGTCGAGCGCTATGAACCGCTCCTCGAGGAGCGGAATCATAGCGTTCACTTCATCGACGGTGTAAACACGCGGTCCGGACATTGTTTATATTTTCTTTTTCGATAAATACCACTGAGTGACGTTGAGCGTACTATCTTTATCGCGTTCGCGCGATGCACTCAGCGTGGCGGGTGCGGGTACAATCACTTCCTCGCCTTTCTGCCAATTCGCGGGAGTCGCGCAAGCATTAGTATCAACGGTCTGCAACGCCTCGACGACGCGCAGAATTTCATTCATATTTCGCCCGACTTGCATTGGATAATATACCATTGCGCGCACGTTCTGCTTGGGATCAATTATAAAAACGCAGCGCACCGTCATTGTTGCATTCATCGGCTTGTGAACCATTCCAAACAATTGCGCGACGTTTTGATCAAGATCGGCGATCACCGGAAATGGAACAGTAACTTTAAATGTATCTTCAATATTCCGCGCCCACGCGATATGTGAAAATACGGAATCAATCGAAAGTCCAATTAATTGTACATTTCGTTTTTCAAATTCTCCGGAGAGCTGCGCGAATCCTACAAATTCGGTCGTGCAGACGGGCGTGAAGTCGGCCGGATGGGAAAAGAGCACGACCCACTTTCCCTTCGACGTGTAATTCGAAAGTTTGATGACGCCGTGCGTTGAGTTCGCTTCGAAGTCGGGAGCGGGGCCGCCGAGAGTGATACGGGGACGATCTGTAGTTTCAGTCATGGGACAAACCTGTTGGAGTTCGGAATTTGAATGATTATTTAGACGCGCCAATTCTACGGTCTGTGCCGCGCCTAGCGCGACGCCTTGGGATCGTTCCCCTTCGCGTTACATACCACAATTCCCAATCTACGGAGTTTTTGTGTCGGTTCGAAACGTCGTCATCATCGGTTCAGGCCCCGCGGGCTACACGGCAGCGCTCTACGCGTCGCGCGCCAATCTTTCACCGCTGCTTTTCGAGGGCGACCAGCCCGGCGGACAATTAACAATTACGACCGAGGTCGAAAATTATCCCGGCTTTCCGAAGGGCGTGCTCGGCCCGGAATTGATGGAATTATTTAAGCATCAGGCGGAGCGGTTCGGCACGGAAATTCGAATCGGGCGAATTGATAAAGTTGATTTTAGTAAAAAGCCGTTTCAGCTCTGGACGGCCGACGGCGAACGCATCGAAAGCCGAACTGTTATTATTTCAACGGGCGCTTCCGCGAAATTGTTAAGTATCGAAAGCGAAGACCGATTGATGGGCAACGGACTCTCTGCGTGCGCGACGTGCGACGGCGCTTTCTTTAAAAATAAACAAATCCACGTCGTCGGCGGCGGCGACACCGCAATGGAGGAAGCTAATTTTCTCACGCGATACGCTTCGAAAGTGACGGTGATTCACCGGCGCGAATCGCTGCGCGCGTCGAAGATTATGCAAGATCGCGCGAAGGCAAATCCTAAGATTGATTGGATTTGGAACGCCGAGATTATTAAATATATTGAAAATAATAATAGACTCACCGGCGCGCGCCTCAAAAATACAAATGACGGCTCGGAACGCGACATTCCGAGCGACGGCGTTTTCTTAGCGATCGGCCACCAGCCCAACACTAAGATTTTTGAGGGCCAGATCGACCTCGACGAAAAAGGATATATTCAATTAAAGGGAACTACGAAAACGAACGTCGACGGCGTCTTCGCGTGTGGTGACGTCGCCGATGCTACGTACCGGCAAGCGGTTACCGCTGCCGGGACGGGGTGCGCAGCGGCGCTAGACGCCGAGCGGTGGCTCTCGCACGCGGGACACTAGTGTTGTAGAATTTTTACCCGTCATGATGATCGCCACACTCATTTTGTGCTTTTTACAAATCTCGCCGCCAGATGTATTAACTAAGCCAGATGTAATAACGGCGCCTCTCGAAGCGGAATTGAAGCGTGTGGAAACGATCCGCGCCGTTTCGGGAGCGGCGAATGTTAACGAACGCGTTGCTTGCTATGCCGTTTTTAAGAATCGGCCTGACTACAAAAAAGCGGGCGCGGAACTCGCGCACCTCGCTCGCGGCGAGCGCGGCCGTGCGCTCACAGCCCGTATGCAACAATTCGATGAAAAGTCGCGAGCTCCTTTTATAAAGAAACTTCGCGCGCTGGAATCCACAGGCGGCGCCGGAAAAATATTAGACTTATATTTGGGAAACGCGGTCGCATTTGAAGCCACCGCCGAGTCGGTTCGAAAATTAGCAACCGAGCCCGGAATTTTATATTTACAATTTGACCGGCGCTGGCCCGAAGGCAGCACTTCGGACGATCTCATGCTCCCGGCGCCGCCTGCGGCTATGCCGCCCGTTGCTACAAATCCAGCAGCGCCGCTGGCCGTTATTACAGCATCGCATTTGACTCAAATCGGCGCAACCGACGTTTGGGCGAAAGGTTATAAAGGCCAAAATGTTGTTGTAGCATTGATCGACCTCGGAACAGTGTATGACCATCCCAACTTGGTTAATCACATCTGGACGAATCCAATCGAAACGCAGGCAAATCTCATCGACGATGATAACAATGGATTCGTGGACGATTACTACGGTTGGAATTTCGATTTAAATAATAATAATGTTTATGGAAGCGCGCACGGCACGCAGACGGCGGGCTTGATTGTCGGCGACGGCACTCTCGTCGACGGCTCCAATAATCAATACAAAACCGGCGTTGCGCCGGATGCGCGATTGATGCTTTGTGTCAACGGCCCGGCGCAATCGAGTTTTTGGGGATGTGTACAGTACGCGATCGCGAACGGCGCGGACCTTGTCTCAAGTTCACAATCGTATAAATGGTTCCTGACATTCCAGCCGGATTATCATATGTTTCGCACCTTTAGCGACGCGGAGCTGGCGGCCGGAATTATACATATCAATTCGGCGGGCAACCAGGGAACGTTAACAGGCAGTTTTCCCATTCCGTTTAATATTGCAGCGCCCGCGAATTCACCGGCGCCGTGGCTTCACTCGGGACAAGTACAAGCCGGCGAATCATCGACGCTCGCGGTGGTTTCTGTTACATCGAGCGACACGCTCGTGACGTCGTCGAGCCAGGGGCCTTCGGCTTGGGAAAATGTAAACCTTTACGATCCTAATTATAATTTCGCTCAGACTGCAAATTATTGGGATTATCCTTACTTTTCGAACCAGGTCGGATTATTAAAACCCGACGTCGCCGCGCCAACGAACGTCACGACGGTTTTAAGTAATAATCAATACTTCTTTAATTTTTCGGGCACGTCCGCATCGACGCCCATCGTCGCAGGAACTGTAGCGTTGATGCTCTCGGCAAATCCAACGCTGGAACCGCGGCACATCGCGCATTTGTTACAAGCTACGGCACTCGACCTCGGCAACGCGGGAAAGGACCTGCGGCTTGGCGCCGGCCGAATTAATGCCTACGAAGCGTGGCGCCGCGCGCTCGTATCTGTAAAAACCATTCCGCACGCGGTCCAAATTGGTAATGATGTCTGGTTTCATGCTCATACAATTCCGAACCAATCGAGTTATTTATTAATTGCTCTCGACAACCAGCAAACGATCGTTCCAGGAATTGCGACTCTCGATATATCAGATCCGATGGAATTTCTTGTTTACGATTTCTCCACCGCGACTCCTGATTATCCACCCTTTAATCTTTCGATTCCTTACGATCCAAGTCTTGTCGGTATTCGATTCTATTTACAGTTAGGTGTTAACGATCTATCGGGCACAACGGGCACGTGGATCATGTCCGCAATTGATTGGTTCACGCTTCTTCCGTAATAAAGGGTTTTTATTAAAAACCCACGTCCGCCCGGTTCAAGATGCGGTCGAGCTCGCGGTCGATTTGCTTTCGATAGTTGGAATCAAATGTTAGAACAATTGCGAAAGCGCGCCCTTTCACTTTTGTAGCGACGGCAATTCCAGACCTGAGTCCGCGCGCGCTTGCAAATTCAAATTCAAACCGAGTTGAATGGTGTTTGCCGATTTGTGCAAAATCGAAACTTCCGCTTCGTTTGTATTTTTCAAGAGTCGAGCGGAGACGGCGCTCGAGATCGTGCGCCGCGCTCGAAGTTGTTGCATCCGATTCTAATATGAATGAACTCGCGACCGCCTGCGCCGTGCCGTCTTTCTTTTCAAAACTAACGGCGTCGACAGCCGCGCGATCGACGCGCCAATCCGCGCCGGGAAGTAGTACTTTAATTTTTCCTGATGTGTCGCGCGCAATCCACGTCGAATCTGATATTTGATTTTTTGCTAAATTTAACTCTTCGGAAGTCGCGCGAACGCCCGCGAGGTCGGGGCCGTTCAATTCATATCTAACAATTTCCCCGAAGCGCCCGAGCCAAACGCGGCTTTCGATTCCGCGGTTTGCAATCGTATAAACCTGATAATGAACGGGCGATTGATTGCCGATTGCGAGCGACTGCGTTCCCGCGTCGCCGGCTGTTTTTAATATAAATGTTCGGATGAACGGATCGTACACCTCTGTGTGAACGGTTTTCTTATCTTTCATTTCACCGTTTGCGATACTCCGCATGAACAATAAAGGAAACGTTGCATTTTCCGGAAATTGTAGAGTTTCCTTCGCGGAGCCCGAAGCGTCGACCGAACCAACTTCAAGCGTGCTATCCTTAACTTTTGCAGTCACGTGCGAAGCGCCGCCGTCAAAAACCTCCGAATAGTAACATTCGCGCGGGCGCCCGGCCGCGTCGGCCCATTCGATTCGCGACACGCGCACGCGTTCGCCGCCGTCGTCTCGAATCTCTAACGTTTCCTCTAATCTTAATAATGACGGATCGCGCGTGTCGGCTCCGGATGTGTAATGTCGCGAACCTACATATTCGCCTCGCGCGTTCTGTAGTATCCACCACGATTCGTGAAATTCAAAATTCTGATTCGGCCGCGCGGGCGCACTTGCAGTATTTGTAACACCAGCGTTTCGTTGCGGCCGCGGCGCTCGCGTAATCTTAGCAATGTCCGGTTTTGATAATTCGATGCGAGCGCCCGGTGATATTTCAATATTTACAATAGAATCGTTCTCTTCAACGATCCAACCGTCGACAACGCCCCCGCTTTTCAGCACGACGCTGTCGCGATCCGAGGGTGCAGGCGGATCCTGCGGGACGAAGCTTGCCGCCACGAAGGCGGCCAACGATAGAAGTGTTAGAATTCGCACGGCTTGCGCCCGTCGCATCACCATAGCTCGGGGCGCCCGCCCATATCGGCCGGACTGTCGCTATTTCTAAACGTTGCCGCGTAATCGCTACACTCACTCTCAAAATGAACGGTCGGCACCTTGGCCTCGCGGCCTCTCTATTTGTTACAAGCCAGTTCGCGGCGTCGCAATCGCCCGCGGCGGGTGCGGCCGGCTCGAAGCCCGCGGTTGAAATTCGAACATTAACAAACGGGCTGCGGCTCGTCGTCGCGCCGGTCCCCAATACGACCGCGGTCGCGTGCCGCGTTGTTTACAAAAACGGCTCCGCCGACGATCCGCCGTCGATCCCGGGCTTCGCGGAATTGATGACTCGGCTGCTCGACCAGGGCACGATTCAAACGGGCGTCCGCGATTATGATAAAGAAAAGGAGAGCCGCCGCGACGTTCTTAATTTTGAAGTGACGTACCGCAGTTTTTATAAAGAAGCACTCGAATTGTATCGACGCGGCGAGGGGCCCGATCCTGGAGATGTTACATCACGCCCCGAATCATTACAAAAACTTCGCGACGTATTAGATACATTAGAAGACCGGCGCCGCCGCGATTGGACGCCCGGTGCGCAGCGCGAGTGGTATGCGCGGGCGGGCGCCGCGCGCGCGGCGTGGCGCGTCGAAAAGGATTATACTATTTTTGAAATTACAATTCCCGCCGAGCGCGCCGAGCTTTTCTTTGCATTGGAGGCGGATCGTTTACAAAACGCCGTTTTTCGCAATACGTCGGCCGCGCGCGACGAATTAACAAAACGCCGCGTCGAACAATTGGAACAATTGCCGGCGTTCGGCGCGGAAGAAGATTTTTATACACAAATGTGGGCTGGCGAACGCTACGCGGCGCGCGGTGCCGGCGCCGATTCGCTCGACGCGGTTTCGCTCGAACAGTTCGAACGCGAAAAGTTAAGATTCACATCGCCGAGCCAGGCCGCTCTCGTGCTCGCGGGTAATATATCCATTGGCCAGGCGGTGGAGTGGGCGGAGAAGTATTTTATCTTTCCATCGTGGGTGCCTGAACGTGAAGACACGATTCAAACCATACAATTCCCCACGCGAGCGTTTCGAATGGAAGGAGAGGGAGCCGGCCCCGCATCTGTTACATTCGCGTGGCGCATTCCGGGCGCGGCGCACCGCGATCGTGCGGCACTCACTGTTTTGCGCGAGATCGCGGAGGCAGAGATGGCAAAACAGTTACATTCCACAATCGACGGAAAAGTAGTTATTACAAACGCGACCGTGGAATCAAAATATTACAAATACGGCGGGTTGTTTATTCTTCGCGCATTTGTAACAGATAACGCAATGCTGCCCACGGTCGAAACCGCGTTTGCCGCCGCCCTCACGCCACAGAAGACGCTGCCGGCTGCCGCCATCGTCGCCGCGGCCGCGCGCCGGGCAACGATGAGAATCGAGCGCGAATTGTTAAATATTGATTCGCTGGCCAATTCGCTTGCGGAATTTGAAGTCTTCGGATCCGCGGCCGACATCGATGCTTATAAAGCAAGACTACAAAACGTGACGCCGGCCGAACTATCTCGCGTCACGCATCGCTATTTTACAATAGATCGCGCAGGAATATATATATTTAAACGCTCAAAGAGCGCGCCGATGCCGCGGCCCGCGCCACCCGTGATTCCGCCGGCCGTCGAATCGAAGCCTGCACTACAATTAGAATCGCAGCCGGCTTCCCAGCCTGCTTCACAGCCAGCTTCGCAGCCGGCTTCGAGGGCCGCGACGCAACCGGCGGAAAATAAGTAAACATGAACCGCATATTCATGAATTTAAAGATCAACACCGCCCTGGCCGCGGGATCTTTATTATTACTATTAAATCATACAACCCTTCAAAATCCCCCGTCGCGGCCAGCGCTGCAGTGGGACGCATTCTTTGAAAAGCCCGCATCGTTTACATCGCGAGACCGCCGCGCGTCGCGGCATGTTTTAACGTCGGGCGCCGTCGCGTTTTTTGTAGCAGATCCTTCGGCGCCGATCATTGACATTCGCGTCGCGTTCCGCGCGGGAAGCTATTTGGATCGGAATGGTAAGGAAGGCCTTTCGCGCATTCTCGCGGATTGTTTACGTTTCGGCGGAACCAAGGGCCGGACGCCCGGCGCCGTCGAAGCAGAATTAGCATCGGCGGGCGCAACGTTACAGATCGATATTTGCGACACCAACGGATTCGCGGAGCTGCGTGTGCCGGCCGCGAACGTCGAACTCGCCGCTGCGGTTCTATTTGATATTTTACGCCAGCCCGCATTTGTGCAATCGTCGCTCGACCACGCGAAAGCTCGTTTATTAGCGATGCTCGCCGCGCGAAACGATGATACAGAAACAGCGGTGCGTCGCGAATGGAAACGCGCCGCGCGCGGAAACCACTATTCCACGCGGCTGCCGAGCACCGAATCGATATTATCGATTACGCGCGACGACGCCGCCGCGGCGGGCGCGCGATTTCTGTTTCCGAAGAATTTTATCATTTCGGCGGGCGGCGATTTTCGCTCGGAGCAATTGATACAAATTTTCGAAGATCAATTAAAAGGCTGGGCGAGCGCCGACACGCCGCTGCCGGTTCCGCCCGAAATTGAAACCCCGGGCGCCCCTGGAATCTATCTATTCGACGCGGGAACTCTACAGAACAGTGCGGCCGTTGCCGTCGGATTCTTAACAACAAAACGCGACCACGACGACCGCGTTGCGCTCGGCGTTTTGTTAGAACATCTGCTAAGCCCCGCGGCCGCCGGAAAGATCGAGCGCGCGCTCAGAATCGAGCGGTCGATTGCGTCGAATCTTAAAATTCAACAATCCACGGGCGACTGGTTCGCGGACGACGCTGTTATTTACGCAACGTGCCAGGCCAAAAGCGCGACCGCGACTGTTGCTACAATTTTGGAAGAATTTCGAAAGCTACAGGTAGAAACGCTTCCGCCCGAGCGCCTCGCGTTTTTGAAGCAATGCCTGCTCGATCGTTCTGTTATATCAGTTGGAACTTCTAACGTTCTCGCTGCCCAGTTTGCGTACGACGAACTCGTGCGCGCCGACCCCGAGGAAGCGCAGCGTTATCGTGAACGATTATTAGCGTTAACGCCCGACGACTGCCTTCGCGCGGCGCGCCGTTACTTCGAACCGCAGAAGGCGATCATACTGATCGCCGGCAATCGCAAAAAATTAGAAGCGTGTACTCCCGCGCTGTCGACGTTCGGCAATATTAAGATTGTTGAGCTGGATTAAGTACTTTACGTTTTATTAGTTCTTTTTCTTGATCGCTTCTTCAAATAATTTTGAGTACTTTTCGAATACTCGATCTTTCAGGTCTGCCGCATCGTTGGTATCGCGGCGCAAGTCGAGCGTTATATAATTCTGGAATTCCAATTCGAATTCGCGCCATTTTTCATCAGTATCGAGCTTAAATAACTTATCAAAAAGTTCGCCGCTCGCACGGGTTTCAAGTTCGGCGCTGAGCCATTCATGGAATTGATCTCGATATTTTAACTTTCCATTTTCGTCCACTTGATGTTGTAAAAAGTGGCAAAGCACCCAGCCGTACGAATACGTTCCCGATACTAATCTTTTTGCCTTTGCCGCTTCCTCGCCCGTTGCCTGTGCTTCCGCCATCGAACGCGCATTCCAAAATGCTAAATAATCCGTGTGACACACTTCTCGAAGCGAAGGCGATGCTTCAATAAATTCGTCGCGTTCCTGCCTATTTGAAAAGGGGCCATAACTAAATAACTCTTGCCTTCGACCCACATTCGGCAATCCAAAGAAATAGCGCCATCCATTCGGTTGCGACTTATCAGATACGCGGCGGTGCGTTCCTACATATTCGGCGAATCCCTCCTGCGTCCACGGCATATTTCCAAAAGCCTTAAACCCGCGCTGCGGAGAATTAAAATCCATCAATTGGTGGGTGCCTTCATGCCAGGCCGTATCTTGAATTTCAAGTATTTGGTCGACGTTTGAACCTTTCTCTTCTAATGTATTAATAAGCCACAAATATAACATTCCGGAAGAGTTGTTTTTCTGCGTGCCCGAATAGAACGCGCGCACTCCGCCGGTTCGCGGTTTATCTCTATTTCCGCAACGGCGCCAGCGTTCATACTGTTTCGCCGAATGAAAGATCCAGACCGGAACGGGTGTTTCGTTTAGATCGCGTAATTTTACATATCCTTCGTAGCGCCGGTAGAACGCGCGGTGCAATTCGCTAAACATCTCGCCAAAATCCCACGCGAGCGAGTCCGTTTCTTTCATTCCGCCTTTTTGTATCGCTAACAAATACGGCTTCGGCACTTTCGCGGTCGCATAATAAAAATCGAATTCCGCGGGCGTCGCATCGCTTTTCTTATATTTATCAATATCGTCGGATTCTTTATAATCGGCCGCGAGCTTGCCGGCTTCGTCCTTGCCGATGGCATTCACGTCATCGATCATATTTTGCATTTCCGCGATGCGCTCTTTCGCTCTGCGAATAAACGGATCCTTCGCGCGCGCTTCTTCTTCCGCTTTTTTCTTAGCTTCTTCTTCGCGCGACGCGGTATCCGTCGCGGTTAATGATACAAATTGGTCGGCGGTAACCCACTTTCCTTTATGTTCCGTTTGGTCGCCGTCGTACTTCTTGAAACCGAGAGCTTCGCGCGCAACGGTGTTCTCGGGATCCTTAGTAACAACTTTTTCGTAAATTTGCTTTGCTTCCGCTTCGAATTTGGGATCAGCGAGACAAAATGTAGCAATTTCGAGAAACCTAGGAATCGGGTTCGGATCCTTTTCGGCCTCCGCGAGTCTTTTAGTATATTCCGCTTTCTTTAATTCTTTTGGATCCTTCGGCGGCTCCGGTTTCACCGGCTCATTTTTGGCAACCGTAGTATTATTAGCATTATTAGTTTTACTATCGCCGCCGCCCTTCATCATCATGAATGCAACAATTCCGATGACCGCGACCAAGCCAACGCCTCCCAAAATCAGCGGCATCGAAGATTTTTTCGCAGCGGGTTCGCGAGGCGTCCGGCGGCTCGCGGATTTTGAACCCTCCGCGCGCGCGGGCCGAGCCGACTCCGCGGGCTTCGCCGCCGTTTCAACTTTTGCGACCGGCTCTGCCGCGGGAATCGCGAGCGACTCGCCGCACGCTACACATTTGAAGCGTTTGCCCGCCTTGTCAGCCGGAACGTCGTACGACTTACCACAATTACATTGAACCGAGATTGTTGCCATAGATGGCTCGGATGATAGGCGCCTCGCGCAAAAAAACGATCGCTATTTCTGCGAAAGGCGCGCTTTCAACGTGCGCCACCACGGACTTGCCGCCGGGCGATGTTCGATAATCTTAGGGTTATAAATGAGCGGAGTTGTAATATTAAATAATTCATCAAAACGCACAGAGTCGCGGCCGCGGACGGCCAAATATAAATAATACCAAAGGCCTCGGATCGCGTTGTACGGGCTCGAAAACGGCGCGGCGGGCAGGAATTCCTGGCGGTCCGCCTCTGCGAAAGCTTCGTCGTTTTTGTAAGGTTCAGGAAGCGAACTCGCGGGTTTTTCGATTCTTAAACTCTCCGTCGCGGCTGTTAAGAATCCGAACGGAGAAGTTACGAGCGCGGGAAATGTAATCATCGCGCCCGCGACGATCGTTAATATTGCGAGCCATTTGAAAAATCCGCCATTTCGAACAAATAGACTCAGCGCGACCGCCGCCGCCGGCGCAAAGAACACAACACACGCTAAATGATAGCGCGGCCCCCAGCTCCACGTTCCGTTCCAAATGATAGAAAGCGACGGCGGCACGGCCGTCGAAACGACTCCTAATAATAACGCGGCGCCGACCCAGCGTTCGCGCCGCCAGAGAATCGCAAGCCCGGCAATTCCTAACAAAACGACCGGCATTGCAAAGAAAACGAGCCCGCGGCTCGGCGCGAAGAATGATAAAAATAGCCGCTGCGGAAATACGGAAAGAGAACCGGCGGTCACGACGTTATCTGTATCAAATGAATGCCGATAACCAAAATCGAACGCGCTCCCCCATCGGACGTGATTTAAATACAAAACCGCGCTTGCTAATAAAACAAATGGAATCAGCGCGGCAGCCGTTCCGCGCATCCGCGCCACCGCGGAATCATTGCGCCGCAAGATAGCAATCATACAAATCAGAGCCGCGCCTGGAAGCACCGCGATCGCTAAATATCGCGCTCCAAACAATAAACCCGCCGCGATTCCCGCGTGCAGCAACGCTAATTTTACTCCGTCGCGCGCCGCGAGTGCGCGCTCCAGGACGATTGCTAATAATCCCGCGGCCATCGTGTCGGAGCCGCAGTGGCGTGCGTGGACGCCCGCGAACGTCGCGTACGCGTACGCAAATGCTAAAATTGTCGCGATGCGCGTACCCGCGCCGAGACGGCAACTTGCTAAGAAAATCGCGGCGGCCGCCAACGCTAAAAATAGCGGAGACATCAACGTTACGGCTAGCCGCGGAAAATAATCTTGCATTTGGAACGAGCCACCCAACAAAAACGGCTGTCCCGCGACGCGGCTTTCGACGGACGGAAACGCTTTTTGTAATATCCTGCCGATTGCATAGAAGGGCGTTCCACAAAGTACATAATAAACGCCGAAGTGTCCGTACACGCGGCCGTCGGCGCCCTTTTGCGATGCGGCGCCGGCCGCCATGCCCGTCGATTCCCACCGGATAATCGCTTTTGTTATTTCGCTGTCCGGTTCGAATGCAAACGATCCGCGTTCGGCCATCGCGCGGATTTGTTGAAAGTGGATTTCGGAGTCGGTGTTGCCGTCGTTTGCATCAAAAACAAGAAGACTACTGATCAGGAATACAAGCAATCCGATCCACGCGGCGCGCTTTCGCATTGAAACAACTGGCTGGCTATCATTCCCATTCATAATATTTCGCTGCGCGCCATGGCTCGCTTCATGGCAGACATCATCAACATTACAATTCCAATTTCTACCACAAACGTGGCGGAAATCGGCAAGCCGCTCCCTTCAAACCGCTGGCGGTAATTAACAAAACCGATGGAACCAAATTTTCGAAAGTCGGGGTAGTCTGGCGGCAGCGCCTCGCCGTCTTCATTTATATTAAGATCGGCGCGGTATTCGAGGCCGTCTTTTCCAACAAAAGCCTTGCGCGCGAGCGCGTGCTGCACTCGCAACAAATTGAGCGGATCGGTTATCGGTAGTGTACAAATACGCTGAAATCTCTCCTTCTCGCGCGCATCGGGATCATAATGTTTCGGAAAGATAGCATCCGCGTCGGGCCAGCGCGCGCGCGCTCCGTCCATGGCGACGGCGATCGAACCAAACGCCGATGTAAACATTCCGGGCAGCACAATCGCAAATCCAACCAATCCAGCTCCAATCGTTAGTAATCGAAGTTTCCCTTTCAGTGCGTCGAAGGCCAGCGCCGACGCCACCGCGAGCTGCGGAAATGCAACTAATGCGTAGCGCGGTCCGAACGACCATGCGCCGTGCCATTCGATCGTCGACGCGGGCATGAGCATCGCTACACAAATAGATATAAATAATATGACCGGCAGCGCGC
>JBJXHE010000044.1:0-18790 GCA_046160785.1 Planctomycetota bacterium
GCGTCAACGCGGATCAGTTAAAACGCATCAAGACGAGGATCGAGTCGCGCAACGTGCGCCGCCTCGAAACGGTGGCGAATAAAACGTCTTCGCTGTGCGTCGAAAACATGTTCACCGGCAATCCCAACCATGCGGCCGAAGAACTTAAAAAATCGCTCGCGGTGACGCCCGATGAAATCATTAGCGTCCTGAAGCGCTATCTATTAAATAAGCCCAGAGTTGTTATGTCGATTGTTCCGGAAGGAAAGCTACAACTCGCCGCATCGGGCCGGACGGACGGCCAGCTCGCGCAAGAAAAAGAATTAGATAGAACAAAAAAACCGGCGCCCGGACAGCGCCCGATGATCCAGCCGCCCGTGGTCTGGCATGACAAGTGGGACAACGGCGTGAATGTTACAGGTACGAAATATACAGAAGTGCCGCTGACGACGCTCGCGATCGCGGTTCCCGCGGGCAGAATTTATGATTCGCTCGATAAGGCCGGGCTCTCTTCGCTGACGGCGTCGTGCATGAACGAAGGCACGAAAGCACTTAATACTTTAGAGTTTACAGAAGCCGCTGAAGCGCTCGGAGCGAATATTAGCGTTTCCGCCGACGAAGACGACTTCATTTTCACTCTGAGCGTTCTTAACAAAAACTTGAAACCCGCTCTCGAATTGTTGAAGGACGTTATCTTAACTCCGCGATTTGATGAATCGGATTTTAGACGTATCAAAAAACAGCGGATGTTAGCGATCGAAACGCGCTCGGAGGACATCACGGGAATTGCATCCACCGTTTGGCAGCGCCTCATGTTCGGCAATGATAGCGTTCTCGGAATGCCGGCGAACGGCACGAAAGCTACTGTTGAAAAACTAACGATCGAAGACGTTAAAAATTATTATTCAAAAAACGTCTCTCCCGCGGGCGCTCGCCTCACGTACGCCGGAGACTTGGACGGCGCCGGCGTGAAAGAGTTATTTCAACAATTAACAAGCGCGTGGCGCGGCGCGGATCGATCGGCAGCGAAGTCGGCCGCCGATGCGTCCGCGAAAGTTAAGAATACACAAAAAAATGTTTTGTATCTTGTCGACAAGCCCGGCGCCGCGCAGTCTCAAATTCGGATCGGGCACGCGGGCGTTGCGATGTCCGACCCGAATTACTTCCCGCTGACAGTCTTAAATTATATTTTGGGCGGAGCGTTCTCGAGCAGAATTAATATGAATCTGCGCGAAGACAAAGGCTACACCTACGGCGCTCGATCGGCGTTCGACTCCGGTGTTCGCGACGGCGTTTTTGTAGCAAGCGGTGGAATTCATACGAAGCATACAAAAGCGGCAATCGTGGAATTCATCAAAGAACTGAAGACGATTGCAGACGGCGTGACGGAAGCCGAACTCGCATTTGCTAAGAATGCGCTCGCGCAGAATTTCGCGCTTCAATACGAATCGTCGAATGCAAGATTGGGAATGGTTAATAATATTTCGAAGTACGGATTCAAAGATGATTATCCGTCGCGCCGCATCGCCGAGCTCGAAAAGTTAACGGTTGCCGATTTGAAGGCTCTCGCGGAAAAGTATATTCGCGCGGGCGAAATGCAAATTCTGGTCGTCGGCGATAAGAAAGAAGTCGGCCAGGGTCTCAGCGAACTCGGCATGGGCGACGTTACAGAACTCGACATCGACGGAGAGAAAAAGTAAAGAACTGTAGTTTCAGCAAAATGCGCTGAAACAAAATCGCGGCGCGTCGCGTAAGGCACCCAGCTTCATCGGAGCGGTGCGCGATGCGCCGTCGATTTCCCCATGCGATTTTCGTTCTTATCAAAACGTTTTTACAGTTTTACGCTAGGTATTATTATTAGCTCCGCAGCGATCGGCGGTGGAATTGTAGCTTATAAAAGAATTGATTTCGGCGAGACGTTCCCGCGCGTGCCGGCGGGGCACGTCGGAATACTATTACGTAAATCGGGGCGAACGCCTCCGCCCGGACAATTAGTAAGTCCGCGGCTGAAACCCGGAGAATTACCCTATCAAGGCGTTCAAGAAGAAGTGTTACAACCTGGCTGGTACGCGACCGGATACAGCGCCTCCGAATTTGATTGGTGGTATATTAAACAAACTACAATTCCGGCGGACCACGTCGGCGTTCTCGTTCGCGAATTCGGCGAAGACCTTCCGGATAATCAAATATTAGCAGATGAAAACCCGCAGGATGAAGCGAAAGGTATCATTCGCCGCGGGCCGTTAAAACGGCCACTCCAGGCGGGAACCTATCCAATTAATACATACGCATATTCAGTGCGTGTATTTGAAGCAAAGACGATCGAGCCCGGGCAAGTGGGCATCACATGTAAACGATTCGGCGCGCTGCCAAAAGATACAAGAAGCTTTCTATCAGAAACGAATGAGCGAGGAGTGCAGAAGCAGGGCCTCGCGCCGGGAACCTATTCAATCAATCCGTTCGCCGAAGAAGTAAGAACGGTTTCGCGGCAGTCGAAAAAGTTAGATTTGGGCTTGGCCGGGAGAGTGAAATTTCCGTCGAATGACGGATTTGATATTTCATTAAATGGAACGGTGGAATGGAGTCTTACAGATAAAGACGTCCCGCTCGTTTATGTTAAATTTGGCGATACGGCTGGCGCGGAAAAGAAATTGTTACTTCCGGCGGCACGAGCGAAAAGCAGGCTTCAAGGATCGAAGAAACCCGCGCGTGAATTTATTAGTGGTAATACGCGGCAAACGTTTCAGGACGACTTCGCGAAGGACCTGCGCGCGTTCGTCGAGCCCGAGGGAATTCGCGTTCACTCCGTTTTGATTAGTGGTATTCAGCCTCCCGACGAAATTGCAAAGCCGATCCGCGACCGCGAGATTTCATTGTTAGATCGCGAACAATATCAAAAACAAATGAATACAGAACGCGGCCGCGCGGAATTTGCGAGCCAGAGTGAATTACAAAAACGCCCCGAGATCATGGCGGGCGCAAAAGTAAAAACGATTGAATTAACAACTAAAGCAAAACGCGAACAGGAAGTGGAATTGATACGAGCACAAAGTAATTTAGATGTTGCGCGTCTCGAACTTCAGGCCGCTGAAAAACAAGCGGAGGGAATTGATGCAATCGGAATGGCGGATTCCGACGTGATGCGGTTCAAAATTGATGCAGAGACGGCCGCACTCAAAGGGCGAGTCGACGCGCACGGAGGCGGCGCTGCGTACGCGCGAACAATTCTCGTGCAGCGCATCGTGCCTAAAATTACTTCGATCTTTACTCATAGCGAGGGTCCGGCGATCTCGCTTCTGCGAGATTTCTTAACGATGGAAAATAACAATAAGCCAAATACATCGAATGCAGTCGCAGCGGAGGTTCGCTAATGTTTCGCTTCACCCAAAAACGTTTTGTTATTATAACACTTTCTCTTATCGTTATCATCGGCGCCGCGCTCGGATATGGGTATTGGCGCGCTTCGCGGGTTTGGATCGGGCCGCGCGATATCGGTGTTGTTATCGCGCACGTCGGCAATGCAATGCCGCCCGGGCAATCGTTAGCACGCCCCGGCGAAAAAGGCGTTCGCGAAGAAGTTCTCGGGCCCGGTTTGCATCAAATCGATCCGTTTACAGAAAGCGTCCAGATTTTTCCAATTGTTATGATTTCCGCGGGCACCGAGGAGGCCGGCCCCAACGGAAAAATGATTCCTAAGACTCCGCCCGAAGTTGGAATTGTTACTTCCCTCGTCGGGAAGCCGCTCAAGGAAGGCGAATTCTTAGCAAATCCCGGCGAACAGGGCGTGCTCCGAAAGGTATTAGTTCCCGGAAAATATGCATTAAATCCGTACGCGTTCCGCGTCGAGAAAGCACCAGCTACAATTATCGATGCCGGTTTCGTTGGCGTTGTTACACATCTTGCCGGCGATCCCGCGCAGGGAGATTTAGCAAAACCGAATGAACGCGGCGTGCTCGAAGATCCGCTTCCGCCCGGGCTTTATTGGTTAAATCGGCGCGAGTATAAAGTTACGTATGTTAAAGTTGGCTATCACGAAATCGCGTTCGAAAACGAAAATTCGATTAGTTTTCCGTCGGCCGACGGCGATACCGTGAAAATTGATGCAACCGTTGTTTGGGGCATTTATCCAAATGACGCTCCGCACATTGTTAAACAATTCGGAACGGAGACGGACGTTATCGAAAATGCAATAAAACCGCAGACCGAATCGAAGGCGCGCGTCGCGGGCAGTAACTACACTTCCCGCCAGTTTGTCGAAGGCGATTCGCGCGAACGTTTTCAAGAGGAGTTTTTTCGTAAGATTCGCGACGAGCTCGAAACAAAACGAATTCATGTATTACAAGCATTAGTCAGGAATATTGAAGTTCCGCAAACTGTTAGAAGGCCCATTCAGGCTTCGAAAATTGCCGTGGAAGAGGAACTGACGAATCGTGTGAAAACAGAAACCGCAAAAGTATTAACGGAGCTGAATGAGATTCGCGGAGTTGTAGAAATAGAAGCTACAAAAGTTCGCACCGAAACGGAAAAGTTAGCTTTGGAAGAAGCGTCGCGCGCGCAGGCGGAAGTCGCGCGGCTCGCGGCGGAAACGAAAGTTAAGATTTCCGAGCGCCAGGCGGAAGCCGCGCGAATTCAGGGCAATGCAAAGCGCGTTCTCGGAAAAGCTGGTTCGGAAATATTAGCAAAGCAAAATAAAGACTGGACCGACGGCCTCCGCCAGCGATTTGAAGCATTCGAGAATCCTAACGATTACACACTCTGGCAGCTCGCCGAGAATCTTCCTCCAGAATTAAAGATAGAAATCCGCGACACGCCGGACAATGCAACAAATGGCTTGGACTGGGTCAAAACGCTCGGGACGCTGATGCAGCAATCCGCGCTGCCGCAATCCGGCGCCAATGCTAAGAAATAAAACTACTTCTGGCCCTTTTCGGGTTTCTTAGCATTCGGCGCTTCTTTAGCTTCCATATCCACGCGCATTCCGATCGTCGCCTGCCCTTGGCCTGCGAATCGTACAAATGCCCAGAGCGGAGCGCCGTCGGAAACGTTTCTAAATTTATACTTCGTATCGGAGTCGCCTTCGACCTTCCAGCCGAGGTCCGAAGCTAATTTTGTGGCAGTGGCTTTGATAGCTTTTGCGTCGGAATCGGGCGCGATGCCAATCTTTAATTCCGACGGTTTAACTTTACTTTTCGGATCGTTAGGCTTTGCGCCGCCCGCGGGTTTCGGCGGATTCTTAGTTTTATCATTTGTCTTGGGATCGCGTGGCAGTTCGACGCTCGCGGAGTCGTCGCCTTCGGCCGGTTTCGGGCGCCCGACCTTCGCGCCTCCGCCGAAGACTAACGCTGCCTTTCCCGCTTTTCCGTTCGGATCAAAAAGAAATGTATAAACCGCGGTTTGTTTATCTTGAGCTTTTTCTTTAGGAACGGCCGACCAGATTTGCGCACCGAGCGAATCCCAGCGGCTCGCCTTTATTGTTACTTCCGAAGTATTCTTAAAAATCGCCTCCGAGCCGTCGGCCGTTACATCAATTCCGCCTTCGGTCATCGCGCGCGACACAAGACCGGCGAGCTCTCCGTTGTCGCTTGCGGTTCCTGTGGCCGTTTGCCATGTGAAGAAGCGCGTCACTTTCTTCGGCGCCGCGGAACCGTCGGTCGGCGCAACTTTGGGAAGCGCCGTCGCTTCAATAGTTAAATCAACAGATACGGAATTAGAAGATATATTATAAAACTCGACGCGGATCTCGGGCGTGGCGGCCGTCGCCGCCTGGAGTAAACATAATAAAAACGCAATCATCGCGGCCTCCGGAAAGGGGTGCTGCAATTAACGTTTAGATCATTCCACAAAGGTGTGATTCGGCCAAGGGTGTTGCGCGCCGAGCAAAAAAAACGCCCGGGCGAACCGGGCGGTTTATATGTAGTTTCGGGAATTGTTAACGTCCGATGTGCGGCGGCGCAGGGCGCGAATCGTTAGGATCGCGAGGCGGGCCTTCACCGCGGCCATCCATCGGCGGGCGTCCCTCGCCGGGCCGCGGCGGGCCGAATCCGTTCATCGGTCCGCGCCGGCCTCCAGGAAACGGGGGCCGCGGGCCGCGATCATTCATTTCGCCGCGCCGCTCCTCGGGATTGCGTCCATCATTATTATTAAAATTGCCGCGATTGTTAAAATCGGGTCCGGGGCGGCCCGGCGCGAATCGGCCGTCATTTCTAGGATCATTATGATTCTGCGGACCCTGATGATTAAATTCCGGGCTCCTTAATATTTGATCAATTTCATCCGCCTGACGGTGAAGTTCGCCGGCCTGGTGTCGCAACTGATCGCGGATTTTTAACAATTGCATTTTGCGGTCGCCGCCGCCGCGCGGATCCTGATTTCCTTGATGCTGCCTTCCGCCGTGATTGCCTCCACCCTGCGGCGGACCCTGCGGGAGAAACAGAAATGGTAATATTGCAATCGCGGAGAGCGGAATGGATAGATTCATGATGGGTTTAATTCGTCCTTAGAAGATTCAGAGTCGGGTTCCGAGCCCGCTCTTACACAAGAATTTGTTTCAGATCGTTATTTAGCGGCGCCCGCGTTCAAGAACTTGGCGCGCAGCGCCTTTTGGTCATCTGTTACGTTTTCAAGATCATTAAAACCGCCCGCCGCCGGCCGGCCCTTCTTCGATTTAACCATCGTGAGACCGAGCGGCGCGAGCAAAGGGTCGAGGTCAGGCAGTTCGGTGCCCGCCACGTATTTGTTATAAAAATCAGTAACATCGACGCCGGTAGACTTCTTAATAATCTCGACGAGTTCGTCCTCTCCGTAGCCTTTATCCTTATCCGCAAAATGGATCATTATATATCTAAAAACGTCGGTGAGGCCTTTTTCACCCTTCGTTTGCGCGCGAAGTAACAAATCCAACGCAAAGCTCGTGACCGCGCCGCGTTCGTAGACTCCGAACTGGATTTCCATCATGCCCGAGAGCCCTCCGAGCTTGCTCGAAGACCATTTGCGCGAAAAGTCGACAATCGATTTCTTGGCCGAAATTTTCTTTTGCGTGTGAATGTCCGCGTTCTTTTTTGAAAGTTCTTTATAAACATCCTTTTCCGTCATCAAACCCGACAAATGTAACAATGGAAAAGACATATATTCCGTCGCGCCTTCATTCATCCAAATCGTGCCGGTGTTGAGCGCTTTTGTATAATCCGGTTTATGTATCGAATTCACGCGGATTCTCTCGGCGTTCCAAAGATGAAAAAACTCGTGCGCGAGAACGTGAATAACGACGTCATCACCGATCATCGAACTATTCAATAAAATTAATGTTGAGTCGGCATGTTCGAGCCCGCCGCCGCCGCTTTCTTCAAGGAAACCGAGCAGGAAAACATAACGATTGTACGGAAGCGAGCCCATGATTCTCTTTCCCGCAATTGTAATTTTCTCACACTTCTCGGCGAGTTCCTTCAATTCGTCGCCGGAGCGGCCGACGCACGCGACTTCGTGCGGAATGTTATCAACTTTATAAGTTATAACTTCCAAACTCGGAGACATCAAAAACGGCGAATCCTCCAATCGATAATAATTTGGCGCGAGATAGACGCCGTCTTTGTTTTTTGGAAGCGCGCATGCGGATTTCCAGTCTTTCGGCAAGTCTAACATTACTTCCGTCGGACGGTCGAGCATCCCCGGAACGAATGCAAATAAAGACGTGGAATTGATAAAAGCGTGCTTTTCTTTAATTCGATTCGCCTCCATTTCGAGAGCATCCATCGCAAATCCGTTCGGCGACGAATGATTCGCAATATAATAAATAAAGATTTTCGTCGACTTTCCCGGATCGATGACCCAGTGCTTCGGATCCTCGGTCTCTTCGACTTTTAATATATTTCCAGCGTCATCCTGTGCGACGAGTTCATCGACGTATTGTGCAAAATCCGCGAGGTGATAACCGCCCGGCGTCCAGCGCGGAATCCATACTTCAAATTTCTCGGGTTTTGTTAATTGCACTCCCATCCACACGTGCCACTGGCTTTCTTTAGTATCCATTGAAACGCGGTAACGAACAGATTCGCCCCACGTTCCCGGAAGATTTGCTACTTTTACGAGTGGCTGCTGTGTTTTCGCGGGCGTTCGTGGCGGCGCCGCCGTGTCTTGGAAAAGTAATAAACCGAAAGTACACAAAAAAGAGGTGAAGAGCATTGGAGGCCGTTGATAAAAGATGGTCCGGAGGCGAGACGAAGCGAATGAATACGAGCGCGCGACCCTGCGCGTTGCCATTAATACTTAAATTAGCTAAACGGTTGCGGGCGCTGCTTTCTGTTTTGGCACCAGTTCACGATACGTAACCGCTGTGGCGAGCACGATCACCGGCAGCGCAACGAAAACACCAATAAAGCACGCGAGGATGCCGAGGATGTAAACGCCGATCGCCGTCAGCGCGAGCATAAATAAATCGCCGAAGTGGTTCGTCGTGAGATTCCAGGAATCCTGAAGAGCATCCATGCCTTTGCGGCCCGGATGGTCGGCGAGGATCGAATCCCAAAGCCACAATTTGATAACTACAAATACGTAGAGCGGCGGGCAGCAAAGCGACACGACGGTCGCCAGAAAATATAAAATATAACCAATGAGCGCGTCGGCGAATTGATTAAATCCGCTGAACATCTCGCTAAATTCATACGTCTCGCCGTCAATTTTCTTGATCGCGCATCTGTAAACTCCAACCCAGATCGGACCCGCGAGCAGAATCGGAAAAACGCTCATCACGAGCAACGCTACAAATACCTGAAGAACAAAGGTAAAGTCGAGCAGACCCCACGCGCGTCCATAACAATTACCGACCGACAGGTCTGCGTTCGGATTCTTAACAAGTGGCGCGTTCGGGTTTTTCTCGGCGGTAAACGAGCCGGGCCCATAATTAGCACCACCAGTATTAGCGCTCCCAGAATTAACATTACCGCTTGCGCCCGCACCGGACGTCGAGAAGGCGCCTGCGAGTTCGGGCAGACTGCTCGCGGTGACCCACACACCCGAGTCATCTTTCTGCACCATCATCGTTCCAACGATCCGGGCTTCGCGCGCCCATTGGACGAGCTTCTCCTGATCAACCGGTCCGTATTCGCGGCCGTCAAGACCGCGGATTCGATACTGCGCCATAATTAAAAATTAAGTTTGGCCCAAAGTTAGAAGTTGCGAAACGGTAGCGATCTATCCATGAGAACGCAACAAAACCGTTCCGCGCGAACTTCGTATGTTGCACAACCGCGCCGGATCATTCCCGGCTGGTTCGTTAACACGTTTCGGCGGTCGCGCGACATACTGGTCAGAGGTATGCAAAAATGCTCCGAATCATCACATCATTAACATGTTTTCTCGGTCTCGCGGCCGTCCCAATCGTAAATCTATCTGTTACATCGGACACTGCGCTGTCTGATGACGCCCCCGCGCGGCCGAAACCGCAGAACTATACAGTTCACGAATGGGGAACATTTACAACACTTGCGGGGAGCGACGGTGTCCAGCTCGTCGGACTCACGCACGACGAAGAAGCTCTTCCGAAATTTGTGTATCATTACGAAAAACACGAAAAGGGTTTCGAAGGCGTAAATGTAAAAATGGAAACGCCCGTCATCTATTTTTATAGTAAAGAAGAACGATACGTGAGTGTTACCGTTGATTTTCCGAAGGGAGTTTTAACTCAATGGTTTCCGCAAGTTCGTCATTTGCAGCCCGCCGCCGGTATTACAAATCCAGAATTAAAGAATGGAAAGCTGCGCTGGGGCGTAAACATTCTCCCGGCGGGTACGGGCGAGAAAGACGCTCCGCCGGTAGACGCTAACGATAGCTGGCGGTTCGCGCGCGAAACAGATGCTAATTATATCCGCATGTGCAGCACGAGCTGGGAAGACGCCGCCAAGAATTCCCACGACGAGTCGGAACGATTCCTATTCTATCGCGGGCTTGGAAAATTTGATTTGCCGATCGTTGCCAAGTTCTTGGACAACGGCGAATTAAATATTAAGAATAGCGGAAACGACGAACTTCGAGATTTGGTGCTTCTCCGAGTCGAGAATGGAAAAATATATTTTAAAGATGGCGGCAATCTGCGCGCGAACTCGGCAATGCAAACAAAAATCGACTTCGCGGAAACGACCGTTGATAAAGCGATGGCTTTTGTAGCAAAGAAACTCGAAGGTTCGGGTTTGTATGCAAAAGAATCTTTAGCGATGGTCAACACGTGGCGGAAAAGTTATTTTGAGACGCCGGGTGTCCGCGTGCTCTACGTCGTTCCTCGCAAATTAACAGATCAGATTCTTCCATTAACGATCGACCCGATGCCGTCCGATCTCGTACGCGTTCTTGTCGGGCGTTATGATGTATTAACTCCCGAAGCGGAGAAAAACGCGGAAGCTACAATTAAGAAGACGAATAAACCAAGCGAAGCGATGAGCGCGCTCGGACGATTTGCGGAACCGATCACGCGGCGCGTGCGCGAGACCACAAAGGATGCCGAAGTGCGTTCGAACGCGGATTGTTTATTACAACAATTCACGTCGAATGGTTGTTCGAAAGCGCCGGCCGAACATTGTAAATAAATGCCGGGCAGCACAACCGAAGCGTTAACGCAGCGCGCGGTCCGGGGCGACCGGGCCGCCTTCGAAGCATTGTTAGCGTTGCACGGACGCACGATGCTCGCGGTTGCGCGCGCGCGGTCGTCGAATTCGACCGACGCGGAAGAGATACTACAAGAAAGCTCGGTTCGCACTTGGCAGAATATTGGTAAAATTAATGATACATCTCGATTTGTAGCATGGGCGTGTTCGATCGTCGATCACGTCGCGCGAGACCGATCGCGCCGCGAGCGCGTACGCGAGGCCAAGCCGCTCGACGATGTTTCCGATCGCGAGCGCGGGCCGAGCGAGGCGGGCCGCAACGCCATTGTTAACGCTGTCTCTTCGCTGCCCGTTCCTCTTCGCGAAGTGATTGAATTGTTCTATTTTGGAAATCTTACCTATCGCGAAATCGCCGATATTATTGGTAAAAGCGTTCCAACAGTAAATTTAAGACTCGCTGAAGCTCGCACACAACTTCGTTTACAACTAAAAGACTCACCGGTCGCGCCATGACAAATGAAAAACTAAACGCGTATCTCGACGGCGAACTCTCGGATCCCGAGCGCCGCGACATCGAGCTACAATTAGAACGCGATCCAAACCTGCGCGCGGAATTAGAACAATTGCAGTCTCTCGACGGCATGCTGCGGAATGAATATAAACAATCTCCGGCAATCGCGGAGAACGTGATTTCAAAACTAACGATTCCCGAGCGTCGCCGCACGCACGCGGCGTGGTTCGCGCTTCCGCTCGCGGCGGCGGCAGGATTAGTCTTGGGAATTTTGATACAGAAAAACACGGGCGAAACCACGCCGGCGCAAACGACGGACCCCGGGACAAAATTAGTATCCGATTCCGGCAAGTCTGAAACGAACCTCAAAACTCCAATAGAAATAGCAAGTTGCAGCCTGCCCGAGCACCAATCGATTGGAATGCTAACGCTCGCGACCGCGCCGTTTTCAACGATCGACGGCAAGCTGGCGCGCGAATATAAGATTGGTGATTCAATTGTTAAAGGCGCGTTTATAACAACTCCGCCGGATGTGCGCGCGGCGCTAGCGCTCGGAGACGGAAGTGAGCTTCGCCTCGACCGCGGCACGGCCGTTGAAATAACAGATCGAAGACAATTAACGATTCGCAGCGGCCGCGTTTGGCTGCGCTCGGCGCCGGGCGAGCCGTTTGTTATATTAATGAACAACGCCCGCGTCGAGTCGCCGGCCGGCGAAACGATCTGTAGCGTCCAGCCGGATCACGCGGCCGTCGAACAATATAAAGGATCCGTTTCTGTAATATTTGGCCAGGAGACGCGCGCCGTTAAGGAATACGAGACCGTCGATTTAACGAATGGAGTGCTTGGCGTCGTCCGGCCGTTTTTTACAGATCCGTTTGCGACCGCCTGGTTATTTGAACTCCGAGTGCTCGCGGGAATGCAGGACGAAGAGTTAGTATTGCAAGTGAACGGATATTTCGAAGCACTCCGGCGGACGAAAGGCATTAATCCCATTTGGGAAGCATTAGCGTTGGAAATGGCCAGCCATTCAAAATTAGCAATCGCGCGTTTCTACGAAAGCAATCAATCGCATCTGAGCCCGGAAGCTCGCAGCGCCGCGAAAGTGATTCTCGATCGCCTTGCGGCCGAGCCGTCGAAGAATTCCAAACAAAACAATTCGAAGTAATCGTTATTTTAATAATTTCTCGATGAGCGCTTCCATTTCCTTCAATTCGGCGGCGCACTTTGCGTGGTCGGGCAGATCGCTTTTGTGATATTCGCCGCCGGGGTGGACGTAACGGATCGCGCCCTTTTGATCGATAATAAAAGAAACAGATGTAAATGATCGCTTCGTTGTTAACCAATAGCGTTTGAGCGCCGTCCAGTCTTCGTCGACGCCGAGAAGAAAGATTGCATTCTTATAGGTTGCATTCTCGGCAAGCCCGATTTTCTTCGCTCCCGCAAGAACGTTAGCATCCTCGACGGGCTCCGGCTTCGGTTTTGGATGATAAATCGCGACGATCTGTAAACCCTTCGATTGATAACGTTCGGCGAGCTCGGCGAGCGCCGGAGCAGTATTGATACAATACGGGCATCCCGACATCCACCAGCGGATCAATACTACTTTTCCGCGAAAGGATTCGACGCTTCTTTTCGCGCCGTCAATCCAGCGAACGCCGTCGAGCGATGGCGCCGGCGAATGCAGCAGTTCGGCGCCGGGGCGCGACGCGGGCGACGACTCGGCCGCGCGCGACGCCGGTTGCGATTGTTGTAGCGTTGCTCTCGGCGCGAATGCGCCCGCGATGATACATAACAAAAAAGTGAAGAGTCGCTGCATCGTCGTTTGTTAGGCTTTGATGATATGCGAAACATCTCCGTCCGTCTTGCATTTTTATTAGGAATTGCCGTATCCGCCGGCGCGTGCGGAGCTCGTGGAATTTTACAATCCGATGCGACGCACGACATCGCGCTTGCGGAAGATGCACGCGACCTCGACTCCGTACTACAATTTGCAAAATCCGCAAATACTAACGATCGAATCCGCGCCGCGCGCGCGATCGGAAGAATACAAAAAAAGGACGGCGTCGCGGCGCTCAAAGAATTAGCAACCGATCTCGACGCGCGCGTTCTAACAGAAACATTATTTGCGTGGGGGTTGCTCGGCGGCGAAGACCTTGGAAAGCCGGAGTGGGTCGCGCGTTTTCAGAAGCATTCGTCGGACGTTGTTCGAGCGGCGTACGCCGAAGCTCTTGGGCGTTCGGGCGCCGGTGAAAATATTATTATTTGTCATCAAATGTTAGTAACCGACGAGCGCGCGAACGTGCGCGGCGAAGCAGCGCTCGCGATGTGGCGTTTATATCCAAAACGAAAGTTACAGGAAGATGCAGGCGAAAAAACTACAAGTGGATCGTTAGCAAGTTTTGCCGCGTCGCTTGCTAACTTTGCTGTTTCAGAACAAAACGCGGAAGCGCGATGGAAGCAAACGTATGCGATCGCGACGATGCCGGCCGAGGGCGTCCACGCGCCGCTGATCCATTTAGCAACCGACAAAGACGCTACAGTTCGATTATTTGCAATTCGCGGACTTGGCAAGCGGCGCCTGGACGCGGGAAATGTATATATTGGCGCGATGGACGCCGCGATTATTAGTGCCTTGTCCGACAAAGACGACCGCGTCGCCGCTGAAGCAGCGTTAGCGTTGAAGAACATATCAATTACCGCCAACGACGCGAAGTCGCTCGAACAATTATATAATCGCGCCGTACCGTTCGCGCGGCGCGCCGCGATTCGCGCGATTGCTAGTAATACCGAAAGCTGGAATTTTACCGAAGCAAGATCTGTATTAATAAGATCAGCGACCGACCCATCGTCGTGGGTGCGCGGCGAGCGCGCGGCGGTTCCATTAGTAGAACTTGTCGATGTTATTACCAATAAATCGGGATTGTCGCGTCCGGCAGGACTCACCCCCCTCGGGGCGACGGATTTTTTTAGCGATCCCGATGCTCACGTTCGCGCCCGCGCTCTCGAGTCGATACTACAAATAAGCGCCGACCTCTCCGCCCCACTGTTTACAAAAGCCCTCGCCGATCCCGACTACAAAGTTATCGCCGCTGCCGTCGCGTTATTACCAAAAACAAAACTAACCAATATCGCCGAGTTGCTAAGAAACGCGCTCGCGCACCCGCGTGGGCTGGTTCGCGAAAATGCGGCGGACGCGTTTGTTGAATTTTACAAAAACGCAAAGAGTATTGATCCGCTCGACGTCGCCGCTCTCGCGAATTCGATCATTTCCGCGCGGGGCGAAGATTTGGCGGAGTCGCGAGCGTCGGTGATCGTCGCGCTCGAAACTGTAGAGTTGGCGCGGCGCAAACTCGGAATAGATACTATTAATAAAAATGACGAGAACGAGAAAGATCTGCAGGGCCGCATCCGGGTAGCGATTCTCGACGCGCTCACGGATCCGGATCCTACCGTTCTAGCGAAAGCGAAATCGGCGCAGGAAAAATTGTTAGATCCAACGCCGATGCCTAAAATTATGATTCCGCCGCCGCCGCGACCCGCCATTCCGGGTATTCACGTTCCGGCCTTTGTTCGCGAGCCGAAAGTTCAGGTTATAACCAATAAAGGATCGTTTACAATTGCGTTATTTCCCGAAGACGCGCCGATTCATACAGAAAACTATTTACAACTGGCGGCGCAGGGGCATTACAACAATACCGTCTGGCATCGCGTGGAGTTTAATTTTGTATTGCAGGGCGGCGACCACCTCGGCGACGGCACCGGTTCGCGCGCGGCGTGGGGCGGCTGCCTGCGCGACGAGATCAACAAACGGAAGTTTATGAAAGGAACGTTAGGGATGCCGAAGAGCGACGTCGCCGACAGCGGCGGCTGCCAGATGTTTATTACACATATCCCGACGCCGCACCTCGATGGCCGCTACACCGCGTTCGGGCAAGTGACCGAAGGGCTCGAAGTGCTTGATTTGATTGAAGTTGGCGACCGGATCGAGAATGTTAAGATTCTCGACGCCGGGCGTTAAAGCGATAACGGGGACAGTCCCTCTTTCCAAAACGGAATAACGGGGACAGTCCCCGTTATGGAAAGGGGGACTGTCCCCGTTATTTCTGACGCGATTTGCAACAATCGCGGGCGCGCGCGCCGGCGGCAAAAACTATTAAAAATGGGCGGCGGCTGCGGCCGATAAATCCCGCATTGTGATTGTTAACTTACGCGGCGCTTCAGGGGGATGATCCGGTGAAAACGTTTTTTCCAGTTGTTACATTGCTCGGCCTGGCAATATCAATTCCGATTGTTCATGAGTGGGTCATCAATCGGCAACAGCGACGGCGCGTCACCGATGAAAGCCAAATACTATCATTAAAAAAACAGCTCGAAGACGCGCGCGAATCATTAACTTCGCTCAACCGCATTGCTGAATCCGCTCCAGCGCAACAGGCTAAGATTCGAGAATTGGAACAATCGCTCGCGGGCGTCGGAACCCGGCTCGCGTCGTTTGATACACGCGTCGACTCGTCGCTCGAAGCTCTCACGGAATTGAAGCAAAAGACTACAGTTATCGAAACGAAGACGCGCGAAAACGTTTTGATCGATGCTACAAAAGTCGTCGAGGCCGCTCAGAAGGATGTTAAGAATCGCCTCGACAGCGTCGAAGGCCGCTGGCAGGAAGGCATGAAGCGCCTCGAAGGTCTCGAAGCGCTAACGAAGGAAGAGCGCAACCTCGAAGCGATGCGGCGCGAAATGTTAGATCCAATCGTACAATTAAACGGCGACGATACCGTTGGCAGCGGCGTTTTGTTAAGTTCACAAAAAAGCGCCGAGGGGAAAGTTACAACGATTATTGTATCGTCGTACCACGTGGTTCGGAACATTCTTGCGGAAGCTACAGAAGGGGCCAAGGACAAGGGAATCCGCATCTCCATTTTTGTCGAGGGAAAGCCGGTGCAGGAAGTCGGCGACATGATCGCGCATGACGAAGAGTGCGATCTTGTATTACTAAAATTACGCGGCGATCGAACCTATCAAAACTGCGCAACGCTGCTGCCGAAGGAACGCGTCTCGCGCGTGACGGTCTTTTCGCCGATCTACGCCGTCGGGTGTCCGCTCGGCAACGATCCGATTCCTACCAATGGCGAAATTGCAAGTTTAAGTAATGTTATATCCAATCGAAATTACTGGATGATTAACGCTCCGACATACTTCGGAAATTCGGGCGGCGGAATATTCTTAGCAAAGACGCACGAACTCGTCGGCGTTTTTTCCAAAATCTACACGCACGGCTCGGGCCGCCCGACCGTGATTCCGCACATGGGCCTCGCGACGCCCGCGGACGCCGTCGCCGATTTCTTACAAAAGAACGGCTACGGATATATTGTTAAGAGTGCGGCAAATGTTGCAAACGCGAACGCGAACGAAAAGCGATAATAATTAACGCTGCATCGCGCGGACGCGTGCGGCGAGCTTGAGCGTATATTGAATTCCGGCGGCGGTCCGCGAGCCGTACCAAGTTAAATATTGGCCGTCGCACAGAACGGCGCGCGCCGTCGGAAGGCCGGCCATCGCCGAGATTTCTGTAGCATGTTGAGGAACGAACTCAAACGGCTCGTTCGGCAGCAAGATGCAATCAAGGCCGCGCTCGTTCTTTAGCGTTTGGAAATCTTCTTTTGTTATCTTCGGGTAGCGCTCGGTTTTCTCCGAATATAAGTTATCAAATCCGCACAACTCGATCATGTCGTGCATGAACGTGTCGCGGTTGATCGTCATGAACGGGTTTTTCCAAAGGAGACAGATCGTTTTTAATTTTGTATTTCCGTTTACAGTTGAATCGGCTGAACGCTCCGCGGCAGCGACGGCGCTCTCGATTTCCAATGCTACTTTTTCCGCAGCCGATTCGCAGCCAACCGCGCGTCCGACCACTCGCATCATCGGCGCCGTATCCATGACTTTCTTTGGAAATGTATTAACAATCGGAATCCCGCGCGCTTCGATTTCTTCATAATCTTCAATTCGGTTTTCCTCTTCGTTCATAATTACCAAATCGGGTTTTAACAAAAACAGCGCTTCGAGATCGGGAAGCTTGCTTCCGCCGACCTTCGGAAGCATTTCGACGCGGTCGCGCGGATGTATACAATAATCCGTCACGCCGACGACGCGATCGCCGGCGCCAATTTCAAAAAGCGCCTCAGTGATCGATGGACAAAGACAAATAATACGCTGCGGAATTCTCATGGACCGCCGGATGTAAACGATCCACGAATTCTACCAATCGCCTACTACGGAGCTACAACAATTCGATTCCGGCCCGCAGCTTTTGCTTGATATAACGCGGTGTCAGCTTGTTTTAACAATTCGCTCGAGTGCTGGCCGTGCGACGGGAACCACGCGACACCAGCGCTGAATGTAACTTTTCGCAGGAAGATGCCGTCGTTCGCGCGCAATTCGATGAGTAATGATTCGCGAATTTCGTCGAGTCTTTTAATAACTTCATTTTGGTTAGAACCCGTTAGAGCGAGCACCATTTCTTCGCCGCCGATCCGGCCCGCGACTTCGCCTGGTAACAGATTCGCGCGGAGGTGTGCCGCCATTTCACTCAGCACGCGATCGCCTGTGGCGTGACCGAGGTCGTCGTTTACTTGTTTAAAATTATCTAAATCTAATATTGCAACAAGAACGCCGAGCTTTTTTGTCCGCGCGGTTTGCAACAAATCGTCGATCGCCGTAAATGAAGCAGATCGATTGAGAAGTTCCGTGAGGCCGTCGGCGTCGAGGCGGCGGCGCAGCGCGCGATGGCGCCGCAGAATAGTATCAATCGTTTCTATCAATTCGTCCGGCGCGAAGGGTTTATTAATAAAGTCGTCGGCGCCCGCTTGGACGGCCATGCGGCGGTCGCGCCGGTCGGTGCGGCCCGTGCAAAAGATGATAGGTAATAATTCGTGGCGCGCGTCGGAACGTATAATTCTCGCGAGATCGTGGCCGTTCAAATGTGGCAAATCCCAATCGAGAATTAGTAATTCCGGACGGAACTCCGCGAGTTCTTCGAGCACTTGCTCGGGCCGCGAAATCACGCGAACAGAGTGGCCGACGGGCGTCAGAATTGCATCAATAGCAATGGCATAATCCGGATCGTCTTCAACGCTAAGAATCCGAGCTGTTACAAATTCGGAAGTCGCCGGCTCGGGCCGCAGCACCGACCGTAATTCAAACGGCCTGTGAATAATCCGGTGGGCGCGCGACGGCGACATTTTTAATAAATCAAAACCAATATTCCCTTCCGTATATAATATTCTTAAACACGGAGCATTGTTAATACCCGCTATTTGCCGGCACAACGCGTATCCGTCTCCGGCCGCGGTGACGTCAATCAACGCCACCGCCGCGCCAGAGCAATCGCGCGTGGCATGCTCGGGTATTACTAATTTAGGCTCGAAGCTCGCCGCCAGAAGTTCAGTGGATAATGATTGAACGGTCGTTGAATGGTTATTTGAAACAATACACGCGATGCCGCGTTTCGGGTGGGATAAGTTGGCGGTGCTGCGCCGCAATACTAACGATGGCGCTTGCGCGCTCGCGGATTTCGCTGGTTCGGAGAGTTGCTGGTCGAGCGCCGACACTTCCTCTTCGATCATTTGTGTAAATTGATCAATCGCTTCTGATAGTTTCGGCGGTATTTGATGTGAGTCAGAAATTAAATGTTCAGTTTCACGCGCGATGA
>JBJXHE010000045.1:0-21701 GCA_046160785.1 Planctomycetota bacterium
AACGATGTCCGTGTTTTCGGCGCGAATCAAACCCTTGCCTTTGATTCCGCGGAACTGTGCGCCCGTGCCTCGCACAAGAACTCCCAAACTTAGCGATCCTTTAACGTCTTTATTCGCCGTCGGAGCATATTTAAACACTTCAGTTAAATTAGCATTCTCAATATCAAAATTCAGCTCCCACTCTGGTTCACTCCCCGAAAAGTCAATACTTATAAACTTGTCCATCGGCTCGCCGCCCGACCGGCCAGTTGTTATCAATCCGCCGGCAGCTTTTGCGATGGGCTCGCGCAACGTAAACACTCCGGGCTCGATTTCAAGATTGCCGGAGAATTCCGAAACGGGAACGTCAAAGACTTTAATATTGCCGTTGCGCGCGCGCACGCGCGAGCGGAATCCGTTCGCATCGAAAGTTAATGAATCGATTTCGGCGATTCCGTTAATATTTGTAATAACTCCGTTTTGTAAGATCGTTCCGTCGCGCACGTCGAGCGTGCCAGTGGCGCCGAGCGAGAGCGGCCCTTCTTTCGGAATGATAAATTCCCACTGAAGATTCCGCGGAATGGCCGACAAACTAAAACCCATTTGTTGTATCCAATCTTTCAAATCGGGACGCGAAGTTTCTAGCAGGTCGAAGATGCGGACGGGCTGCGCGCAATTGGAAAGACCCGAAAACAGAACGTCGCCTGTCGCTTCGTCGGAACCTATCAGAAAATTTTCAAGTGTAGTATCAATTCCGTTGATGCGTCCCGTTAACTTCTCCGATCCGACGACAAAGGCTAATTCTCCAAATCTTGGATTCACTTCGCTCGTGTCTGCGAGGTCGATGATCGATTTTTCGTTAAATCGCAAGTCCGCCGGACGCGCGACCTGGATGCGCCCTGTGAATTGATCCAAATTGCCGGGAAGCGCGAGCCCGGAAACGGCGCCGTCGCGAATATTAGTATCAATGGATACTTCGTTAATTTGCGCGCGCGAACGGTAGTTAACAGATATATCCATTTGACCGCCGAAATCATAGTTTTGCAACGCGCTCGCGGCGCGCGGCGAGAATCCGCGGATGCTCTCGAATAGTAGCTTTCTGCTGAGGGGGAGCTTCGCACCGTTTGTATCCAAATCGAGCGTGGTCGGCGTTCCGGGTTTTTGTATGAATGTGCCCTGCGCGAAAACCGGCTGGCCGAAATACTTGGCGCGAATCGAATCAATGGATACATCAAGTTCGCTGCCGGAATCGGGCGCGGGCCTCCCGAAGACTGAGAATGATCCAACAAATTCGTCGAGCTGAATGCCAACTTTCGGAACGTTCTCTACAATTCCGCTCTTCGTCTGAATTACAATAAATGAATCGACCGCGCCTTCGGAAGCATTTCGCTCGCGCTCGCCGCGATACTCAAAATCGCAGAGGACGCTCGGTTGCGTATCTGTTAGAAGAGTCGCGACCTCGGGCATAATATTACTAAAATACGGAACGAGCGTCGGATCGAGCGAGAACGACCGCGACATCACGCGCACGCGGAGTCCGTTGCGATCGGGCTCGGCGCCTTTTTCGTCGCGGCGCCCGTCGACGGCGCCTTCAATTCTTACTTTTCCGCCGCGCGCGCTGCCGTCGAACGCGAACTGCGCGAGCCCTTTTTCGAAGACTACAGATCCGACGAGGTCGTCGACGGGAATCGGCAAATCTTTAAAGGTGCCCGAAACTTTACCATTCGAAATCGCGCGCACGACGACGTCGGCTCCGCGGCGGCCCACGGGGCGCTCCACTTGAACGCTAAAATCGATCTCGCCTCTCAGATTAAATATATCTAATGTTTCAGGGCCGTCTTCAAGCCCGGTGGGCACCCACTCGAGCGCTACGGGATCCGCCCACTGCGGGTCGGCTTTTAACAATTCAACGAGTTTTTCTTTTTTGTACGGAATGCCGAGCATCGCCCCGCGAAACTCATCATTTATTTCCACGTTCGTTCCGGCGATCCGAAAACTAATACCAACAATACGCTTACCCGTAACAATTCCCTGCGCCTCCATTCGGCCGCGCCCCATTTGCCCGCGGACGCCCGCGACGATGACGACTTCTGGCCTCCAGGAAATGCGGCCCGACAGGCCGGTAATCGTATACGGAAACGAAGCGTCGACACTCTTATCAATTGCCTGAAACCCTAAGAATGTAACGCTGGGCCCCGGAGCAAAATCAATGTCGCATTGCATATCTAATTTTGCCGTTTTTGTATCATAACTAAAACCACCGGAAATGTCGGCGGGCCCCTCCGGATGCAATCCGCGCACGACGTCGGCCGGCCCGTCGTCGATGCGATCGAGGAGTTTTTGTACATTCGGCCCGAGCATCAATTCGCGGGCGCGAAAGCCGCCGCGAATGGTTGTTAACGTTCGATCGTTTGTATTGAGTTGCGCTTCGCAGAGGACTTCAAAATTCTCGCTTCCGAGCACGCGTCCTTGGGCGGACACTCGCGCGAGGCCGCCGCGGTCGAGCGTGGCCGCAATCTTAAAATCCGTCGCTTCAACTTCGCGCAGGTCGACGGGCGTTTCGTTAATATTAAGATTCGGACCCGTGCAACGGACGCCCGAACCTTCCAATTCAAAGATTGTTATTAACGGCGCCGCCGCCGATTCTCGCGCGGCCTGCGCAAAGAATTGAAGCTGCCCTTCGAGTTTTAACTGATCTCGCCAATATTGAATATCTTTAGAAATTGCTTCCGAAGTCAATGCTTGCAATTCGATCGGGCTGTCGGTTTCCGCGCGCAGGTCAAACGCGCCGGTTTTTAAATGTATATTTCCGCCGACGCGTACCGAACCGCGCAGCGGAATCCGGGCCGTTCCGGCCAAAGCTAATTCTCCGCCTTCGCGCGGCGTAGCCGAAGCTAACAATTCGAAAAATTCAAATCTCCCGACTTCCGGTAAATGAACTAATAACCGCCCGCGGCGGATGAAGAATTGTGGCAATTCCGCTGGGGGCGCCGCCTCCGAAGTTTTGAAAAGCCGCGCGATCGACTCTTCGCGAAGGACGGGCTCGTCTAAAATAATTTTTGTAACTTTAATATTCTGCAGCGATTCAAACTTAAATTCGACGCGCGCTTTCGCAATGGTAACATCGGGCTCGGCGCCGTCGCCGATGATGATCCGCGACAAAGTGACCGCGGGGCCGAGCGGTTCGAAGCGGACGTCGCCGACGGAAACTTTCGGCGTGAAGTATTGTTGTATCTGTTCACTAACAATCTTCGCGATGCGCCCGCCCGCGGGCGCGACTGAAAATCGCAGCGTGGTGCCGAACGCTAACGCGAATGTTACAAAAAATAATATATAGAAAACCCGCGAACGTTTTCGTTTCCGAATTCCACGGCTGGCATTGGCTCGGCGGTCCGCGATCACTGGAATAGATATAAAAGTGGATTGGATGTATTGCCGTAGATCGTGTTTTGTCCGACGCCAAATGCTTGCAATACTACGTGCGTCGCGAAGGGTGAATTTGACGGAAGTTGAAACGTCACGGCGGCGGGCGACGTAGTGCCGTGCGGAAGGACGGACACAATCGCGCTCGAAGGGTCAAAAAAGATGTATCCAAAAAATGGTTGCCATTGGTAATCCGGAAACTGGCTCATGAAGAGCGTTACGAACATCGGCTCTTCAGTTGTCATCGTGCATGTAACAATTCCACCGGCCGACGCATCGCCGCTGAGCGAAAGCCGAACATTTGTAAACTCACGGGCGCCCGGGTCGATGCGCGGCTGGCCATCGAGATTGCCGTCGGTGATTCGCGCGTTTCCGCCTAAATCAAACAAAGGAAAGGCGAATGCAGGGTTTCCGGCGTCTATCGCGGGCGAACCTTTACTAAGATTAACGTCGCCGCCGGGCAGGTCTTTGAAAAGAGGATTACTCCCGAAATTACCAATTCCGCCGAGGGCGCCCGTCCAGCCTTGAATGCAAGAATACTGCACGGTGAGCGCGCTCGTTCCTTTTAACAATTGTGAAGATTCCGATCCGCCCGCGGAATCCGAATTATTTGATATAATACAATTATCGATCATTAACGATCCGCTTGCGGAATGGACGCCGCCGCCGGTGCCTGTCGCGGTATTTCCCGCGATCGTTGTACTTGTGATCTGGCTCGTGATCGGCGCGAAAAGACCGCGGTGAAAGATGCCACCGCCTTTTGTCGCCGAGTTTGATATCAATTCACATTCGTTAATTCTCATTTTTAAAGTTCCCGCGGCGTCGGCCCAGATTCCGCCGCCGTCGAGCGCCGCGGTGCTATTCTTAATAATGCAGCGCGTCATTCGGAGCGGACCGTTGGGAACGGCGATCGCGCCGCCGTGCCAATTAGTATAACCGCCCGAAAACTCGCATCCAGTTGCGGTCGTGCGGCCTTCGCAAATCATGAGTCCGCCGTATCCGTTATTGTTGATTCCATTCTTGACACTACAGTTGATAAGACTTGTCCAGCCGATTATTCGCAGAGTGCCTCCACGCGATGATACAGAAGGATCATATCCGTTATTGTCAAATGTCGAATTCGAAATTGTAAGTCTCGCGCCGGTGGAAACGGCCGCGGCGAATCCGCGATTTCCGAAGAACTTACAATTGTCGATTGTAAAAAAATTCTCGTTGGGCCATCTGAAAAAAACCGCCGCTTCCGACTTTGATTTGTTATTACTAAAAAGACAGTTGCTCATCGCAAAGGCCGGGACGATCTCATTACAATAAATCGCGGCACCCTCGTGCGCAATGTTTTCCAGAAATTGGCAGGCATAGATTTGTACACTTGACCCGGCCGCGAGCAGAGCGCCGCCTTCGGCGGAGAAAACGGCTCCGGCCGTATTTTTTTGGAATATCGTGTTTTGTAAAATTAAGTTTGCACCCGCGCAGTGAATCGCACCGCCATCGCTATTGCTTACATTCTCCGAGAAGAAGCTGTCTAAAATAGTTAAATTTCCGATCGTATTCACCGCGATGCCGCCGCCGCTCCCCATTGCCGCGTTTTTTGTAAACGTGCAATGTTCGATCGTTAGCGATCCGCCATTTTCAGCATTGATGCCGGCGCCGCTGCCTGCGATATTAAACATGAAATTACAATTACGAAGAATTGGATTCCCGGGTTTTGAATATAAACCGCCGCCGACACTGTTGCCCGCGCCTTGTGCAACGCCACCCATCACGGAAAATCCATCCAATATTGCGCCTGCACCCGTTCCCGTACCGGTTACAACGTGATAACAATTATCGCTATAAGTAACATCGCTTGGGTTCAAGCTTCCCGAGTCGTTCGATAATAAGTCTCCGGATAATACAGTTCCGTTCGCCGTCCAGTCGCGCTCGGAAAGTAATACTTCCGTTCCGGTGAACCCGCCGTAGATCGCAACTCCTGTTACTAATTTAAACGTCGCGGCCTTGTTGCCGCTGCCACCGTCGGGTTTGTAGAGTCCGGTCCGTACCCATATTTGTTGTATTCCGTTGCCGGAAACCGCCGCTGCGTTGAGCGCGGTTTGCAAATCGTTAAACGCTGAATTCCAACTGAGCCCACTTCCTCCCGGCGGTTTTGTATTATCGACATAAACAATATTTTGCGAAAACGCAGCGCCCGCGCCGATTGAGAATAGAAATATTAATTTTAACAGAAAGGAGGTGGACGTGGTCATGGTGGTGCGGGGTCGTTGCATCGAGTATACGCCGGCGGACCACAGCCGGTCCGCGGCTTCGAGCGAAATAAGCTCACCGCCCGAGGGACAGCCGTCAACTCGCAGACTGCAATATTAAACAGACGCCAGCGGCTGTTCTGTAATTTTAGGCTCGATCCGCGTATCCATCGCGATGCGCTTCACGCGCGTTCCGACGAGGCACGTGATTTCATACGGAATCGTTTCAATGGATTTAGCAATTTCCTCGACGGGCAAATACGCGTCGCCGTCTTTACCAAAAAACGTGACAGTGTCGCCGACGTGTACGTTTGGAATTTTAGTAATATCTAACATAACGTAATCCATTGTAATTCTTCCGACGATCCGCGCGCGCTGCCCGCGAACGAGCGCAACGCCCTTGCCTTTCACTCGCCACGGAATGCCGTCGTAATATCCAATTGGAACTGTAGCAATGCGCGTTTTCGCGGGCGCGATCCATTCCTGTCCGTAGGAAATGGAAGTGCCTTTTGATACATCCTTTAAAAATGCTATTTGTGCACGCAGCGACATGACGGGTTGTAAAGAATCGGCGCCGGCGACGTCGCGCGGCATGACACCGTATGCTGCAATTCCGGGCCGTACCATTTGGCCGCCGGCCAGAATTGGGTTCTGGTTCAAGCCTGCGAACACCGCCGCACTATTAGCAATATGAATTCGAGCGCCGGGTTCGCCCGGCCGCGTTGCAAATTTTACATTTTTAGTACGCGCCACATTGAGGAATTGTTGAAATCGCGCGCACTGCTCGATTGTAAATTCGTGCGCGCCGCCTTCCGGGCGCGCGAGGTGCGTCATGATTCCGACGAGTTCGAGTTCGTTCTCGGCAGCGAGAATTGCATCAAGAACCTTCGGGGCACTCTCGACCGGAAGCCCGAGCCGCCCCATGCCCGTATCTACATTTAAATGAACGCGCGGTTTTGAATGTAAACGATGACCGAGGCGCTTCACGAGTTGCCGCAGGGAGCGCACGCGGTCGGTCGCGTGAATCGCGAGTTCAATTCCCTGTTCTAAACATTTTTCAACTTCCGATTCGATAACAGTTCCGAGTACTAATATTCTTTGGCGCACCGCGATTTCGCGAAGCTCGAGCGCCTCGCGCGAATCGCGAACGCCGAATGCTTGTATTCCGAATTGTTGTGCCGCGCTTGCTACGATTTTCATTCCGTGGCCGTACGCGTCGGCTTTAATGACGAGCATCACGTCGCACGCCGCCGGAATTCTGTTACGAATTTGTGAAATGTTGTTTCGGAGGGCTCCGAGATCGATTTCTGCCCAGGCGCGTTCAGATATCATCGTTAACCTATCCTAAAACTTTCGGACCGAGCCGGCGAAGCGAGGCGCGCCGCCGGCGAGGCACAATGACGAGGAGATGTTCATAGGTAACATTCCGAGGAATTGTAACAAAGCGGGCGGCGATGCGTCGCGTAGACGGCGACGGAAGAAATTTTTGGGATAGGTTCTGAACGGCAACATTACATTTTTAACAAGCCGCGCCAAAGTAACTTTTTCTCCGCGCCTTTTTGAAGTTAACAATTACGCGAAATCTTACTATGAAAGCTTCAACTTTGCCTGCTCCTCCGCCGCCGACGCGCGAAGGTAAATTGGAGAAACTTGTGAGAGGGGTTTCGCGCCGAGCCTTTCTAATACTATAAATTGTGCGGCGTCGGGTTTCGCAGACACGATAGGTCGATGGTCGTCGATGATGGAACGTAACAGATCGGGCCGATCGGTAATAAACGCTTCGGCGCTTGCAAAACGCGTTCGCAGGTCAGCGGCGTTCGCGAGCGCGGGTGCTAACAATTCGCGCGGAACGCCGCCGTCGCGTTCGTAGAGCGCCGCTCCGAAATCTCCGCGCAGCGCGTCGATCGCGACCGCGGCGCGCGCGAATTGCGGAAATTCGCGAAATGCAACAAATGCGGATGCTACAAAAGACGGAAATGCAAAGATCGGAGCGCGTGAAACAAATGCTAACGATTTTGCGGCGGCGAGTCCGATGCGAAGGCCCGTAAACGTGCCCGGCCCGGCGCCCGCGAGGATTTTAACAATTCCCGCAGGTTCGAAGCCTGCTTTTGTTACAAGCGCGTCGATGCCCGGGATCAGTAGTTTACCAATATCCGGCCGCGCGCCCTCGAAGAAGTAAACAATAGGCTCCGCGCCTTCGCGCGCGATCGCGACGCTCGCCGGTGCGGAGCTCGTCTCAATCGCGAGCGTAAATGTGATCAACGTTATCTGTAATGTTTGCGTTAACTGTCATATTTAAGCCAGAGACGCGCGCACGGCGTCGGCGATTTTTGTAGCATACAGATTCGCGTCGCCGCTTCGCGTCGACTCGACCATCACGCGCACAAGCGGTTCGGTTCCCGAATATCGCAGCACGACGCGGCCGAGCCCGGCGAGCGCGGCTTCGGCGATATTCTTAGCATCGCGAACGGCGCCGAGCTGTTCGAGCGGTTCGCGGCGCGCGACGCGAACATTAATAAGCACTTGCTCGGCGCGGTCGAAATGTGCGACGTCCGAAAGTTTAACTTTCGTTCGATGTAACAATTCGAGAACGCGCAGCGCCGTGAAAAGGCCGTCGCCGACATAATAATTATCCGCGCCGAATACGACGTGTCCCGACGGTTCCGCGCCGAGCGACAAACCCTTTTCTTTTAGCTTTGCGACGACGTTGCGGTCGCCGACGGGCACTTGCTCAATCTTAATGTTCCGCGCCGCGAGGAATTGTTGTAATCCAAAATTGCTCATGACCGTTACGACCGCGGTGGCCGACGCTAATTTTCCGCGCGCGAGCAGATCGGGCGCGCACGCGGCGATCACGCCGTCGCCGTCGACGATGTTTCCACGATCGTCGACGAACATCGAGCGGTCGCCGTCGCCGTCGAGTGCGAGGCCGAGGTTGCATTTGTTGTCTACAACCATTTTTACTAATTGTTCGGGATGCAGCGCGCCGCAGCGATCGTTAATATTCATTCCGTCGGGCGAAGTTCCGATTTCGAACACTTCCGCTCCGAGCGAACGAAACAATTCCGGGCCGAGCGACGAGCCGCCGCCGTTCGCGCCGTCAAATGCAATTCTCCAGCCCGCGAGTGCATCGTTAGCAATGCTCGATCTTTCTACAATTCCGCCGAGGTAAATTTCGGGGCGCACCGCCGCACCGGCGCGCCGCTGCCCGAACGCGTGAGGAGCCGGTTTGCTACTGCCAGGTAACTCAATGTTAGCAAGCGCCGCGTTTTCTATATTTAACTCTTGCGAGTCGTCGAGCTTTTCGCCGCGCGCGTTGAATAGTTTAATTCCGTTGTCGTGTGCGGGATTGTGCGACGCGGAAATCATCGCGCCGCCGAGCGCTCCGAGTTCGCGCACGAGCGTCGCGAGGCCCGGAGTTGTTATTAATCCAGCTTCCTGCGAATCGACGCCCGCCATCGCGAGCCCGGCCGACATCGCGGAACTGATACAATCCGCCGACGCGCGGCCGTCGTGGCCAATTAATACAAAACCGCGGCCGCTCGAATTGTTAGCGGATTGTAAACATTCGCCGAACGCGCGTCCGATCCGCGAGATTGATTCGGGCGTCAGAGGAAACTCGCCGGCCACGCCGCGGATTCCGTCGGTTCCAAAGAGTTTTGCCATCGAACGTTAATATTACAGATTTGAGAGTGGGAAACAACGCGCGGCAACCTTGGCGAAACGGAAGGGGGTCAGGCACCGCAAAGAGGAGTGCCTGACCCCGGTAGCTCGTTTTCATTCTGCGAGAAGGGTTTCGGGGTCAGGCACTCCTCTTTGCGGTGCCTGACCCCGGGCGAAGTTTTTTACATAAAACCGAGCACGCGGAGCGCGTCGCACGCGGGAGCAGCGTTGTGAACTCTACAAATAGAAGCTCCCGCACGCGCCGCGAGAACAATTGTAGCAATCGTGGCGGCGTCGCGATCCTTCGGCGGGCGTCCGCCGAGCAGCTCGCCGAGGAAGGATTTTCGCGACGGCCCGATAACAATTGGAAATCCTAACGATCGAAACTCAAACAGCCGCCGCAGGATTTCCCAGTTATGAATTGCTAATTTTGCAAAACCCAATCCCGGATCGATCAAAATTCGATCATGAGCAATTCCAGCGCGGCGCGCGCGTTCGATCGCTTCTGTTAATTCATCAAAAACTTCCGCGACGGCGTCGCCGTACTTTGCTAACGTTTGCATTTCGGCGGGTGTGCCGCGCGTGTGGCCGAGTACGATCGGAACGCCGAGCGACGCGGCCGTTTCGCCGAGCGACGGATCGAATTGCAGTCCGGAGATATCATTAATCATCGAAGCGCCGGCTTCCACCGACGCGCGCGCGACTTCGGATTTTGTAGTATCGACCGAAATATAACAATTCGGTTCTTTTTGTAATATTTGTATTATCGCGGGAACCACGCGCGCGATCTCTTCGCCGGCGGCAACGGGAGCGGAACCCGGACGCGTGCTTTCGCCGCCAATGTCTACAATTGCGGCGCCGGCGCGAGTTGCCTCGACCGCCGCGTCGGCTGCCTGAGCCGGATCTAACAAATCGCCGCCGTCGGAAAACGAGTCGGGAGTCGTGTTGATCGCCGCCATCACGAGCGGGCGGTCGATCGTTAGCGTTCTGCGACCACTAATTGTAAATTGTTTGCGTTCCGCGTTCGCGAGAGCGTTTGCTAAGATTCGCGCCGCGCTGCGGGCGGGGCCTTCCCGGTTTACCGCGAGGTCAATACTAAATTTGGGGCCGAGGACGCGCGTGCCGTCCGCCCTTAATCCAAAGGCGGGAAACGCATTCGCCGCGGCCGCGTGGAGGTTTTGAACTGTAAATATAACAAAATCGCCCGGGAACTCCGGCAGCCGAAGTACCCGGGCGATTGTTAGCTTTTCGTTCACGCCGGCGCGAGGCCTGCGTCGCCGAACGACTCGAGCTGCGGGCGCGACTCCACGCGCGGCTTCGTGGGCGCGGCCGACGACGGCGCGACGGGGGGCACCGCGGGCCGTAGCGATTCGATCGCGTGGCCTTGTAATATTAATTTTAGTTCGGCGCCCGTAATCGTCTCGTATTGTAGTAACGCCTGCGTGATGCGGTCGAGATCGGCGCGGTGATCTACCAATAACTTTTTCGCGCGTTCGTACGCTTCGCTACAAATACGCTGCACTTCCTCGTCGATTTCCCTCGCGGTGCCTTCGCTGTGGAAGCGTCCCGCGGAAAATTCAGATCCTAAGAATTCGCTGCCCTGGCGTTCGCCATAATTAACAGGGCCGATTTTTGTAGAAAAGCCCCATTCACAAACCATCATTCGCGCGGTTCGCGTTGCGTGCGCGATATCGCTTGCAGCGCCAGTTGATATATCACCTCCGAGGAGTTCCTCGGCGATGCGCCCGCCGTAATCCACGCAAAGATTAGCATTCGCTTCCGCGCGCGAGTAGCCCATGCGGTCTTGCTCGGGCAGAAACATCGTCGCGCCGCCGGCCATGCCGCGCGGGATAATTGTTACTTTGTGAACGGGCTCCGCACCCTCGGTCAGCAATGCTACTAATGCGTGGCCCGACTCGTGGCGCGCAATGGTTAATTTATCTTCTTCTTTCATCACGCGGCTTTTCTTTTGGCGGCCAAATCTAATTTTGTCGCGCGCCTCTTCGAGGTCTTCCTGCGCGACCGCGTCGCGTTTCTTTAATACTGCAATAATCGCGGCTTCGTTCATGAGCGCGGCCAGATCGGCGCCCGAGAACATCGGCGTCGCGCGCGCAATGGTTTGAATATCAACTTCGGTTGATATCTTCACGCGGCGCGAGTGAACCTTAAGAATCTCCTCGCGACCCTTGACGTCTGGAAGATCAATAACAACTTCGCGATCGAAACGGCCGGGGCGCAGCAGCGCGGGGTCGAGCACGTCGGGCCTATTTGTCGACGCGATAACAATAATCCCTTCGTTAGTATCAAATCCGTCCATCTCGACGAGTATTGCATTTAACGTTTGTTCGCGTTCGTCGTGGCCGCCCGAGAATCCGCTGCCGCGCTTTCGGCCGACGGCGTCGATCTCGTCGAGGAAAATGATACATGGCGCGTTTTCTTTAGCTTGTTTAAACAAATCGCGGACGCGCGACGCGCCAACGCCGACGAACATCTCAACAAAGTCGGAACCGGAAATACTAAAGAACGGAACCTCCGCTTCGCCCGCGATCGCCTTTGCTAATAATGTTTTTCCAGTGCCCGGAGGGCCAACTAATAATATTCCGCGCGGAATGCGGCCGCCGAGCCGCGAGAAGCGCTGCGGATTCTTAAGAAACTCGATGACTTCTTTTACTTCTTCCTTGGCCTCGTCGATTCCGGCGACATCGTCAAACGTAACATTCGTGCGATTTTCTTTAGTATACAAAACGGCGCGGCTGCGTCCGAAGCCCAGGATTCCGCCGCCGCCGCCCGACGAACGCATCTGCCGGCCGATCAGCAGCCACAAAACAATTAATATCAATATCCACGGCCCGAATACGGATATTAACGTTATGAACAGCGCGTTCGGCGCATTTTCATCTATCGCGCCGTCGAGCGTCATCACTTCGACGGGCACGCTCGCCGATTTCAACGATGCAAGAACCTCCGAAATTCCGAAGGCCACATCTGTAGTATTGGCGTCGGGTTTGCTTGCGATGACTTCGACGTACTTTTGATTGGAGTTCTCAACGAGGTCGAGGAACAAACGCGTTTTCTTGCCGCCCGACTCATCGGTTTTTGTTAACAACACGGCGCTCGTCGCCAAGACTTGGCCGCTCTTAATTTTATCAATAAGCGGCTTGGCTTCCGCCGGATTCGAATCGAGGCGGCGGATGCGTTTTTGTAATGCAAACGCGTTTTCGCGCGAAGTTAATGAATATAAATGAAACGTTTTGGGCGCGTCTTCGCTGCGGCCGGCCAATCCAAACAATCCGCCGGGCGTTTCTTTCTTTACCGTCGAATCTTTAACTTTCGCATTATTATTTACAAACGTTCCGCGAATCTCGCCCTCGGGCTCAACGGTGAACTGCGCGACTTCGCCTGTATACAATTTTTCGAGAAACTGTGTCGTTGTGAGTTTTTGATTATCAACCCCCCCCGACCACGGTTTGAATATCGATATTACAATTAGGAGCAGAAAAATAATGACAAACGCTATCGAACCAAAAGGACGGCTCTTTGGGCGTTTTGTAGGGTCGCTATCTTTGCGAGGCTTCATGCGGAAGAAACTGTAACGAAGATGGTAGGAATTGTAGAGAGAGCCGTAAAAGCTGAGAGAACGGATTAAACCGTGCCAGTCACATTTCCATAAATGATTTCAGATGTACTTACGTTTTCTTCCTTTTCGTCGGCACAGTCGTGTCGTCTTTGGGGAATTTATCCGTTCAGTAAAGAATTAACATTACTAACTATGGTTCGGGCGTCTCGGATCGAGCGGATAGACCGAGGACGATTCTCCACGCGAGTGTGTCGACGAGTTCTTTCACGGCGCTTTTGCGGGATTCGCCGAGTGTGGTCGTGAATTCCGCGCGGTCTTCACCGCTCGTTCGAGCGATCGTTTTGTTGGTTTTGGAATCGACGAGCACGGCACTTACTGAAACTACGGCCGACCCTTCGAGGATGCGGGGCTCATTTCCGCCGACGAGGACGGGAAAGTCGACTCGCGTGATTTCGCCGCGCAGGACGGCGTCGGCGGCGGATTCGTTGATGACGAGCTGCACGTCGCTCATATCAATAATCAGTTCGCGGATCCGATCTGTTAAATCGAGTTCGACGCCGCGCGTGTAGCTATCATTATGAAAGACGGGAACTGCGATCTTGCGGACGTGCGGCGGGAACTTGAGTCCGGTTGTGTAGCATCCGCCGAGCGGAATAGTTATGATTGAAGCCGCGAGTAGTTTTGTAAAGAATCGCATTGTAATATTACTATTCTCGCTAAGGAGCGCTTTGCTCATTTTTTACGGGATACTTCGCGGGCGCGGGTTCGATGTGCGCGGGCATCTGCGCGAGGCGTTCCTCGGCGCGCGCGGCGTACTCGGTTCCCGGGTACGTTACAATTGCGTTTTTGTAATGAAGCGCCGCGCCGAACGGCTGCTCGACCACGCGGTAGAATTCTCCAATTTTATATTCACTTTCGGCGAGCTTCTCTTCCGTTTCGCGCAGCGCGGCCTTGGCCTCGTCGAGCCGCACGCCCTCGGGCCGGCTTAACAAATAGTTTTGTAAGGATTCACGCGCTTTTAACAATTCCGATTGATCTAAATCGGGGCGCTTCTGCCCGCGCAAATGCGCAATCGCAATTCGATACTCCGCGAGATCGCGCCACTGGCTGCCCGGATACACTTTTAATATTAATTCATAATCGCGGATCGCGCCCTGATAGTCGCGCGACTCGAATCTGTATTGTGCCATCCGGCGCAGCGCTTCGTCGCCGTAGCGGCTATTTGGAAATTGTTCGCGCAAGTATTCTAAGACTAACACTCCGTCATCGGATTCGCGTGCGATGCCGAGCCCGAGCAGCGACGACGTGCTTTGCAATAATGTAGTGCCGAGTTCAAATAACAATTCCTCGGATTTCGCGTGCCGCGTCGTCACGCGGTATTTTTGTAAGAACTCACGCAAGTCTTCAAAGGCGTTCCAGTAGTCTTCATTTAACTTCTTTGCCTCGACGAAACGGAAGTCGACGCCTTCCTGGTCGGGAAAAGTAGCATGCCGGTCGCGAAGATAATTTAATTTTGCCATCGCACCGCTGCCGTTTCCGTTTTCAATATCAATTCCCGCGTCGGCGTAGATTTCGTCTGCGCTGCGCTGCGAATACGGATACGGCGCGCGGCAGCTTGCAGCACCGGCGGCAAGCGCCACGATCAGTAGTATTTGCAGTAGGATTCGGTTGGACATCAGTATTTTGTAATAAACACTTTTTCGTTAACAATTTTATTGATATTCATTGGGCTTGCCGCTCACGACCGGTTTTGCTTCCAAAGAAAATCGAGCGCCGGCCGCGACTTCAATGTGCGGTCGAGATGATAAACATGAAAACGGTCTAAGAACGTGCGCAACTCGCGCGAGCCCGCGTCGTCGAGCGGCGCCCATTCGCGGCCTTCGCTCAAATCTCCCGATTCGAGGAGAGCGGCCGCGGCCTCGAGGGTTTTGTATGAAATTGCCCACGGCGTTTTTCGGCTGGGAGCGCAACGCTGGCAAAGCGCTCCGCCCGCGCTGGGATCAAATGTAATTTTAGGCGAGTCGAGCGCACTGCCGCACTCCGCGCAAACATGAAGAATCGGACGAAGCCCGAGCTCGTCGAGGAAATGTAACTCAAACGCCGCGACCGCCGCGCGAATCTCGCGAATCGTTAATAATTCGCGAGTATCTAAATAATCGAGAAAACTATCAAATATCTGGAACAGCCGCGGGTGCGCGGTTTCGGTGAGGGCGGCATCGATGAGTTCAGCTGTATAAAACGTCGCAATCATGCGCGCGTAGTCCCGGCGCAGTTCGCGGCGTGGCTGCGAGCGTTGAATAGATATTAAGATTCCGAGCGCGTCCTGCCTTTTTTTTGTAACAATCGCGTCGATGCGGTCGTAGCCGTCAAGCGCGCCGAAGAACGGGCTCTTCTCTCGAAACGCGCCCTTCGCGAGCGCGGCGAACCTTCCGCGCGACGGCGAAAATAAATGAACGACGAGGCTCGTATCCCCAAAGGGAATTCGATGTATCACAATCATGGGTTCGGGGTTTCCGGCCGGCACGTGAAGTAATTGTAGCGTCGTGTTCCTGTTTATGTCCGCGACTTGTTTCGCCGGCGTAACACATCGCGCACGCTCGGGAGGCCGTGTGACGGGCGGGTTCGCGGCACGCTTGGTGCCTATCTGTTATTTACTATGAGCGCAGTCCCCAAACTCCGATTATTAACATCCGCGCAAACCTCCCCGCAGCAGACTTCTTTCGGCCGTCTGCACGGTTTCCCCGGCGTCGAAGAACGCGCGCCGCGCGCCGATCGCGCACCGGTCGTTTTTTATGATGCTAAGAGTACGGAATTGATGCGTCGATTTCAAAATTCCGGCGACGGCGAATCGTTCAATATGATATATAACTTAAACGCGCCGCGCATCGAACGAATTGTTAAATCCTGTTTGCGCTACGGCGCGCGAGACATCGACGCGTCGGAAATTGTTCAAGATGTTTTTGTTAGTATCTTCCGGTCGGCCGGCCACTTCCGTCCCGAGCGCGAGAACGCGTTCCGATTCTGGAGTTCACAAATCGCGCGCAACTCGGTGCGCAAGGCGCTTCGCGACCGTCGCGCCTGCCGCGAGCAGTCGTCGGATTTAATGATGGAAACGCTCGCGACCCGCCCGAACGTTGCCGAGGAAGGCGAAGCGTTAAACTCGGGAACATTAGCATTTCCCGTTCTATTGCTCGCGCTGGCCGCGGCGATGGAAAAGTTATTGTTACGAGACTTCGCCGTTCTCGTGGAATCTGAAATATTAGAAATGGACTATCTCGAAATCGCGCGGCGCCACAATCTGCGGCCCGGAACCGTGCGGATGGTTGTCTTCCGAGCGCGGCACCGGCTATTTGCTAAGACAGAATCATTACTTTTTCGCGGCGGTAGTCGCGTGAAATGATAGGCTCGCGGTGTGAATCCCGCACCGCAACCCGCTTCTCCGGCCCGAGCTGATGTATTGATTGTTGGGTGTTCGGGCGTTGCGACGTGCTGCCCCGGCGGCGTTGCTACAAAAAAACCGGCGCGCGGTGCCGAGCTCGCGAACGTTGGATTGTTAACGAACGTGGGCATCGCGATCGCGGGCGGAAAGGTTATATCAATTGCACCCGACGCCGAACTTCGCAAACGTTATATTGCGGGCGAGACGATCGACGCGCGCGGCGGAATTGTTATACCGGGCCTCGTCGACGCGCACACCCATCCGGTTTTTGTAAACGGGCGCGAAGACGATTTTGAACGAAAAACGCGCGGCGAAACGTATCAACAAATCGCGGCGGCCGGCGGCGGAATCCTATCATCGGTGCGCGGCGTTCGCGGTGCGAGCGACGAGGTGCTCGAAGAAAAAGTAAAATTAAGATTCGAGCGATTGTTAGATTTGGGTACGACGTCGGTCGAGGCCAAGAGCGGCTACGGACTCAGCGCGGAAGATGAACTGCGGTCGCTGCGCGCGATTCGAAACGCCGCGAAGAATTGTGATATTCGTTGCGTTTCGACTCTGCTCGCGGCGCACGCGATTCCGCCTGAATACAAATCGCGCCGCGAAGATTATATACAACTAATCCGCGAGGAAATCGTGCCCGCCGCCGCGTTGGAAAAGCTCGCTACATTTCACGACGTTTTCGTCGACGACGGATTTTTTACAATTGCGGAAGCGCGCGAATTGTTAACTTCGGGCACGCAATTCGGATTGCGGCCAAAACTCCACGCCGACGAACTTGGAACGACGGGCGCGGCGGAACTCGCCGTTGAACTCGGCGCGTGCTCCGCCGATCATTTAGATTTCATATCAAAAGCTGGAATTGATAAATTAGCAAATTCCGAGACGGTCGCCGTCTTGTTGCCGGGCGTTTCACATTATTTACGTTCGAAGACGGACGCGCCCGCGCGCGAATTGATAGAAGCGGGCGCGGCGGTCGCGATTGCTACAGATTACAATCCGGGCACGTGTCCCTCGCCGTCGTTATTTGAAGCAATGCACTTGGCCGCGATCCGCATGCGGCTCTCGCCTGCGGAGGCGCTCGTCGGCGCGACGCGCAATGCGGCGTTCGCGATCGGCCTCGGCGGCGAGGCGGGGATCGTGGCCGAAGGTCTCTCCGCCGATTTGGTGATTTGTGATGTCCCGGATTATCGCGACGTCGTGTATACATTTGGGCGCGCGCCGATTGCTTACGTTGTCGCGCGCGGCCGCGTTGTCCGGCGGCCGCCGTCCGCTCGTTCCGCTTTTGTGTAATTTCCCATTAGGGGTCAGGCACCCAATATTGGAGTGCCTGACCCCATGTGAAAAATTCAATGCAACAAATCGTCGAATGCGTTCCTAACTTTTCCGAAGGCCGCGACGCGGCGCTTGTTAAACAATTCGCCGACGCCGCCGTGCGCGAGGGCGTCACGCTTCTTGATTATGAAATGGACGCGAGCCACAACCGCTCGGTTGTAACATTCGCCGGCGAGCCGGCCGCGGTCGTGCGCGCGGCGTTCGCGAGCGCAAAATTAGCGATCGAAAAGATAGATTTAACAAAACACAAAGGCGAACACCCGCGCATGGGCGCCGTCGACGTGATTCCGTTCGTGCCCGTTTCGAATGTTACGATTGAAGAATCTGTAAATTTATCAAAAGAACTCGCCGCGCGACTCGGGCGCGAATTGAATCTCCCCGTTTATTTATATGCGGAGTCGGCGGCGCGCCCCGAGCGAAAATTGTTACCTGATATTCGAAAAGGGGAGTTCGAAGGATTGCGTGAACGGATCGGTCATGATCCAGCGGCGGCGCCGGATTACGGACCTAACAAAATTCACCCGACCGCCGGGTGCACGGCCGTCGGCGCGCGGTTTTTCTTAATTGCATATAATATACAATTAGAAACTGAAGATGTTAATGTTGCGGCGAATATTGCAAAAGCGATCCGCGAGCGCGACGGCGGTTTGCCGCGCGTGCAAGCGAAGGGTTTTGACGTCGAAGTGGGCGGCCGCAAAATGGCGCAGGTGTCGATGAATTTGTTAGATTATCGTAAGACTTCAATTCTGCGAGTTTATGAAGAAGTTGAAGCGCGCGCCAAAGCGCAGAATATTAAAATTTACGATTCCGAACTCGTCGGGCTCGTTCCGGCCGCGGCGCTTGACGACGCTGCGGCGCGGCGCATTCTGCTCCGCGATTACAATCCTGACCGGATGATTCTCGACCGCGTCATTGCCGCAAAATTACAATCCGTAAAGAAATAACAAAAACAATATGCTAACTCTCCGCCCGTTATTTTGTTTATTATTTGTAGTTATCGGAATAGTTGCGATTCCGCGTGCAGGCGCCGCGGTGATGCAGGAAAAAGTAAACACGGGCTGCCAGAGATGTAAATTTACGGGAACGCTGCCGTGCCCCAAACATACAAAAGCGGCGATCAAGATGGAGGCGGAGTCGATTTTCTGTTCGATCGCCGCGCGCTGCGAGCAGTGCAAAGGATTATTTAAAATTGACTGTAAGGATTGCAAAGATAACGACGGCGAAGCGAGCCTCGAAACGCAGGCTGCCGACGCGCAGCGCTGGATCGAAAAACAACAGGTATTCGAAAAGAACATGGGCGGGCTCGCGCGCGGGCGTGTCATAACAAAAAGATTTGATATGACCTTCGAAGTCGAACATCTCACGATTGGAATGCGGCAAGTCGAGCAGCACGAATTGTTGCATCTTTACGCGTCGCGCATGGAATCGCTGCTCGCCGACTTTAATGATGTGCTCGGCACGAAAGACTTCGATCACAAATGCCAGCGATACTTAGTGATGGTTTGGAAGAATTTTTTAGATAATAAAGAAGCCGCGGGTCGTTACGCCGACAGCGGCGGCGCGGGGAGCGGCGTGAAATTGTTAGGTCACCGCGGTGTCTATACCACGTGGCGCGACAAGGGGACGATGCCGCAGGACGACGACCTGCATCGAAATCTTGTACATAATGTTACACATCTTTTGTTAGCGGATCTATTTGATGGAATCTGGATCGGCAATCGCAAAGCGGGCTGGCTCGACGAAGGGCTCGCGCATTGGTTTGAGGAAAAGTATTTTGGTATTTGCACGAATTTTTGTTATCAAGAGCAGAATACTAATTTTGACTTCAAGGGCGGAAAGTGGAAGCAGCCGGTCAGGACGCTCGCGGAAAATGGCAAGATGCCGCCGTTCTCCGAAACGGGAGACAAAATGAGCGATCAATTAACAACTCAGGAACACGCGCTCGCGTTTTCGTATGTTGATTTTCTGATCGCGCGCGACGCGAAGCTCATTCCCAAAATGGTTCAGTTATATCAAAAAAAGAAAGCGACTCGCGAAGCCCTTGAGCCGTTTGGGTTGTCAATGCTCGAATTTGAAAAGGAATGGAAGAAGTGGGTACTGGCGACCTATTCGAAACGTTAAAATATATAATTCATTCGACGAACTCCTCGCGAAATACACAATAGAAACGCAGGAGTCGTGCCTCGCATTGCGGCGTATTGTTTATGAAGTGTCTCCGCGCTCGTCGGAGAAAATTGATTCGAGCTGGCGTGCGGCGATCTATAATTATAAATATAACAATTCGGGCGCGACGTGCGGAATTCAGCCGACAGCGGCCGGTTGTAACTTTTATTTGATGAATGCGGGCGCGCTCGACGATCCCGACGGGTGGCTTCGAAAAATTGCGAATCAAACGCGTTATATAAAAATCGCGGAACGCGGCGAAATCCCGCGCGACCAAATTGTGAAATGGCTGAAAACGCTTACTTCAAATGATCGTCGAAGAAATCGATAATTCGCTTTCGCAGGTCGGAACCGTTGAGGTCGGTGAGCCGGTCGCGCGAGACTCCGGGGACAATATATATTTCCTTCGGGTCCGCAGCTTTATCATATAAATTCTGAACGTCCGCCGGAGGTGTTTTTGTATCATTTCCCGCGCCGACGAGAAGCACCGGGCACGGCGCCAGTTTAGCAATATCCTGTTCGGGCTTTATTGATATAACGCGTTTCCCAACCCGAAGGCTGACCACTTCTTTAACAATCGCGCCCATCCACGGCCCGTTCGGCCCGACGTAGCTTCCGAGGCGCGCGTTAATGGCAGCATCGAGCCCCGAGTACGGTGCTAATAATACCGCCGCGCCGAGCTGGTTCACCGAATTGTAAGCAAAGATAGCCGCGCTCGCGCTCGTGCCGTATGCAACAATTCCTGTGTGCCGCGGAGAATGTTGCTTTACGTTTTTCATATAATGAAGCGCCGCTTCAACGTCGAATTTTTCTTTAACACCGAGAGTTTGCACGTGGCCGTCGCTCTTGCCCGAGGCGCGCATGTCGAGCAGTAGTAACGTGTAACCCGGCAGTGTTAGTGCGCGCGCGAGAGTTAAACAATCGGTGCGCGTCGCGTGAAAGCCATGTAACAAAACGATGGCGGGCGCTCCCTGTGGACCCTCCGAATACCAGCCGCGCAGCGTGACGCCGTCGGAAGTCTTAATCTCTACATCTTCAACATTGAACCCAAGCGCCGCCATGTTGAATGGCAAACTCGGTTTGAATTGTGACGTTGCCCAAAAGCCGGCGGCCGCGCTCGCGAGCGCGTATACAAAAAAGATCGCTAACATTGCTTTCAGAAATTTTTTCATAATTCACCTTAAGAGACCCCGTGCCGTGCAGCCGATAGCAGAGTGCGCTTTGTGCGCTACTCATATGCCAACAACCGCCGACCGCCGCCGTCACCCGCGAGTGACTACACATTTAAACGCTACTGTTCGCTTTGATTCGCCCACAATCGCCGCGGCAACTGTGAACGCGAGTTCGAACGGCCTGTATTTCGTCGCAAATGGGCCTTTGACCGTAGAGGTCGCATTAAATATTGACGGGCAAATGCGCGTCGTGAAGGGGCGCCTCGTGCGAATTGATAGTCAAACGGCGTCGCACGACTCTCTCGGAATTGTAGTGAAGCTCGACAAGGAGCTGGTGGACGTAGTGCCGGGCAAGAAGCCGAAGACTGCGAAGTAGAATTGATAAACTTGGATTAGATAGATTGGGGTCGTTTCCGAAAATTGTGGCGCAGCCACAATTTTGGGATGCGACCCCTTCCGCAAGGAATCAGATATATTAAATAGTGCCTTCGGTTTCCTTAATCGCGGCGTGTCGCGCGTGCTCGCGCGCATAACCGTGGCGCCAGAATACCAATAAAAACCCGACCCGCCTGGACCACTGCCGCGATAATTGTTACAAACGCCTTCTTCCGCGCACCGATGCGCGCTGCGCGCGCGCGACACGCCGCGAATTGTAGTGGTGTCTTAATGGCGGTGCAGTGAATTAGCCCGGCACGAGGTGGGGGAGGACCGGG
>JBJXHE010000046.1:0-54953 GCA_046160785.1 Planctomycetota bacterium
ACGGCGCGTAGCGTCGTTTATTAGCTTCGCGCCGTGGTCCCATCCCCCACGATGCTGGGCGAATTCACTGCACCGTAACAAATCGCGGCGCGGGTTGCGCGCGCGCAGCGCGCATCGGTGCGCGGAATTCGGCGTCACGTAACGCCGAGTGCGGCAGTGGTCCAAGCGCGTTTGTAACAATTATTACCCTAGCGCCACGGTTATGCGCGCGAGCACGCGCAACCCGCGCCGCGTTCTCATCCTGCTCACATCTCAATTAATAATACTACCGTTCTGCTTTGCCCCCCTTTACAACTTCAACAAACGAAATCTCGCCCGGCCCTTCATTGCCTTCGTCACCAGTTACAATAAATAACCGCTCTCCCCGCTTCACCCAACACATCCCCTCCGGCCGCTTCCCCACCCTAACATTATCCATCAAAACCGGCTCCCTCGGATTTGTTACATCAAACATCAATACACAATTCCCACGCTCAACGCCAACGAAACAGTAAACGCCCCCGTCGATCCTTTTTAATAATACGCTTTCCGGCGACGTGATCTGATTCTCCCGCCCAAGAAGCTTGGCAATATTAACTCTCGCCAGTGTCTCCGTTTTCTTACATTCCGCGTCCGGCCCCACCCAATGCAAACTTAAATTCTGGCCGAGCCACCTGCCGAAACGGTCGAATTTGCCCTCCTCCGCAAATGCTACCAATACGCCATCGCCGCGCACCGTATCTTTAAATTCGTCCAGAATTGCGGCGCCGTCAGGCTCCGCGCCGAGCGAAAGCGCGAATTTCGCATTGGATACTTTCGGTTCTTCCCCGCTCAGACTAATGATCACTGCTGAATTGTTTTCCTGGCATGTAACAATCGCAAACCGGCTTTGCGGATCCATCACTACAAATTCCGGCTCGACCTCGCCCGCGTCCGGCGCGAGATCTTGATACACATCCAATTCCCACGACGGCAGCGCACCCTCGTACGTTTTGTGTTTTAACAAATCATTCTTATCAATTCGAATCACCGTCACCGATCCAGGTGCCACGCTCGCTCGGTCGTCGCCTTCACCTTCATTAGCAATCACGAGCCACTTTCCGTCGGGCGACGCCGCGATACTGTCGGGATGGCGGCCCACCGCCTGCGTCCAGAGCCGTTTTCCTAATGTTTCCTTTCGCAGATCAATAGCTACAATTTCACCGCGCCGTTCGGGAGTCGCGCCAATGGTTGTAACAAATGCGATGGGTAACGCAGGGTGCGCCGCGACGCTCGTCGGAGATGTATAAAATGATAATCCCTGCGGCCCCTCCCATTCCTCGTCGAGATCAACAAAATCTAATTTTAGCGATTGCTTCGCGTCCGGCCACGAAACACGCGCGATCTCAAGCGTTTTCCAAAATCCGTCGACCGCGCATAGAACACTCTGATCCGCGCTGATCGCTACAATTTCGGGAGCGAACGACGGAATATCAACCGTCGCGTGATTCTTTAATTTTATACCTGGTGCGCTTCGCGCCTGTGCGAACACTAATAAAATCGAGAGTACGAACATCCGCGCACGTTATTTCACCCACCCTCCATCTCTGTTTATAAAATATTAAGATTCTGCGAAGACAAAGTTCGTCGAAATTCTGAACGATCCTGATGTAAAATTAATAAACGACACAAAGCGTCGTTTATTAATTTTACGCCGTGGCCCACCTCCCTAATCGGGAAGTGATACGTCAAGTTCCCGATTCGCGGCTGGGTTGCACGCGCGCAGCGCGCATCGGTGCGCGGAAGAAGGCGTTAGTAACAATGATCGCAGCAGTGGTCCAGGCGGGTTGGTCTCTACTAATATTTCGGCGCCACGGTTATGCGCGCGAGCACGCGCAACCCAGCCGCGATCAACGCCCGTCCATTGTTAACATTAGACGTTTAACGCTTAACGTTTAACAACCTCAACACTAACACTCTTCACCTTTACAACTCCCCCCTTCGGCACGCGCATCTCAATCGCAACTCTTCCCCCGTCCTCCGCCCCCACATCTATCAAATCCTCCTTCCCTACAAATACCCGTTCTATTAATAAGCCTTTTCGCCGAATCGCCGCAAATTCGACTCCCGCCCCTTCTGTTAACACTTCGCCGTCCAGCCTCACCCGTAACTGTGAATTTGGAGCAACGTCGATCACCTCAAATACAACGCCGCTGCCGCCGTACTGGCTGCGCAAAACCCACGATCCATCCTTAGCGTCGCTCGGCGTAATTATAAATAATCGCACGCGGTCGCGATCACCGCTTCCCGCCTTAAAATTCCACGTGTGCGACTCGCCGATTTGTAACTTTACGCGCGCTTCGCCGCCCAGAACCGAAACAAGTTTTTTAGTAGCATAGTCAATTCTAAAGATTCCGTTAAAATTGCCTTCGTCGTCCGGCGGCGCAGCCAGAATCAATCCGGGATTCTGAACGAGCCGGCCAATCGCGAACGGCCCTCCGTTTCGCGCACAAATGGCGCCGTGAACGTTGTCGGGCAATCCTAATATTAAATAACGTTCGCGCCGCGTTGTAACCATTTCGCGCAGTTCCGACGCCGCGATTTGCACGCCGTTTTGGATATATTCCCCCGCATCGGCCCACGCTTTGACGTTGTGGCGGCCCGCGGCAATGCTCGCAATTCCAAAAATAACAAGTGAAGCGATGATAACAATTCTTCCCGCCCGAATTGCGGCGATGGCCGACACGATCACTAAAATAATAAATAACGAATACGTATAAAAGAGCCGCGCTCCCGCGAGTTCGGGCCCGGACGGAATCAGCGGCGCGATCGGAATCAAAATCAGCGGCGACACGATGAATAACAATTGCAACGAACGCGCCAGCCCGCGCGTTCTTTTCGCGAGCGCCAGCAGGATCAGTAATATAAATGATGCCGCCCCGGCCGCCCATGCCATCCACCCGCCGTGCCATGAAATTCGCACCGGAAGAACATATCCAATCGGCAATTCTGTAGCGAGCGCCGATTCGAGGCCGTGCCTGTAGAGCCACGCTTCGAGAGGTTTCTGCGTCGCCGGATTTCGGTAGCCACCGAGGCCATCCAATATATTATATCGGATCATAAATATAACAAACGCCGCCGCGAAAAGCGGCCACGTTTTTTGTAGCGCCGATTTCCAGTTGCGAATTCGATAACGGCTCGCGATCCAAAATGCCACGGGCGGCAGCCACGCGAGCGATTCTTCTTTTGATAGAAATGCGAGCGAAGAAAAGATAACAATACCAACGGTAGGAAGCATGTGCCCCCTGCGGGGTCGCGATCCCGCCATCTGCGGGTCGCGGGGGGGGCTGAAATAGTTACATTTTCCCGCGGTCTGCCGCGGGGAAATGCACAATAACGCCGCGATACAAAAAAGCAGCGAATAGTAGGAATAATAATTTGAAAGCCACGCGACCGTCTCGAGCGAAAACGGATGGACCGCGAAGAGAATGGCCGTCCAAAACGCGATCCCGCGCGGAAACCCCGCACGCCGCGCCGCGATCGGAATCAATGCGACGGTTATTACAAATAGCAACGAAGCTAATATTCGCGGCGCAACTGCAGAATCGGGCGAAAATTGACCGATCAGCCACCAGGTGATCCAGCCGACCGGGCGGAAAAACATGCGATCCGGGTCGGGAATAAATACATCAAAAAAATTGCGTATTTGTCCGCGGCCTCCAACTAAACAATAATCATCCGCAAAATATGGGAGTCCGAACGTCGGAATGATTGCAAATAAAGCGCACGCCGCCGGAATGATCCACAACGCAACGCTACTTTTCGGATGCGGCAGCCCCGGACTCGTCTCAAATTTTCCGCCGCGAAACGGAATCGCAAACATAACCATTGCGGCCCACGTGCAGACGCTGGTTATGAAATACGAATCTCCGGCGAACCTGGAGGCGGCCGCCGCGATCAGTAATATAAAGACAATAATATACAATCGACAAGCCGCGTCACGCCCGGGATCGTTCATCGCGCAGGCATAAATACAATTCATACAAAAACGCGCGATCGTTTGTGAATTGAGTCACCTCCAGGATTCGCGAGAATCTGGATGCTAACTCTCTTTGTAAATGAGCCCGGCCGGCCGGCGAAAATTCAGGTTCGCGCGCGAAATACTCGCGCAATACAACTAAATCGCGGCCGGTGAGCGCGCGGACCGCGTGAATCGGCAACTCGACTTCGTGTTGTAGTATTTGTTGATAGGTTCGGTTTTCGAACGGATCGCGCGCCTCAAGGAGCACGCCCTCGTCGCGCACAACGACCGTTCCCGCCAAAAAATCGCCGAGGCGCTTGCCGTCATTTGTTAAAAATACAGATATGACGCCAACTGAAAACGGCGGCACGGGAATAAATACATCAATTGCGAGAAGCAGCGATCTCAAGAAATACGCGGCCGCGGTGGCCGGGCGCCCGTCGTCGAGAATCACGCGCAACCCCATCGCCTTTTTTCCAAAACTCGCGCCGAATATTAAACTCGTTATAACAAAATACGGAATCGGCACAACGATCAATACCGCGGACGTGATCGAGATCAGTATAAACGTCGAGACGCCGGAGCCCGCTATCGCTAATATTAATAATACAATTGAAAAGACTCCCGAGAGAATGAGCAGGTCGATCGCAAGCGCGACGCCGCGCGACCCGACGCCTGCGACTTCGCGCGTCACCGCGACGGTCTCGGGCGTTTCAATTCGAAACTGCGGAGGCGAATCCATGAATTTATAATATGAGCATTCGATGCATTCGTTTCCATAGCTCTCGCGTTTTGTTATGATTGCGCCATGCCGCTACCCAACGACGAACTCGCGGCGCTCGGACGATTTGAACAACTGCTCGGGCGCGTCTCGAAGCGCGGCCCGCGCGCACTCTCCGATTCCGAACTGGATGAGCTTGTAACATTGTATCGATTCTCCGCGGGCGCCCTGGCGCGCGTGCGCGAGGCCAGCGACGACCCGTCGCTCGAACGAAAACTCAACGGAATTGTAGCAACCGGATACGCGGCAATTTATGCAACAAAAGCGCCGGGCCTGCGCCGAATCGTAAATTTACTATTACGCGAATACCCGCGCCGCATCGTGTCGTGCCGCGTTCCGCTTCTCGCCGCGGCCGGGCTTTTTATAAGCGTCATCTTGATTGGTTATTTTGCGACCGCGTCGAGCCCCGGCCTCGCGTATACGCTGTTCGATCCGCGCGAAGTGGCGAACCAGGAACGATTATTACAAAATCAGGAGTCGTTCAAAGGTAATTTTACTTTTAACCAATCCGACGCGCCGTTCGTTGCGCCGATGATTGCCGGTCGAAACATACAAATCTCGGCGCTCGCGTTCGCCGGCGGAGTGTTAGTGTTGCCGACGCTGTACGTATTATTTGTTAATGGAATGATGGTCGGCGTGCTGTTCGGACTCGCCGCGGCGTCGGGCCGTTTTTTTGATATGTACAATTTACTGATGTGCCACGGCACGCTCGAACTCACGGCCATCGTCATCGCCGCCGGAGCCGGCCTGCGCGTCGGATTCGCGGTCGTCGCTCCGGGCGATCTCCCGCGCCGCCGCGCGCTCGCCGCCGCCGCGTCCGATGCGGGAATATTACTATTCGGCGTCGCCGCAACACTACTTATCACCGCCGCGATCGAAGCCTTCGTAACGCCCTTTTCGCCGCCCGGAGTCCGCATGGCCGTCGGAATCGGCAGCGGACTATTGTATATATTATTTATTGCAAGCGGGGCGCGCGTGAACGCGCCCCGCAGTTAGCATCAAAACAACTCCCTCTCCGACGCGCTTAAATAAGTATCCAATACCGGGCCGGTGATTTCGTTCGGGAGCGCGTCGACGCAGTGGACGCCGTGGCGGCGCAGGTCGGCTAATACTTCAATTCGCTCGCGGCGCAGCCGGCGTGCGCCGGCGACAAGATAAGCGTTATCGATTTGTTGTATTGACGATTCCTCGATGGCGCGGCGTTCGGGATCATCGATGGCTACAAATAACACGTAGTGCCTGCGCGCGGCCGACGCGAAAGCGGGGATGAGCCGCCGCGCTGAAACGGGGTCGTGAAGATCTGTAAATATTAATAAAAACGCGCGCTTTCGATGCTGCACGCGATGATAATGAAGCGCGGACAGAAGATTAGATTCATACTCCATCGGCGCGAGGTGCCGGACGCTTTCATAAAGATTGCGAAAATGAGGAATTCCGCGGCGCGCCGGAATTTCAAAAAGCGGTTTTGATGCAAATGTGACGAGGCCGACGCGATCGCCTGCTTCGAGCCCGACGCGCGCGAGTCCGAGCGCCGTTTCAATCGCGGAGTCGAGTTTTGTAGTATACTGATAACTCGATCCCATGCGGCGGCCGGCATCAATCAGAATCGATATCTCGCGATTGCGTTCAGTCTTATATTCGCGAACTGTTAATTTCCCGCGCCGCGCGGTCGCCTTCCAATCGACAGTGCGAAACTCGTCGCCGTCGATGTGATCGCGTAATTGTTCAAAGGACGTCGCGCGGCCGCGCACACGAATCATCGCAAAGCCTTGTTCGCGTTGTTTTGTATGAACGCGCCGCAGGCCCTCTACCAGCCCCTTCGGTTCGGGATCGATCGGCAGTTGTACATCGATCGTTTTTGTAAATTGCAAACGCCACAATTGAAACGGCGAACCCGCGCGTATTGTAATGTTATTAAAAACCGCCGCGCCGCGCACGCGCGGCATCAAGCGCCGTTCGATGGTAGTACTCTCGCCGGGCGCGGCCGTCACCACAGCCTCCGAATCTATTAATTTATCTGAATCTATGAATTCGACGGCGGCGGGAAAGTCGTCGCGCAGTTCAACGTTCGCGCGCGCGAACCCGGCTGTTCTTTTGATAACATAGCGAATCTTAAATTCTTCGCCGCGCAGCGCGCGGTCGGGCAGGCGGCGTTCGACCTCGAATTGTAGTTTTCTCGGAGCTGCAAACAAATCTGCGGCAACGAACATGAGTAATATCAAATCACCCGCGAACGCCGCCCAGCGCACAGGCTCCACCGCGATTCCGACCGCGTGCGCCGCGGCGAGGGCCGTGATGCACCATCCGAGCCGCCGCGTTGGCTGAATCATACGTTATAACGATTCGTTATGATGAATACTGATTGTTAGCGAGGCGCGGGAGTGCGGTCGGCGATCGATGCTAAGATTGCGTCCGCGCGCGCGCCTTCGACCTCGGCGCGCGGATCTAACAAAACGCGGTGCCGCAGCGCGGGGATAAACATTTTCTTAACGTCCTCCGGATTTGTATAATCGCGGCCGCGCAGCATCGCGTGCGCCTTCGCGGCGCGCAGCATCGCGATGCCCGCGCGCGGGCTGCCGCCCAGCATAAGCGACGCGTCGTTTCGCGTACTCGCTAATAATCGAACGGCGTACTCGGCGAGATCTTCGCCGACCTGCACGGCCTCGGCTTGTTTTTGTAGACTAAGAATCTCCAAATCATTGCATACGGGTTCAACACCGGCCGTCTCCGGAGCCAAATCTCCAAATCGGTGGCGTTTCATAAATATTGCTTTTTCAACGTCGGCGCTCGGATAACCAATATTTAATTGAAACAAAAACCGGTCGAGCTGAGCTTCGGGAAGCGAATAGGTGCCTTCGTGCTCGATCGGATTCTGCGTCGCAAAGACTACAAATATCGGCGGAAGCGCGTGCGTTGTGCCGTCGACGGTGACGCTGCGCTCCTGCATCGCTTCGAGCAGCGCACTTTGCGTTTTTGCGGGCGCGCGGTTGATTTCATCACATAATACAAATGGCGCAAAAACGGGCCCGGGCCGAAATGTAAACTCGCCGCGCTGCGGATGAAAAATCGTCGTGCCCGTCACGTCGGATGGCATCAAATCCGGCGTGAATTGTAGTCTGCGAAATTCGAGCCCAAGCGCGCGCGCGAGCGATTTAACAAATAACGTTTTCGCGACGCCCGGCACGCCTTCTAACAATACGTGCCCGCCGCACAGGACGGCAATCAGCGAATTTTCGAGCACGTCGTCGAGGCCGACGACCGCCTTGCCCACCGACTCGCGAAGTGAAGTATACAACTGCTGTGCTTGCGTCATTCTCGAATTCCTCTTGATAGTTTGAAATATTAGTTAATAAAACTCTTTGTTTAATATTATAAGTTTGCACGGCTGGTTTTATATAATTTCTCTAGTTCGGCTTCGAGCGCGCGGCATTCCTTCGCGAAAGTTAATAACTCTTGGTCCGTTGTTACATTTGGCCGGATGAGCGAATCGACGCGCGCGCGATCGAGGCGCGTGCGTTCAACGATTCTCTCCGAGAGCAGTTGCGCCGGCGCCGCGTGCGGCAATGCTAAATAAAATTTCGCTCTTTCTACAAATCCGCGCGCGAGCTCGTTCGCGGCGAGGCCCGGTTTCGACGCGCGCTGATACAGCGTCGCGATGCCGAGAGCCGATTCGCGCTGATTCGATATAACCATTTTTTTCGGTTCGCGCGCGGCGCCAAAGCGAAATACGAATGCTAGCGTCCATACAAAAAACGCGGCAATCACGTGGATTGTAACAAAAATCGCGGCGGGCGTAAACGCGAGCGGAACGGCCGGCGGATAGTCGCGCTCGCCGAAATAGTAAGTATCTAATAAAATCCGCCCGTCCGTTGCGCTTCCAGGCTTAATTTTAGAATAGAGAAGTTGTATCCATTCGTCGAGGTTCGAATTCGAACGGCGGATGGCATCATTTGTAAACGGCTCAAACGACGCCAGCACGATGAGGCTGCCCGCGCCGTGCCCGACCTCGACGGCAAACGGCGCTTGCGGTTCGCCCCAGATAGTTTTGTAGTTTTCGAGGGGCGGCTCGATCGACACCGGAAACGGATTATTACTATTTACCCGCGGATTTGTTATATTAGTTCCGCGCACTTGAATTCGGAGCGGCGCGAATCCGAAGGCCTCCTGGATAAATTCATGAGCGTCGTCCTCAAAATCGAGCGATAGGACTACCGTATTTCCGCGAGCGGCAAAGCGGCCGAAATGCGCGCGGTCTTCGCGCGGCAGAAGGCGGCCTGGCGATTTATTTGTTATTTCGCCGGCCGGCTTTTGTTCATTGACGTCCGCGTCGTTTTTAGTTGTATCTTTTTCAGTTTTATTCTTTCGGCCCGAGCCGAGGAGACGCGGAAATGACATTTCCTTCGTTTGTGTTAATATTAAGATATTTCCCGTGCCCGCGAGTTCGCCCGGATCGCGCGCCCACGTTTCGACGGGCGCGCCGAGCCGCTGAAGCGTTCTCATAACAATTCGGAGTCCGCGCTCGCTTGCTGAACGCGGGTTCAAGTCTCCCGCCGCTTCTCCGGAACCGGATTGGACCAATGCTCCAAATAAAACAAAGAATAATAATCCAATTGCAACAATTTGAGCGGAGGTGCGCTTCTTCACAATTGCTCCTCACGACGGAAATGTTGAAATGCACTTGCAAACATTGCTGCGTCGTCGCGCGTCGCGGCCGCGCCGCCGAACCAGGTTTGATCCAAGCGCACAATGAGCGGCGCAAGCCGCGCGCGGTCGTGTTCGGTGGCACCGCCTTTTTGTAGTATCTCCTCGTGCGTGTAGCCCGGCAATACATGAATCTCGCCGCGTTTATTGAGTAAAACAACGCATGCAATAAAATACGCGCGCATCGCTTTAAGATAGTCGCCTTCGGCAACCGCGGCTCCCGCTCCCGCAGCGAGCTCGCGCAGCGTTTCCTCCTTTTTGTAGTTATCAAATAATGGAACGCTCTCTTTTTTGACCGCCGCGCGCAGCGCGGAAAGCAGCGTCCACGCGAGGTGCCCCACTAAAAGCACGAGTAGGATCGAAAGGGCGGCCAAAACTAAGATTCGACCGGCACCCTCGAGGTCGCGAAGCGGCGAGAGCGCGTGTTTAAATAATTCCCAAAACCATTTTAACAATTCTCCGACCGACTTGTCCCAAAGCGATCGCTTAAATTCCGGCTCATCGAGAACGGCCGCTAACGTTTTTTGTATCTTTTCGGCGCCGGGCGGGCGGACACTTTGCGCGGCGTCTTGAAGCAAAACTGTAAAATTACAGATATTCCCAAACATGATATCAACTGAGAGTATCCAATAAAATCAAACCGCGATCGCGGGCGGAGCCTCTTCGACGCCGCCGTCCATTAACAAATCAAGGCCTTCCTTTCGGATGCGCAGATCGAGATAGCAAAGCGTCTGCGCGACGCGGATAAATAATTGCAATCCCAATGATAAGAATATTCCGATTGCGTAGCTGGCCGCCGTGAGCGGAAGAACCCAGTCGGGCATGTTGTAAAGACTTTTGAATTGGCTCACGAACGCGAACGGCCACATCAGCGGGCCTGAGAACATCTGTACTAAAAACGTCATCACTACAAATAAACCCAGCACGCGCCAGCGGTGTCCGGCGGTCAGATTCGAGGAGCGCCCGAGCGCATCGTTAAATTTACTATTTTCGAGCGAAATCACGGGCGCGGCGGGCCAGAAGAACGCGGCGAAAATAAACCCGGGAATGAAGCCGCACGCAAAACCCATTTGTATTAACATATCCACAAAGGATAACGAAAACGCTCGCGAGCGGCCGGATCGCACTGCTTCGCGAAAGGTAGGATTGCCACCGAGCGCCGCGCGTGAAATCGCTACATAAAGCGCTCCGTGAAACCAGCCCATCCACCACATCGAAGGAATGAATCCTACTAATACAATCACGCCGATTCCGGCGAACGCAAGCATCATCTTCAAACCCTCGCCTTCGGTCATCGTGCGAAGGCCTTCGGCGTCGGGCATATAATATTGAACCCACAGCATTAATATTAAGAAAACCAGCATCGGCAGCATCGCTAACAATGTGAGCCCGAAGAATAACGAAAATCGCGAAAACGCGATCCGCACGCTCGCGTCAATCAGCTCGCCGTTGTTTCGCCGCCGGAACATATCTATTGAATGGGTTTAATAAAAAAGGCCCCGCACTGCGAGGCCTTTCGATTCTATCATTTTAACAATTCACGCGGCGTGCGTTTTCTCTTCGGCAAGCGCGCGCCGGCCGCTCGATAACAGATCGGGGCGGTTGGTGATGCGGAGCCCGACGCCGATTTCGTCGAGCCTTCGGTCGCACTCGACCGAGTCGACGCCGTAGCACGCAACTTCGACGCCCGCGTGCCGCATCTGTTCCATGAACCGCGGGGTTGCCGCGTTTGCTTCAATTACGATCCAGCCACTTCCTACAAATAACGCCGCATCGATGCCGGGCGTGTGTTCAAAAATCGGCGCCGCGGGAATCTCCGGCGCAAGCGCGCGCAAATTAACAATTCCCGCGTGCGAGAATGATAGGAATGCGACGCGGCCGTGTGTGCGCGTGCGTTCGACAGCCGCGATGGCGGCGCGCACGAGCGTAATTTCGACGAGCGGTTCACCCTTCAATTCAACGAGCGCGATCGCGTCGTTCTCCTCGGCTAGAATTAATATATCTTCAAGGTCGGGAATCCGAATGTCGGTTCCTGGAAATGTTAATGATCGGATTTCGTCAGACGTGCGCGCGCGAATCGTCCCTGGAATTCCTAATAATCGGCGCGTTTCTTCATCGTGAAAAACAACCGGCCGCCCGTCGCGTGTGGCGCGGACGTCGCACTCGATGCCGCGCGCGCCGCTCTCGATCGCGGCCTGAAATGATGGAATTGTGTTTTCGATCGCGGCGCTTGGAAACCCGCGATGGCCAATAATTAAAGGGCGATTGAATGGAATCATGTGATGACAACTTCAATAGAGACCGCGCACCGCGGCGTTGCGAAATAACGGGGACAGTCCCCGTTATTTTTAACGGGGTCTGACCCCGTTATTTTCGAGTGCGAGTCTGTCGGCATTTTTGGCCGCGCGTGTTGAGGGCGCCGCGGTTTCGCACCGGCAAATTCATTAGTATTCAATTTATTAGCAAACGCGTGTTTTGTTACGTCCGGCGAAAGTGTTAAAACGGCGCCGTGGAAACCGTTTATAAGATTGGAAACGTGACGGCCGACTACCCCTCGGGCGCGTGCGCGCGCGTGCGCATCGGAATCGGAGATGCTAAACAAACGTTTTTTGATAATAATACACTTGCCTCGTTTGAAAAAGTATTAACCAAGATTGAATCGCATATTAGCCTTCGCGGAGTCATTTTTACGGGCGCGGCGCCCGGCAAATTTCCGACGGGCACAGACCCGGCGCAATTTGTAAATTATACAAATGCCGTGGAAGCCGAGGCCGCGGCGCTGCGCGTCCAAGCGTGCTTTCATCGAATTGCAAGAATGCCGTGGAACACGGTTGCAGCGATCGACGGCCCGTGCCTCGGCGCAGCGCTCGAATTAGCATTAGCATGTAAAATTAGAATCGCCGCGGATTCGCCGCGCGTGCGTTTCGGATTTCCCGAAGTCTTATTTGGAATCATCCCGGGCGGCGGCGGAACTCAACGATTGCCGCGAACGATTGGATATATCAAATCTCTCGAATGGATTGTGACGGGCCGGCGATACACGCCGGCAGACGCGCTCGGCGCGGGCGTTATCGATCTGATCGTTTCTGCCGCCGAGCTCGACGCGGCCGCGCTGCGCGGAGCCGAAGGGCAATTAAACATTCCGCCGAGACGCAAAGAAGCTCTAATTGATAAATTAATAAACCGCACTTCCGCCGGCCGCGCTTACTTTGCGTCGCAAGCTAAGAAAAAAGTGCGCGGCACTGCGAACGGCGAATTCCCCGCCGCGATCCGCGCGATTGAAGTCGCGCGCGACGGCTATTCGCGAAAAATTGAAGACGCGCTTTTATTAGAAGCGCGAGCGTTCGGAGAATTATTAGTATCGGATCAGAGCCGCGAGCTTGTCCGGTTTTATTTAACTTCGAAAGACACAAAAAAAAATCAGGACTAGCCTTCAATGGACAAATTGCACACTCACGTTTTGAACGGCCGGAACGTAACCTATCAATTACGCGGATCGGGGCCGCCGGTTTTATTGTTACATGCGTTTCCTTTTTCGTCGCGCATGTGGGTCGGGCAGCTCGGCAGCCTCGCGATGAAATTTACAACGGCCGCCGTCGATTTTCCGGGATTCGGCGGATCGCAGGCGCTTCCCGAAAAGAGTTCAACGATCGAAGCGTTTGCCGAGGCGGCCGAAGCGGTTGCTAAGAAAGTGAATGCTAACGAACCGTGGTCGGTTTGCGGCCTTTCGATGGGCGGATATGTAGCATTCGAAATGGTGCGCCGCAAAAAATTAACATTGCGGTCGCTCGTGCTCGCGAACACGCGCGCCGTTTTGGATACGTCCGCTCAGCGTGAGGCGCGATTATTGATGATCGAAAAGGTGCGAACAGAGGGTGCGGCAGCCGTCGCGGAATTGATGCTTCCGAAAATGTTAACACCCGCCGCCGGCCGCGCGCGGCGTGACCGCGCCAAGAGCTGGATGCTCGAAGCGGGGCAAGCCGGAATTCTCGGCGCGCTCAACGCATTATTAACACGTCCCGATCCCGAGCCGGCGCTCGCGCATATTCATATTCCAACGTTAGTCATCGCCGGCGAACACGACCCGATCTCGCCGCCCGCGGAAATGCAGGCATTCGCCGCCAAAATTCAAGGATCGCAATATTTACAAATCCACGGCGCGGCGCATTTATCCAATTACGAAAAGGCGCCGGAATTTGAAAACGCCGTGAAACGATTTCTCACTCAATTGTAACAATCGCAGTCGGGCGTTTGATTCGCGGGATCAGCGATTCGTAGATTCGGACGAGGAAGTCCTGGTCTCGGTCGCCGAGGCACGTAATTGTAAAATCCTCGGCGACGGCGAGGTCGACGTTCTGGTCGCCCGTCGACAACACTACCATTCTCCCCTCGGGGATCACGGGAGATGTAAAGACTCCGTCGTCGCAGATTTGTTGTAAAGCTGCGAGTTCGGGGGCAAACTGCCCTTCGCGCTGCTGAACGAATGTAGCATATTCCGTCGCGGAAACCGCGAGCGCAAACGGGCGGTGGTGATTCTTCGAAAGTAACAATTGGATCGCGTCGCGCACGTTTTTGTAAGCAACGCCGTACTGATTCCAATTTCCCTTTTTCATTTTGTTGCGACCCGCGGCGTTTAATAATCCTTCAATCTTAAGATTCGGATCGCCGTTAAAAATGAGCTGGTCTTCGCGGTCGGCGACGGAGTGCGCGGCGCGGATCGCGCGCGACGCGTCGATGGGCGACCCGAGTTTTTTTGATAACTCCAAATCGCGCCAATGCAAAACAAAGTCTTTATATAAAATTGGAATCCGCAGCACCGACGACCGCACTCCCGTGATTGGTTCAGGATCGTGCTTTCCTACAAATTCAATTTCGGCGTCGCGGTCCGGTCCGTATTGTTCATAATCGACCGTGTCGACCCCGGCGCCGAGCGGGCCGAAGATACCGAGAAACCGGCGGCCGACGAGCGTCCGTCGCGCTTCGCGGATAATGGCGTCAAACAATTCTTTTTGTTGGCCTTCGGAGAGCGGGCTGGCGTTCGGCATCGTTTTGATTTTGTTATAAATGTTTGTTGGAAAAATAATTTATTAACGTCTAATTATTGATATGTTGATGATCAATATTATTTGATGATCAATATTATTTATCAATATTATTTACTGAGTCTCGCGGCGCAATGAACCCACCGAACCGCGCGCGAGCGGCGCGGCGGGCGGCTCGTGCCGGAGGCTCCCGACCGAGAATTGTGAATTTGTTATGTTTGCCGCGCCGGATGCGGAAGCCGGCGCATTTGCGCCAGAGACTAACTGTGCAATCCGCGCGAACTTCTCATCTTCTTCCGTTTGCAAATGTGCGATAAGAACCTGGCGCGTGCCGGGGGCCATCCCGGCATCACTAATAATCTTTTCTAGTATCGGCCGGTGCTCGCTGCGCAGCATTCGCATTTGTTCAATCGCGGCGCGCAGGTGTGCCGGCTGTTCGCCCCCCGGTCCGGTTGCATCCTCGGTCTTTTTGTTATTAGCTCGCATCGCTGAATTGTCGCAGAGAAGAATGCTGAGTCAAGCCGGGCGGCTTTTCATTTACATTATTTTTGATGGAACACCAAGACCGGCGCACGGCCGAACTCGCCGCGCTCGAAGCACACCGGCGCGCCGCGCAGAATGCGTCCGGCGACCCCGCGACCGTGTTTCGACTTGCTACATTTACAAATTCGATGGCGCAGGAATTATTAGTAGAATCGATCGAGGCGTATCGAAAGGTAAAATTAGAATTAGAATCGCGAGGCGATCGAAGCGAGGCGTGGGAGCGCGCGTCGGCCATGATCATCATCAATTATTTATTCTTAGGAAACGCCGCCGCGGCCCGCGCCGCGCTCGAATCTTTACTACAAGAAAAACCCGCGAGCGCCTCGGGGTTCGCCGCGGCCGCGGAACTGTATCATCGCGAAGGGCGCGCTGCCGACGCCGTCCGCGCGCTCGATGAAGCCGCGAAATTGGGGGGCGCGGATCACCCGCTCGTCGCCGCGATTCGAAACGCGCGCGCATAGACCGTTCGCGCGGCTGCGTCGAATTGTTATATCACCCCCATTTCCCATTCCGAACTCGATAGTCCAACCGCTATCATTCCGCCGCCCGCATCCGGAAATCTTTGTGACAACAAAAAACACGCTCACGAATCCGCCCGCGAACCCGCCCCTGGTTCGAATGCGATTGTCAATAATGATGTTTTTACAATACGCGATTTGGGGCGCGTGGCTTCCGATTGCGCAGTCTTTTCTTAAAGAACATCGCGGGCTCAGCGACGGACAAGTCGGAACAATTGTAGGATTCGGCGCAATCGGCGCGTTATTCGCGCCGTTCATCGCCGGTCAAATCGCGGATCGCTATATGGCGACACAAAAGTTCCTCGGCGCGAGCCATCTGATCGGCGCGGTACTCGTGTGGCAGCTCGCGGAAATTAAAAGTTATGAATTATTGTTAGCATTCGCGATCGGCTATTCGATTTTGTACGCGCCGACGATGCCGCTCACGAATTCATTAGCATTCCATCATTTAACAGATCGCGATAAGGATTTCGGCCGCGTGCGGCTTTTCGGAACGCTCGGCTGGATCGCAGTCGGCATCGGCGTCGGGCAGTGGCTCGCGCATTATCATACTCCAATTGGACCAGATATATCCAAAGCGGCCGTGCGGGCGGAGCAGGTCGCCGGCATGGCCGGAGCGTTTAAGTTAAGTGCAATTCTGGGCGCCATCATGGGAGTTTACTGTTTCACGCTGCCGCATACGCCGCCGCGGCCCGGCGCGAAAAAATTTGCCCCATTTGAGGCTCTAAGCGAAATTCGATTTCAGCCATTACTAACATTATTTTTGATATCGATTCCGGTCAGTATTTTACATCAATTCCATATGTATCATACCGCCGGCTTCCTTGGCCATCTTGATATTCCGAAGGGCGGCGCGGTCGAGAAGTTTAATCAATTCATCGAGTCGATTTTCGGCGTCGGCGGCGCCGGAATCATGACCATCGGGCAGATGTCCGAGATATTCTGCCTAGCGGCGATTCCTTTTCTTGCAAAACACTTTTCCAAGAAAACAATACTAAGGATCGGGCTTATCTGTTATGCCGCGCGGTTTGCGATTTTTGCCTATTTGCCTTCACTACAATTTATTATCCCCGGGCTCGCGCTGCACGGCCCCATCTTCGCGTGTTTCATTTTTCTCGCGTTTACCATTGTGGACGAAGAGTGCACGACCGATGTCCGAGCGAGCGCGCAGGGATTATATAATTTAGTAATCGTGGGATTCGGCGTCGTCATCGGCAGCCAGGTTTCAGGATTCATTGGCGATTATTATACAAATAGTGAGACGAAGGCGATGGACTATACCGGCCTCTTCAGCGGGCCCATGTGGGGCGCGCTTGCCTGCCTTGCGTTATTATCACTATTCTATCCAAGCCACAAAAAGGCGGCTCATTAACAATGACACGCGCGCTCGGAGTCTGTTCCTGGTCGCTTCAGCCGTCGTCGCCTGCGGATCTTGTCGAAAAAGTAAATTCATGCGGCGTGCGAAATGTACAACTCGCGCTCGACCCGATTCGAACGGGCGAATGGAATCTTAAGGAAACACAAACGCTGCTGCGGAATGCTAACATTACGATCGCGTCGGGAATGATGGCTATGGAGGGCGAAGACTACACTTCGCTCGAAACGATCGCCGCAACAGGCGGCGTTTTGCCCGACGCGACGTGGAGCGGCAACTTCGCCGCGGCGCGCGCGAATGCCAATATTGCAAAACAGCTCGGCCTGCGATTATTAACTTTTCATGCGGGCGTGATTCCGCACGATCTTAACGATCCGAAAAGAACAGTTGTATTAGATCGCGTGCGCGCCATCGTCGACGTTTTCTTAGCAAACGATGTCAACATTGCGCTCGAAACAGGACAGGAGCCCGCGCCTGAAATGATGAAAGCGCTTGCGGAGATCGGCCGGCCGTCGCTCGGCGTTAATTTTGATCCCGCGAATATGATACTTTACGGACAGGGCGAACCGTTCGCGTCGCTCGAATGCTTCAGTTGGCGGATATTACAAATCCACATGAAAGACGCAAAGAAGCCGGCCGTTGCGGGCACCTGGGGAACCGAAGTTCCGAGCGGCACCGGCGACGTGAACTGGTCGCGCATGTGCGAACGAATTGAAACATTACATTTAAACTGCAATCTCATGATCGAACGCGAAGCGGGCGCGGAGCGCGTTTCCGACATCCGCTTCTCTAGGCGCCTGGCCGAATATAAGTTAAACTTCCAAGCTAAACTTATAAATTAAAATTCAACAGTTAGTTGTTTACTACCTTTTTTAATTAATATTATGGCGCGCGCGAAACGTAAACTCGGCGTCGGCGTGCTCGGCCTCGGCTTCATGGGACGCACGCACCTCGCCGCGTATCACGCCGCCGAGGCCGCCGGATTTCCTTGCGAGGTCGTCGCTGTTTGTGATCGCGACCGGCGCGCGCCGGGTTCGATCGGCGAAGGAAACCTACGATTCTCCATCGATACTAATGAATTGTATGATCCTAACCGCGTCGTTCGCTACGATTCCGCCGGCGAGCTCTTTAACAATCCGCGCATCGACATTGTTAGCATTTGCACGAATACCGAATCCCACGCGGAGTTAACCATTCGCGCGCTCGCCGCGGGCAAGCACGTTTTATGTGAAAAGCCGATTTCGCTCGACTTGCAAACAGTAAAGAACGTCGCGCGCGCCGCGAAAAAGGCTAAAACTCTCTGCATGCCCGCGATGTGCATGCGGTTCTGGCCCGGCTGGAGTTTACTGAAAGAAACAATAACAAAAAACACGTACGGAAAAGTAGTGAGCGTGGCGTTTCAGCGATTGTCGAGCGCGCCGAACTGGTCGACGAAGTTTTATAAAGATCCGTCGCGCACCGGCGGCGCGCTCGTTGATTTACATATCCACGATGCCGATCTTGTACGTTATCTATTCGGCATGCCCGCTTCTGTTAAGAGTGCCGGGTCGATCGATCACGTGACAACGTTATATCATTACCGAAACGGCCCCGAACATGTCGTTGCCGAGGGCGGCTGGAATCATACCTTTGGATTTCCGTTCCGCATGCGCTACGCCGTCGTCTTCGAAAAGGCAACGTTAGATTTCGATTTGTTACGCGATCAAAAACTCATCCTATCAAAAAACGGCAAGGCGGAATCAGTAGCTTTCGCACCGATCACCGGCTATGACGCCGAAATCCGGCACTTCGTCGATTGCGTTTCGAAAGGCGGCAATGGTGATTTTGACAAGAGCAAATTGATAGCAACGATGGACGACGCGGTGGGCGTCACGCAATTGTTAGCGATGGAGCGGAAGAGTTTATAACGGGATTGTTACTGTTTTGAATCTTGAACGACGACGTCGGTCATAACAGTTCCGTCTGAGGAAGTATCTAATATAAATTTTCCGCGCGTGCTGATGAGTTTACTATTCGGTGGCAGGCACCGAAATTGAAAGCGTCCGTTGTCGTCGGTTTGTGTGAAGTAGATCGACGGCGGAGTTTTCCAGCCGCGGTATTCATAGAATGACCATCCGAAAAATCTTCCGCGGTTCGGTCCTCCGTCACTATTTAAGTAACGCCCCGAAACGCTCACTCCTTGCATCGGATCGCCCACTTCAATGATCTGTGGATTTGTAAATTGTTTCACCGAAATATATTTATCAATAAGGAATCCGCTCTCTTTCGCGCCGAGTGACTGCAAATCCGGGACTATAATCATGCGATAGTCACCGGGTAGCATCGACAGATCTCCGTCGAGCTCCAGTCCGCCTCCGGGCTTCCGGTGTTTCGAAAGCGATTTTTGTAATAAAAACTGCGCGCGTTCATTGATGAAATAGGCCTGCGCAAACTCTGGCGGATTTTTCGCGTTCGTCCATTTTATTTTAATATCCTGTACGCGGACATACGTAAATGGAATTGTTATTTCACGCGTTTCGGGAATGACGACTTTTATATCGGTAAGGCCCGAGCTATCCGGTTTTTGACTCCAGCCAGGCTTCAAAGGCGGCCAGTCGACATAATGAACAACGCCAAGGTGCCACTCGGATGAATGCAATCCGCGGAATTCGATTTCCTTATGAATAGGAATCGTGAGTACCTCCGAAATATTATGTTCAGGAATGGGATTCCGCAATGAACGCACAATCGTAAATATAATATTAAATTTAGCATTCTCGGATCCTATAAATAGTTCTTCGCGCGGAATAGGTTTATTCATTTCGTCCTGAAGCACGAATCGCACAAGAAGACTCGACCCGTCTGTCCAACGGACGTCGCCAATATCTACTGATTCTCCTTCGTGAATTTCACACTCCGCGCGCGCAAAACGATATTGAATGCGTTTGCTATCTTCATAAGCGTTTGAAAAGCCTAATTCTTTTTTGCCCGGCTTCACTCCACGGAATAGAAACCGGCCGTCTTCGTCCGAGCGCTGCATTCCGGTCACTTTCATTTCATTAATCCACAGTCCGCCTGGTTCTGGATGATCAAAATGGCGCTCATGATATAATTTAATATGTGCGCCATCCGCTGGTTCGCCCGGCGCGTTGAGTATTCGACCGCGAATACTACCTAAAACATAAATAGGTATTTGTAGTTCAAGCGTTTTTCGGGGTTCAATGTTTATAATTCCCGAAATACCGTCTGGCGGCTCGTTGCTTGTAACAACTCCTTTCCCTCTTGGCAGAAATCGATTGACATAGAGTTCATGCGGCGGGGCCATCTCGACGGAATGCGGCGACTTCAGTTTCCACCGATAACTCGTCTTTGGCGAAAGCTCGCGCCACAGAGTTTTGCCAATGACGTTTGATTTTTGTAACAATTCATCAGATAGTTTACATTCGATCTTTATAATATTTTCTCCAGTTTTCCATTCGGATGCTAATAGTTCATGCAGGCGAAGCGTCGATTTCCGTAAATGCGTTTCGCCGGCGACCGGGTCACTCATCGATGCGATAAGACTTGCCTCTCGTTCGATGCTAAGAATACTCGAAACGATTCGGTTAGGCGCGTCCGCTGTTTGCGAATTCTCTATACACAATTCCGCTTCAACGCCTTCGACGGGGCGGCCGTCCTCCGCTCTAAAATTAAGTTCGAGCGCACCCAGGGGCGCAAGCTCGATTGTAAGCGTTCCTGCATTGAACGCGCCCGATATTAACAATGGAACATAATACTTCGCGCGAATCAGGACTGCGCCGGCCCGCGCCGCCGGAACGGATAGAGCACCCGACCGGTCGCTTTCACCCGCAATCCAGTTGCCGCGCTCAAAATCACAATAAAGCGTGCGCGCGCCGGCAATCGCTTCCTTAGTATCTGATGCAATGAACAATATCATCGTTCCCGTTGGAGTTCGAGCGGACGGCGCAGCACCGTCCGCTCGAATATTCTTAATATCGGTGGATTCGCCGCCGCTCTGTGAATTAGAAGATTCGCCCGGAATTGTCGATGGCGTAGCGTCGAAATTCTGGTGCTGAGTCCGAAAGACGACATAGAAGATCATTAATAATAAAATAATAGCTAATGCGACGATTCGCAGTCTTAGCGTCCGGCGTTGTGATTCGATTTTCAAGGGCTGATCCATTTCTGGTTATGGCTGCTAATATGGACATTGTTTATGTGTAAGAAGTGCGACCCAGTACGACATGCCGCCTTTGACTTCAGCCGTACACGACGCCTCGCTAAATGTTAGAAAATTTCCATTGGCCCAAACTTGAATATATCCATTGCTTTTCCTCGTCATCGAAAAATAACTTTTAGGACAAGCATAGTTGAAAGTGGCGTTCTTGTCGGAGTCGGGGTACTCCAGTGCTCCTTGCGACCATACAATAGGAATCGAGCCTCCCACTCCGTGCGATCCACCACCGACACTTCCAACAGGAACGCTAAATGTAGCACCTGCTGATTTTGTTATTGTCGCGGCAATTTTTCCAGTGACGTCCGAGTCAAATTCGATCGATCCCACTGCAGCAGCTTTGCAATCCGCTTCCTTAAGATTCGCAGTTCCGCGAATGTTAACACTCACGGATACTTCAACTTCGCCAACACCATCGCCATAATGTACCCAAGCTGTAACATGGACTCCGGACGCGACCGCGACGACACCGACATCCTTAGTAATTTGATGATCATGTGCGATACCATCGCCGGACACACTCTCGCCATCGACACGTACTCTCGCCTTAGCGTACGAGCAGGAATAGGTAATATAGCTCGGCACTTGATACCCCGGAAGCGGCGCGCCGGCGAGGCATGGGCCATTATTTTTCGAAATAAGTCCGCTGTCGTCTGGCCACGGAAAATCTAAATATAGCTTCCATTGCGCAGCTTCCGCCGCGTTTGTGAAAACCGCCGACAGCGCAAATAGGAATAGTAAAAACGAAAAGAATTGTTTTCTCATTTGATAAAACCTCCAAAGTGAGACCCTCTACGCGCGCGACACGCGCGTACAACTACACAAAAATTCCGGAGACGCCGCGTGACAGCAATGTCACGCAGAAAAGTTAAAGTTGCAGTCTATAGATTCTACAATGCAAAAATCTTATCCATCTTTTCCGCGATGACTTGCAATCGCTTTCGATCGCCACCGCTGATTTCAGCGACGCCCCAGCCCGTGTAACCGATCGCGTCGAGCGCCTTCATTACAACTGGCCAATTGTTACTTCCGTCGAGCAGATCGGCGTCGAATCCCTTCCAGCGGCCTTCATCGTCGAGCTTCTTGCGGCTGTATTCTTTAATATGAAGGTTTTTGATACGTTTGCCGAGCGTCGCTATCCAATGCTCCGGCCATCCGTATAATATAATATTTCCGACGTCGAAGTAAAAACCTGCGTACTCGCTTCCGAGTTCGTCGACGTATCGCGCGGCTTCAATCGGACTTAACAAAAAATTATTCCAAACATTCTCGATACAAATAGAAACCTTTAATTCCTCGGCGAGCGGCAGCACTTTCTTAATTTCCGCCTGCGAGCGCGAGTACGCATCCGCGTACGAAATCTTATCGTTAACAACCGCCGGAACTAACAATACCGTTTTGCAATCGAGCGCCTTGGCGTCGCGCAGCGCGGCTTCGAGGCTTTCGCGGCCTTTCTTACGAATCTCGGGATCGGGATCGCCGAGCGTCTGGCTCCAATGCACAGAATCGACAACGTTAGCAATTTCAATTTTCGCCGCGTCGCGCGCTTTTAACAATTCGTCGATCGGCGCCGCGTCGGGGCGGTTGACTTCAACGCCGTCGAAGCCGAGGTCTTTTAACAGTTGGAATTTTTCGGCGAGCGTACCTTTGACACCGATCATGCCAATGCCAACTGCTTTTTTTATCTTTCGCGGTGCGCGCGTTTTTAAGATATTTATTAAATTAAAATTGACAGATCTCGCTGGACCCGCAAGAAATGCTGCCGCCGCGGCGGCGGCCAGGAAACCGCGGCGATCGACGTGTGGTTCAATCATTTGTAATTCCTAGAATAATAATATTAAATAAACGCCCATTAAATAAAAGGGGTGCGGCCCGGGACGGCTACGGGCGGCGTCGGCATCGGTCCGAATTCATACTTCGGCGGAGTTAAATCTTCTTTAGAGTTCATCGCCTGCTCCCACGTGATGCGCAGGCCCGTGTACGCGGCCATTCGCCCGATGATCGACATGAGCGTGCTCGTTGCTAACATTTCGCCTTCATTAATAATCTTGCCTTTTCGAATCGCTTCAAATAATTCGTCGTGCTCCGTTTGATATTTATCCCGCGGAGCGGGGCCTTCCCATCGCCATTTGTTAGCACCTTCGATGACGTGCGTTGGCCCCCATGAATTGATAAATGCGGTTCCTTTTGAACCTATCAAATAGTCGGTGTTATCATTCATGCATCCTTCGGTTTGACGGCAGTCGTGGAACGCGCGCGCGCCGTCCTTATATTCGTAAACAACCGCGAAATGATCAAAAACGTGGCCGTACTCCGCGCCCGTGCGCACCTGGCGCCCGCCGACGGCCGAGCACGCGACCGGCATTTCATCTTTCATCGCCCACGCGATTTTATTAATACTGTGGCACGCCTGTTCAACGATGTGGTCGCCCGAAAGCCAAGTATAATAATACCAATTCCGCATTTGATACTCCATATCCGACCACTCGGGTTTGCGCGGATGGAGGCCGAGGCCGCCTGTGAGGTAGCGCGTGTGGATCGCGCCAATCTTACCAATCTGCCCATCGTGAATTCTCTTAAACATTTCACGGTCGGGATCGTTGTATCGCCAGCAGAAACCCGAAACAATATTAATTTTCTTTTTTGTAGCTTCGCGCGCCGACTCGATGACGCTGCGAACGCCGGGTGCGTCGACGGCGACGGGTTTTTCACAAAAGATATGTTTGCCCGCTTCCACGGCCGCCTTCAAGTGCGCGGGTCGAAAATGCGGCGTCGAACATAACAAAACGACGTCGCACATTTCGATGAGTTTTTTGTAGCCTTCGAAACCGTCGAACATCGTCTCAGGTTTTACGAGCACTTGATCTTTAACACTCGGTTCCGGCGGCGGCTCATTCGGATCTTTAACTTCCTGCTCTTTTATCAATTCGCGAAGACTGCTTTGCATGCGATCGGCAAAGACGTCTGCCATCGCTACTAATCGAGCGCCCTTGTCAGCACGCAGCGCCTGGTACGCCGCCCCCGTGCCTCGCCCGCCGCATCCTACTAATCCGACTTTAAGAATATCCGATCCAGCGACGTGCGGCGCAAACGCGCTCGCCGCGGATCCCGCGATCACACTCGCGGAAACAACCGCCGAAGTTTTTACAAAATCGCGGCGCGAAAAGTTAGAATCCGATGAAGGAATAATGATTTCAGTCATGTTCAATGAAGTCGGGTCGTTGGATCAGTAAGAATGAATGGATATATATTATTTCTTTTCACAAACGATGCGGAAACCTACAAAACCGCCGTCGGCGAGCCACCACACGCTCTTCGGAAGCTGCGGATCGCTCGCGTTCCACGCGGGTTTTGGAGTCATGCGAAATTGTTGTATCAAATCCGAAGCGCTGTGAAAGTACGCGCCGCCGAGCGCGACGGGCCTGCCGCCGTCGCCGACGGCCCATTCGCACGCGTTGCCAATCATATCATAAAGACCAAACGCGTTTGGCTCTTTTGTAGCAATAGCGTGCGTCGTCCCTCCTGCCGTTTCCTTAAGCCACGCTTGTTTCATTAACGTTTCCGCGCCGGGAATTGTAGCGTCCTCATTTGTAGTATTGGGATTTGCGGCACACGCGCGGCGCCATTCGGCCTCCGTCGGCAATCTGTAGTGTTTTCCCGTCTTCGCGGAGAGCCATTTACAAAAGGTTTCGGCACCGCGAAACGAGACGCTGATGGCGGCAAAACCGGAGTGCCCAAAGCTACGATCCATCGAAATGTAAGGTTTCGACGGATACGTGACGCCGGCGATCGCCGGCCGGCGGTTCGGATCTGTATCATTGGTGCCGTATACAAAAAGATCGTACGCGTCCCACGTCACTTCCGTTTTTGACATCCAGAAATCACCGGGCGGTATTTGTATCATATCAAATTTGACCGTCGACCCCGGAATCGCTTCTGTAAACGACTCGATCTTTTGTAAATTAACAGTTTTCGGCGGTGCCTCATTCTGCGCCGCGCACGCGGAGGCACACGCAGCAACAAGCGCCGCAACGCCGTTCGCCGCCGACCATCGCACACGCGCCGTAGTCATATCATCGCATCGTAGAATGAAACGGCGCGGCGGCGCCAGCCGGTTCGTTGGCGCCGTCGGCACATGCGTTATCTTTTGCGCCATGCGCGCCATTCAACAATTGTTATTTGTAGTCATCCTTTTCGCGGCCGCGTGCAAGTCGGCGCCGGCGCCGCCCTACGGCCCCGAGTTTCGCGCGCTGTTTAACGGCCGCGATCTCGACGGTTGGAAAGGCCTCGTCGAGATGCCTACAAAACTCAAACTCGCTCCAGCCGACCTCGCGAAAGCACAGGCCGCCGCCGACGCAAAGATGCGTGCGCACTGGAGCGTGAACGGCCTCGGCGAACTCGAATTTGATGGAAAGGGAGAGAGCCTTGTAACAGAAAAAGATTATGAAGATTTTGAGTTATATATCGATTGGAAAATTAAGAAAGACGGCGACAGCGGAATTTACTTAAGAGGCATGCCGCAGGTGCAAATCTGGGATAACCCGATCGGCTCCGGCGGACTTTACAACAATTCCAAGAATCTATCAAAACCGCTCACCGCCGCCGACCGCCCCGTCGGGCAGTGGAATACATTTAGAATTAAGATGATTGGCGACCGCGTATGGGTCTGGCTGAATGCACAATTGGTCGTCGACAACGTTCCACTCGAAAACGGCTACTGGAGCGGCGTTCATAAGACTAACATTCCGCCGTATACAAAAGGCCCGATCGAATTACAGAATCACGGGAACACGCTCTGGTTTCGGAATATTTATATTAGAGAGATTGGAGGGAAGTGACGTTCGCTTCACTCAGAGACGTGATGTCAACGTGTATTAACCCGGGCAATTAACGATATATCTTATATTACTCTATCACACACTGCTACCGCCTTAAAAGACTTTATTATGATCGGCTTTATTGGGAACGCATGTGGTTTCCATAATGCTCGAACTTCCGTTTGTTCCGCATATATTGGAGGCTTAATGAATGCTGGATGCATTAATTGAGGTTTTTCCGTTGACGATACTCGATCTGTATATATGCATGCATTACACGTTAAGTATTTTGCTTTATATCTAATGAAACGAGAAATTGCGCCAAAGAATTTACTAGGATTTCGGATAACGATACACGCGTCATAACCACGCGCCTTCATCACGCTGCAATTCATTTGTTGACTCGCACTAAATAGATAATAATTCTCCGATTGTTCCTGATAGACAAACGTTAGATTCGACCAGGATACGGATTTACCGGGATCTATTTTGAATGATTCTCGTGCAAATTCAGGGATATTATCTCCGGTCCATGTTTCGGTTCCGGGGACAAATCTGTTGCGTTCAATTTTGCCCTCGCCATCATCGCCGATTAAATTATTGTGTTTCTCAATATCTCGATATTCATAAAGAGTGCCGATCCGAATTTCTCCAAGTCGAATAGCACGATCGGCATGAACACTCTTCATGTATTTGTAAAGAATCCTATCCATTGCCAAGCGATGTACTAATTCGTCCTTGCAATTGAAGAAGAACTAGATTTAGTCAAAAAAGTAGACCTAAGAATATGGGGTCAAGTAATAATCTAAATTGGAAGCTTGCCGATGCATTATACTAATTATTCAGTCGCACGTTCATACAGAAACTCCGGCGCTAAATCCGCCCCGTTTGGCCAGACAATCGTCCGCAGCTCTTCATCAAATCGAAACGCTTTGAATTTTTCGATATCTTTCAACGGTTCAAAGACATTACCCCAGAGTTCATTCTCTAAATCTACTTCCCCTTCCGTTCCGTTATCGTAAGTAAGTCTGATGCGGTAGCGATCTATATATTGAGCTGCAACAAGTTTGGGTACCATATAACTATTCCAGAGGTTCGATTTTTTTGAGAGGGAGCCGACGCTCGGCGAGTTTCCAATCTTCCATCAATTCGCCACGATGTAAACTAAGCCATTCAAGAACAAGGCGCTGAGCGCGTGCCGGAAGACTGCCGGAGAGAATTGCTCCGGTTGAAATATCGATACGAATTTCATGTTGACCGTACATCGCGTGAAAGTGGGGCGGTGCGTGGTCATTATAATACATGGCAATCACTATGCCTAGAAACCTACAAATCTCTGGCATTTGCTACTCGGTGCGAATTGAAGAGTTGAGTATATAAATAAAACATATCAACACTATTGTAGCAGCGCAAAACACTTTGATCCATTCTCTTGAGTCCGGCCGTCCACCAGCCGACCGAAAGGCTGTGGCCGACAAAGTCACGATTTAAAACGGCTACTGGAGCGGCGTTCATAAGACTAACATTCCGCCGTATACAAAAGGCCCGATCGAATTACAGAATCACGGAAACACGCTCTGGTTTCGGAATATTTATATTCGCGAGATTCGTCGAATGTGAGGCGTTCGACCACCGGAGACTCGCCGCCGCGGCCAAGAGTGAAATTCGGGCTGGCAGCAAGTTTGAGCCAAGGATTTCTCATAACTTCATTTCGAGAGTATCTTACGATAACGATTCCCCCCTCCGATTTACTGCACCGCGAATTTTAATGGCCGCACCTTCCAAGATTGACCGCGAACTCGCAAATTTCGTAACGTCGGTTCAATCGATCGCCCGCGGCGAAACCGAATTTAAACATGGCCCGTCCACGCTCGAATTTGCGTGGACCTCGCAATGCAACCTGCGCTGCGTGATGTGCTCACAAAGTGATAATCCGCCGGTCATGAAAGTTACTAAAGAAAAAGCGGCGCCGTTCTTAGATAAAGTGTTTGAAAGCGTGGTGATTTGGAACCCGTCGGCGACGAGCGAACCATTATTAAATGACGTCGACGAGATGTTGCGGATTTGTGATAAACACGGCGTTTATTTAGAATTGTATACAAATGCGACGCGGCTGTCGCCGGCTGTATTTGATAAAATCGCGCATCGAATCCATCGATTAACATTATCGATCGATTCACACGTTCCCGAAGTGTTAGAAGCAGTCCGCGAGCCGATCAAGGCCGCGAAGGTATTTCCGAATATTGAATACGCATTGCGCCGCAGCGCGGAGTTATCCATTCCCTGTGTGATCAACGCAGTCTTAATGACAGAGACTTTGATACATTTTCCCGAGCTCGTCGATTGGGTGGCCGACCGCGGAGGAAAGGAAATAACAATTCTCGACATGATCGACGGCTCGAGCCAGGCGAAGTTTCACGACGCGTTCGAAGACCACGGAGTCGCGCGCGTTGAAGAAGTGTTAAATCTAATGAAAGAGCGGAGCACTCATCGCGGGGTTAATTTAACATTCTTGCTTCGCGAACCGTATACGGGCCGTTTTGTAAATGTTCCAGTTTCGACGCGGATTCACGAAGCACTTGTGATCGAGCGATTTCAAGAATCGCATGCATCGAATTCTCCTGGCTTCTGTCCGATGGTTACGAATTATCTAAAAGTATTGCCGGACGGCGACGCGTATCCGTGTTGCCGCGGGCCCCTGGAATTGCGCTTAGGTAATGTTTATGAAGAGGGAATGGACGCAGTTTGGAACGGCGAGAAGGCGCAGGCGCTTCGGAAAGCCATGTATACGAATAATCCGCCGGAGCCGTGCAAGAATTGTTTAATTCGAACAAAGGCAATATTGGACGCGAAAGGTAACTTTGAGACGAAAGCGAAGTAGGTTGAGGCGGCGCCAGTTGTAGAGAAAAAGGCCGAGACGGAAACTGTAGTTTTGTAAGTTTACAGTTTTTTGCTTCTTAGCTTCTTAGTTAATAGTTAATAGTTACAGTTAAGAAGCCGCGGGTGGGTGGTCCGCGCGCTCCGAGTGCTCGGCGAGCGAGCGTTGCAAGCATGGGCCCCGCTATTACAAAAAAACAGGCCGCTTGCGCGGCCTGTCATATCAATAACCTCAATCAATATAACTAATCAACTGTCAGGTCTTTTGTAGTTTCAACGCCCGCTTCGAGCGTGATCGTCTGCGCCTTCGGAGAGTCGGTGCCGAATTCAATACTGCCTCCAAGCGCCTGGGCGGTAACGTTATATTCACCTGGGTCGAGCGAGGTGAATTTGTATACACCGTTTTCGTCGGTCATTGTTATTTTCGGCGGGCTCGACGAACCGCCTTTTTTAGCTAATGAAACGAGCGTGTTCGCCTTCGCAGCGCCGCCTGCGCCTGTGACGCGCCCGCGAAGCGTAGCGGCCTTTTCTAACAATACTTCGACGTCGGCGATGCGCGCGTCGGTTTCTAATGTTAGTGTTTCCGTCTTGCCGTCGCGCAAATTCGCCGCGCTCGCTTTAATTTTATATTTACCGGGAGGCAAATCTTCAATTTTGAACCGGCCTTCGGCGTCGGTCTTAACAGAACTGCGGCCGTCGCTTGTTATGATTTCACCGCCGCCTCCGCTCGCCGAAAACGCCATCGTCATCACGCGGTCTTCTTGCACGGCGCCGCTGTCTTCAATCACTTGAACTGTAGCATTGCCGACGGCCGCGTGGCCTTCCGCTTTAAACACGCGGCCTTCGATGACGCCGCGCGGTAATTGTAAATCTACAGTTTCCTTTTCGGATCCAATCGTTAGCGATCGCGAGAGCGCCTTGACGGAGGAAGTTTTCTTAGCACTCACTCGATACTTTCCGGTTTCAACATTTTCAATTTTATATTTACCATTCGCATCGGTCGTCGCACTCATGGCTCCCGACCCGCCAAAATCTCCAAATCCGCCGCCCCCAAAATCCGGCATTTCCGGCATTCCGCCTTCGACGGGTTTGATACTTACTTTCACGCCCGCTACAGGCTCGCCCGCCTGCGTAACGACGCCCTGAACTGTAGCAAGCATCGGCGCTTCTAAATGAAAGATCGTTTCTTTCAGTTCTTTAATTAAAACGGGAACGCCGAGCGCAGACGGATCGTCGGTTTCGGTGCGCATGATGAATCGCATGTTGCCATCATTGCTTTCTCGCTTTTTTAGTTTAATGCGATATTCGCCGGGGCGCAGATGTTCGAATAGATAATTACCTTTGTCGTCAACGTTAGCTTTCTTCAATTTGTTTAACGGATGCGGGCCCGTCAATTCCACCGTTTGTCCGACTGCCGCTTCGCCGTTCGGGCGCGCCGCCCTTCCGATGAGCGACCCGCCTTCGGAAAGTGTTAGTTTCTGTTCGACGGGCGCCGCGGCGGCGGCCGATTCTAACGATAATTCAACGGGCATCGACGGCGCGAGATCCGTCTTTCGAGCTGATATATCAAATGTGGCGTTGGGGAGACCTGTAAACTTAGCAATTCCATTAGCGTCGGTTTTAACAGTTCGCCGCACCGCCTCCGGTTGATTGTCATCTCCGGCTTCTCCCATCATTCGCGAGATCGGCGGACGCGCCCGGCCACCGCTAAAACGCCCTGCCGGCGCCGCAGCGGTTGTCGCCGTCGCCGAAACGCTAACCGATCTTCGCGCGCGCCCTCCGCTCGGAGGTATGGCTACAATTGGCGATTCCTCTTCATCGTCTTCGTCGCCGCCAAATCCCGGTATCGGAAAATCTGTATCATTTTTGCGCTTTTCCGCGAGCCGAACGTTAGCATCCTCGATCGGTTCATCGGTTCCGGCTTTTGTAACTTTAACAAGAACGGTCTGGCCCGTCGTCACCGCTATCTGTAAATTTTCAACGGCGCGTTCGGGAGCGACCTCAACGGCTTGCGAAATCGCGGGAGCTATCAAATCGCCGCTCACTTCAACGCGATATTTACCTTTGTCGAGCCCGGTAATTTCAAATTCGCCGTTTGCTAAAATTCGCGACTGGCGCGCCTCGCCCCCCCCGCTCATGACGAAAAATCCCGGCCGGTCGGAGTTGCGCGCGTTGATTTGTAGTGACGCGAGCGCGGGCGCAATCGCTTTTTCGTCCGTGCCGGGCGCCGGCACGACGCGTCCGCGAATAATACCTAAATCTTCGAGTTGTATCATTAAGTCTCGCGTACCCGGCGAAATGTTACGTTTCGTCGCGGTGCCCTTTCCTTCGGCGACGACGTTCATTGTTATGGTTCGATCGTCGAGCCCTGCAATTTTAAAATTGCCTTCGGCGTCCGTTCTAAAATTAGTAAACCCTCGGCCGTCGAGAAAGAAATCGGAGCTCGGCACCGAACGCCAAACGTCTATTATTGCATTTGCAACCGCCTTCCCTTCGCGGTCGAGCACACGGCCTGTTACTTCTTTTCCGATCTTTAACGCTAGATCGGCGACCTGTTTCGGCGAGCCAACTTTTACTTCAAAAGCGTCCGTCGTCCCCGGAATATAATTTTCCGCGATCGCCGAGAATTGTACATTTTGGCCCGGAGGGAGCCCGTCGAATTTGTAGCGTCCGCTTGCGTCGGTTTCCGTTTCGAGTTCAAGCGGCGGCCGAAATCCAAAAATCGTTTCGTTAGCATTCGGCGCGCGGCGTGCCATGACTGCCGCTTTAGCGATCGGGCTGCCCGCCGCATCTGTAACACGGCCTTCGGCCTGCCCGGCGATCGACAATGTTAAATCTCCAACGGCGCGCTTCTCTTTCGGGCCGACGGGCGGAACGTCGGTTCGCAGGCGAACGCGTCCTGGCGCTTCGATTCTTAGTCTTAGCTCGCGGCCGTTCGGCGGATTCGTAATCTTGAACTGACCGTCGGAACCCGCGATCGCGCTCGGCGCCGGCTCATTCTTAGCATCGCGTCCGAAGAACACGCGTCCCCAGCCGGCTTCTTCGAGCCAAATTTTCGCGCCACCGACGGCTTGATTCGATTCGCTTGTTACAACCTTTCCGCGGATTTCGGGAGACGCTGCGTTTTCGGATACAGATACCGATTTATCAATTTTCGCTTCCGACCGTTCGGCCTTTGCTTCGGCGGGCCCAGTTGTAATATTAGCTTCCGCTAATTTTCGATCATTACGATCCGATTCAGTCTCGGTTCCCGCGGCTGCCGATTCGTTAACGGGCGTCGTCGTGTCGCGTGGAGAATTATCAAAAAAAGCAAAATAGGCTGCGACACCAATCAGGGCCGCAGCAATCAAACCTATAAAGAGTTGATTGCGATGCATGATTCCAACGTCGTTGTGAACGGGGTGGAGCGCTGCGCGACGAATGGCCCAGATTGCGGCGCGATACGCGAAAATTAGAAACTGGCCGCACGTACGTATTACAAAATGAACCTGTTTGCAATTTTTTCGTCAATGAAATGCGACCGTGCCACGTCTAGTGCCATCATCACGGCAAGTTGTAACGTGAGGTGCGTCGTACCTAATGCTACGAACTTGCCCATGTAGCGTTAGAATCATAGCCTACGTCTCCGGTCCCCGAAGGAACCAAAAGCAAATGATCGCAATGCCCCGAATTAGTATGTTCAATAAATTAACCAAAAGCATTTTTACAATATTATTAGTAGCATCCGCAATCGCGCCATTCGCATCGGCGCAGGGCCGAAAGGCGATGGCGGAGAAACCGTACGCCGATACTCGCTTTGGTTATCAAGTAACATCATTTGATAAGTGGACTACAGTTCCGCCGGAGCCGAGCGAGCGTTATCTCGTCATGAAGTTTGTTTCGCCTTCGGATATTATTGATCCGAAGATCCTTGTCTCCCACACGCCGTATTTTGAAATACTAAAATTCGATCCTACGGGCAAGTCGGCGTCGTTACTCGACCGCGAGGAAGGAAATAAAGAAAAGGACGGGCCCAAGACGGGTGATGGCCCGAAATCGGGCGAGGATTCCGAGCCTATTAATATGAAAGATATTCAAGAAAAAATGGCTTACAAAACGTTCGAACAATATTTAGGAAAAGCCTCGGGCATGCAGATGATGGGGAAGGCCGAGACCAAGAAATTTGGGAAGCTCAGCGCCAAGGTTTATAACTTTAAAGAAGTCACGAGTTTTAAATTATTCATTCGCCACTACGCCGTTGCGTTTACGAATGATAAGAAAGAAGAGATTGTGCTCCACTACTCGATCATGGAGCGCGCATTCGAAGAATGGAAGGAACTATTTGATAGATCCGTTCTGTCCTTCAAATTTATTAAGGTTGATGAAAAGAAAGATTCCGATCTTGATGCGATGACGCCGCTGCAGCGCAGCGAAGCCGTGCATAAGGAGGACTGTGCACGCACGGGCTGGCGATTCGAAAAGACCGAGCACTATTTCATTAAATTTAGTATTGACAACGACAAGTTTGTTAAAGAATGCAAAGAACGCATTGAAGCCATCCGAAAAGTATTTGTTAAGGAATTCGGAGATCGCGAATTGACGGAGTATCCTGTGGTGCGGATTTGTAAGAACTTCGACGAATACGGAAATTACGGCGGGCCGGGCGGATCGGCCGGTTACTTCAATTCCCACTCCAAAGAACTCGTGATGCCGAGCCTCAAGGATTACGACGTGAAGTGGACATGGGCCGTCATGAACCACGAAGCATTCCATCAATTCATCTGGTTCCGCTGCGGCGAGCTGGCCCCGCATTCCTGGTATAACGAAGGCACGGGAGACTACTTCGCGGGATTTAAATATAGAGGAAATAACAGTTTTGAAATTGGAACGGTCGGGCCGTCGTTACTACTGATCGACCGCGTGACGCCCGTGCGCGAGGCGCTCAAGAAGGGTGAACTCGCCCCGCTCGACAAGCTCATTCGATTCACGCAGCAGGATTATTATGCAAAGGGCGATATTTATTATCCGCAGGGCTGGTCTTTTATTTACTTTCTGCGCGAGGCGAAAAAGATGGGACACAAGCCGTTCAAGCCCGAATGGGGAAATATATTAAAAGTTTATTTTGATACGATGGTTGAAACCAAGGACGCCGACAAAGCCGTGGAAGTCGCGTTCCGCGACTTAAAGGGCGATGCGATGGCGGAACTCGAAAAATCCTATCTATTGTTTATTAAGGATTTGAAGTAATCGCGTTCGCGCGCGTGAAATGAAACCCGCGTTTGCGCTCCCGTTCGCCGCGCTGCTCGCGGCGGGCGCGGTTGCGTTTAGTATTTTTAGTTGTAGTTCGCGCGGGCCGGACGGGATTCAAGGCTTCGCGAATCCACCGCGCGAAATCAAGACAAGGGAAGTCAAAATAATCGACGCAAGATTTGATAATTTAGCGTTTCCGTTTTGGACCGAAGACTTTCATCGCGAAGACTGCGAGCGAACCGGCTGGGTGTTTGAGAAAAGCGCCAACTTTCTTATTAAATATAAACCCGACCAAGCGAATATTACTAAAAGTGTTGGAGACTGCAAAAAACACCTGGAAGCCATCCGCAAAGTATTTGTACATGAATTTGAAGATCACGAGTTTACCGAGATTCCCGTGGTGCGGATTTGTAGCGATTCCGACTATTCATACTTTGGCGGGCCGAGCGGTTCCATCGGATACTTTAGTCCCCACGGCAGGCGCGAACTACATTTCAACGGCGAGAGTCGATATGATACAAGCTTGACGCGCGCCGCATTGAATCATTTGGCATTTCAACAATTCCTTTGGTATCGATTCGGGAACGTCCAATTCGGTCCGTGGTACACCGACGGCATGGCTGATTATTATGCCGGTTTACAATTTAACAGTTCCGGCCAATTTAAGGTGAAACCGCTTGGCCAGTGGGCTCCGCTCATCGATCGCGTCACGCCGGTTAAGGAATCGCTCAAGAAAGGCGAACTCGCTACCATTGACCAATTGATACGATTCACGCGCCAAGATATTTACTCAAATCCCAGTATTTATAATTCGCAAGCCTGGTCTTTTATTTACTTTCTGCGCGAAGGCGAAAAACTCGGACACGCGCCGTTCAAGCCCGAGTGGAACAATATATTAAAAGACTATCTTGAAACTGTCGTCGAAACGAACGATTCCGGCAAAGCCGTCGAATTCGCCTTTCGCAATTTGAAAGGCGCGGCGATGGCCGAACTCGAAACGTCGTATCATGCATTCATTAAAGAATTGAAGTAAACGTCCTAACTTAAAAATCCATGTCTAAATTTAACATTCTCACGCTGGCCGCCGCGGGCGCGGCCGCGATTTTATTAACATCCACCGCGAACGCCGACCGGCTTATTACAAAAAACGGGCGTTCTCTCGAAGGGAAAGTCACCAAAAAGGATAAGGTCTATCATATTAAGCTGCAGACGGCTGAACTTGAGATCCACGAAGATCTCGTTAAAGAAGTCGTGATTGAAGGCGACATGTCGGACTACGTGCCGAAGGATGCTAAAGAAAAAGAAATGCTCGAAAAAGGATTTGTAAAATATAGAAACGGCTGGATGAAAAAGGAGCAGTATCAAGCGGAACTTGCTAAGGAAAATGCGAAACGCAAAAAAATTCTCGAAGAGGAAGCCAAACATTTACAATTCGCCGACGGCTGGAAATTCGAAACGAAACATTTCACATTTCAGGGAAATTGCCCTAAGCCGATTCTCGACGATCTCGCGTCGCTGCTCGAGGAATATTATGAATATATGAATAAACACATCGGCATGAAAGCGTCGGCGGCCGCTAAGAAAAAAATGCTTGTGCAAGTATACCGAGACAGCGAAGACTATCAAAAGTCTGGCGGCGCTCCGGGCGGCACTGCCGGTTACTTTTCGGATATGCAAGAAACGCTGAATTTTTATTATGTTTTCGACGACGAGAGCTTCACTCGATACGTCATGCTTCACGAAGGAACTCACTTACTAACATACCTCGCGAATCCTAAATTTGAACCGCCTTCTTGGATCAATGAAGGCATGGCGGAATACTTCGGTTCAGCGCGTGTGACGGGCGAACGCGGCAAGCGAAAAATGGAGCCCGGGCAATTGTTAGATAATCGTTTATTGTTATTACAAGAAATGGAGAAGGAGCGGTACATTCCCCTCGACAAATGGCTCGCGTATTCAAGTTCCTACGCCGAAACCAGCAACAATAAAGGAAACGTTTACGAACACTACGCGTACTGGTGGGGATTCTGCCACTTCGCCTGTACTAACAAAAAATATAGTCAGAAGTTTTTTGCATACTTCCGTGATTTATATAATTTACAAGGATTTGAAGCAAAGACCGGCTACGGTGGTCTCGCAACGGGTGGCATTTCAAAATCCGTCGATGCCAAACATTATACAGAAAAATTATTAACGTATTTGGGCGTCAAGGATATTAAGAAACTCGATGAAGAATTCCGCGCATGGATCAAAGCGCAGGAATCCGTCGGTGCGCGCGGTTATTTTGTAGTAGGCCGCGATTTTGTATTCGCCGGCAAGTTCGATGAAGCGCTCGAGAAATTAACAACTGCGATTGATAAAGGTTATGACACGGCGGAGACGTTTGCGTACCGATCGCGCGCGTGGATGCGCAAGGGACAGCGCGACAAGGCCGTTGCGGATTTGAGGCAAGCAATTCAGCGCAATCCGGTCGAAGCCGACTATCGCGACAGCCTTTCGTTTTATTTATCCATGAACAAGTCGACGAAAGCCGAAGCAATTGAACAATTGAAGATCGCGTGCGAACTTGATCCTTACTCGCCGTGGCTTCAGTCAAAACTCAAAGACATGCTCGCCGAAGACACCGAGAAAAAAGAATAAGTAATGAAGCGTCCACTTGCGAAAATCTTAGTTATTACTATTGTCGCGCTGCTGGGCGCGTGCCGTTCCGTGCCGTGGCCGCGCGGGCCGGTATTGATACAAACGCCAAGCGGCGCCGAGCAGGGCGTCAACACGCCGTACGGAATTGTATTCTTAGGAAACACCGCGAAGGACGGCTACTGCGACGTCACGATGTTTTTCGGCGACGGGCCGTCGATCGAGCCAGGGCGCATCCGCACGGTGAATGAACAATTGTGCCGCGTCGATATTGATATTAAGGCTCCGGCTTCGGAAGTATCCTTTACGTATCCCGCGCCCGACGACGAATTGTTAATATCCGTCGTCGAAGACACGGATATTGAATATTACAAAACGCGCCTCGCCAAGCGCGACGCCGCCGGAACGGTCGTTGAGGTTCCCGGCAGTTTTCCGATCGCGGCCGCCGCCACGGGCGCCCCTTTATACAGAATGGAAGACGGCCGTTATCGTTTAATTGGGCTCATCAACGGGCTCGTGCGATATAACGATTCGTCGGGCGCCGCGCGCGCGGTTTTAACATATATGGGTCCGCGCGATCTCGTGCCGTTCACGCTGCAGAATCACGACCAGGGCCGGCCGCTTCCCCCGCCGCGCCGCGAAGACATTCTTCGTTAATATTGAAAAATTATTAACTAATTTTTTCGTTGATCCTTCTGATCGATAATTACGATTCGTTTACATTTAATCTTCTACACTCGCTACAAATCCTCGGCGAAACGGTGGAAGTCAAGCGCAACGACGCGCTCTCCATTTTCGAATTAAATACAATCAATCCGGAGATTCTTATCATTTCGCCGGGGCCGGGAGCGCCCACCGGCGCCGGTATATCTATTCAAGCGATTGAAAGTTCACTCGGAAAACGCCCGATTCTTGGCGTGTGCCTCGGAATGCAGGCGCTCGGCGTCGCGCTCGGGGCGAACGTGCGCCGCGCGACGCAACTCGTCCACGGAAAGGCGCATCCGATTACTCATAATGGCGCCGGGATTTTTGTAAATTTGCCGTCGCCGCTTCCGGTCGCGCGCTATCATTCGCTCGTGCTCGACGAACCCACTATTCCGCGGGAACTCGAAATTACTTCTCGCTCAATCGATAACGATATTATGGCGGTCTCGCATCGGGAAATGTGCGCGTTCGGCGTCCAGTTTCATCCGGAATCATTCTTAACAATTGACGGGCCGTTGATTCTTCGGAATTTTTTACAAATCGCAAGACGCCCTAAATGATACGAATTGAGAATATTACAAAGCGCTTCGGAAGTTTTACAGCGCTCGAAAATGTTACATTTAACGTCGCCCCGCGCGAGATTTTCGGCCTTGTCGGGCCGAACGGCGCAGGAAAATCAACGCTCATAAAAATTCTTGCGGGCATCGTGCGGCCGACATCGGGCCGCGCGTTTATTGATAATTTTTGCGTCGAGTCGCACGGCGCCGCCGCGCGACGGCGAATGGGATATTTGCCGAGCGACGGGAATCTTTACGAATCGATGACGCCGCGCGTCTTTTTACAATACGCACTGTCGGGATACGAACGCTGCAATTTAGACCTTCGCGATGAACTGCTCGAATTGTTTCATATCCCGAATACTAAGAAAATCCGCGACTTCTCCCATGGGATGAAGCGAAAGTTAGGAATCATTCAGGCTGTCGTGCCCGACGTGCCGCTCGCCGTTCTCGATGAGCCCGAGGAAGGCCTCGACCCGACGGTGCGGCAAAAATTCTTAATATTACTCTTCCGCCTGCGCGACGGCGGAAAGACAATCTTATTATCTTCACATCAGTTGGAATCCGTTTCGAACGTCTGCGACCGCGTCGCGTTTCTCGCGGGCGGGAAATTGTTGGATTGCGATCATTTAACAAACATTCGCGAGCGCGCTGGCAGACGCATCCGCGTGCGCCTCCAACCCGGCGCCGACGCCGCATGTCTACAATTAAACGGCGTCGAATCGGTGGTCGAACGCAACGGCGAATATATTGTGATTGCTAAGGAAAATCCGCACGACGTGCTGAAGGCACTCGCGCAACTTCCCGTCGACGGAATTGAATATAAACGGCTCCGCCTCGAAGAAGTGTACTCCGATTTATATCAAATCGAGAGGCCGTCGTGATTATTCGCAAGTGCATTCGCGACACGGTCTGGAAGTCCTTCGCGTTTCTTATACTTCTCCAGGCGCACCTCGTTGCAGTTGTTATATTCTTTCCCGATTTCGAGCGCGAAGCCGATGCGATCAAGCGTTCGCTGCCCGGCGACTTTTTTAAGAAGATTCTCGATTCGGCGCTGTCGAAAGGCTACGACAGTTATATTGCATTTCAGCATTTCGCGAAGGCTCTCGGAACGTTTGGAACCTTCGCGGCGGTTTTCTTAGGAAACTCGGCCGTCGCCGGCGAAGTCGAACACAAGACCGCCGAGTTTTTGTTATCACGACCGTTCAGCCGCAAGCGATTCTTGATTTCGCGCTACCTCGTCGGAATTGTTGCATTGGTGCTGCCAATCTTACTTGTCACTCCGACCGCGATTCCGCTCGCGCGAATCGTCGACGAAACGGCGACAGTCTACCCTCTCGTACTCGAAGTTGTGCACAGTTCCATTTTCTTAATTATGATTTATTCGGTGACTTTCTTCTTTTCAACGATCGGACGCGACTCATTGCGCGTCGCGTTTGGAATGTTAGCAATCTGCCTCGCCGCGTTTATTATGCTGATCGTGAAGGGAATCTCGCACTATTCTTTTTATAAACTCGCCGACATGGGCGTTCTGCTCAATATTATTGTTAACGAGCGTTACCCGTGGACGGAAAATATTGCGATGGGCGCCGTCATTGCCGCCAGCTTCGGCGCGTCTCTTTACAAATTCGAGCGGCGCGATTTTTAGTTTTCGCTGCTGCGCCCGCGCACTAAAGATTAGAGCCTATCCCAAAACCCTCGGACCGAGCCGAAGCTACAATTTGACGCGCCGACAAGGCACAATTCTGCAGGCATATTCCATAGCAGTATTCCGAACCCATTACTCAATAAATACAGTGTAACGATGTCGGCGTGGATGAATTGTAAGATTCGGCGACGGGAGAGGTTTTGGGATAGGCTCTAGTCTTTATCTCTATTACAGCCGCCGTGTAACAACCTGCACCACGTCGTCGCCAGCGGCTTCGCCGTTTGCTAATTGTGCTGTTGAAGAATTAAGCGTTCCGTTTTCTCCGTTACAAACAATAACAATTCCCCCGCCGACGCCCATGCTTCCATTCTTAGCAAAAACGTAAACGCGATACGGGCGGCCCCACGGATCCGCCATGCCTCGGACAATTGAATTTGAGATTACCGCGACTGACCAAGTCGATCCGCTTCGAATGCCTGTATTTAAATACGGCCCGGCCCAGCCCGCTTTATTAAATACATTTGTATACAAACACGGCAGCCCGACGAGATCCTCGTTTTGTGTTAAATTTGGATTCCACGTGCCGTTCGAAGGCCAGATTCCGGTGTGCGCGTAGTATCGAGAGTAAGCATCGCCAACCGCCTTCATATCCGTTTGTGCGCGCGCAGTTCGGGCTTTTGACAATTCATTACTGACAATCGGAACAAGAACTCCTGCCAGCAAAACCAGAATTGTTACTACGACAACGACTTCAATTAATGTGAAGCCTGGGCTTCTGCGGCTAAGTGTCATGAATCGTATCTCTATAGTGCGGGGAACCGTTTATTATTGAAACCGGCGCCGGAAACATCGGCGCGTTGGTTCGACTATCGGCGGAGCATCGAAGCGACCTGAACAACTCTCGTTGAGAATGCAACTTTCGAAGTCTCGGCCGGAAATTTTTTCCAATGAACGCGACCTATACAATAATTCACGCGTTGATATTGAAAAAACTGCGCACGTGAATTGACAATTCCGCAGGTGCTCAAGCACGCCCGAGGATCAGCCGAAGCTCTGGCCGAGCGGGACGGTTGATTTCAACTTATTAATTGGAATCCGGACCTGCGATGGGAGAAGTCTAACATTGATGCAACGCGAAATCGCCGGGTTCACACTATTAGAAGCAATTATTGTCATCGCCGTATTGATAGGTGCGGCGGGCGTTGTCTTGCCGCTCATGTCCGCGGAAATGCATGATACTAAAATCACGCGCGCCCTCGACGACGCCAGCCGAATCGCGGGAGCCTACAATAACGCCGCGCGCGACCGCGGAATGCTGCCCGGAGCCGACGCGGAAGGAACGCCAACGGCTACATACTACACATCGGGGGCGTTGCCCGGAGGGTTGCCGCTCGGAAAGCGCGAACAATTGATACATCTATTCGACAACACACCCGAATCGGCGCCGTCGGAAAAATGGAAGGGCCCGTACCTCGGCGAGGTCGGCAGCGATCCGTGGGGGCGCGCATATGTAGTATTAGTTCCGTCGAAGAATGCAGTTCTATCAAAAAAAGAAGGGACGCACGTCTGGGCGCTCAGCGCCGGGCGCGACGGAATTGTATCAACTACAGAAAGAGATGACGCCGTCGCGGGCGACGACATCGGCGTCTGCGTGCGTTAAGCAATATTAACGATAATCGTGTCGTCGATTCCTACAGATACAAAGCGCCGCCCGTTTGGAGAGCGCCTGCTCGAAAGCGGACTTGTCACGCGCGCACAATTACAAATGGCGCTCGCGGAGCAGCAGCGCACGCGCGAACCGATTGGTAAGATTCTAGTCGCGCTCGGCCTGGCGACGCAGGACCAGGTTAATACAATTTTATTTGAGGATGCGCACGTCGAATGCATTCGTTTGCGCGGGCGTAAAATTGATAGATCGCTCGTCGAAGGAATTAGCCTCGCGCGGTTGCGCGAGCTCTCCGCGGTCCCGATTGAAAAAGCCGGAGACACATGGACAATCGCGGTCGCCGACCCCGCCGACATATTTGTAGCAGACGCACTTGCTAATATTTTTCGCGGATCGCGGCGAATTGTAGGGGCCTCACGTTCAGAAATATTAGAGAGCCTTCGCGATATGGCCACGACGCCCGCCAGCGAAGCGGCGCCGATGGATGCTACAAAAGACGCCATTCACGCGCTGGATAATATATTTCAAGAGGCGCTCGCACGGCGTGCTACAGATATCCATTTCGAACCCGACGAACGGCTCACGCGCATTCGTTATCGCGTCGACGGAGTCTTAATCTCCGGCCCGACGCTCGGCAACGAGGCCGCCGCGGCCACGCTTTCGCGATTAAAGTTATTATCTGGATTAGATATATCTATTAAACGAATGCCTCAGGATGGGCGCTTTCGTTATCAAGGACAGACGGAGCCCGTCGATTGCCGCGTTTCGACGCTTCCTACCATTCACGGCGAAAACGCGGTCGTGCGCATTCTCGACTGTTCCCAGGGCGCGCCGCGATTAGCTACATTGGATCTCGTCCCCGAGATTGAAAAAGAATTAAGAAAGGCCGCTGGCCTGCCGCACGGGATTCTTTATGTTGCGGGCGCGACGGGATCCGGAAAGACGACAACGCTGTACGCATTATTAGCATCGATCGACGCGATGCAAAGAAAAGTATGCACCGTGGAAGATCCCGTCGAGTATCGATTGCCGCTTGCGCGTCAAACGCAGGTACAGCCCGAAATCGGTTTTGACTTCGCGTCGGCGCTTCGCGCATTACTAAGACAAGACCCAGATGTTATATTAATTGGCGAAACGCGCGACCAGGAAACGGCGGAGATCGGCCTGCGCGCGGCGCTCACGGGCCACCTCGTGATGAGCACGCTCCACGCGAATCGCGCCGCCGCCGCCGCCGCACGTTTAATACAAATGGGCGTCGATCCGTTTTTATTAGCATCGACGCTGTCGGCCGTTTATGCACAAACGCTGCTGCGGCGCGTTTGTAAACACTGTTCCGAATTCATCGATCCGTCGGAACGAGACCGGCGGTTCTTCACTTCGATGAAAATGAATATTCCGAATCGCATCGTCCGCGCAAAGGGATGCGAACAATGCAATCTCACGGGATACCACGGGCGCACGGCCGTTGGCGAATTGTTACTTCCAAACGTAAAGGTTATCGAAGCGATTCAACGAAAAGAGAATTCTATTGTTATACATGAATTAGCAGTCGAGAACGGCCTGGTTCCGCTCGAACGCGCCGCGGTCATGAAAGCCGCGGAAGGCATCACTACAATTGAAGAAGCCGCGCGCGTCATCGGCGCCGATCTCGGAGGGGCGGGATGACTTCGATTCATTACGTCGCGCGCACGGCGTCGGGCCGGCTCGTCGAGGGCGTGGTCGCTGAAGCCGAGCGTGAATCTGTTATATTACAACTAAAAGACTACGGTCTCGAATTAGTTAATATTAAGGAAGACAAGGCGCCCAAGCCTCGCGTACGCGCACGCGCTCTCGGCGATTCCGAGTCGGCGGCGCTCGCGCGCGATCTTGCTACAATTATGAGCGCGGGCGTTCCGCTCGGCGACGGGCTTCGAGATTTAGCCATTCACGCGCCCCCGCCGAGACAACAGTTATTTCAGACGATTGCTACTGATGTCGAATCAGGGCAAAGCCTCGCCGACGCGCTTGAGGCGCGCGGAGAATTGTCACCACAATTCGTCGCGGCCGTGCGCGCGGGCGAACGCTCCGGTTCACTGGATACTACATTAAACCGGCTCGCCGAACATTTAGAATGGCGCGCCGCGATGCGCGCGCAGGTCATTCCCGCAATCGCGTATCCCGCAGGACTCATGTTAGCGTCGTTTTCGCTGGTCGCGCTCGTTGCCTTTTATTTAGTTCCGAAACTCGCGGAGCCACTTCTAAAAGTAAACGTGGAACTTCCGTGGATTACAAAAGCCGTTCTCGCGGGATCGCACGCCGTTCAGAATTATGGTTTATATATTCTCGCTGGAATTGTTATATGCGCGGGCGGATTATTCGCGTATCGCGCGACGCGCGCCGGACGCCTTCGTTTCGATCATTATATATTAAAAACTCCGATTCTCGGAACGTTATGGATCAAAGCGGCGGGCGCCGAATTCGCGGCCACGCTCGGCACGCTCTACCGAGCCGGATTGCCTCTGAACGAATCGCTCGAATTGATGGAACAGGGCGCACAGAACCGTGCGATCGCCGAGCGCCTTCGCGGCGTGCGCGAGTCGATCATCGCGGGCGGCGGGCTCGCGGAAGCTTCAATTCGAAAATTACAATTTCCGCCGCTCGTCGGGAGATTATTAGCGATCGGAGAACGAACGGGAACTCTCGAAACTTCGCTCGAACGAATTTCACAACAATTGGAACGCGAACTTCGCGCGGCTACAAAAAAGTTAATATCTATTGGCGAGCCCGCCGCGATTCTCGTCGCGGGCGCGGGAATCGGCATCGCGGTCTTCGCTGCAATACTACCTTTGTTCCGCATGCTCGAAGCGGTGCGGCGATGAAATCAAAATATCAACAATCCGGTTTCACGCTGCTCGAAATCATCGTAGTTGTTACGATCATGGTGCTGCTCGCGGGTGCAATACTACCGATGGCCGCGCAGGGAATTGTATCAAGCCGCAATGATGCGTCTCGCGAGATCGTAAGGGGATTTGCCGACGCAAGTCTACAGTTCGCGGCCGACGTCCTGCGCGCGCCAGCGACGCCCACGGAATTAAATACAAATACTACCCATATCCCCGGCTGGAACGGGCCGTACACGCAGCCCATTTTGGATACTACAACTCCCGGAACGACGCAGGGTGGATACGGGAACGACGGATTCGGCCGTCCCATTTTATTTTCAACGATTTCAAATGTATCCATTCTGATTAGCAGCCTTGGCGAAGACGGCCTCGCGGGAACGGCGGACGACATTGAAAGTACGATTAATATTACACCCATCCTTCGCAAGGAAACGCTCACGCGCATGACGACAATTAATAATGCAATTGTTAGTTACAATAGCGCGAACCTTCCTAACAATCCGCTTCCCGTGAGCTGGACTTCAGCCTACAACTCGCTCGTGTCTCAAAATTATCTTCCGAGCGACTCGCGTTATTTGTATGACGCGTGGGGTTCGCTTTTTACGCCTGATCCGGCGAGCGTCTCCCCCGTCACAAAAGTAAAATCTCCAAATATGCAGGCGATACCGCCCAGCGGGAATTAAAAACGGTTATTTCCTAATAACCTTTTCGAGCTGATCCGCGAGCGCGGTTGCGATCACTAGCATTCCCGTTTCGTTAAAATGGCCGCCGACGTCGCCGTGGTAGACGTGATTCGGGTCGGGTTGAATGGCATAGTTCGGATCCTTATCCCGCATATTTGTCTGAAGTATCCATTGTTCGCGGCCATCCTTCGAACGCACAAATCGCTGGCGAAATGGTTCGATGTGTTTTTGTAATGACGTGACCACGTCGAGATACGTGCAGTTCGTTTGTTTATGAACAAAACGCTTCCAGATGAATTCAGGACCCACGAATTGTGTATTCATGGTCTGCGGCGGCTGAGGCAGAACTGTAATCATCAATTGTCCGCCGTCGCGGCGCACCATTTCATTCAAATCGTTCATGCGGCTGACCGCCTTTTCCCACAAAGGCATCAATTCGGGCGCAAACGGCTGGCTTTGTAATTTTTCGTTAATAACCATGGATTTGTTATTAACCGCCCATTTCGGGATCGGGCTTTCGGGCGCGAGACGGCGCACCCACGGCTGCCACACGTATTGAAATTTATAATAAAAATCGGTGCGCGTAATCCACGGGCGCAGGTCGGCTTTCGGAACGGTTCCCGGCGGATCCATCTCCTGAACGTCCTGGTCGGCAAACGCCTGAATTAATATATCCGGCTTTACGTTTGATACTTTTTTTTCGTAGTTTCGAACGTCCTGTTCGAATTTGTAGCCTTGAACCGCGCAGTTCAGCACTTCCACGTTGAGGCCGCGCTCGTTCAGTAATTTTTCGAGAAGCGAAGTGTAAATTTTATCAAATTCGACGGAGCTGCCATACGTCATCGAACTGCCAAGAACGGCAATGCGTGTCACACCTTCGCGTTTCTGTAGCGTCCACTCGTTTCCGCGAAAGCCGAAGGAATTGATATGTTCCGCAATGGTGCCCGAGCGATCGTGATGATCCTGGTTCGGCATCATGTACCAGCCGAGATAACTATCAATCTCCTGGATTACGCCGCGCGGACCGCGCGTGTATTCTAAATATCCAAAAATTGCACCGATCGCGAGCAGCGCGCCGGCCGTTCGGGAAGTAACCAAGGATTTGATCGAGAACATGTTTAAAAGTTAGTATAAATAAACGGCGACACGTTCGGACGCACAATATATAATAACAATACAGTGATCGCGAGGAAGGCACCCTGCGCGATCCTCGGCGTTGCGCGCCACGCGTCCGCTAATTTTAGTTTCCACGTTCCGGGGAACGCGTGCGACGCAATCGCTAACAAAAACGCGACGATCACGGTTGTATTCAAAAAGAACATCCCCTCTCCGCGCGGCATTTGCAACAACTCCGAACACATGATTCTTAGTTTACCGTACGCTTCCGACGCCGACGCGACGCCCTGCAGCACGGGATCGCCGCCGCGCACGAGGAAGAGTCCGATGCAACAGAAATGAAACGTCACTAAAATTGAAACCGCGCGGAACGGAGTGGATTTATCTAATTTCTTTTTGAGCGCGAAACGTTTGCGAAGCGACGCTACAAATGTTTGGTGGATCGCAAGACCCACCCCGTGGATGAATCCCCAGCCGATCCACGCGAAACTCGCGCCGTGCCAGAGGCCGCAGAGCGTCATCGATACAATTGCCGATATTAACGATCGTGCGCGCGACGGATTGCGGCCGGAGATTGGTAAAAATACATAATCGCGGATCCACGTCGAAAGCGAGATGTGCCAGCGGTTCCAAAAATCTGTTAAATTGCGCGCGCGGTACGGCGCGTTGAAATTGATAGGAAGGTGAATGCCAAAGATCCGCGCGCTCCCGGCCGCCATTTCACTATAACCCGCGAAGTCGCCGTAGAGCTGAAATGCGAATCCGTAGGTTCCTAACAATACACCCGGCGCGCCGATGCCCGTCGGATAACCAAACGCGGGATTCACGAGGCGCGTTCCGAGGAAGTCGCCGATCAGTATCTTTTTGAGCGCGCCCGACAATATTAAGAATGTTCCAGTGGATATAACGGAGTCGTTCACATCCGGCTGCGCTTTCCACTGCGGCAGCAAAATCTTCGCGCGGCCGATCGGGCCCGCGAGCAGCTGTGGAAAGAATCCAACAAATAACGCAAATGCTAAGAAATCGCGCTCGGGCTCGACCTCGCCGCGGTACACATCGATCAAATAACCGACGGCTTGAAAGGTATAAAACGAAACGCCCGCGACCGCCGCGACGTGAAGAATCGGAAGCGGCGCGCCGCTTCCGAACGATGCGAGCAGCGAATTGATAGATCCGGCGGCGAAGTCAAAGTATTTAAAAAACGCGAGACCCGACAATTCAATTGTTATTAAAACTGCGAGCGTCAGCTTACGATTTCCGGTTCGCGCCGCAGAAAGAAAGGGCGCGCCGACGAATGCAATGATCGTGACGGCCGCGAGAAGAAGTGTATATTTGGGATCGGCGTACGAGTAAAACGCGTAGCTCGCCAATAACAAAACGAGATTGCGCGCGTTCCGGCTTTTATTTACAATTGCAGACGCTACAAAAACGCCGAGCAGGAATAACGGAAAGCCGAGCCGGTGAAATTCCATAGTTGTTATGATTGTTTAGAGCTTATCCCAAAACCCTCAGACCGAGTGGAAGTTACAATTCGCCGCGCGCGCAAGGCACAATTCCGCAGGCATCTTCCATAGCATGATTCCGAGGAATTGTAACGAAGCGGGCGCGGATGAATTGCTAACATTCAACGACGGGAGAGATTTTGGGATAGGCTCTACTTGCTATTTGCCCGGCGCGTACGGCTGCGTCAGCTTTTCCACGTATTTCGCCAGGATATCCGATTCGACATGAATCGGGTCGCCGGCCTTGCACGCGCCGATCGTCGTGCGCTCGAGTGTGTGCGGCACGAGCGCAATGGTTATGATAACGTTCCCGCCAGGATCTGATACTAATTTTGCGATCGTTAAACTCACGCCGTCGAGGCAAATCGAACCCTTCTCGACGCAGTACCGCCCCAGCGCCGGCGAACATTGAATATCCAATTCCGCCCACTCGCCAAAGTGATGAAGCCGATTCACGCGCGCGACACCGTCGACGTGGCCCTGCACCCAGTGGCCGCCGAGGCGGGCGCCGATTTGTAGCGATCGCTCGACGTTTAGTTTCTCGCCCGTGGCCACCGAGCCGAGGCGCGTCCTTGCTAATGTTTCAGGCGAGATTTCGAATGTAACTATTTCGCCGGATTGTTTAGCTACAGTTAAACAAACGCCCGACACGGAAATCGAATCGCCGAGGCGAACTCCCTCCGCGAGCGCCCCGAGATCAAGGTCGAGGTCGATGCCCGCGTCCGCGCGCGTGCGCACGGCGGCGACGCGATTTGCAGATTCAACAAGTCCGGTAAACATGAGAACGCATATTAAACGCAGCCGCGCTCGTATTGTTTCAACTATGCCGACAACACACCGCACAGTTTGCCCGCTCGACTGCCCGGATCGCTGCTCAATGGACGTGACCGTCGAAGGCGATCGCATTCTTAAGATTGACGGGTCGGACCTCCTGCCGCTCACGGCGGGTTATATCTGTTCGAAGGTGCGCCACTTCGACCGCCGCGTCGATTCGCCCGATCGCATTCTGCACCCCATGTTAAGAAAAGGGAAAAAGGGCGGTGGCGAATTTGTTAGAATCACGTGGGACGAGGCGATTGCTACGATTGCAGCGAAATTTCGCGAATTGATACAACAATACGGCGCGCAGTCGATTCTCCCCTACTCGTATTCGGGTTCGAACGGTTTATTAACAAGCCACGCGATGGACGAGCGATTTTGGAACCGGCTCGGTTCGAGTCAATTGTTACGAACGCTTTGCGCGGCGAACACGGGCGCGGCATGGCTTTCCGTATTTGATGATTTGCCGGGCAGCGACCCGATGGAAATGCAACATTCCGACGCGCTCGTGCTCTGGGGCGTGAACCCGTCGTCGAGCGGCATTCATACCGTTCCGCTCGTGCAGCATGCTACAAAAAACGGCGCGTATCTGTGCGTTGTCGATCCGCGCAAAACGCCGCTCGCGAAGAAGGCTAACGATCATCTTGCCGTGCTTCCGGGCACCGACGTCGCGCTCGCGCTCGGAATGATCCACGTCGCGATCGTTGAAAAGCTCATCGACGTGAATTTTATACAACAATTCAGCCGCGGATTTGATATATTACAAAAAACGGCGATGGAGTGGACGCCCGCGCGCGCGTCGGCGCTGACCGGCGTGCCCGCCGAATTGATAGCGAACGTTCCGCGCGTGATCGCGCGCGCGAAGGCGCCGTTTTTCCGCGTCGGCTGGGGACACGAACGTAACAGAAACGGCGTCGACTCGATCCGCGCCGTTCTGCTGCTGCGCGCGATTTTTGGTAAATTTAATGAAGCCGGTGGCGGTTTGACTCTCTCAACGACGAAGGGCTATCGCATGGATTTAACAAAAGCGGAGGGAGTGGGTCTCCGCCGCGGCAAGTCGCGGATCATTAATATGTCTGAAATCGGTCGCGCGCTCGAAGATGTGAACGATCCGCCGATCCAGGGATTGTTTGTTTACAATTGCAATCCGCTCGCGACGGCGCCGAACCAGACGCGCATCGAACGCGCGATGCGGCGCGAATCGTTGTTTACAGTTGTTCACGATCAGGTTTTAACAGATACGTGCGCACTCGCCGACATTGTGCTGCCCGCGACGACGTTTCTTGAACATCATGAATTGTGCCGCAGCTACGGCGGTTACGCGCTTCAGTGGGGCGTGCCCGTCATTCCCGCGCGCGGCGAGTCGAAACCCAATCATCAAGTTTTCCAATTGTTAGCAAAGGCGATGGGCTTCGACGACCCGGAATTGAATGTTACAGAAACCGAGATCGCGCGCGAGGTGTACGCGACCGCGTCGAGCGTCGGCGTCGATTTTGATACATTTACAAAAACAAACATTGCGCCGCTGAAGCCGCGCAAATTATTTGTAGACATTTTTCCAACGCGCGGATTTATGGATTTCGCCGGCCCGGCTCCGCTCGCGTATCGTGAGAATCCGTCGGACGCTACACTTCCGTTTAGTTTAATTTCGCCGTCGACGGAAAAAGCCATCTCGTCGACGCTTTATGAACAATCAGCGCCGGGCTCATCAACATTACATATATCGCCCGAGGACGCCGCCGCGCGCGGATTCATAGACGGTCAAATTGTTAAAATTCACAATTCTTTCGCTGAGGTGGTCGTGCGCCTCGAAGTCTCCAGCGAAGTGCCGCGCGGCGTGCTCTCGCTCCCGAAGGGAATCTGGCGTCGCTCTACGCTCAACGGAAATACCAGCAACGCGCTCGCGCCCGATCACGTCGACGCCGAGGGTCGCGGAGCGTGTTTCAACGACGCGCGAGTCGAGATCGCGCCTGCGTGAACTCACTACCATTGACCCTTGCGGCCACGATCGCTAACTTCTTCGGCCCTTTTCGTCTGAAGTAATCGGCGGGAGCCCTCGAAGGTTTCCAATGGTTATGAATGATTGCCGCGGCAGCGGGTCATGCTCGTTTACATCCTCACTCTGTTTCCCGACGCTCTCGAACCGTTCCTATCAAAAGGAGTGTTTCGAGTCGCGCGCGACAACGGAATTGTAGATGTCCGATTATTAAACTTTCGCGATTTTGCGAAAGGTAAACATCGAAACGTGGATGACCGGCCGTTTGGCGGCGGACCTGGGATGTTGCTTCGGCCCGAACCTATCTTCGCGGCCGTGGAGTGGATCGAATCGCGCGAAGGCCCGTTTCATAAGATTCTGCTCACGCCCGACGGCACAACATTCCGGCAGCCCATCGCGCAATCATTAGCGAAAACGGATCGTTTGCTTTTCCTATGCGGACGTTACGAAGGATTCGATCAACGAATTCTCGACGGCTTCGAATGGGAACGGCTCTCGATTGGCGACTTTGTTCTTTCTGGCGGCGAGCTGCCGGCATTGGTGATTCTCGAAGCTACAATTCGGCTGATCCCCGGAGTGTTAGGCGACGAGGAATCGAGCGTTTCGGAATCATTCAATTCCGGACTTCTCGACTTTCCCCAATACACGCGGCCGCGCGAATTTCGCGGTGTAACAATTCCCGACGTTCTCGTCAGCGGCGATCACGAGGCCATCGACGAGTGGCGCGATGCTAAAGCTCGCGAACACACTCGAAAGGAACGCCCCGACATGCTCCCGCAAAATGAACAAAAGCCAAACCCAAAATTTGGACTGCCAAAATTAGGGCCAAAAAAAGATAATTAATATCCTGATAATAAGTATCGTATTAATATCTTTTAACAACCGACTACCTTCCCCGTTTCTGTTAACAATCTTTCAATCATAATAATACTATGGACTTCATTTCCCGTCTCGAACGGACCTTCGGAAAGGAGTCTGTGCCGCAATTCCGAGTTGGCGACACCGTCGACGTTCATTACAAAATTAAGGAAGGCGACCGTGAGCGCATCCAGCTTTTTGGCGGAGTTGTGATTGCAGTCAAAGGCAGCGGCGCGCGAAAAATGTTAATAGTGCGCCGCATCGTCCAGGGTGAGGGCGTCGAACGAACGTTCCCCGTCGAGTCGCCCCGCGTCGCAGATATTGTAGTGAAGCGCCACGCCCGCGTTCGCCGCGCGAAACTTTATTATCTTCGCGGCCGCACCGGAAAGGCGACGCGCCTCGAAGAAACATTCGATCGCGCAGCATCCGATGGTCTCGGTGGAACCACTAAATCGAATACTAAGAAAGCAAAATCCGCGGCGCCCGCTTCGGCGAATAAGTAATTGCCATGATGGAGAATCCCGGCCGCTGGATCGTCGCGTCGATCGCGCTCGTCGTCCTTTCGTTAGTTTTAGTATTTCAAAAATCGATTCCGCTCGGCGCCGACCTGAAGGGCGGCACGCGCCTCGTTTATCAAGTTCCGTTCGAGAAAGCTAAACAAGACGGCACGCTCCCGCCCGATGCCGACCTCGCATCGACGGTGCAACAAATCATCGACGTGATGATGAAACGCGTCGACGTGATGGGTCTTCGCGAAATAACCATTGTCGGCCAGGGAACTGAAGACATCGTCGTTGAACTGCCGGGGCTCAGCGACGCCGAAATCACAACGATAAAAAATAATATAACTTCGCTCGGAAAATTAGAATTCCGGCTGCTCGCCGATCATACAGATCCGTTTGATATCGAGCGCGAAAAGCGAAAGCTCGACGACTTCCTTGACCGGGCCGAAAATAAAGAAAAAATCGCGCAGTGGGAAAAGTCAGAATTAGCAAAGGACGCGCGCACGAAGCGCGATTTGGTGTTCTGGGTCGATTTGTTACGAACGTTTAATGCTAAGAAAGACGAAACCGGGCCCGTGAAAGGGCTTCATTGGTTTGTTGACTCGGGCTCGGAATCCTTCCTGCGCGGAAAACCTAAGAATGGCCCGCTGCTCGATTGGACGCCGGACTCGCGCAAAATTCGCCCATACTTCCGCGCGGTGCGCATGGAAGAAGCGCTCGATCCGAAGGGATCAGATATATTAGTTTTCCGCGGCGTCGATTTAACCAATACGCGCATTGGCAATGATCAATCGGGCGGACGCGGCGTTCACTTTGAAATTGTTCCATCGCGCCGCAGCCAGTTCGCGGATTTCACCGGAAACGCGATCGGCCGCCAGATGGGAATTATTCTTAATGATCAAATTGATTCCGCGCCATCGCTGAATGTTGAATTAAGTTCGGGCGCGGTCATCGAGAGCTCGACGCCCGGCGGTTATCCGATTGAAGAGGCGAAAGCATTATTAACCGTTCTTGAATCCGGATCATTAAAGATCAAGCCGCGCCTCGAATCCGAAGCACGCATGGGCGCGAGCCTCGGCGAAGACTCGATCCGCCTTGGAATATTATCATCACTCCTCGCAGTCATCGGAACCGTCGGATTCATTCTTTTGTATTATCGAGTGGCGGGCATCATCGCCGCCCTGTCGCTGATTGTGAACGGATCGATATTGTTAGGAGTGCTGTCGATCTATAACGCGACGCTAACTCTGCCGGGCATCGGCGGTTTTATATTAACACTCGCGATGGCGGTCGACTCGAATATCTTAATATACGAGCGCATCCGCGAAGAACTCGACCGCGGCCGCGGAATTGAACAGGCCGTGCGCCTCGGCTTCGAGCGCGCATTCTTTACAATCGTCGACTCCAACTTAACAACTCTGATCACGGCGTTAATTTTATATTGGATCGGCACGGGCCCTATCAAAGGCCTCGGCCTCACGCTGTCGGTCGGAATATTAACAACGCTCTTTGCCTCGCTCGTATTTACAAAAGCGGTTTTCGGCTGGCTGCTCCACCAGAAGAAACTTCCGAAGCTCACGATGATGCGGCTCTTTAAGACGACGCCGAATCTGCGCTTCATGAAAATTTGGAAGCTCACATTGTTTATATCCGTTGCGACGTCGATCGCCGGATTAGTAGCATTCTTCGGGTCGCCGGAAAGCGTATACGGAATCGATTTCGTAGGCGGCGCGACGGCGCGCGTTCAATTGAAAGAACCCATCACGCTCGACGCGGCCCGCAAGGCATTTAATAACATTTCCGGATTTGAGGGAAATGTGGATACGACGGCGAGCTTGGCGACGGGCAGCGTCGTCCCCGGCAAGGACGGTTTCCGCGAATTTGTAGTTAAAGGAAAACTTTCGCGCGAACGCCGCGAACAGATGAAGAAAGACACAAGCGGCGAGCAGCAAGACGTATTAGTTACATTCCGCGAAGGCATTCGAAAAGCGATGGGCGCGCAGCTCGTCGCCGATCCCGTCGAGAACTTGCTGCTCACGCCGGGCGCGAATGATACAGAAGCAAAATTTACATTAAATTTTGAAGAGCCGGTGTCCGGAAAAGTAGTTTCCGACCGCCTCGGCCAGCACGCGGCTTATTTAGTGAATGTACAGGTCGAAGGCGCGGATGCGGCGGAGCCTCGGAAGGCTTTCAATGTAAATGCTAAGATTCCGGCGACAATGGATGCTAAGACTCTCCAGGAACGGCTTCCGGAGGAATTTTCATCGTTAGTCAATTCCGCGCCGCTTTCGAATCCCCTTCCCGAAACGGCAACGATCGCGCCGCGCGCTGCGAAGTCTCTCAAGAACAAAGCGCTGCTCGCGTTAATCTTATCTTTCGCAGGAATTATTCTTTATATCCGTTTCCGGTTTCATGAATATCGCTATGGAATCGGCGGCGTCGTTGGAATTATCCATGACCTCGTCGTGACGCTAGGAGTTGTTGCGATTGCGAATTTAACCGGCATCGTCGACGTCGAAATTGATATGACGATGATCGCGGTTTTCTTAACAATCGCCGGTTATTCGATCAACGACACAATTGTTATCTTTGACCGCATTCGCGAAAATCTTGATAAACCCGACGCGGAGCGCAAGACGCTCGAAACTGTAGTCGACGAATCTTGTAATCAGACTTTGTCGCGAACATTGCTAACGTCGACGGCGGCGTTCATGTCGTCCGCGTTCATGTTCTTTATCAATCGCGGCAAGCACAATCCGCTCGAAGGATTTGGTTTCACGATGATGGTTGGAATTGCATCAGGAACCTATTCATCCATTTGGGTCGCGAGCCTTTTCGTCGTTGGCGTCGAGCGATTTAATAAGATGCGCGGCAAAACGGCCGCACCGCACGCAACAAATAATCATCCGGCCATAGCCGCTAAAGTGTAGAGTCGCGCGCAACGATGCGCGCAATACTACTTTTCGGTGTTCTGATCCTGCTCGTCGCGGGAGCTTACTTTTTCCAACAATACCGTTTCGGCGCGGCCGATGCCGCCGGAGTTACTAAAAAACCGGCAGCCGCGCCCGACGAACTCGTGATGGAAGTCGGCGGCACCGCGCCCGTTAATAGTAATATTAACTATCAGGCTAAAAGCGAGCCTGTTAAGAATGAAGCTGCAAAAATCGAGGCGCCGAAAGTAGAAATCGCCCCCGCGAATAATACGGCGAATACTACAAAAGCGCCCGCGGCGCCTCCCGCCGAACCTAAAAAACCAGAGCCGCCGCCCGAGAAACCGGCAGAAAATCCGAACGCTGCGAAAACCGT
>JBJXHE010000047.1:0-12592 GCA_046160785.1 Planctomycetota bacterium
GGGCCGCCGAACCCAACCATAAGTTTACCAATGCCTTTCCCCCTCCATGGACCCGAGCGCGAACTGAAACGCGGCTCGATGAGCGAGACGGAAGTAACAATTGTTCGCGCGGCGATGCGCGGGGATCCTGAAGCATTTAAGTCGCTCGTCGAACAGTATCATCGGATTGTCTTAGGAATGGTTTATCGTTTACTTTCGCCGCGAACGCCGCAGGACGCCGAAGACTACGCGCAGGATATATTTGTAAAGTTGTCGCGCACGATTCGTAGTTTTGATTTTACAAAACAAACAAAATTCTCGACGTGGTTTTATACATTTGTTCGCAATCATTGTTTTGATTTGATGCGAAAGCGGCGGCTGCGGACGGTTTCATTAACATCGCGGCGCGACGACGACAAACGTGGATCGCAGGAATTGCCGTCGCAGCAGGCTTCCCCCGCCGAGGAGAGCCAAGATACAGAAGTGAAAACGCTGCTCACGTCGGCGTTAGTGAACCTTCCCGACCCGGAGCGCATGGTTTTCGTGATGCGCGAAATGGAGGGGCGCGAGTATCGAGATATCGCTCTTGAACTCGGTATCGCCGAAGGCACCGCGAAGGCGCGACTTTATCGGGCCAAGGAATCGCTCCGAACAAAGTTAGCGCCGTATCTTCGCGACGGCTCGCTCGGCGGTTTTCACCCGAACGACAACTTCGCATAAGCAACTATTCAATACGTAATATCCACACCCCGCGATTATTACATATAATTATTACAAGCAATCATAACAACTCGGTTACTACAACTCGATGACCCCCCGATCTATTCTCTGTGATGATGTTATGAATAACCTCGTGGAATACCACGAAGGCGAAATGTTAGCATCGAACGCGCGCGCCGTCGAAGCGCATATTCTTAGCTGTCCCGCGTGCCGCCAGGGCCGCGACGAGCTGATCGTGCTCGACCGAATCGTTCATGAACAATTGCTGTCGGATCCTTCGCCGGAATTTTTGAATAATACCGTGAACGCGATGGCCGATTCCGCGGAATCGTTAGCTTCTATTTCCGCGGGCGGCGCGCGCCGCGCAATTCATACAAATCGCACTTACATCAATTTGGGAATTCTCGCAACGGCCGCGTCGTTATTTGTAGCAGTTCTTTTTATTGTAAAGCCGCCCGCGGCAGATCGCTACCATTCGGAAGGCGCTCTTTCTACCTTTTCGCGCAACCAAAATTTCCTCGGCGCAGGCCGAATCCTAGGAACCTCCGGCGTCGCGGGAATCGAATTCCCGATGGCGACGACCGACGACGTCAGCCAGGCCGTCCGAATTATTGCATCACGCTGAGTTTCAGCGGATTCGTAACAATTGGCCATGCGATTCGCATTTGAGTTTATTACAGTTCTAGCGCTGCCGTTTGCGCTCGTTTGTTTACAAACCGGTTCGAATTCGGATTCTAAACAATCCGAAGTTTTGCCGCTCGCGGCGCCATGCGATGCGTCCGCGGATGGAACTGTAACGACGGTAGACACCGGCCGCGACCCAGCGCCCGCCGCGGAGCCGGGCCTCGTGGAGCCCGCGTGCGCAAACTGCCCCTCGGGCTGCGAGCAGGAGGAAATTACAGGCGCATCGCTTGCAACACTACAAAAGCGAATTGATGAGATCGACCGCGCATTTGTTGCAAACGATTTTCAGCTTTTCTCGCGCGTGCTCGGAGGCGGCGACAGCGCACAGCGCCGCCAGCTCGAATGTCATTTTAAGACTGGAATCGAAAATGTTATTTGTCTTTCGCGGCAGACGACAATTCTGAAAGCGATCCGTTTATGTAATACCGACGCGGTTTATACAAAAATCGAAACGGTGCAGCGGCCGAAAGTTGCAAAATCCGAAGACTGGTTGTTCGACCGCAAGCAGTCGCAGTCGCTCGTTCTTTTCTTTAGCTGGTCGTCGAAAAGTAAAAATAACAATTCCGCGCCCGTGCTCGCGCGCATGGAGCGCTTCGATCTCGACGCCGCCGAAATATTAGATATTGGCCAGACGGCTCCGATCGGCTGCAAGCCGTGCGGCTGGAGCATGGAACGGCCGAAGGGCTGGTTTCTCGTCCCGCGCGTAGCGGGCGAGGGCGCGGCGCTCGACGCGTTGTCGTTCATTCACCCAACGCTAAAGATCTCGATCGATTTTGATAGTTTCGCAAACGCTAATATTCTTTGCCCGCTTATGATGGCGGAGCGCGATCATGATATTTTAGCGCTCATGCTGCGCAGCAAGCCGGAGTCGGTGAAGATTCTTAAGAAAACGGCTCTGATGGAAGGCAACCTCGTGCGCGCCGACTTGATCGCGGATTTCGCGGGCGCCGAAAAGAGCAGCGAAACACTAAGATTACACCGATGCTACCGTTCGAACCGGCCGTTTTTGTATAGTCTCGTCGCTCGCGGCGAAGCGCGCGAAATGGCCGGCCACACGCTCGAAATTCATTCTGTTTTTGATTCGATTCGTTTTGTTAATGATAAAGATCGGCCGTCGGGCGCGGCTCCGGATTTCGGCGAAGTTCATGCGGGCGCTGCGCGTTCGGAGCGCGGTCATTTGTTAGATCAGACGCTCGGCGTCATCATGGATCCGCCCGCGGGCTGGATTGCTACAGAACAGCCGGGCGTCGGGCGTTTTTGTATCAAGTTCGCGCCGGCGAATGATAAGAATATAACATTAACCGCCTTCGCGTGGGATGGCGACGCGCGCTGTTACGGCGAACAGGAAGTCGCGCGTTTCTTTGAAAATCGCCGCTCGCAGATGCCCAAGAAAGAATATATCAATTGGAGCGTTTTGCGCCGCGAAGTCATCGACCACCCGAACGGCGTCGACGTTTGTTTTGAAGTCGAATCGCAGTGGCAGAGCGGCGCGGAAGCGACAAAAGATCAAACGATTCGCGAGCTTTTTGTAGCAATTCCCACGGGCCGCTACCTCTGCGGATTTGTCGCTCGCGCGCCCGCCGGCCAGTTTGAACAATATAAAGAAACATTCTTAGCGTCGATCCAGAGTTTCCGTCATTCGGTCGGCAAATAAATAGTTAGCAGCCCGTGGCAAAAGTGCTCTTCAATTCAAAAATAGAAATTTTTTGATAGATCGAGGAAGGTCGCCCGAGGCGTAGCCAAGAGTTACGTCGAGGACGGCCTGACGAAGATATATCAATAAAGATCATTTTTGAAATAGATGACTTTTGCCACGGGCTGTTAGGAAGGGGTCGCGCCGCGCGGCGAAATGGTTTTGTTGGCATTTTTTGTTGATGCTTCACTCGGACCGCGCGGTTATCATCTTCCGCGAATTTTCAAGAATCTATCCAAAGACCTATTTGAACCTATCCCAAAACTTTCGGACCGAACCGAAGCTATAATTCGCCGAACCGACAAGGCACAATTCTGCAGGCATATTCCATAGCAATATTCCGAAGAATTGTAACGATGTCGGGGCGGATGAATTATAAGATTCGGCGACGGGAGAGGTTTTGGGGAGGTTCTAACAACAAACCATGCTCGAACGTTCCCTAATTCTATTCAAACCCGACGCCCTGCAACGCCGCCTCGGCGGCCGGATTCTCCAGCGATTTGAAGACAAGGGTCTTCAAATTGTAGGATTGAAACTTATTAAGATTTCGAACGCGCTCGCGGAAAAGCATTATGAAGCGCACAAGACGAAAGGCTTCTATCCTGGATTAGTAAGATTTATGACGTCGTCGCCGGTCGTCGCGCTGTGTCTTGAAGGAAAAGATGTTATTAATATTGTTCGCAAGCTCGTCGGCAAAACGTTCGGACCCGAAGCGGAACCCGGCACGATCCGCGGCGACTTCGGCGCGAGCCGTTCATTTAATTTAATTCACGCGAGCGACGCGCCGGATACTGCAAAACGCGAAATTGAATTATTCTTCCAAGCGGATGAATTGCATGAATACACGCCGGCGGATTTTGAATGGGTCTACGACGTGAAGGATGAATTGAAGTAATACAGCCTTCCGAAATTGTTGATATCATAACCGAACTGCGGACGCGCCTGCTCGGCGCGCGCGTCCGCGACGTTTCGGGAATCGCGGATTTAGATTTAGTCTTCTATTTTGATACATCAACTGAAGTTAACGAGTGCGTTTTAGTTAGTTTCCGCCCCGGGCTTTCGCGCATTCATGCCTCGACGCGCGCGGGCATGCGCGACGCGCCGCCGCCCGCAAATTCAACGAAACTTCTCGCGTCAAAAATCCGCGGCGCCGTTGTAACAGATATTTCGGCGATCGAGAACGACCGCGCCGCCGTTTTTTTCTTAGCAACGCCCGAAAGTAAATATCAACTGCGTTTTGAACTTTTTACAAAACAGCCCGGCTGGTATCTTGTTCACGAGAACGGAAAAATTGAAGCCTTGCGCGCCGAGATCGAAACGCGCCGCCGAATCTTAAAGATCGGCGCAGACGACGCGCCGCCTCCGCCGCCGCCCGTCCATGAAATAGTAGCATCGCGATTTCCGCGCCCGGATTCTTCGGCCGATTCGTCATTTGTAACAAATCGCGCCGTGGAGGATTATTACGATCCGCTCGCGCGCGCCGCGCTGCTCGACGAATTTCGCGTAGTACTACAAAAACGCATTCGCACGCGCCGGCAGAACCGCGAGAATCGCATCCGCGGATTAAATGCACAAATCCTCGAAGCCGCCTCGGCGCCCGAGCTGCGGCGGCGCGGCGAATTGTTAAGTTCGGCAAGACATCAAATCGCGCGCGGCGCGTCGGAAGCGCGCGTCGTCGATTATTATGATCCGGCGCTTCCAACTGTAATGATTCCGCTCGACCCCGGCGCAGACTTATCATTACAAATCGAAAAACTCTTCTCGCGCGCGAAAAAAATGCAGGATGGCGTCGCACACGCTCGGGTTGAAATCGAGCGCGCGGAGCGCGAAATCGCCGCGCTCGGCGCCGCGGAGACGGCGCTCGCAACTGTAACAGAAATTTCTGATATATTAAAAATCGAGGGCGGCCTCGAAGCGAAACGAATTCTCGACAAAGCGAAGACTTCGCAGATCACTACAAAAAAAGGCCGGGTTTCTATTAAAAAAGACAAGGCGTCGCAACGAAAAACCAGGGCCGCGGCGATCGCGGATTGTTATCGTTCGTTTATCAGTAAAGATGGGCTGCAAATCCTCGTCGGCCGCGGCGCGAAAGATAATGATCTTTTGACGTTCCAGGTCGCGAATGGAAATGATCTGTGGCTTCACGTCGGCGGCGGGTTTCCGGGCTCGCATGTCGTCGTGCGCCTCGGCAACGCGGAATCGGCGCCGCTCGAAACGCTGCTCGACGCCGCCGCGCTCGCCGTTCACTTCTCTAAACGCCGCGGCGCCGGACGCGCCGAGGTGATTTACACGTTTGCGAAATTTGTAACAAAACCGCGCCGCGGCCACGCTGGCATGGCCGCCGTTTCCGGCGAAAAACGCATCCAGGTCGACCTTGATAGTATTCGCCTCGGCCGCCTTTTGACCGCGCACCGCAGCCGGGTCGAGTAATCAAATCGAATCCAACAAAAAAGTGAGCTTGCCCGCGCCATTTCGCTACGCCATCCTCCGCAGCCGATTATTCGTGGACTCCCCTCTCGAAACCTGCCTCAAAACAAATTTACGGAATGTTGAAAAGCGCATTCAAACGGCCGCTGCGCGGGTCGACCGCGATCCTGCAGGTGTTACTCTCGTTGCAATTACAAAATCTGTGACCACCCGCGTTGCAAAGACTTTATTTGATATCGGCGTCCAAAACCTCGGCGAAAACCGCGTGCAAGAACTACAAAAAAAATCGCTAACGATTCGAAACGCGACGTGGCATTTGGTAGGTCCGCTCCAATCTAACAAAACGCGCAAAGCGATCCAATCCGCGGCGCTGCTTCACGCGATCGACGCGGCCGAAATGCTTCCGCGGATTTCAACGATTGCACAAAGCGAAAATTGTAATGTTCATTGTTGCATTGAAGTGAACGTGAGCATGGAAGCTACAAAACACGGCGTCGCGCCGGACGAAATTATAAGCATTCTCGAAAATGCAAAGTCGCTGCCGCGCGTTTTTGTAGACGGGCTCATGACGATGGCGCCCGCTGCCGCGCCTCCAGGCGAGATTCGTAATATATTCAAAACGCTAAGAATCCTGCGCGACGCCGCTGGAAAAAAGAATTTATTTACAAATCCGCGCGGCGAACTTTCGATGGGCATGTCGAACGATTTTGAAATTGCAGTCGAGGAAGGCGCGACGCTCGTGCGCGTCGGCTCGGCGTTATTTGATAATTTACCCGACGAGCCTGCTCCACTCACGTGAACCGGCTAACGATTGCATCGGGCGCGCGCGCCGGAGAGGTTTTCGACCTCGCCGGCGGTAATATTACGATTGGCCGCGACGCGAGCGCGGCTAATATTATTATTGATGATCCGGCGGTCGCAACAGTTCATTGCCGGATCGCGGCCGTCAAGGGCGGCGGTTTTGGAATACAAGATTTGGGGACAGATTCGGGTACGTTTGTTAACGATAAAAAAGTGAGCGCCGCTCGCCTTTCGAACGGCGACCGCGTTCGGACGGGATCTGTAGAATTTATATATCATACTACAGAAGCCGCGGCGGCGCCGGTCGCGCCTCCGCCGCCAGCTCCTGCTCCCAAGCCCGCAGCCGACTCGAGCCTCGCCGGGAAGACGCTCGGCGGATACGAAATTATTAATGTTGTCGGGCGCGGCGGAATGGGCGCCGTTTATAAAGCTACACAAACGTCGCTGCACCGAACTGTAGCGTTAAAGGTTCTCTCGCCGCAGCTTGCTAAAGATCAGAAATTTGTTGATATGTTTTTGCGCGAGGCGCGCGCGGCCGCGCAGCTCCACCACCAGAACGTTGTCACCATTTTCGACGTCGGCTCCGACGCGGGCGTTCACTACTATTCGATGGAATTGTTTGAAGGCGGAAGCGTCGAACAGTTACTAAAAAAAGAAAAGAAGCTTTCCGTCGAGCGCTCTCTCGAAATCGCGCGCGACGCCGCGCGTGCCCTCGAATTCGCCGAATCGAAACGGCTCGTTCACCGCGACGTGAAGCCCGACAATTTAATGTTAACGTCGCACGGTATTGCAAAACTCGCCGACCTCGGCCTCGCGACGCCGCGCGGCACGAGTGATTCACTACGATGCGGTACTCCGCATTTCGCCGCGCCCGAAGCAATTCGCGGCGCGGGAAATGATAACAGATCGGATTTGTATTCTCTTGGCGCCACGCTGTTTCGAATGTTAACAGGGCGCACGCCGTTTCAAGGCGCTACAATTCAAGAAATTCTCGACGGCGTTTTGAATCACGAAGCGCCCGCGCTTCGAACCATTGATAATACAATTCCGGAATCCGTCGAGGCTCTTACCGCCAAGTTATTACAAAAAGATCCCGCACGCCGCGCTGCCAACGCGCGTGAAATTGTTGATACGATTGATTCCATTCTCGCACCAGCCCAGAAGCCGCACCACACCGGCAAGATTGCTGCGATTGTTGCTATTCTCGTCGCGGGCGCCGCGGCGGGAATTTATTTTGCAATAAAGCCGCCCGATAGTATTGAAACAAAACCGGTCATTGTTCGCGATACAGCCGAGGAAGAACGTCTTCGCAACGAAAATACACAAAAAGAAAAAACGATGCGCGAGCAGGCGGCGGAACTCGCGTTTACAAAAGCGAAAGCCGAGAATTTAACTGTGGCCGACCGAATTGTTAAATATGAACAAATCGCGGCGGAGTTCGCGGAAACGGGCGCGGCGGTTTCCGCCGCCGCGGAAGCTAAGAAAATTCGCGACGAGCAAACGGCCGCCGCCGCGCGCGAAGCCGAGCGGCAACAATTGTTAACTACATTTACCGCGGCGCTCGATGACGGCCTCAAGACGCGTCTCGACGAGAGCCGTTTCCCGGAAGCGTTACAATTCGCGAGGACGCTGCCCGGTTTCGAAGCGGTCAAAGCAGACGCCGACGGCAAAGCGATTATTGATAATATACCAAAACGCGTGGCCGGCGCGCTTGATTCATATATTAAGACTAAAATACAAACGCTCGCCGACGACAAGGCCGCAGGAAACTTCGATGCGGCCGAGACAAATTCAAAGCGTCTTTTAGATATGATTGGCACGGTCTTAACCGTTTCGCCCGACGATCTGCCCGAAGTGTACGCCGCGAATTTGCGAAGCTACAAATCTACCGTCGAGGCGACGCGCGCGTTATTAACAAAATCGCGCGAGGAATTCGCGAAAGCGGCCGAGACGGCGTCTCGCGTCGCATTAACTAAGATTCTCGTCGAATTGCTGGATGTTACTAAACTGGATGCCAATAAACTGGATCCCTCGAAACCCACGCTCCCGTTCGCCACGGACGCGCTCAATGGCGGAGGCTCCGCGGTCGCCGCGGAATTGCAGTCTTTGTTTGCAGATGTAACATCCGATGCCGCGGCGGCGTCTGTAATGTTTGCAAATCTTTTTGCGGCGTCCGAAAAGAAAACGTTAGGAAATGAACCGTGGACCGACCCGGGCACGGGCAAAGCCGGACGCATTGTTAGCATCGATGCTTCCGGCGTGCGCCTCGACGTTAAAGGAACGCCCGCGGGTGCGGCGACCGTCGTACCTTTTGTTAATTTTACAAATGGCGGATTGCTCGCCCAGCTTTTCGCGCGCGTTGCCGACAAGTCGGCCTCGGGCCAGCTCACCCTCGCGAAAGCGTGTTTGTACGCGGCGCATTTGTATGATGTTGCACCGCTTAGAAAATCACAATTATCATTAAAGCTTACTGAAAATTCGCCGCTCGCAGCCGTGAGTGCTAACGATGACGCATTTCGCGAAGCGTTCGAAGCCGCGCGCGCGGCGCAGGCCGCTGGCGCGCCCGCCGAAGAAGCTAATTTACTGATCGCGCGCATCGAGCGCGAACGCGCCGCGGCGCGCTCGTGGCACGACGGAATTGTTACATTCTCGCGCGGCGCATTCGTCGACGCGGAGGCATCGCTCTCAAATTTTATTAAAAATTATAGAAATACTGTTGCCTTCGCACTCGCTACCAATGGAACGGGCGGCGAAAAACCGCAAAGCTCGCCCGCGCGGTAATATGAGCGACTGCTGAGCCTGTGCCGTGCCGTCCGAATTGATAGCAATACAACAAAAACGCGGCAGTTCGCCGGGCGCAGCGATTATTATTATCGCCGTCAAGGCACAGCCGCGCGCGCGCCGCGAGGGAATTGTTGGAACTTGGAACGGATCGCTGAAGGTCGCCGTACGCGAACCCGCCGAAGGCGGGAAAGCTAATGTTGCAATTTTAACAGTACTTGCGCGCGAGCTCGGTTTGCGCAAACAATCGCTACAGATCGTCTCAGGTCTCGCGTCGTCGAAAAAGCAAATATCGATTTCGGAAATCTCCGAAAGCGATCTATTACGCCGGATTCATAACATTCTTTCGCCGATGACAAAAACGGACTCCTCCCAATGACGCGCCGGATCGCGGTTTTGTTATCAGGCTCAGGGCGTTCGCTCGAGAATTTATTTGTGCAAATCACCGCTCGGACGCTCAACGCAGAAATCGGAATTGTTATTTCATCTAATCCCGCGGCGTTCGGCCTTGAACGCGCGAAGAATCGCGGGGTCGCAACTGCCGCCCTCGCGGCGGAACGCGGCGAATCCGCGGCGCAGTACTCGGGCCGAATCTTTGCATTGGTTGACAAGCTACAAATCGACCTCGTCGTGCTGGCCGGTTTTTTGAAAATATTAACAATCCCGGATCAATACCTCGGGCGCGTTATTAATATTCATCCTTCGCTGCTTCCGGCGTTCGGCGGCCGCGGAATGTACGGCCATCGCGTTCACGAGGCCGTGATTCAAAGCGGCGCGCGCGTCAGCGGTTGCACGGTTCATTATGTTACAAATACCGTCGACGCCGGGCCGATTATTGAACAACGGATTGTGAATGTTCCGGACGGCGACACGGCGGACTCGCTCGCTGCGCGCGTCTTCGAGCAGGAATTGATAGCTTTGCCCGCTGCTATCGAATGGCATCTGAACGGGATGCTTCAAATCCGCGGACAGCGCGTGGTTCGTTTAGATAAAATATAGAAGTGGACACATTCGCGCATTCGACGCAATCCAGCGGCACGCGATCGCGCGCCCACTGGTTCGTGATCCTTCCGATACTTCTGTTCGGAATCTTAATATCTATTTTGCATCCGATCGGCGATGCGCCCGACGAGAGCGAGAATCTTTTGTATATTCGGCTCGTGGCTGAAGAATGGAGAAAGCCGGTGCCTGAGGATCGCATTCGCCAGAATATGCATCCGCCGCTTTCATTTGTTATCAACGCGATGGCTACTGTTCCGCTTGAAGCGATATCACACTATTTGCCAGCGAAAATCACGTGGCCGTATGGGCGGCGTATTACAATTCCGCTGAACCAGCCGTCAAAAATCACAATGCGCGACGCGAGTTTTGTCGTGCGCGACGGGCCCCCCGAATTTTCAGCGTTTACATTGCTCGGGCTCCGTTTCTTAGCGACTCTATTTGTAGCTATCGCGGGTTATTTTACTTATAGGACGGCCCTGCTTTTTCTTCCGCAATGGCCGCGTCTGTGCGCCGCGGCGGCCGCGTTTCTTTTATTAACACCAGGCGCAGTATTGCAAACGGGCGCAATCGGAATGGAGGCGTCATTATTAATGTTCGGCGCGTGGGGCGCGTTCGAGCTCGCGCGCGGACTGCGTCCGGAATATAAGTATTCGCCGTTTCGCGCTGGGCTCGCGTTCGCGCTCGCGGGCCTTTGCCGCCACGCGGGATTTACATTAGTGATCGCCGCAATTCCTATTGCAATCGCGCGCGCGCGCCGCGTCGGCAAGGTGCGCGCAATTGTAGAATTATGCATTTTGGGCACGATCGCAGCGTGCGGCCTCGGCTCGTGGATATTACATAACTGGATTACGACCGGAGATCCGCTCGTTTTGTATGTAAACGTCGCGCATTTCCCGGAAGTATTTCGTACAACTCCACCCACGGTCGCGAGCCAGGATTTGTGGCTCCCAACCATTGTAACAGATTTCTTCGGAGTACGCGTGCCCGGCCTCGCTCCGATGCATACGCTCGAATTGCTTTTTGTAGCACTCCTCGGAGCGGGGGCGATTGGCGGAGTTGTTGCAGGCTGGCGAAATAGTAATAACATCAATACCGACGGCGTTACTCCGAGAGCCCGCCTTGCGTTTGGATTATTTACTTTTGCCGCAGTTGCCGCGATTCCGTTTCTCGGAAATGTGCATTTTTATCAAACGCATGGACGCTACTTATTGCCGAGCGTGCCGTTTATTGTACCTTTGATCGCCGGCGGTTTCCGGCACATATTCTTAGCATCGCGCGACCGTTTCGGATTCTTAACTATCGCCGCGCTTCCCGCGTTCGCAACGGCCTTGATGCTACTATTTTCTCTGGCTCCGATGTTTTTTCCGTCGGCTACGAAGGGGACCGGTTCAGCGGCATACGCCGACTGCGGCGGACCCAATGATCCGTTTCGCACGCGCGGTTTTCGCATGCCTCCGCAGGCCGATAATTTATTTCCCGGAACTGTTAATACCTATGTATTCGACACAGATAGCATCGAATATACATTTCCGATTCAGGGTGACGGCGAGGGCCTGTGGGTACATTTAGTTATTCCTGGAGTCACCGAATCGAGCAAAGTCTTTTCTAAAGTTTCGTATGTGTATCTTTCGGCGCGCATTTCGATTGGCGATACGATTGTTGCAAATTGGATCACGCCGACGATCGAACCCACGCGCGTTTCCTATCCGGTTCCTCCAGGCTCTGTTCGCGACGGAAAACTAATTATCCGTGTCGATCGCGTTCCGCGGCTCGATTTTATATTATTAGCTGAAATTGAAATAAACCATAAACCGCCGCGCGATTTGTATGAACTTGGTCCGAAACTGCGCGTCGCGGCGGCCGACGCGCGCGACGGCGAAGGCGAACAAATGGGCGCGTCGTACGCGCGCAGTTATTATATACGCCACGTTCCGAAAGGCGGCCCCGCGGACAAGATTATTAGCCAAACACCGCGTTCACTATTCTTTCCCGGAAAATATATATTTCGCGCGCACGTCGCGACGGTCGAGGGCGCTGACGGCGCTCCTGCGGCGCTCATGATTGCGGGCGACACGACGGAGGCGGTTTTGCAAACATTACCGATCATGATTGAAACTAATAAACTCGGAAAGACACTAAGACCCTATTTAATACATTTTACAGTTCCCGAGGGACCGCCGGTGGAGCTGACGTGTCGAATTGAAACAACAGGGCTGGCTGTTGTGGACGTTGATGATTTAGAAGTATTCGGGCCGCTGGCTGGCGAGTTTATAGATAAATATAAATAATCATGATCGCGATGGGGTCCGCGATGGGGTCAGATGAGATGAGAAGGCCGGTTTCCGCCGCGGGATATCTAAAATTAAGATTCCCAAGTAGAGCGGGCTCGAGGCCCAAAGGACGAAAACCGACCCATGACACATACTACAACAGCATCTCTTACCATTGGAATAGATCTTGGCAAACGCATGAGCCAGTTTTGTGTGCTTGATAAGAAACGCGAGG
>JBJXHE010000048.1:0-30391 GCA_046160785.1 Planctomycetota bacterium
TTATTTCATAAATATATTCTGCAGCGAGACTTGACGCCTCAAAACGCTCTCCAGAAGGCCACGTTATTCTTAGTGATTCGAGCTGTTTAGCGTCGCCGAGACCCAGCACCAACGTGGGGTCCGAAGAAGATTGGTAAGACCAACCCGCTTTTATCTCTGAAAATCTTTCGACCCCGCCGGCCCTCCAGACGACTTGCGCACCGATCGCGGCTCGATTGGATTTCGCGCCGATCAGCCGGATCATAATTCGATTCGCGGCAGGAGAGCTTTCATTGCATAAAAGTACGGGCGCGCCTTCACTAACTGTAGTCATCGCGTCGAGGTCGCCGTCCATATCTAAATCGCCAAACGCGAGTCCGCGCAGGACGCGCGGCGTTTTCAGAAATGTTAATGTTGAAGAAATAACTTTAAATTTACCTTTCCCGTCGTTTTCTAAAATCATCGGCCGCTGGCGGTACGTCGACAGATCGCTAAAGATCTCCGCGTTGTCAAGAATGTGGCCGTTTACAATTAACGCGTCGCGGTCGCCGTCGCCGTCGAGATCAACGAGCCCGCACCCGAAACCTACAAATGGAATCGCAGGCGGGCCGAGCCCTGATCGGCCTGAAAAATCTTCAAATACTAAATTACCAAGATTGCGAAATAGGGAGTTTTGTTCATTATCAAGATTTGTAATAAAGAGGTCCGGTTTGCCGTCGTCGTCGATATCGGCGGAATCGATTCCCATTCCCGCGCGCTCGTGGCCGTTTTCGGCAAAGGCGACGCCCGCAAATGCTGCAATTTCCTTTAATTTAAAATTGCCGTCATTTTGATACAAAAAATTCGCGCACGAATCGTTAGCAACCGCAATATCGAGATCGCCGTCGAGATCAAAATCACTCATGACCACGCCGAGGCCTTTGCCGTCGACCTTGCCGTGCCGCGCGACGCCGGCCTCTTTTGATATATCTTCGAATTTTACGCCTTTCACGTTTTTGTAAAGAAAATCCGGAGCGCCCGAAAATGCGTGCGGAGAACAATATGCGCGGCCGCCGGGCGTGTGCTTTCCGCAGTACGGATTTTTCTTAACTTCGACGTAGTCGAGATAATTTGTAATATAAAGATCCACGTATCCGTCGTTGTCAAGATCGCCGAACGCCGCCGAAGATAAAAATCCCTCCGCGAGCACGCCCGACGTTTCTGTAGTATCAACAAAAACGGCGCTTCCTTTATTTGTAAAAACGTGCCCGCGTCCGTACGCGCTTGTATACACATCCAGATCGCCGTCATTATCAATATCCGCGACGGCCGCGCCCATGCCGTATCCTGCGTCCGCGAGCCCCGATGGCCCCGTCGAATCTTTGAAATTCCAATCGCCGTTTCCTAAATAAAAACGCGACCTCGAATCGAACGGCGGCGTTCCGGGAAGCGGCGCCCCCTGAAGAAAATATACATCTAAAAAACCGTCGCCGTTTGCATCAAATAGCGCCAGCCCCGAGCCCATCGTCTCCGCGACGAATTTCTGGCCTGATCCGCCCATCGAATGCTTAAAATCAATACCAGCCTTTGCGGGATCGATTTCGGTCATAACAATTCGCGCCGGTTTCGATTCGGGAGCGGGCTTTGAATCCTGCGAAGCGAACGCAAGCCCGGAAATAAATAATAACGCGATTCGCATTGGAATAAATATATTCAATAGATGAAAGCTACTTTACGGGCTTGCTCGCCGGCGTTTCTAACAATTCACGAGCGAGCGCGAGGTCGGCCGCGTTTTCCGCGGGCTCCCTCTCGAACGCTTCGACCGCTTTTTTTGCATACTGTATTTGTGCATTCGTTTCGCCGAGCGCACGGCAAGCTTTCGCAGCGCCAAGAAACGCGCTTGCAGGCGGCTTCTTCGCGCGCAGTGCTTCGCGGTATTGTAGTAATGCTTCCGGTGCAATTCCTAATTCCAGCAAAGCGTCGCCCACGCGCACGCGCGAGCGCGGCGACGCGGGTTCGAGCCGCAGCGAGTTCATCGCAAATGTTAATTGTTGTTTTCCGCGCACAATTTTTCCGTGCGCTTCAATTTCCGCGCGTCCCTCGTCTTCGCGTTTTAGTAATATTAACACTTGCCCGAGATTCAGCCGAGCTCCCGTGTGCAACGGATCCGCCGCGATTGCCGCACGAAACGCTACAATAGCGTCCTCAAAGCTGGCTTTCTGCCGCAGCGCCAAACCTAAATAAAAATACGAGTCCGCGTCGCGGGAATCTAAAGTTAAACATTCTCGAAAATAACGAATCGCGCCGTCCAAATCGCCTTCGTCGAGCGCAATCCGTCCGATCGTATGGCGCGGGCCTATAAGGTTAGAATTTGTCTTCGCCGCTTGTAACAATAACGGTTTCGCGGCCGCGATGTCGCCGAGGTAATAGTAGCAAAGCCCTTTTCCGTTCGCGGCGCGGCCGTCGGAATCACCAAGCGACGCAGCCTTTTCGAAGGCTACAATTCCAGAATGATATTTTTGACCGCGAAGGCGCGCTTCGCCGAGGGCAAGCCACGCCTCGCGATCTTTAGTATCTAATTCAACGGCTTTCGAAAGTAACTTTTCCGCCGGTTCATAATAGTCGCCGCGCGACCATAACAATCCCGCGCGTATGCGAGCCGAGCCGTCGCCGGGTTTTTGTAGTAGCCACGCTTCGAGCGCGCGCGCCGCGCCCGGAAAATCGCCGATCGCCTCTAGTTGCGCAGCGCGCGCGAGCGGATCGGCCGCAGGCTTTGTCGACTGGGAATAAAGCGTTTTTGATGTAAACAAAAACGCGGCGCCGAGCGCAATCGCGGTAGTTGTTGCAAATCGTGGACGGGAAATATTCGTAATCACGCGCGGCGGTAGAGTAGCGTTGTCATTTCAAGAATGCCGTTTCGTTCTACGAATACAAACAATCCGAACGCAGCTCCAATTCTCGCGTACGCCGCGGCGTTCCTCGGCGGCGCGTCGGGGCTTATCAACGAAACGGTTTGGATTCGCGCCATCTCGCTCGAAACCGGCGCCACCGCTCCCGCGCTCGCGCTCGTCGTTTCCGTTTTTTTTGCAGGCCTCGCCCTCGGCTCGGCGGCGGCTTCTCGCGACTTGATAACAAATTTTCGACACGCGCGCGCATACGCGGCGCTCGAAGTTCTGATCGGATTATTTACAATTCTTTTTCCGTATCTTTTCGAGACTCTTTCTGTAAAAAACGCGCCCGCGCCAGTTTTTATAGCCATCCTCGCAATTCCAACGTTTGCGATGGGCGCGACGCTACCGATCTTAACAAAAGCGGCTGGCGCGGGCGTTGCGCGAGCGGCGAATCTCTATTTGTTAAATACGCTCGGCGGCGCGGCGGGAGTGGCGGTCGCGGGATTTGTGATGCTGGAATTGTTAGGTTCGCGGCAAACCGCTTTCTGCGCGGCGCTCCTTAATTTTGCAGCGGCAGCGTGCGGGTTTTGGATACAACGCCCGGCGGCCGCCGTTAACGATACCGTTTCATCTGTAGCAACGCCGCGACGGGCCGCGTGGGTCATGGCGTTCGCATGCGGTGCTGTTTCACTCTCGGGCGAAGTTGTATTGAACCGCCTTTTGTATCAAGTGCTGGGCGGCACAACGTACGCAATCTCCGCGACATTGTTAATATATCTTTTGGCGATCGTCGCCGGCGGCTGGCTCGCGCGCTTTTTTTATCATCGTGTTCGGTTCGCCGCCGGTGCGGGCTTTCTGGCTCTTGGCATTTTCACCGCCGTGTCGTTTCGATTATTAGAATTCCTTTCCGGGTGGCTTCGCTCGACCGCGGGCCCCGAGCTGGAATTGACGTCCGGACTTATCAAAAGCGCGATGGTCGCCGTTCCCGTGCTCGCGCTTCCAGCGTTAGCATCCGGGTTTTTGTTTCCATTAATATTACAAATGGTCGGCGGCGCGGGATCGTCGGCGCTTGGGCGCGTTTACGCGATTAACACGTTCGGCGGAATTGTAGGATCGATCGGCGCGACGTTTCTTCTCGTACCCATGTTTGGAACCGCGCAAACGCTACAAATCGCGGGATTGGCTGCGGCGTGTTGCGCGGCGATTCCGCTGGCGGGCCGCGCGCGCGCGGTTTCGATTATAACTATTGCAATTCTCGGCGGCATGTCCCTCGGTTTCCCCGGGCGTTCCGAACAATTCCGGCTTTGGCTCTACGATAATCTTAAAGATTCGGCGAAATTACAAATCGAGACCGAGCCGTCGCAAGAACGGGAAACGATTTTGTATCATAAAGAAGGCGTCGCTTCGACGGCGACGGTTACAGAAAGAACGGCGCCCGGCGGCGTACGCGCTCTCGATTTCGCGATTAATGGTAAGAAAGAAGCGAGCACGGATTTTGACGCGCTGCGCAATCAATTTGTATTAGGACACTTGCCCGTTTTGTTACATCCGAGTCCGAAGCGCGCGCTTGTCGTCGGGCTCGGGGCGGGCGTCACTGCCGGCGCCGTGGCCGCGCATCCCGGATTAGATGTAACCATTGCCGAGCTTTCACCCGAGGTGCCAGAAGCTACAAAAAGGTTTGGGGAGTATAATCATCACGTCGTCAGCCGAAAGAATGTAAATATCATAATCGAGGACGGCCGCCGATTCTTAAAAAGCCGCGCCGCTGACGTCGAAGCGCGCGCCGCCGAACCGTTCGACGTCGTGACGAGCGACCCGATCCATCCGTGGGTCGCGGGCGCCGCGAATTTGTATACTGTTGAATACTTTACATTTGCGAAACGCGCGATGTCACAAAACGGGATCGCGGCGCACTGGCTTCCGCTCTACGAAATGCGCGTCGAGGAATCCGTATCGATCTTTAAGAGTTTTGCGCGCGCGTTTCCGAATTGTGCATTGTGGATCACGTACGCAGGCGACGCGGTTTTGATAGGATCTCCTTCGCCGCTAAAAGTAAATTTAACAGATTTCGCGCGGCGCGCGCGATTTGCCGATGTTTACAAAGATCTGAAGTCGGTGAGGCTCGACGACCCGCTCCGGTTCCTCGCGGGATTCGCCGCAGGCTCCGCGCAGATTGTTAATATTCCGGGAAATGAAATTACCGACGACCGCCAATCATTAGAATTTCACGCCGCGCGAAATCTATACCTTTCGCACACCGTTCCCGCGAATTTGTTATTTTTCGCCGCAAATGCGTGGAGTTTTGAAGAGTTCGTTCAATTTATCAATAGCGGTCCGGCGGGTTCGACGCGCCTCAAACAACTTTTTGTGGCGAACCTCGCCACGCTGCGCGCGCGCGGTGCATTTCAACAAAAAACGCGCGAGTCGTTCGACGCGATCGTCGACGCTTGGAGTATCGAACCCGACGGTGAACAATTAACATTTCTCGCAGACGACCCGGCGTTTTTAGATAAATTAACAAATCCGAAAAACGCTAAGGAAATGCTCGTGCTCGCGGCGCTCGACGCGCGGCGCGCGCGACGGGCGGGCGGTTCGGAGCGCGTCGAAAGACTAACTCTCGGCGTCAAGCTGCTGGAAAGAGCGTCGGAATCGGCGGCGGGCGACGTTATCCTTCTGCGCGCGATCGCGCGGCAGCGCGCGATTCTTCTCGGCGAACTCGGCCGGTATTCGGAGGTTATTGATACATTAGCGGCGTATCTGAATCCACCGAATCGCGATCCGAGTTTACTAAGAATCGCAGCGTTAGCTTACAAAAAACTTGGAAGCGCGGACAGGGCTCGCGAGTGTCTACAATTCGCAAACGAGCTCGACCTGCGCGGGGATGATTAGTGATACCATGCAAGAACAACGTCCCGTCGAAAAACAATTTCAACAAAAACAAACGGTCGAGCACGAGCCGAACGCCATTGAGCCCGGATCTTGGCGTACCGAACGAAAGGCGCGCGCTACAAAAAAACAGCCCGTCATTCCGCCGGGTCGCGTCGAAAAGATTGGTAGTGTTGGGTCTGCCGAAGTTTTTGTAAGACGGGCGACGAAGACGATCGAATTTGAGAATCCGAATGAAGTTTGGGTCGTTCCTACAGATCATGAATTCAATCTTGATGGATTTATAGCAAAGCAAGTATTTAGATATTATTCGCCTAACGCATTAGCAACCATGCGATCGTCGCTTTGGAAGGAAGTACAGTCTCGAAACAAGAGAGGATTTTCATTTGAATTTGTAGCTTCCGCTCAGCATGAAGTCGACGATGGACAAAATTATTTTTTCGCCACTGCCTATTCCGAGCTTGGCGAAGTAACATTACAAAACGTCGCCGTCGCTACCCGCGCAATTGTAAGTTCACAATATCTCTCGGGTAAAGAAACTGTAAATATACCATTGCTTGGCGCCGGCCAAGGCATCCTTCCAGCAGACAAAGTAACAGAAACAACAGTTCGAGCCGTGCTCGCGTCGCAGCCGCAGACATCGTTAAAGAAAATAGTTATACACGTTCCCGACGCCATTTGTTTCATGGCGGCGCGCGACGCGGCGAAAGCCGGCGGGGCTCCGATCGACGCGCGCGCGCAGCGCGTTTATAACGATACGCCCGAGGGCGATGATAAGTTAAGAATCAAAACGGAGATCGACGCGCTCGCGGAAATGTTACTTTTGCGCAACGTGCAGCCGCCGCTGGTTGTTGGAATTCTGGGCGGATGGGGAAGCGGAAAATCGTTTGTGATGCATTTGATGGAACGGCGAATGCTCGAAATCCGATCATTAATGATCGAAGAAAACCGAGCCTGGCCGCTCACACAGAAGCAAATCGACGCGGGAGCAAAAGCTACAGATCTTTCTCCATACATCGGCCACATCTATCCAATCCATTTCGACGCGTGGACGTTTGCGAAAGCCGACCTCTGGTCGAGTTTGATGCAAAAGATATTTAGCGAACTCGACGAACAATTGCGATTGGAGAGCCAAATTCAAAATTTAAAGAATGAAGATAAACCGCTCTCGCTTCTGGATACGGGCCCGCTTTGGACACAACTGATCGCATTCGACGCCGAGCGCCGCAAGCCCATATTGGAATCCGCGATTGGTAAAGATGCGCTGGAGAGATACTTCAAAAATCCGGTTGCGGACGGCCTATGGGAGGCCTTTCGCAATGCTAAATATTCAAAACTGAAGGATTTAGAAAATGTAAAAAAAGAAATTGTTGATTTAACAAAAAAGGAAAACGATGCGCGCGCTCTCGCTGACAAGGCGAAAGAGGAAGCGCTGATCAAGAGCGCCGCGAATGTTGAACAAGCGGAATTGGCGGCCGGCGCTAAAAGAAAGGCGGCCGCGGAAGCGCAAAAAAAAGCCGAGCAGGAGTTTTCAGATTACTATAATCAAAAAGTAAAAGACGCTGGAATCAATCAATTAAAAACGGAAGCGAATAAAATCGGCGAGTCGGCACTTGCAGCAATTAAGCAAAAGCTCAATCTTGACAAAGATCACCCGCTTTCCGATCCCCGCGCGGCGCAAGTAGAATTATCAACGCTGTGGCAGCAGATCGTGTGGCTCTGGGAAACGCGCCAATTTTTGTATCTTATTATTCCGATTGTTGCATTATCCGCCGTCGTCGGACCGGCGTTTCTCGATTGGATGAAAGACTTTCAAGTGCCGGGCGCCGTTCTCGGAGGAATAGGAATCATTGGCAATTATTGGGCTGCCTTTATGAAACATAAGAAAGGAGTTCAAGACGCGACGCAGTCCGTTATTAATCATATTAATAAAGTGAAAGCGGATTTGGACGCTGAGCGCGATCATTGGATCGCTAAGAAAACGAGCGACTTGGTTGTGAATGTTTCGCTGCCGCCCGTGCCGGAGGTTGCCGCGGCAGCTCAAAATAAAATCTTAGCACTCGAGAAAGATGCCGACGATTTCAAGAAGCAGCGCGAGAAAGAAGTAGCAGCCGCCACCAAGATGGAAACGGAGCTCGGAGAAATTGCACAATTAAGCTCGATCGCAGATTTGTTAAAATCACGGATTACAAACAAAACGTACGAAGAGAAACTTGGATTGTTGCATCAAGTGCAGGGCGATATTCGTGATCTCTCGGAAAGTTTAATACTCTTGGAACGAGATGTTTACGAAGACGCAAAGCGAATGCGCTTTCCGCGCGGTCCAGCGCGCGTCGTCTTGTTTATTGATGATTTGGATCGCTGTCCGCCCGATAGCGTCGTGAAAGTATTAGAAGCCGCGCAGTTGCTTGTTAAGACTCCGCTGTTTGTTGTCGTAATCGCGATGGATCTTCGATATGTAACAAGAGCGCTCGAACGCGAATATAAAGATATTTTGGTGCGAAACGGCGATCCGTCCGGTCTCGATTATTTAGAAAAAATTATACAAATCCCGTATCGCGTGCGTCCGGTGCGCGCGAATGCCGTCGACGGATTCTTAGAGAGTCAAATGGAGGTTGCTCCGGAGGAGCCCGAAGCGGAAGCCGACGCAAATGCTACAAAACCCGCCGGAAGCAAAAAACAGGACGGCGTTGCCACGAACGCTAAAGATAAAGGCAACAATGACAAAGAGAATAAAGACGGCGAGAAGGAAAATGTAAAAACTGCGGATGGCGATAGGAATACTACGGATAAAGGCGGGAAGCCTCCAATGAGTCCGCTGCCCGCGGCAGAATTAAAGTTTGAAGCATGGGAAGCTAATTTTCTGCGCGAGTGTTTGGCGGAAACCGAACTCACGCCGCGCTCGATCAAACGCATTGTTAACGTTCTAAAATTAATGAAAATTGTGTGGCACCGAGCGACGCCCATTGAGGAAGAGTGCGAGAAAATTGCCATTTGGCTGCTCGTGATGTCCGCCGAGCATCCTGTCGAGGTCAATCATATCATTGAGCAATTTATCAAAAAACTGCCGACGCCCGTCGGTGAAAACGCGGCGGTTCCCGCGCGTTTTAGTCATGATGATCCCGCGGGCCAGCAGTCGATTTGTGATTTTATTACGGATACGAAAGAACAATTTCGCAGCGGAGGAAACGAAGCGAATTGGCAAGATCTCGACGACAGCTCGCGGTTATTGTTAGAAGACTATTTGTTATCCGACCTCGACGAACGGACCGTCGACCTGATTCGTTCCTTCTCGTTTATTGGTAGCATTGGACGCGATCTAACCATTACCGCCGTTGCAAACGGCGGCGGACTTGCGCCTATAGCGCCGCCGATCCCGCCGCAATTGGAACAATCTGGATTCGATATGAACGAAAATGACCGCGGACAACAATTGGCTTGATGGGCGCGAAATTTATTTGTTAAGAGATCACTTTCCCGAATAGTAACGTTCAACCGGCGGCGCCGGCCCGATCGCCGCCGAGACGCGATCACAGATCGAGTCGAGTTCCGCGTCTGCAAGCGGCGTCGCGTACGCTTCCGTCGTCGGCCGCGCAATCGTATAAATATCAATTCGAAGAATTTGCGTTCCCGCCGCGATCAATTCGCGCAAGCGCTCAATGTAAGCATTTACCTCGGCGTCGGGCGGCGGCGAATTGTGAATTCGTAGAAACATCGACTGGATCACGAGCGGGTGGCGCTGCCCGACCGCTTGAATGTTACGAATCTGCTTTGTTAATGAAACGTGTCCGCGGCCGACTAATTTAAAATATTCTTCCGTGCCCGCGTCGAGCTTCGCCCAGACTTCGCCGCCGTTCTGCATCATGCGTTCGACGGCCGCGCGCGTCGCGGGGCGGTCGAGCGTGAGCGCGTCCGTAATTAATACTAATTTTAATTCCGGAGTCGCAAGCCGGCGCCGTATATCAATTGCAACGTCGACGGATTCCGCGAATAGAGGAGAAATCGTGGGTTCGCCGTCGCCCGAGAACGCGATATCGTTAATTCTCTCGTTAACAAAAATCCGCTGAGCGCGAATATCGTTAAATATACTTTCCAATTCCGAATTTAATAATTTCACGCTCGGCTCCACCTTCGATGTTCCCGGATTATCCACTTCGCAATAGATACAATCGAGGTCACAAATCTTTTTGTGCGGGAATAGATTGATACCAATCGAAATCCCGCGGCTCCGGCGCGAGCGCACCGGATAAACCATGTGGCCGGGCACGCGGCTGTGGTCGAGGATGGTGAGAGGGGAAGTCACGGCGATTAGAATAACCCACGCTTCGCCGCGGCCCGGCGATTGCTTAAATAAAACTCCCTCGAAGGTTCTCTCGATGCCTCTCCCGTCACGCGCTTAACTATGTCTTCGAACCAATCCCGTGCGCTATTGCTCGCGATCGTTGCGATCGCAGGCATTGGCGCGCTCGTTGCGGCCCTTGGCCTCGGCGGCGACCCCGCGAAGCCCGACGCTGCATCTGTAACGATTCTTCCCGACCCAGACTCGAACGATTCGTTGTCGCGCGGGATCGCGAGCGCGAAAGATATCAATAACACCGATCCCGCGAGCACCGTCACGCTCGACGTTTTGTTAGCAAAGTCTTCCGACGTTTCCGAATTCGCGCCCGGCTCACGGACGCCCATGCTCGGCGGCGGCAAGACGGCGACGCTGCGCGGCAAATTAACAGATCAGTTTAGTAGAGCGATCGAGGGCGCGATTATTAAGATTCTTCACGGCCTCAACGAAGGCGCGTCGACGACTACAAATGCCGCGGGCATTTTTGAAATTCCGAATCTTTATTCTGGCGTTGCGATTATTGAAGTGTCCGCACCGAAACAGCCGGCCATTCATCGCGAAATTCGGTTGCGCGCGAACCGCGAGGAAATCTTTGATTTTACTTATCTTGACCACGGCAACGTTCACGGCGCCGTGTACGACGAAGGCGGAAAACCGATTGTAGGCGCCAAGGCGGAACTCGACGGAATTGTTACATCGACCGACCGCGACGGAGCGTTTTTCTTTAACGGCGTCGTTCCGGGAAATTGTATTCTTTACTTATCCGCGCCGGGTTTTGAATATCGCAAAGAAGGGATTTCGCTGCGCGCGATGCAGGCGCTCGTTTTTGATGTGAATCGTTTTGTGTTAAGAAAGTCGGAGCCGCTCACGGTCGCGTTCGATCCGCTGCCCATTTCGCCGCGCCCGCCGAAAGTATTAATATTACCAAACGGCTCGGAGTCGGATCATTCATTTCCATTCGAGAAAATCGGCGTCGTGTCGCCGCGGCCCGGAGATGCTACAGTTAAAATTGAAGGAATTCCGCTTCGTGATTCGTATCAAGTGCGCGTCTATTCCGACAGCGGCGTCGCGAGCCCGGCGATGCGGCCCGTTGTATTAAAAGAAGGCGATACTAATCTTTCGCGCGCGGCGTTTGCGTTTGCTTGGAAATCGCCCGTGAGCGGAATGATTATGAGCGAAGGGCGCGGCGTCGCGAATGCTAAAGTTCGCGTCGAGGCTTCGGACATCTCGCGCGGAATGCAAGAATTGCTTCGCGATTGCGGCGGCATCGATCGAATTGTAGTACCCGTGCTTCCGTTCGTTCGAAAAGAAATAGTAGCAAATTCCGACGGCACGTTCCAAATTGAAGCATCCGAAACTCCCGCGCCGGCCGTGATCGTGATCGAGGCGCCGGGATTCGCGCGAAAAGTGATTCCTATCAAAAGTCGCGGTCCGGAAAATTTAGGAAATATTGATTTGCAAAAAGTAGCAAAAGAAGGCGCCGGAGAATTATTATTAGGATTTCAGGCTCGCGCGCGGCACGAAGTGCGATTCGTATTAGATGGAAAAGCGCAAGCGACGCAAACGGTTCCCGCCGGAACGCGCATGAAAATTAGCAATTTGCCAGCGGGGCGCTACGCCATCCGCGTTCGCGAGGGAAATGTAATATCGCTCGACAAATGGATAGAAATATCCGCAGGAGAAAATAATATTAGAATTCCAGCCGCGATCCCGGCGCCCGGCGACGAAACAGACGATGAACCGGAGCCCTCTGACGATGATACAGATCCCGACAAGGATCATTAATATTAACGTTACATCGGCGAGCCCATCGAGCGTTTGACGGCCATCACGGCGCGTTCTCCCGCGATTGCATGTAACAATTCGAGCGCGGTGTCGCGCGCGTCCCACGGTGCGCTTCCGGTAATAATTGTAGAATCGCGCACGATCGGCCCGTCGGAGAGCGTCGCGCCGCACTCGGCTAAGAATGCGCGATGGCGACCGTCGGCGAATGGATAGGTTGTCGCGCGCCTTCCTACTAATAATCCAGCCGCCGCGAGCACGCGCGCTCCGGTGCTCGTCGATGCGACGCACCCGCCCTTTGCATCAATTGCGCGCAGGAATTCTAGTATTGGCGGTTCTGTAGCATGTGAATAACCTTTTTCATGAAAGCCGCCCGGCACCGCAGCGCCCGCAAAGCTCGACGCATTTGCATCCGAAAGCCGCGAGGTCGTTCTAACAATAAAACCGTGCGCGCCCGTGACGTCGCGATCGACCGCAAGCGTATCAACTACAATCGGCTCAATGCCTTCAATGGTGCGCGTCCAGCCAAAAACGGATAAATAACAAGCCGCTTCGTATTCTTCGAAGCCCGGCGCGAGGATGACGGCAAGGCGTTTCATAAAATTACATAAGATTGGTGAATTTCAAATACAATCATTCACCCAGCGCGGATATTTAGCAAGCTATCTTTTCCGCCAACACGCAATTAATGCGTGTGAGACTCCTTTCCCGCGCGCACGACGTTTACTAACATTTGCACGACCTCTCCGTCGAGCCGTCCGTCGCCGGCCGCCTGATGTAACAATTCGACAGCGCGCTCTGGAGGAGTCGCCCCTTGATACGGCCGGCGCGATGTAATTGCATCAAATACGTCTGCAACTTGAACAATTCGTACTTCGAGCGGAAGTTCGCCCGCGGGGATTCCGTCGGGATAGCCCTTTCCATCCATTCGCTCGTGATGGCTGTGAGCGACCTGCAGCACGATTGGATCCGCGTCGCCTGATTTTAATATTAATTCTCCGAGACTCGGATGCGTCCGCATAATTGTCATTTCGTCATCTGTTAATTTCGAAGGCTTCTCCAAGATCTGATCGGGAACGCCAATTTTGCCGACGTCATGTAACATTCCCGCAATTTTAATAATCGCCGTGCGATCTTCACCGAGGCCAAATTCTTCCGCGATCTTCGCCGACCATAGCCCGACGCGCCGCGAATGCCCGCACGTATATTTAGACTTTGTCTCCATCGCTTTGATTAATGCGAACGCTACATTTTGCGTCGATGAAAGGCGTTCGAATCTTACAAATTGATCGAGAAGCGTTCTAATTCTAACTTCTATTAATTTGCGTTTCGTCGGTTTTGTTAATACATCATTTGCGCCCGACTGAATCGATCGCACGCGCGTGTCGACGTCGTCGAGCGCGGTATACATGACAATGGGCGTGCTCACGGAAATATTTTCCCGGTAGCGTTTCGCGGTTTCGAAGCCGTCGATGCCCGGCATCAAAATATCGAGCAGAATTAGATCGGGCAGTTTTTGCCGCGCGATTTCAAGCGCATCCGTACCCGTCGAGGTTTCAATGCAATGATAACCAAGACTCTCTATTAATGATCTTGTTGCCTTGCGGCTGAAGTCCGTGTCGTCGACGACCAGAATTGTCTTTGGTGTTATTGTAGTCAACTGCACTCAGAAGGCCGGGTCGGCCGTTAGAAAAATTCGAATGAATAGACGTTACTTAAGGTTTTGGCGGCGCACCGTCGATCGGGATTTGCACGCGGCAATCTTCACCCGCGAAAAAAGTGGCATTCACGGATTTGGAAACGAATTCCCAGACTTCCGCGGCGTACGCAATTGCGAGCGCAGTGGATGTACCAACAGTTATAACAGATCAAGAAGGCGTCGTTCTTGCTGTAACAGATCCGCCACCGCCTGGATTTGATAGAATTCTGCCGGAAATTAATATATCTGTTCAGTTTGACGGCGATTCGAAGGATGCCGTGCGCGCGGCGATCGATCAGGCCGTCGAATCCGGAGTGTGTTCCAATTTTATATTAGTCAACAGCGAAGAACGCGAATTGATCATTTTTAGGGCTGGAACGGATGAGAACGCGCTCTATTTGTGGCAAGACGCACTCGCTCGCGAAGAGCACTCGCGATTACTACAAAAAGGGTTGATGCATACGTCGCTGCTCCGCGGATTCGCGCACGAGGCGAGAAACCCGCTGCATGCGATCACGGGGTTCGCGGAATGTTTAATGAATCCGCAGCTTGAGAATCTGACAACCAATCAAAAAGAATATTGCCAATCCATTCTTGACGCCGCAAAACATATCCTTTGGCTTTCCGATCAATTATTAGATTATTCAAAACTTGATTCGGGAAGTGTCAATCTTGAACTTGCGCCCGTGGACATTCACGACGTCATCGAGAAATCGTCGGCGCTCGTTCGCGACTTTGCTAATAAAAAGGGAATTGTATTTCACGTCGAAGAGTCGCACGAAGTGTTTCCGACTATTTTCGCCGATGGCCGGCGGCTCCTTTCCGTTATTGTTAATTTGCTCAGCAATGCTATCAAATTTACGCCGCGCGGCGGGCGCGTTGAATTGCAAACACTCGTTGACGACACGAATGCTTATTTTATCGTTTCGGACACCGGGATTGGCATCGACCCCTCGCATCATCAGCGAATCTTTGAGCCCTACGAACGCAGCGAAAACGGCGATCACGAATCGAGTGCCGGCATCGGCCTCGCACTCGCGAAAAAAATTGTAGAAATGCACTGCGGCGAAATTAGCGTTGCGAGCGAGGCGGGATGCGGCAGCCAGTTTATTGTAAAAATGCCTCTTCTGCCGTACGCATCGAAATTGTTAGAAGCCGCGAACAACGTTCCCACGCGGCGCAGCGGCCGCGAATCGTATCATTGGGGCGGGCTCGTTTAACAGATACTTACTAATACAACTTATTTATCGAGTCATTTCATGTCCGTCGATATTCTTATTATTCACCCCGACGCAACAAAACGTAAACAATTGCGCGAGATCGTGCACCAGCGCGGATTCGAGTCGTGCGAAACGGATTCCGCCGTCGAAGGCGTATTGTTAGCACGCGAGGCGAGCCCGCGCGGGGTCATTATGGATATGTCGCCGAACGGAATGGACGGTTTTGTAGCGTTGAAGCTCATTCGGACGCAGCTCAAAGAAGATGCAAAAGTATTTTCATTGGGCGTCGAGGATCCGGGTCTCCAATCATTAGCTATCGAACTCGGCGCCGACGGCGCGTCGAACGAAGCCGCGAACCACGTCGCAACATTCTTAACATCCATTACGCCCTCGCGCCGCCGTTCGAACTTTATTAGCAGTTTGCCGTAGTATTAAATATATATACGGAATAGAACTATTCGACCGGCGCGCCGTTCATATTAGCGACGCGCGCGCAGAATCCGGTTCCGTAGCTTGCGTTAAAGACTTTGATTAAAAACGGGTTTGCTCCGGCTTTCAATTTGATATGTACAAAATACATGTCGTGGCCGGGCGCTTCGCCGTACGTTTCGTTTTCGTAAATTAACTTTCCGTTGAGCCACGCTTTCGCGCCGTCGTCATGTCCTAGCCACAGAACGGCGTCCGTGTCTTTTTTACAATTCAGAATTGTAAATCCATAGGCAAACGCGTTCGTGAATGGTTGTAATTGCGTTTCGAGGTTCACAACCGTTTCCTTTTCTGTTAATTCAATTTTCTTCCAGCGCTTGTTCGAAGCGCCCGCGTTCGTTCCGTCCAAAACCGATTTGATAGATGCTTCGCCGATCTCATCTTTTGAGAGCGGTTCGGTCTTTTTTGTAAGAAACGGTCCGGCAAGAGACCATTTTTTGATAAATACTACAGAAGCATGCGGCTCCGGCGGGCGCTTGAAGATTTCATTCCTTTGCGGCGAAACGGCCGTGTCGACATCGTGAGTCTTCCGGTCGGGCGTCCACGTTGACGTCGCGCGTTTCAAAAACAGCAGTGCAAAACAAGTATCTGTAAAATCGCTTCTCCAGTGGCCGTCGGCGTGTTGATTTGATAATAAATATTCTGCGCCTTCTCGATACCACCAGTGTTTACCTATCTTTTGTTTTCCCGCGAGTTCGCACGCGCGTTCGAGTCCGTATAAATAATAATAATGCCAGACGCGCATGCCGCCGCGTTCAGAAAAGCCCGCGGGGTTGGCGTCGACGCGAAAATGTTTTTCAAGCCAGTCGAATGCTAATTTTTCGGCAGCCAGCCATTCACTCTTTTTTGATTCATATTGAGGAAAACTCTTTAAATGCCGCGCGGCGAGTTGTAATGCACAAATCCCTGCGGTCGTCATCGAACCGGCCGGCACTTCGTCGGCATTTCTATAAACAAAGCCGCCGTCTTTTTGTTGCATCTTTACGATCGCGTTCACCGTTTGAAACAAAAACTCCCGTGGAATGTCGACGCCCATTCTCGATGCCGCGTGCAAGCCTAATAATGCGTATTGTGTATTTGAGCAGTCCACGTCGCCATCAGGATATGCCCACAATTTTGTCTTTTCATCTCGGTGCTCCATGAGCCATTTCGCCGCGGCCTCGGCGCGCGGTTTGTCTACAGATCCGCGTTTTAATGCTTCCCACGCCATGGCTAATACTCCCGTCGAATACGTTTTCTCAAACGCGCGATATTCATTAAAAAATTGTATACAACGCTGCAGCGACGGATCGGATTCTCCGACGCCCGATTTTGTTAATGTTAAGAACCCGAGCGCCGCGACTCCGCTCTCAAATTTTTCGTTATGACCGTCGGGCCACGTCCCGTTCGCGCGCTGTTCTTTCTTTAGCCATCGCACGCCGCGGTCGATCGCCTCGTTTATTCTCTTCTGAAAATCAGGATCGGCGCCCTGCGGAACGGGCTGAAAAATTGCGAGAAAAGTAATTGTCGAAATTACAAACACGCAAACATTGTGTAGGCTTGCCGCGTTTTTGGAAGCTCCCGTGACAACAACCGCGACACAAACAACCCCGCATTCCGCGACCGAAACGCTTGCGATTCGCGCCGACGGACTTTACCGATTCCACGAAGTCAAAGGGAGAAAACTCCCAGTCTTGCTCGATATTAGCTTTCAAGTTCGACGCGAAGAATTTGTAGCAATCATGGGGCCGAGCGGTTCGGGAAAAACTACATTATTACAATTAGTATCGGGGCTCGACACTCCGTCGTCGGGCTCGATCGAGCTCGGCGGCCGGCCGATGAGCGAACTCGACGAACGCGGCCGCACTTTGCTGCGGCGTGAACAGATAGGATTTGTATTCCAGTTTTTTAATTTACTTCCAACGTTAACGGTCGAGGAGAATATACAATTACCGCTGCGCATCGCGGGGCGATCTATCAAAAGCTCGCAAGTAGAAATTGAAAGGTTATTACATCAATTCGGCCTTTCCGACCGTCGCGACCACCTGCCGAGCCAGCTCTCCGGCGGCGAAATGCAACGAACTTCGATCGCGCGCGCGATGATCACGGGCGCGCCGATATTGTTATGTGATGAACCGACGGGAAACTTAGCTACAAAAGCCGGCGAGGAAGTGATGAACGCGCTGCGCCATTGCCGCGACCGTGAAAAACGCACGATATTATTAGTTACACATAACGTTCGCGACGCCGCCTACGCCGACCGCGTTTTTATGTTAAAAGACGGACAGACGGTGCCGAACGCCGAACTTCGGGGGCCCGGACTCACGCCCGACCTCATTCACGAAACGTTAGCAAAACTGGGAATTTAACAATAAGGATTTTTGATGTTTGCATTCCCGGTGGCTTGGAGCGCGCTTCGTACGCGGCCCGCGCGAACGCTTTTTTCAATATTAGGAATCGGCATGGGCGTTGCCGTTGCGATTGCAATACTAACGCTCGACGAAACGACCGTTGCCTTTAAGTTACAACCAAAAATTGAGGCGTTTGCTAAAGTTGACCTTGAAGTGACTCCCGCCGATCCGCAGCTTTCGCCGCAGGAAGCGCTGGAGAAATTAAAAGAAACCCCGGGCGTCGATCGCGTCGGCGCGATTATTTTTAATACAGTTCAATTTGATACGGGCCACGGCATGCGCGCATCGGCGCAACTGGTCGCGCTCGACGACGTCGCGCGCACGGAGCCGGCTTTTGATGCTTACCGGGTTGCGATCGGAGTTGATATATCTTCTGAAGCTACAACTGGCGCCGGTGCAACGGAACCATTGCAATGTTTAATGGGCGGCGAACTGGCAACGAGCTCTCGGATTTTGGCAAATGATACGATTAAGCTTTCGACACCGAGAGCGCGCGAAGAAAGCGCGATGATTTGTATCAATGGAGAATTAGTGCTCAACCCGCGCGCGCCGCGCGACGCTCCCGACGTTTCCAGATTTATTCCAGACGCCGCCGAATTTAAAGTTGTTGGAATTCTTGATAGTTATCATTTAGGAAAGCAGTCGGGCGGCTCGATTATTATTGTGCCATTTTCGAGCGTTTCCAAAATTTACGGCGAGCAGCGCCTGAATCCTATCTTTTGGGTTTCGAAATCGCCGAAGGTCTCCGCGGAAGAGTTAAAAACCGCCTTGACTCCGACATTTGCATATTCGGTCGACCGCACCGCGCTGATCGGCGAAGCCGCCGACGAGCGCGCGTTTCGCAACGGCGTGCGCGTGTCCGGCGTGCTTTCGTTATTATTAGGATTATTTGTTATTTTCCACACGCTGTCGATGTCGCTCACCGAACGCGTGCGAGAAATTGCTATATTAAATTCTCTCGGAGCGACGCGAAGACAGATCGGCTTCGCGTTCTTCGTCGAGGGTGCGATGATATCTATTTTCGGAGCGCTCGCGGGCGTCGGGCTCGGGCTGTTGTTTGCGAAGGTCGCGCTCGTCGCGGGTTTCACAACGTTAGGAAAAGTGGGGGGCGTCGGAATATTTGTAGTTCGTTGGGAACCGATTATTGCCATTGCGTCGATGGGCGTATTGATAGCCATGTTCGGATCGATCTTTCCGCTCCTCAAGGCGAAATCGATATTTCCGGCGCGAGTGCTAGCGCAGCGCGATCTCGGCCGGCCCGCGGATTTATTTAAAGGTATGAATTTCTTTATGTTTGGAATTCTTGCCGTCGTGCTTCCTTTATTATATTTCTTCGCGGTTCCGGTTCTCGGAGAGCAGTCGCGCGAAACGGCGCGCGTGCTCGTTCTTGGCGGATTGTTATTTGTTATTTTCATGGGTTTCTTACTTTTATCGCCGAAGGCGCTCGCGTGGATTTGTGCAAAAGTCGCGGCGCCGTTTGCACAGTGGCGCCCGCTCGAAGGATTCTTAGCATCGAGGTCGATGGTCGAGGGAATTCCCCGCGTCGCGACGTCGTGCGCCGTCCTCGCACTTGTCGCCGCTGCGCTTATAACCATTAAAGGAATCACGGCAAGTTTAAGAAACGAAGTCTCCAAATGGGGCCAGACGATCGAACGAAAAGTATTTATAGCTTCGAACACTCCATTTCCGCGCGAGCGAGTGGAGCGGCTCGCTAAGATTAACGGAGTTGTAGGATTCGAGTCGCTTGGATCCAAGATTTATTCTCCATTCGCGATCTATGGAATGAGTGCTACAGATGCGGGCTTCGTCGGCCCATTTGTAGAATCCGAGATGGGCAAACGCTTCACGGAAACGAATTCAATCATTTTGTCGACACCGCTTGCGCGGGCGTTAAAATTAAATATTGGCGATGAGATTCCCGTGTCCGTCCCCGCAGGCGCGCCATGCAAATTAAGGATTATTGCAATTTCCGACGACGTCGGATTCTTTCCACCGCAGCGCGAATACGGCGTCGTGAGCGAGGCATGGATGAAAAATTATTATTGTAAAACGAACGAAACGTCGACGCACGTTGCCCTTCGATTTGATAATAATACGAGTCCGGAAGCCGTGGCCGCCGCCGTGAAGACGGAGCTCGCGGATCTTCCGCCGCCGCAAATTAACACGGGCGTTTACTACAGAACGTTTGAACTCAAGGATATCAATCGCGATTTTAGATTGTTCGATTTGATATTATTTCTCGTCGCGGGTCTTGCGGGTATCGGCGTTTTGAACGCGTTATTATTAGCAGCGTTCGAGCGCCGCAAAGAGATCGGCGTGATGAAAGCCATCGGGATGACGCCCGGACAGCTCGCTGGAACTGTTATATTAGAAGCGATCGCGACGGGCGTGGTCGGCGGCGCGTTTGGTCTATTTGTTGGGTTGGCGTTTTTGTATATTGTCGTTGACGCGCTCGCCCGGCTCACGGGCCTTTCACTTGTAACCATTCCCGAATTTTGGTGGCTTTGGTGGGCGTTCATCGGCGCGATCCTGATTTCTATTCTCGCCGCCGCGTTCCCGATTTTGAGATCCAATCAATTCAGCGCGTCGGAAGCTGTGCGGTACGAGTAAAACGCGCGAATAAAAATTACTGATTAGATATTAAGAAACCGTTTCTTAATATTAATATACGCCGAGATCGCTTCGACCGCGATTCCTTCCCCGCGCTGATGCGCCTGAGCCTGTTCTCCGGGTCCGAAATTGATAGCTGCAATTCCGCGCTCGGCAAACTGGGCGACGTCGGTCCATGCCTGCTTGGGTTCGACGCGCGCTCCGGTGCGTTCGATCAGTAGTTTAATAATCGGATGATAACGATTCGGTTTCGCGCCGGCCGCCGAATCGACAACGGTGATTTCAGCGCCGCCGGCCAGCGACGCAATTTTAGACTGTACATTTTCGACCGACGAATCCGGAGCGAACCGAGCGTTAATATTTAGTTCAAACAAATCCGGAATGACGTTGCGCGAACGGCCGCCCTGCGCGAGCGTCACCGACATCACGTCGCGAAATGTTAATTCATCAATTACGGCCTCGCGGACGGGCGCTTCCGAAAGTGCTTTTAGTAATTTCCAAGATTTGTGAACGGCGTTGTCGCCCTGCCACGGCCTGGCGCTGTGCGCGGCGCGCCCGCGAAATATAACTTTAAAATGCACCGATCCGACGCAGCCGAGCTGCACCGCGTTGTCGGTCGGTTCGCCGCAAATCGCGAGATCGACGGTTTTTAATTCTGGAACGGTGCTCCACAACTTTAATAATCCGTTTTCGGAGAGCGGGCCTTCCTCGCGATCATAAAAAACGAAACAAAGATCAAATTCGCATTTTGTTATATCACAATTTTCAAGAAGCCACAGATCGCACGCGATCGCGGCTTTCATGTCGCTCGCGCCGAGGCCGAAAATTCGATCATTTACAATTCGCGGCGCGTTTGGATCGTCGGGCGCGCCGAAGACCGTATCCAAGTGCCCCGCAAGGGCGACAAGCGGACGTCCGCGGCGGGGGCCAAAGGCAACAATCGCGTTTCCAATTCTGCGCACATCTGTTAATTTCGCGCGCAGCCGCGCTTCTACAAAGTTAGCGATTTCGGCTTCGTTGCCGATCTCGGAGCGAAGATTCAAAAGCTCAAGAACGAGCTTTGTTAAAGATTCGGGTGCCGCCGCCACAAAACTATAATTAAACGGGAACGCTATAATCGCGAAGCACGGCGTTGAGCGAAGTCTTGCGATCCGTTTCCGCGCTGCGCTTACCAATAATCAGTGCGCACGGAAGCCCGTACGTTCCCGCGGCAAATTTCTTTTGGCGCACTCCAGGAATCACTACAGAATTCGCGGGCACGCGCCCTTTATAAACAATTTCAGTTTCGCCGGTCACATCAATAATCGGCGTCGAAGCGGTTATAACAGTATTCGCGCCGAGCACGGATCCTTCCTCGATGAGCGAACCCTCTACGACGATGCAGCGCGAACCAATAAAACAATAATCTTCAATAATCACGGGATTTGCCGAGGGCGGTTCGAGCACGCCGCCGATTCCGACGCCGCCGGCAATATGACAATTCGCGCCGACCTGCGCGCAGCTTCCTACAGTTGCCCACGTGTCGATCATGGTGCCCGTGCCGACGCGCGCGCCAACATTAACAAAACTCGGCAGAAGAATTGCGCCCGATTCAACAAAAGATGAGTAGCGAACCACCGCGCCCGGAACAGCGCGCACGCCGGCTTTTTGTAGTCCCGACTTGAGAGGCAGTTTATCGTAGGTTTCAAACGGTCCGAATTGATATGTTTTCATTTCCGCGATCGGAAAATATAGTAATATTCCTTTTTTAACCCACGCGTTCGTTTGCCACGCGCCGTTCGATTTTTGCGCCACGCGAATTTCGCCGCTGTCTAATAATCGCAGCGTCGTTTCTATAGCTTCGCGAACGCGCGGATCCTTAAGTTTCTCGCGGTCGTTCCAGGCGGATTCGATGATTTCTTCGAGCTGATTCATCATATTTTTTTCCACGCTTCGATGGCCGCGCGGCAGCCGTCAATGGTTGGGACGAGCGCTAATCTTACAAATCCTTCGCCGGCGGCGCCGAAGTCGGTTCCGGGGGAAACTACAATTCCTCCTTCGGCGAGACGCGACGCGTATTGTACCGATGTCATCCCCGCCGGAACGGCGATCCAAAGATACAATATCGCGGATTCGCTCGCGGCAATTTTAATGTTATGTTCTCGAAAGAATTGTAAAAATAGGTTTCTCTTTGCTTCAAATACTCTGCGGCGCTGTTCGCTGTGTTCGCCGTCACTCCACGCGGCCACCGCGGCGTGCTGCCCGGGTTCCTGCGGCGCGACGCCGACGCCCGCGCGCACCGATTTATAAGTAGCTATCAAATTCGGGTCGCCCGCTACAAATCCCTGGCGGTAGCCCGTCATGCCGCTTCGCTTGCTCAGCGAATGTAAAGCTAAGATTCCTTCGGTGGCCACTTGTAGTATCGACGGCGCGGGCGTTCCGCCGTGGACGTCGCAGTAGCATTCGTCAGATGCTAACAAAATTCCGCGTTCGCGCGCCCACGCTGCGACGCGCGCGAGCCCGTCTTTTGACATTTGCGCGCCCGTCGGATTGTGAGGATAATTAATCCATAATATAGCGATTCGGTCTTCGACTTCTTTCGGGACGCGCCCGGGCAAGTCCGGCCGAAAATGAAACTGATCTTCGGCTCGTAATGTTAAATTAATAATTTCCGCGCCGGCGAAGAGGCCGCCCAGTCGATACACGGGATAGCACGGCTCCAAGAACGCGACGCCGCGGCGCTCGCCGTGCGGATCGATGAACGCGCTCGGCAAATGATAGATTGCCTCCTTCGACCCGGACGTCGGGAGAATCTGCGTCTCGGAATCAATATTAATATCAAAACGGCGTTTTAGATAATTCGATATGGACTTTCGCAGCGCCGGTATTCCGGAAACCGTTGGATATTGTGATATTACAGGTACGGCCGCGAGAAACGCCTCTTTAAGAAAAGCCGGCGTCGGTTCGATGGGATCGCCCGTTCCAAAATCATGAATAGGAATTCCGCGCGCGCGCAAATCGTTTTTGAGCGCGTGCAGGCGCTCCATCGGATATGTAGCAAGTTGTTTTGTAGCCGGATTATAAGGAAGTGGTCGCATGACGGGCGGAGGCGCTGTGGAGTCTTGAGCAAAATATTTTATCGAAGTTTCACATTGATTGCGCGGGGTCGTTATACTGTAGCGTCATTCGAGACATCTATTTCGAAGACAAAGCGAGGACTGGTAGTTCCATGTTCAATCGAATCCTTCCGTCGGTTTTGGCCGCCGCCGTCTTAGTTACAACTAATCTTTTCAGCGCAGCTGCAAATGGCCAGGGTCTTCCGTTTATTGATGTTCCGAGCGCGGTCGCCGGGGGAAACGGAATCATACGAATGAAGGGGTTGCCGAATCAGATGTACGTACTGTGGTTTTCGACTGTCGAAGAATTAACACAAATCGACAATGATATTGTATTGTTCATCGATCCGGTTCGCGCTCTCGAAAACGGGCTTTTGTTAAGTGGGCAATTTGATGAAACGGGAAATGCATCATTTACATTTCCGGTCGGTGCCGAATGGGAAGGCGGTAAGATTAGTTTTCAGCTTGTCTCTTTTGATAATAACGGTTTTGGAATATCCAATTTGGCGCGCGCCACGTTTCAAAAGCCAAACACGTTCGCAAACGCGGTCGGAATTCCGGGATTGCCGTCGGTCATGGGCGATTTATTTACAACGGCGAACGGCGGAATATTAGCTGTCGGTGGCGCCGGTCCGATTCCCGAATCTTATACTCCGTGGACACAAGATACATTTCCTGCAGGGTTCAACCAACCGTCGTACCCGCTCTCGACGCGTATACAATTAGCCGACGGAAAAATATTAGTGATGGGTGGCATTTCGGCGACCGTCACGGGCGGCGGCGGAACTCCTGGAATTGAAGTAACGATGTCGAACGAAGCGTATTTGTTTATTCCGAACACGGGCGATTTCGTTGCTACAAATGGACCGATGAACCTTGCGCGCGCAGGCGCCGCAGGCGTCCGACTCACGAATGGTAAAGTATTTATTTTCGGCGGGCTCGGCTCGATCAATCTCGCCGAACCGTTATCGTTATTAACCGGAATCTTAAATTCGAGTGAAATTTATGATCCCGCGACGGGAATGTTTACATTGGGGCCTTCGCTCGTTGAAGGGAAGGCGCTTCACACGGCGACATTATTAAATAACGGACAGGTTCTCGTCGCGGGCGGCCTCGCGCTTGCGCTCGGAATTCCATTAATATCTAATTCCGGATATACCTATAATCCACTCACGAACTCGTTCGGCCCGCTTCCGAAATTCTTTACCGGGCCGCGAATGTTGCATTCGGCGACAAAGCTCTCGGACGGAAATGTTATATTGGCGGGCGGAATCTCGGCCGACTTATCGGGAGTGTTGCAATCGGGAAATCTGAGCGAAATCGTTTTTGGAACTGTAAATACTACAACTCGCTGGAATCCCGCGGCCCAGTTCGGAACCGGCGGTTTCGCCGCGGGTCCGAATCTATTAGAAAGCCGCGCGCTTCACGCGGCCGCGCCAGTGGCGAATGCTACAAAAGTTCTCGTCGCGGGCGGCATCAGCGGCAATCTTGACATTGCCGCGCTCCTCAGTGGCAACCTCGGAACTGTTAAATTGCCGAATATGATAAGTTCAAGCGAAATCATTAGCCATTCCCCGAATGCGAGTGTCGCCGGTCCAAATTTAGTAACGCCCCGCGCGGGCGCAACCGGCATCACGATTCCGATGGACGGACGAATTCTTATCTTTGGCGGCGCGCCCGGAAGCGAATTGTATCAACCCTAGAGAGTCGCCCGCGACGGACGCGAACTAAACTCTGGAATCGACCGGGCAATTCAACGATTCTTCGGCGCCTCCATCGACGCTTCGTCGAACCAACCATTCCGTGACCGATCCCGTCGCCAACGCGCTATCAAGTTTGCTTCAAAACGACGAAGCGGCGCTTTCACTTTTCAAGAATGAAGCGGAGCGATCTCTCGTGCGTTTTCCGAGTGTCGCGGCGGGAAGAGACACTCTCGTCGCGGACGCCTTGCAACGGACAAAAAGCGCCGCGGCCGAATTCAGGTCGATCGAAGTCACAGCTCGGCGAAACGCGCTGCGCGCCGCGCACGAACGCATTTCCGACCGCGAAATTGTAAAGCTACAAAACCTCGGCGATGCCGCGCCCGCCGACCGATTGTTATTTACACGATTGCATTTGTTGCCGCCGAACGCGCGGACGTTTGCTATTCGAACATTTATAAAACGCGAAGAGTTCGCGGAAGTAATACAACAATTAAATTTGACGGGAAATGTACTATCCGCGGAAATAACAAATATTCGAAAATTGGTGGACGCCTCCGCGGCGATGCCTGCAGCGGCCGACGTGCCCGCGTATGTGCGCGTTCCATTCTTAGTAACGGGACACCTCCCCCCCGAAGAGGCGCTTCGCGTTCGCGAATATTTAGGTCAAAGCCCAGTGTGCCGCGCGGCCTACCGCGATTTGGATTTGTTTGAACGAAAGATTGTCCGGCTCGGCGCCGCCGCGGGCGACGCGCATCCCGACGTCGAAGAATTAGTAAAATTAGCCGGCGGCGAATTTATTGTTAGTGAACGCCAGGATCGAATCGCGGAGCACGTCCGGTTGTGCGTTGGCTGCGAGGCAGCGCTGAAAGAATTAAGATCGACGGCCGTGCGAAATTCCGCGTCGACGTTACTACAAAAATTCGGCGACGCGACCGCGCGTCCGAAACTTGCTATTGCCGCAATTGTAACATCAATTTTTCTTCCGCTCGGCGTTTATGAAGTAACCGCCGGCCGCGCGCCGACGCTCGAATTCGGCGGGGCCGGCGGAGAAGATTTGGGGTCGCCGCTCATGGAGAATCCGCAGCGCGCGCCATCGGTTGTATCATTAACAAACAAGTCCGCGCGTGCGTTTTCAATAAAAGTGCCATTTGAAAACGGAGTCGCGTTCGATGTGCGCCTCGAACGGGTGGGATTTGGAACTGTTATATCCTATGGCGACGCACCGATTCACGTCGAGCCTGGCGAAGCGAAAGGTGAAATTACATTTACATTCGGCGGCGGGCGCCTCGCCGCGGGAAACTATCAATTACATTTGTTACGTCGCTTTCGCGGCCTCGGCGGCGAACCTGCCGATTGGATTTATCCAATAACCGTCGTCGAGTAGGGTCGAGTAGGGACAGTCCCGGGGACAGGTTCGGGGACACGTTTAAACCTGTCCCCACGAGAGGATTGAGCGCAAGACCCGTTTCCGCCTGCGCAAACCGCAATAACCCTCGAAATTTTTTTTATTAGCTACTTGCGCATTTTCTGGGGAGCTGTGCTAGGCTTTCAATCGAGAAGCGGTTCTCCCTGCTGGAGGTTAGTGATGCCGAAAGGCACGCTGGCCTCCGGCAGATTTATTTTATAGACCGCAGATTTATTTTTTTATCAAAGGGGGAAGAACGCGTTAAAACGGCGCCGCTGATACTTAACAGCCCGTGGCAAAAGTCATCCGATTTAAATATGTTCTTTTTTGTTAACTCATCGTCAAGCCATCCTCGACGTAAGTTCTTACTACGTCTCGGACGCCTTTCCTCGATTTAAAAAAAAATTCCTATATTTGAATTGCGAAGCACTTTTGCCGCGGGCTGTTAACTCCCGCGGAAACGGCCGCCGTCGCGCGACGGATTTACCAAAAAAAAGACAATGCTAAAAAAGAGTTTAACCTTATTTGCTATATTAACGTTTTTGCCGGCGGCTCTTTTTAGTTGTAAGTCGGCGCCGCCGGGAGTGGGGTTATCGGAAGCCGATTTCGATCGAAACGTCAGCCCCAGCGTTGATTTTTATAAATTTACAAATGGTGGCTGGCTTAAGAATAATCCGGTGCCCGCGGAAGAGTCGTCGTGGAATGTGTTTCACGAAATCGAAAAACGTAATAAAAAACTTCTGAGAGAAATTGTTGAATCGGCGGCGGCCGACGGCGGTTCCGATCCGGGAAGCGTGCGCCGCAAGATCGGCGATTTTTGGGCGAGCGGAATGGATGAGGCGCGCGCGAACGCCGACGGCGCGAAACCACTACAAAAAGATTTCGAGCGAATCGCAGCTATTAGTAATTTGGAACAGTTACAATCCGAATTTACTAAGAATCATCGCCACTTTAATTTCGCGCCGTTCTCCTTTTTGGGCGAACAAGACTTTAAGAATTCGCATCGCGTGATTGGAATGCTTTTTCAAAGCGGCCTCGGGTTGCCGGATCGGGATTATTATACTCGGATGGACGAGAAATCAAAAATGCAGCGCACCGAGTATCATTCGCACGTGAAGCGAATGTTTCAATTGCTCGGCGACAGCGAAGCGAATGCTACAAAAAATGCAAATACAATTCTTCGCATCGAAACGGAGCTAGCGGAAGCGTCGATGAAGAATGTTGAAATGCGCGACCCCAGCGCAATTTATAATTTAATGAAAGTCGCGGAATTGCAGTCTCTCGCTCCGCGCTGGAATTGGAATCGCTACTTTTCCGAACTCGGCGCGCCGCGACTCGAAGAAGTTAACGTTGGACAGCCGAAATTTCTGCGGCGCATAAATGAAATGTTAGAAAGCGTTCCGCTGGAAGACTGGAAACAGTATTTACGCTGGCACGTCGTTCAGTCGGCGGCGCCGTCGCTCAGCGACGAATTTGTAAATGAATCATTTGCGTTCAACGGAAAGATACTAAACGGCGCACAGGAACTGAGGCCGCGTTGGAAACGCGTCATGAGCGCTCTTGAAGAATCGATGGGCGAAGGGCTCGGGCAGGAATATGTTAAATTAGCATTTACGCCCGAGGCAAAGCGGCGCGCGCTGGAAATGGTTCATAATTTAATCGCGGCGTTTCGCGAACGTATTAAAACGCGCGCGTGGATGAGCGATGCTACTAAAACAGCCGCGCTCGAAAAGTTAAATACTATCGTTCCCAAAATAGGCTATCCCGAAGTTTGGCGCGATTATTCTAAGTTAACAATTAGGCGCGAGGCATCGTACTTCGTGAACCGGCGCTCGGCTTCGGAATTCGAGTTTCGCAGAAATTTAGATAAGATAGGAAAGCCCGTCAATCGCACGGAATTTGGCATGGCTCCGCAGGAAGTGAATGCTTATTATAATCCGTTATTAAATGAAATCGCGTTTCCGGCCGGGATTCTACAAGCGCCGTTTTTTGATGAACGCCAGGACGACGCGTTAAATTATGGAGCGATGGGCGCGGTGATCGGCCATGAATTAACACATGGCTTCGACGACCAGGGGAGCAAGTTCGACGCCCAAGGGAATCTTAAAGAATGGTGGCAACCGCAGGATCGCGAAGAGTTCGAGCGCCGTTCCGAAATTGTTAAGAAGCAATTTAACGAATTCAAAGCTACAGATGATTTGAATGTTAATGGAGAATTAACATTGGGCGAAAACATTGCCGACCTGGGCGGGTTAACGATCGCGTATTATGCATTTCGTCGTTCGCTTGAAGGCAAGCCGGATCCCGCGCCGCTCGACGGATTCACGGCGGACCAGAGGTTTTTCGTATCATGGGCACGCGCGTGGAGAGGCAACAATCGCGACGAATACTTACGAACATTAATTCAAACAGATCCGCATTCGCCGCCAAACTTCCGCGGAATCGGACCACTACAAAACATGGCGGAATTTGCAAAAGCGTTTGGATGTAAAGATGGCGATCCGATGGTGAGGCCGGCGGATAAACGCGCCGAGATTTGGTAGCGCGCAGTTCGTTAGCGTTCCGCGTAGCAACGCAGTGGAAACTACGCCACCGTAGTTATTACTAAAATGCCGCCGCCGCTTCACTTGAATCGCCGTGAAACGTTAGTGTTTCTCGGCGCATCGGCTGGAAGTTTTATAATTCCGCAAAGTTTTACGAAAGCCTTCGTTGCGCAGGATTTGTTTGATATCGAAGAGATTTCCGATTGGATTCGCCGCATGAAAAGAAAAGATATTATTGATAACTTGAAGAGTTGGATCGGCGAGTCAACCCCACCGAAGACATTCCTCGGCGCGAGTTTCCTTGCGGGGATTTATGATATTAAGCCGCTTCCGACCGGTAGTCATTTGCACGCGGTCATGATGGTCGAGTCGGCATTCCAACTGATCGAGGATGCGCCGAAGTCCGATAAGTGGCGAGCCGCGATTTGGGCAATGGATAATTTTGCAGAAGCAAACGAACGCGAGGTTTTTCGCATTAGCCAGAATTGGACGCTTCCGCCGCGGCCGGTTTTAGATATTAAAGATAGACCGAATGCTAAAAATGAACTAATTGCGGCATTGGATATATTTGATCCCGAGCGCGCCGAGCGCGCGATGCTCGGCTTCTTTGAGGCGTATAGTTATGAAGCAACGTGCGAGCAGCTGTGGCCCTATGCGGCGCGAAGTTTTCGCGACGTCGGCCATCGAATCATTTTTGCTGCGCAGATGGATCGAACGCTCATGCGGATAGGAACAAAGTTCGCCGAGCCCGCGCTGCGTTCGTTAGTGTTGTCGCTTGCTACAGATAACGCCGGTACGAATACGGAACATTATCATTACGCGAGAACGCTAATAAAGCAAATTCCCGAGAATCGCGGTGCGGTCGAAGATTCTGCGCGAAGTTTAAAAATATTACAAACATTGCGCGGATTGGGATCGAAGGATGCGCAGCATTGCATACTCTCGGAATTGAAGGTAGGCACCGGATCTCAAACGATTTGGGACGGCCTGCGGCTGTACGCTTCGGAATTGATGCTTTCACGGGCGGGTAAGAAAAATGTTTTGCCCGTTCATACAGTTACCGAGGTCGAAGCTTTTGGATATATCTTCCGGCGCACGCGAAACGACGACACGAAATATCTAATGATGTTTCAAGCGGCCGCATGGATCGCGATGGCGCGCGACGCGATTTCTAATATTGACGGGCCGTATCTTACAAAACCGCGCATTGACACGCTACCCGACGCGAAGGTTCCAAAAGATATATTAAGTGCGATTGAAAGCCGTGATCCGGCGAAGGTGTGCGCGCGGCTTGAGGAATTTCCGGGCGAAGATCGTATCTTTATGAATCACATTCGCGGCGCATTGTTACAAAAATGCACGCAGAATCATGAATTTAAGTATGCGG
>JBJXHE010000049.1:0-89481 GCA_046160785.1 Planctomycetota bacterium
ATCTTACGAGTTGGCCATCGGCTGAGACATTTGTAGTTTTCGAAAGAAGCTTCACATTTTCGGCAACTCCATAACTTTTCAGCTCCAATCCCCACGACCAGCTTCCTCCATCGGGCTTAACTAAGAATCCTCGTCCATCGAACTCTGTATTCCATTTTTGGCCCGGATTGCGCATTCGGAAACCGCCATCAACGGGATATGCAGAATGGCGACCGGCCTCATACGCCTCTCGAATGCTCGACCAATCGTTATTAGATAATCCCGCAGGAATCGATTCAGGCGAATTTGTGGCGACGGGCGTCTTACCAATTATCCTACGGCTATTCTTAGTATCAGAAAACAACGCGCCGCCGAGCGCCAGAATTGTTACAAGCGCAAATCGAATATTTGTGATTTGAAACATAAAACTCACCGGGACTTCCGAACGGGTAAAAGATCTCGCGAGGGGACGTGCCCTCAACCGGCGTGAATTAAAAGGCGGCAAACGCTGCGCGTCAATCAATAACTTTCGACGTAGGGATCGATTAACGACGTGAAGCCGAAAACCGCCATCGCAACCTTCGAAATCGCTTTTATCAATTCACCGCTCTCGGAGAAACCCCGCGCCCGTCCACTTGCCCGGCACCCGCGCCGAGCCTAATCGCCAATCCCGCCCACCTCCGCACCCATTCGCCCACCACGCGCCCGCAACGCACGATATATCAATTTCCCCGCACGCCGAATGTTAACGCAAGCAAAGGCCGTTTACGCCCAATAGCAACGATCCCATTAAACGCTAACAATCCCGCCCGGCGCATTAGTAACTTCAAACCCGCGCGCGAAAAGTTTACAAAATCGAGGGACGTTTATTTGTATCTTTTGCCGCGGCGTTGCGGTTTCGGCGTTTTTGCGATTGTTATGATTTCGACCGCCGGGAATGTTAAGAATCGCGAGGGCGGCTTTTTTAGCTTTTTGATTTTGGGTGTCTGAACCCCGCATCGCCGTGATTCTTCCGCGCCCGCCGTTGGCCGTGCGTAACGCCATTCCCGCTCGCGCGTGCTGCCGCTCTCGTTATCGATCGAGTTTGGTTGGCTCCCGGAGTAGGACTTGAACCTACGGCCCGCTGATTAACAGTCAGCTGCTCTACCGACTGAGCTATCCGGGAATATTTGGGACGACGAGGGTAGCGGCGGACGAAACGTAGTCAAGACAACGCGACCGGTGCTTGCGGTGAATCGTTGCACGTTGAGTTACTTCGCAGGCTTCGCTGCCGAACGTCCCTGTTCCTGGATCCAGCGCGCCGTTCTTAACACAAACGAGCGCGGCGCGAAGCGCACCGACTCTGCAATTATAAAATTAATAAAACCGGGTATTACAATTCGCTTTCCGCGCAGCATTCCGCGATAGCCCGCGGTGGCGGCGCGCATCGACGGCATGAGCCACCCGCTTTTCTTTAGTTTTGATATATCAATATTGGCGAGCTGCTGAAATTCCGTCTCGGTTGGGCCCGGGCAAAGAATTGTAACAGTTACGCCCGTCCCGGCGAGTTCGTTCGATAACGCCTCAGAAAAAGATAATACATACGCTTTTGTTGCATAATATACCGCCATGAGCGGCCCCGGCTGGAACGCGGCCGTCGATGCAACATTTAAAATTCGTCCTTCGCCGCGGGCAACCATTTGCGGAGCTATGCACCTTGTTAATTCTGTCAAAACGCGAATATTAAGATCAATCATTTTGAGTTGATCTGTTTCATTACTATCAATAAACATTCCGTACGTGCCGGCTCCCGCGTTATTCACTAATACGTCGACATTCAGCCCCAGTTCATTAATCTTATCAAATAAAGCGCTGCCTGCGCCCGGAATCGCCAAGTCCGCGTCAATCACAATGCATTCGCACAAATACTTAGTATTTAACGATTGGGCGATGCTATTTAATATATCCCGCCGCCGCGCGACCAAAATACAACGATAACCGTCGCGCGCGAAGAGTTCCGCGAAGTCGCGCCCAAGCCCGGCCGAAGCGCCGGTTATCAGGCAGGTTTTATTATTAAAATTAGGTCGCGGATCGACGGCCGGCATCACGGTTGGCATTCTTACCATAACTGGTGCGCCAGCCCTTCGCGTTCGCATCAACATCCATACGATTTCGATCCTCCGGCGCCATAATTCGCGCAGCGGTTCGGCCGCTCGAAACAATCTTTTCCAACCCCCCGATGTTCCGCCGATAAAGCGGACAATTCGGCCACCCTACGCTTCAGCCATCTTCGCACGATCCTCTATGACGGACGCTAAAGACTTGCTTTCCCGAACCAACGCTCGCGCAACGGGCGCGTTGGCAGAGCGTCCATTTCGTCGCGAAGAGCTCGTCGCGCTCCAGGATTCCGTCCGGCATTATATCAAATACACGGTTGGCAAGCAGTGGAAGTACGCCACCCCGCGCGATTTGTTAACTACAGTTTCTCTCGCGGTCCGCGAGCGCGTTATTGATGGATTGCTCGAAACGGAACGCCGGTATCGCAACGCCCGCGCAAAACGCCTTTATTACTTATCGATGGAATTCTTGATGGGGCGTTCGTTAGTTAATAATTTAATGAATTTGGGTATTTATAATTTAGTTCAAGAAGCACTCCGCGAGCTCGGCATGGAGCTCGAAGAAGTATCAGAAACCGAACCCGACGCGGCGCTCGGAAACGGCGGCCTTGGCCGTCTCGCCGCGTGTTTCTTAGATTCGCTCGCAACGTTAGGAATGCCCGGATACGGATACGGTATTAATTATGAATTTGGTTTATTTAAACAAGAGATTCGCGATGGACATCAGACCGAACGGCCCGACGCGTGGGGAAATGATCAAAGTCCATGGCTAATTGAACGGCCGGAATCTCGATATTTAGTACCCATTTACGGACGCATCGCGGAGACGACTGGCTTCGACGGGAAAACTAAGAAAACGTGGACGGATCAGCGTTACGTCGTCGGCACGGCGCATGACATGCCCGTGATTGGTTATGGAGCGACAACAGTTAACTTTCTCCGATTGTTTACAGCGCGGTCGTCGGGCGATTTTGATATTGATATATTTAATAGCGGCGACTATCTGCGCGCCGTCGAAGATAAAATTCACTCGGAGCGCATTTCGAAAGTTTTGTATCCTTCCGACTCCGTCAGCGCGGGGCGCGAATTGCGATTACTACAGGAGTACTTTTTAGTTTATTGTTCAATTCGCGATATTCTTCGCCGGTTCCAGTCGCATCATGAAGATTTAGAAACGCTGCCGGCCAAAACCGCGATCCAAATGAATGATACTCATCCGTCGCTGGCCGTCGCGGAATTGATGCGAACGCTCGTTGACGAGCGCAACATTCCGTGGGAGCGCGCATGGGAAATAACAAAAAACACGCTTGCGTATACAAATCATACGCTGCGGCCCGAGGCGCTCGAGAAATGGCCCGTGCCGCTATTTGAAAGAGTGTTGCCGCGACATTTAAGTATAATTTATCAAATAAACCATCAATTCCTTGATGAAGTAGCAATTCGTTTTCCTAACGATGCCGAACGCATGCGCCGCATGTCGATAATTGAAGAGTCAGAGCCGAAGCATGTGCGCATGGCAAGTCTCGCGGTTGTCGGAAGCCACGCGACGAATGGCGTCGCGGCTCTGCACACAAAATTATTAAAGACGACGGTATTGAAAGAATTTAACGATCTTTGGCCGGCGCGATTTCATAATAAAACAAATGGGGTGACGCAGCGGCGGTGGATTCTTGAAGCCAACCCGGATCTCGCGGCGCTTCTCGGCGGAACGATTGGAAGCGGGTGGATTACAAATCTGGAGCTTTTGCGCGGAATTGAAAACTACTTAAACGACGAGTCGTTTCTTGATCAACTCTGGCGCGTTAAACAAAGAAACAAATCCCGGCTTGCGAAAATCATTACAGATCTTACAAACATTAGCGTCGACGCGTCCGCACTTTTTGATATACAAGCAAAACGGCTTCATTTATATAAACGCCAGCTTCTCCACGTTCTTTATATTATTCATAAATATTTAAGATTAGTGGAAGACGGCGTCGCTCCGCGCGTTCCTCGAACGCACATTTTCGCCGGGAAAGCGGCTCCCGGCTACGTCGCCGCAAAGCAAGTCATTCGCCTCATTCACGGCGTCGCGGATATTATTAATAATGATTCGCGCGCGCGCCAATGGTTGCGAGTTGTATTTTTGCCTGATTATCGTGTTTCGCTCGCGGAGCGCATCATTCCCGCGGCCGACCTCAGTGAACAAATTTCAACGGCCGGAATGGAAGCGTCGGGCACGGGAAATATGAAATTTGCAATGAACGGGGCATTAACCATCGGCACGCTTGACGGTGCGAATATTGAAATTCGCGACCAGGTTGGCGAAGAAAATATATTTATTTTTGGTTTGAAAGTCGAAGACGCGCAAAAGTTGTATCAACCGGGCGCGTATCAGCCGCGCGCGTATTGTAATAATAACCCCGCGGCGGCTCGGGTCGTCGAATCGATGGGTACAAATCGATTTTGTCCGCGCGACGAAGGACTGTTCAGGCCGCTTTATGATATATTACTCGACCCGCGCGACGAATACTTACATTTGGCGGATCTCGAATCTTATATTTCGGCGCAGGAAGAAGCAGAATTACTCTATTGCGATAAACTCGCGTGGACGCGAAAGGCGGCGACGAACATCGCTCGAATGGGAATCTTCTCAAGCGATCGCACGATCGAAGAATACGCGCGCGAAATTTGGAATTTGCGCCCTGTTATTTAACACGGCGCGAAAAACTTACTTTCGCGTCCAACGCGCGGCAACTATTGTAATGCAATGAAAATTGCATTCGTTGCTCCCGAGTGCGACCCGTTCGTTAAGGTCGGTGGACTCGCCGACGTCGTCGCATCGCTGCCGCGAACACTGCGACGGAACGGGCACGAAGTGCGTATTTATATTCCGCGGTTTAGTTCCATATCGGAAGAAATGTTAGAAAGTGCGGAAGCCGTCGGAACTGTTACATTGCGCGGCGAGGATATCAACAATACAGAAATGCCCAAGTCGGCGAGAATATTAAAGTTAATGTCGCGCGATATCCCGATTTTTTTTGTTGAATGCGCGGAGTTATTTGATGTTCCGCACGCGCCGTACGGCGGCGATTTAAGCGATCCGCGCCGCTGGGCGTTTTTTAGTCTTGCCGTATTGGAACACTTGGCGGGAGAACCCGATCCCGTCGACGTCATTCATGCGCACGACTGGCCCACAGGCTTGCTGCCCGTTTATAAAGCGCTTCGTTACAAAACCGGCAAGCTCGAAAAAACGGCTGTATTATTTACTATTCATAATATTGCCCACGCCGGAAAGTTTACTAAAGATTGGCTCTCGAAACTGGGACTTCCCGATTGGTTATTTGATCAAGAGCAGCTCGAATTCTTCGGCGACTGGAGCATGCTCAAAGGCGGATTGTTATGGTCAACGATGATTTCAACAGTCAGCCCCCGTTATGCCGACGAAATACAGAATACAACATTTGGCTGCGGAATGGACGGAGTGTTAAGGAAGCGAATTGATGATTTGGTTGGAGTGTTGAATGGAATTGATACATCCGTTTGGGATCCGGCAGCGGCCGAGGACGATCCCGCCGGAGGACCGTGGCCGGCGTTTGACGAAAATAGACTTCTGAGACGCGACGGCCACCGCGACGCACTCTGCGCACATTTCGGACTACAAAACCGCCCGCGGACTCCCATTTTTGGATTTGTAGGATCTCTGACCGACCAACGAGGGGTCTCGGTGCTTTTTGATATTATACCAAAAATTATTAGCGACGGTTCGCAAATTGTAATATTAGGAGAAGGCGCCGCCGAATTTGAGGATCGACTCGAGAAAATTCATAACATGAACCGCGCGAACGTCGGAGTCGCGATCGGTTTTCATCCGATTCTTGCCAAACGCATTTACGCCGGCAGCGACTTCTTTTTGATGCCTTCCATATTTGAGCCATGCGGATTATCACAAATGATCGCATGCCGTTATGGTTCCATTCCAATTGTATCATTTACGGGAGGCCTCGCCGATACGATTCGCGACGCGGATACCTATCAAGACGGAAACGGCATTACATTTCAGGCGCCCGCCACGCTCGATGCCGAGGACTGGCTTCCCGTCGCGACAAAAGAATTAGCAAAGGCGGTGGACAGGTCTCTTCGTATATATAAAGATTCCGTGCGATTTGAAAGTATTCGCCGCCGTGCCATGCGGTGCGATTTCACGTGGGAGCGGTCGGCGCGAAAATATGATGATATCTATTCGGAGACGGTGCGTCGCGAGCGCGGCGAAGCCGGCCATTTCGGTCCGTAATCGTATTAATATATATTTTCGAGAATGGATATGTCAGCGTTATGGAATTTGCTCGGAAAGCTGCATCCGGTAATTGTACATTTTCCTATCGCGTTTCTAATCGGCGCCGCCGCGGTCGAATTCGTGCGCAGGCGTCCTGATAACAAAAACCGCGATCGTTATCAAATTTCGGGAACTGCCCAACGAATATTATTCATGGGGGCGGCCGCGGCGATCGTCGCGGCGGTATTCGGATTCGCCAACGCGGAAACGGCCGGTCACTCCGGAAGTACCGCGGATATTCTTAGTTATCATAAAACGCTTGGTGTCGCGTCGTCGGCGTTCGCATTGGTAGTATGCGTTTTTTCAATCGCGGCCGAACGATCGCGCACCGCGCGCCAGTTTTATCTTTATCGTACGGCTCTCGCGGCGTCCGCGGTATTGATTACATTGTCCGGCCACCACGGCGCAATGCTTATTTTCGGTGAAAATTATTTTGAAAAGGCCTGGTTACAATTCTCGCGCGGCGCTACAGAATCCGCGCCCGCAGGCTCTCCGTCGTCAATTGTACAATTCGACCGCGACGTATTACCCATATTAACAAAACGCTGTTTTGCATGTCACTCGGGCGAAAACCCCGAGAGTGAATTTTCATTAAAGACAAAAGAATTAGCATTCAAAGGCGGTAAGTCTGGAAAACCGGCTATTGTTCCGGGGCGCGCGCACGAGAGCAAGTTGATACAATTAGTATCGCAGGGCGATCCGTCGCGACAAATGCCTCCACGCGGAAAGCCGCTCTCGACTAACGAAATTGAAACACTAACAAAATGGATTGATGCCGGCGCGCCGTGGTCAGATCCGTCGGCCGCCACGGGCGAACATTGGCATTGGGCGTATCGCCCGCCCGCGCGGCCGCCGATTCCTAACGTTAAAAATATTAATTGGCCGAACCAGCCGCTCGACAATTTTATACTTGCAAATCTCGAAAAAGAGAATCTCCTCCCGTCGCCTGAGGCGGCCCGCGAAGAATTGTTGCGAAGAGTGAGTTTGGATTTAATCGGTATTCCGCCGACGGTGGAAGAAATTGATATATTTCTTCAGGATCCGCGAGCGGATGCTTACGATCGCGCGGTCGACCGATTGTTAGCATCATCGCACTTTGGCGAGCGCTGGGCGCGGCCGTGGCTCGACCTTGCGCGGTACGCCGACACGCATGGCTATGAAAAGGATTCGCGCCGGTCGATGTGGCCGTATCGCGATTGGGTTATTGATGCTTACAATCGAGATTTGCCGTTCGATCAATTTACAATTGAACAAATCGCGGGAGATTTATTACCGAACGCGTCCGTCGATCAATTATTAGCGACAGGGTTTCATCGAAACACGATGATTAATGAAGAGGGGGGCGTTGATCCGGAGGAGTTTCGCGTCGATGCCGTCGTCGACCGCGTGAATACGACGGCCTCGGTGTGGCTCGGCTCGACGTTCGCGTGCGCGCAGTGCCACGATCATAAGTTTGATCCGCTTTCGACAAAAGAATATTATCAATTATTCGCGTTCTTTAATAGCGTTGAAGAAGAAACGAAACATTCCGGACACGAAAATTATGCGAATAACGAGCTTGTCGTCCGCAGGGCGGCGCTCGAATGGCGCGATGCTTATATTAATCTAACAAAAGAAATTAGTGATATTGAACAACAAGCTGCCGGCGCCGAGCCCAAATCGCCGCTCGCCGAACGGCTCTCCTCGGCGCGCGCCGAACTTGCTAAAATTCCGGCCGGCGAATCTTATATTATGAAAGAGTTGCCGAAACCGCGCGAGACAAGAATACATTTGCGCGGCAACTTCTTAACAAAAGGCGAGGCCGTCGGCGCCGACGTTCCCGCCGTGTTTCCACGCCTGCCCGCGGGCGCGCCGAGCAACCGTCTCGGTCTCGCGAAATGGCTCGTGGATGCTAAGAATCCGCTCACGGCGCGCGTTCAGGTGAACCGTTTTTGGAGTTTACTATTCGGACGCGGAATCGTGGAGACGGAGGAAGATTTCGGAACGCGCGGCGACGAGCCCTCGAATCCAGAATTGTTAGATTGGCTGGCAGTGGAATTCCAGCGAAAAGGATGGAGCGTCAAAACATTATTAAAAACAATCGTTACATCTTCGACCTATAAACAATCGTCAAATGTAACAGCCGAATTGTTAGAACGGGATCCTGCGAATAAACTGTACGCACGCGGTCCGCGCCACCGCCTCGAAGCGGAAATGCTCCGCGACAACGCGCTCGCGGTCTCCGGATTATTAAGTAAAAAAATCGGCGGTCCGAGCGTGTTTCCGCCGCAGCCCGACGGAATATGGACGATGATTTATAGTAATGATAAATGGGTTTATAGTTTAGGGGAGGATCGATACCGGCGCGGAATCTATACATTTTGGCGGCGAACGATTGCGTATCCAACATTTACAACCTTCGACGCACCGAGCCGCGAGGCGTCGTGCCTGCGGCGCCCTCGCACGAACACGCCGCTTCAGGCGTTGACGATTCTTAATGATCCGCAGTTTGTCGAAGCGGCGGTCGCGCTCGCGAAACTAATGATCGATCGCGGTGGCGAAGAACTCGAAGGCCGAATCATTTATGGTTTTCGCTCGTGTACGGGCCGGCATCCGAATCCAATCGAATTGAATCGATTAGTAAAATTAGCTTCCGAACAAACAATAATATATCAAAACGACGCAGCGGCCGGGCGAAAATTGCTCATGAACGGGCCGGCGCCGGTCGCGTCGTGGCTCGCAGGCGGAGCCGCGGCCGATGCGGCCGTTGCGGAATTTGCCGCGCTCGCCGTCGTCGCAAATGTATTATTAAATCTCGATGAAACATTAACAAAAAACTAAGTGGTTATTGAAATAGCATGGCGACCCATTCGGATTTAATATATCAAACGCGGCGCCAGTTTTTCAAAAATTGTAGCGGTGGACTTGGCTCCATCGCGCTCGGCGCGCTGCTCGATCCGCGCGCGTTCGCGCAGAACGGCGCGGCGGCGCGTCGCGACCCGTTTGCACCAAAACCCACACACTATAAATCGAAGGCTAAAAATGTTATTTATCTATTTATGAATGGCGCGCCGTCGCAGCCGGATTTGTTAGATCCGAAACCGAAGGTGGTCGAATTGAACGGGAAACCGATTCCCGGAGAATTTACAAAAGGCGAGCGATTCGCGTTTATTAAAGGAACGCCAAAGATGCTGGGTTCGCCCTATAAATTTAAACAATACGGGCAGTCGGGGGCTTACGTTTCGGAGCTGCTTCCGAACCTAACAAAAATTATTGATGATATTGCAATTGTCCGATCGATGAAAACCGACGCGTTCAACCACGCGCCCGCGGAATTATTTATCAATACAGGCCTCGCGCGCGTCGGCCGCCCGAGCATGGGTTCATGGGTTACGTATGGAATCGGCAGCGAAAATGCGGATCTGCCGGGTTTTGTAGTCTTATTATCGGGAGGCGGGCAGCCGAGCGGCGGATGTTCGTGCTGGGGCGCTGGATTCTTGCCCACGGTGTATCAAGGCGTCGAACTGCGCTCGAAGGCCGACCCCGTATTATTTGTAAATAATCCGGACGGGATGGATCCGGCGACACGGCGTCGCTCCCTCGACGCTCTAAAAGATATAAATGAAATGACGCGCGCTTCGACGGGCGATCCAGAAGTTGAAACTCGAATTGCAGCGTACGAACTGGCCTATCGAATGCAAACAAGCGTTCCGGAATTAACAGATCTTTCGGGCGAACCGGAAAATATACTTAAAATGTACGGTGCGGATCCCGCGAAACCGTCGTTTGCGCGCAATTGTATATTAACGCGCCGGCTCATCGAGCGCGGCGTCCGCTTTGTTCAATTATATCATCGCGGCTGGGACAGCCACGGAACGGGCACGGGCGATGATTTGATGACTTCTCTTCCGCAACAATGTAAAGATACAGATCAGGCGTGCGCTGCGCTTATAACAGATCTGAAGCAGCGCGGATTGTTAGATTCAACGCTTGTGATCTGGGGCGGCGAATTCGGACGCACGCCGATGAACGAAGAGCGAAACGGCTCGACGTTTCTGGGGCGCGACCACCATCCGCACGCGTTCACGATGTGGCTCGCCGGCGGGGGAATCAAACCCGGAATCACCCTCGGAGAGACGGATGAGCTGGGTTATTTCATAACAAAAGACCCCGTTCACGTACACGACCTTCAAGCTACAATTCTACATCTGTTAGGTTTGGATCATACAAAACTAACCTATCGATTTCAGGGGCGAGATTTCCGGCTCACCGATGTTCACGGTGAAATTGTAAAGAAATTGCTTGCGTGATAATTAACACGTTTAATAACTATTTCGCAAAAAAGTTAATAGTTGCTGTCGCGCTCCCGACGGGAGTCGGTGGGGCGAGCGTTCAGCCGATGAGTACCGGAGGCGGTTCAAACAATTGATTCCAAAGATCAATACATTCATTTCTGACGCGAGAAGACGCCGCGCGGCCGAAGTCCGTGCGTTCCATGATGACGATGGAACCCGCGGCGCAAATGCCAACAAAGAGAAAGATTAATAATTCGCGCGAGAAGAGGCGCCCGCGCGTTTGTATGAATGGAATTTTCATGCGACTCAACGAGAGTCGCAGCCCGCGCAAAATCGAGTAGTAATACCAACTATTTTTTGAGGATCCCCTCTAAAACAATACTTACTTTCTCAGCCCACATCTTGCCGTGCGCCGTCAGACCTTTAATACTAAAATGGATACCTTTGCCGCCGGCATCGCGGTTGTCGCCGCCAAGAATATCTGTATCAGGCCCCTCAAACGCGAGTCCCGAATCCCACAATAATTTGTGCGCGGCGCGCGTCGATTCGTGCGAGGGTTTCGCTGGCGAATGATAAGAAACGCGCGCGACAAACCACGGCACTTCCCAGCCCGCGGTCTCGCGGCAATCTTTAATAATCTGCGCGAGACCTGTTGCGTACTGTTCCGCAGTCATCGAAACGTCGCTCTCGCCCTGATGCCACAAAACGGCTCGGACGCCGTGCGGTCCGAATTGTAATAACCGATTTGTAAACCATTGATACAATTCTCCGTTGCGCTGCCATTGGCGAATACTGGTGCCGCCGTGGCCGGTGACGGCGATCCCGATCGGCACTCTATACTTATCAAACATCGCGTCGCCGAACGCGGGCCAAAAGCTGCCGCCATTCGATTGATCATGAACGCCCGGCTGCGGATCATTAGCAATCTGCCATTTCGACCCGCTGAATGCCGACACCATTTTTGTAGTAGTATCGAGCTTGCCGTCGCCGCCGCTATTTGTAGAATTCGACTGACCCGCGCCGACGAACACTTCACCCACGCCAAAATGCGCGACGGATTCCTGTGCAATAATATTATCGCCGGATTTAACAATAATTTCCGCTCGATACCAGCCGCCGGCTGGAACTGTAATCATCGTCGCAAATGTACCCAGCACGGGCGCCAGCATTTGTTCAGAAGCGAGCGACGTGCCTTCAAAGTTAAATAAACGAACCAGCACGGCCGTGCACTGCGGCGGAACGCGCCCGCTCACGCGAACGACGCCCGAGTTCAACTGGTTACGTTGGAATACTTGGTAATCCAGCGGCGAATAGATATGAACTGCCGGAACGCGAATCTCCTCGATGATTTGCTGATCTGTTACAACCGAAGTGCGATACAACGAAAAATTTTTGATCTGGGGTTCGCCGACCGAATTGATAATTCGAACGCGAATGCGTGCGGTCGCGGCGGCATTGAATGTATCAATTTTCTTGCGGCCGATTGAAGTTCCTTTACTTAGTAACTTCCAGCCGGATTCCGTTTCGGCTTCGACGGCATACTCGCGGACGCGCGCACCTTTTGTTATATCCTCGGAGATCGCGACGGCATCGACGTACGCGGGGGAGCCGAGGTCTATCTGTATCATATTACCATTCCCGGATTTTTCCGCGATGCGCTTGCCGTAGCGGCGGCGCACTTCGGCGCCGAACTCCGCCGCGCGAGCCACGTCGGGCGCGGGGATCAATCCCGTTTTGTCGGGCGTTGCATTTAACAATAAATTTCCGCCGCGGCCGACGCTCTTTTCATACATTTCCATGAGGTGCGCGACGGTTTTTAACGTTGGCTCATTCTTAGTATTCCAAAACCACTCAGCGCGCATGCGCGCGTCGCATTCGTTCGGAAGCCACAAATCGCCGTTCGGGTCGCCGTCGCCGGCTGTGAAAACGCCTTCCTTGACCGGAGTTTTTGTAGAATTAACAGTTGGCCACGCGGGATCGGGCGCAAAGCCGTCTTCGTTTCCGACCCAACGAATGGTTGGTTTTGGACCTTGGAACACCACGGCGTTCGGCGCAAGTTTTTCAACAATATCCATCACATCAAAAACTAAACTTCCGTCGAACCAGACTTCGCACATGTCGCCGTAGCGGCTTAAAACTTCAGTCAATTGCGTTCTGTAAATATTAATATATTTTTGTTGCTTCGACTCGTCGAGGCATTTGCCGCCGAGCCCGGCGCCGTGCGTCGCGTCGGCCGGAGATAAGTAAACTCCGAGTTTAATATTACGTTTTTTGCAAGATTCTGCGAGATCGCGCAGCACGTCGCCTTTTCCGCCGCGCCACGACAATTTTCGAACGCTGTAATCGGTTGTATCAGTCTGCCACCAACAAAAACCGCCGACGTGCTTTGCTACAAATACGACGTACTTTGCGCCCATCGACTGCGCGACCGAAGCCCACTGTTCCGTATCTAACAATTCGGGTTTGATTTGGTCGAGCGGCGTGCTGAGATCGTCGTATTCTTTATCTTGCCACGTGTTCGGCCCGAAATGTATAAACATGCCGACTTCCAATTCATGCCATGCGATCTGTTGTGATGACGGCAGCGCAAGCGCCGCTTCCTTCTTGGGCGCGCCGTCCTGGGCCAACGCACCGGAAAATAAACAACAGATGGACAGAAGGAAATAAGTAAAGAACGTGGGCGCGTAATTCATACGATTCAATTCACGAGGGAGCGAGAAGACTATAAAATGAGCGTCACGAGCGCCGTGCCGCTCGCGCCGATAATGTTAAAAGTGGGATTCTCTAAAATGAGATAGGAATGATACAGTTCCGAACCCACGAGCGTTGGCGGCACGCCAGCGGGAAGGACCAATTGCGCCGCGCCGCCGGACGTCGCCGACAGCGTTCCAAATGTATCTATAAATATTGTACCATTCGGAATCCCGCCGATCGTATCAAAATACCAATCATAATTTAACGGAAGGTGAACGGCGCCGATGTCGAACCCGGGAACCGTTCCGCTCGCGCTGCCAAGGATAAAATAGTAATCGCCCGAAAACGTCGGCGGGGATTGTAATGAAAAATTGGCGGTGCCGGGACTGCTAATCGATAGAACATTAGTATCCACCCAGATCGACTCGCACGCCGCCGTGTCGGGGAACGAACGGTATTTATAAACTTGCTTTGAAGTATCGTGCGTAATTAACAATTCGCAGCCGCGGATCGCGACGCCTTCCTGATCGATGCCCGGCAGCACCCAGGAACTTTCCAACACTCCCGTTTTCGAAAACTTAATAATAACATTGTCCGTATCGTAAACGCCGAAGATGCTTCCTGTCGACGGATCGTACGAAAGTCCCGCGAGATCCGTGTGGCCGGGCCACGGCGTATATTTAGTAATATAAGTAACCGTCGTCGACGTCGCGCTTGTTTTTATAGGCAGAGAAAATACATATACAGATCCCTCGCCCTGATGCCCCGCGTAGAATAACCCACCTTCGGGATGTAACGGATCGGGAACAAAAGTTAATGCTTCGAGACCCTCGTTGACCGGGCCCGTCATCTGAACTGTAAGATTAAAAACGCGTGTCGCGGCGCCCGTCACAATATTAAATTCAATAATCGAATCAGGATTCTCATTTCCGAGATAAATAAAATCCGTGTCGGCGTCGGCGACCGTAATTCCTTCGAGATCGCCGGCATAATTCCAATTTTGTGTTATGGTTCCCGACGCCTGCATTTTCGTAACAATTCCACTATCGCTTACAATAAAATATTGTTGCAATCGCGGGTGCCACACGGCGCCGCTCGTTTCATAGGTGGTTGGAAGCGCGCCGCCGATATTTGTAACGAATGATCCCGGGAACGGACTTTGTGCGCACACCGGAAGGGCGAATGCGGCGAGTAGTATTGCGGGTAAACAGAGTGCGAGTCGCAGGTGTGGCATATATTTGTTGAGTAGTCGCATCATATACCGGAATCGTGCTGTTAGTATTGTGCTTGTGCTACACGGAACTCTGGCCGCGGCCGTCACGCCGCTCTGCGACGGCGGCGCTGCGCTCGACGAGGGCGCATTCGCCCCGCTCGTTCAATATTATAAACGTTCAAAGGTCGACGGCTTGCTCGCGCTCGGCACGACGGGCGAAGGAATATTATTATCCACCGCGGAAAGGATGCGTGCCGCGGAATTATTTGTAAAAAACTCGCGCGAATTAGATATAACTCAAAAGTTGCAAATCGCGGTTCACTGCGGAGCGCAATCAACCGTTGAAACCATCGCACTGTCGCGTCACGCTCTCGAAATCGGCGCCGACGCGGTCGCCGTGATCGGTCCGCCGTATTTTGCATTAGACGAAGAATGTTTATATCAACATTTCCGCGCCGCGGCGCGCGCGTGTGTGCCGATTCCGTTTTATGCTTATGAATTTAGGGCTCGCGCCGGATATTCACTTTCGGTTCCATTAATTTTGAGGCTCCGCGAACGTTGCGCTAATTTTGCGGGATTGAAAGTATCTAATTCAAAATGGGAACAATTCGAACCCTATCTATTGCCGGAAATGGATATATTCGTTGGCCCCGAGGCGTTGATACAACGCGGACTGCGATCGGGCGCGAAGGGAGTCGTATCGGGTCTTGCCGCGGCGCTTCCCGAATTAATAGTTGCCCACGCGCACAATCCTACAGAAGCCGACTCGGTAAAGATTGGTAAGATTCGCGAGGCGCTTTCACAGTTGCCGTTTCACGCGGCGCTCAAGACGGTGCTCGCGCGGCGCGGAGTGCCGATTCGCGCCGACGTGCGCATGCCGTTGCGCGGAATGAACCCGGCCGAAACACAACAATTCGAAGAATTGTTAAAAACGTGGAAAATATTGTAATCGCAGGCGCGGGCATTGTCGGAGCGAATATTGCCTATCAATTGGCGGCGCGCGGAACTAAGGGTGTCGTCCTAGCCGATTACGGAACCGTCGCGTGCGGTTCGACTGGCAAGGCGATCGGCGGCGTGCGACAACAATTCTCGACGGCGGAAGAAGTAAAATTAACACAAATCAGCATCCAATTTTTTGAATCTTTAGGTTCCGAGTTCTTTCAACAATACGGTTATTTATTCTTTGCAACTACCGAACGCGGACTCGCCGAACTCAATTCACGGCAACGTAAACAATCCGCGCTCGGCGTTCCGGTCGAAAATGTTTCGCCCGCGCAAATCGCGGCGCTCGCCGCGGGAATCAATATAAACGATATTCGCGGCGGCGTTTATTGTAGTAAAGACGGCCTTGCAGATCCGCCGGCCGTCGCGCGTGAAATTGTTAAAAGAGCCGCGGCGATGGGCGTCGAAGTTCGCGAACGCGTCGACCCGCTCGCGATCGAAGCGAATACTTACGTTATCGCGTCGGGTTGCTATTCCGTCGGAATGGCGGCGCGATTTGATATCATACTTCCGATTCGTCCGCTTGTTCGTCAATTAATAGAAACGGAACCGATATTACAGTTGCCGGAGCGGCTGCCGATGCTCATCGAAGTGGAGTCGGGATTTCATTTCCGGCGCAAGCGCGACCGTCTTATTGTTGCGATGAACGAATCGCAGCCGCGCTGGCAGTGGGAGCAGACCGTCGATACTACTGTTATTCCCGACCGCATGCGGCGCCTGCGCGAGCGATTCGCGCCCGCAATAGATACTAACGTTTCGCGCGCCTGGGCCGGTTTATATGATATGACGCCCGACGCGCAGCCGATTCTCGGCAAAGTCTCCGGTAACGTATTTGTAGCGTGTGGATTTTCGGGACACGGATTTATGCAATCGCCGGCCGTCGGCCGCGCGATCGCGGAGGAGATTCTCGACGGCGCATCGACAATTGATATTTCTCACTTCCGTCTCGACCGATTTGAGCGCGGCGTGGTCTTTCATGATGACGTTGTTTTATGAATACAACATCAAAAATTGTTTGTGCAATATTGAGTGTTGCGGCGCTTGCGGCCGGGGCCGCGGCGCAGGGGCCGCCGAAACCGCTCATTATAACAAAAAATACAACGCTTTCCGGAGTGACCATCAACACTCCGATTATTATTGATGCCGACGATATTAAAATCGACGGCGCTGGCGCCCATCTCGTTGGACCCGGGAGGCCCGGAAAATTAGAGCAATTCACGGGCGTCGGTATTTATTCAAAGGGGCGAAAGAATATTGTATTAAAAAATATTAAAGTGTCTGGTTTTCGCCGTGGTCTACATTTGGAAGACACGTCCGGATGGAAAATTGAGAAATGTGACTTCTCCGGAAATTATCATAATCCCGAATACGGTTGGGGTGACTACGACCGCGTCGGCGGAATGATTCTCGATCGCGTAAGTGATACATCTATTACGGAATGTAAAGCGCGGGAGAATTGGAACGGAATCGATCTTTTCCAATCGAACAAGATATCAATAAAAGACTCCGACGCGTCGCACTGCTCGAATGTATGTTTAAAACTGGAGCAGTCATCAGACAACCATGTAGCGAACTGTAATTTATCCTATGGCATTCGGATCAGCCCCGGCGAAGTGCATGCGCGCGATTCGACGTGCGTTTTGATAGAAAGCGGATCGAACGATAATCACTTTTATAAGAATGATATCACGCACGGTGGTGATGGCGTTTTCATTCGCGTGTTGAACGGGTGGATGTCGACCGGCAATTCCTTCACGGAGAACGATTGCTCATACGCTAATAATAACGGGTTCGAGTCCTGGAGCGCGGGCAACACTTATTATAAAAATAAAGCGAATTATTGTAGTTACGGGTTCTGGCTCGGCGGCTCCGACCATACAATTCTTAAAGAGAATGAGGCCGCATTCAACGGCACCGACAGAGGATATAAGAACGCACCCGAATCAGATTTCGGACACGGTGGAATCGTAATTGTGCACGGAACAGGCACTCACACCGTCATCGATGGGAATTATTGTCATGATAATGCCGGTGGTGGAATTGTATTTCGCGGCGACCTCGCGACCCGTGGCGCGAAGTGGAAAATGTATCATCTCATTATTGAAAATAACCGGCTTGAAAATAACAAATGGGGAATCTTTGGAAGATTCGCGGATTGGATCGATCTCTCGGGAAACACATTCAAGAATAATGAAAAGGACGAGCACTTCGAAGAGGTAACAAATATTTCGCGGCGCGAAGGCAATCCTAAGAATGTTTTGCCGAAGGTGGCAATCTCACCGTCTACCGTTTCTAAAGTAAAAATATTGTCCGCTGGGAATGCCATTGAATTGGAGTCGCCGTATAGTAAAGATCGCGAGGGTGGGGATCTACAATATCAATGGAAAATAACAAATGGTAATTGGCGGGGCGATGCCATCGCGACGTATGAAACGCCAAAGATCCGGCACGTATTTCAATATCCGGGGATTTATCGAGTCGGGCTATCTGTTCATAACGGTTCGCATTCTGTCTTAGACTGGCTTGATTGTTACGTTCGAGAGGATGCTACAGAAATCGGAACAGAAGGCGCATTAGCATCATGGTCGATTGACTTGCGGGATATAAATTCAAAAGCTCAAATTTCCTTTGATCGCGTCCACCGGTTCGTCGGAATGGAATCGTTAAAGTTAACATTAGATCCCTTTCACGGCGGCGACGTCGAGCTGCGCCTGAGTGGGGCGGACGGGAAGTTTGATTTATCCAATACCGAGTCGATCCATTTTTGGTTACGATTCCGAAACGCTAATATTGCCGGATTCAACGGGCCTCAGCCGATTGTGAGTCTGCAGAGCGGGGAGGGATCATTTGTGTACACTCCCGTATTTAATTATTCTCCGCGGAATCTACTGATGGACTTGCCGTACGCCGAGGCGCGCGAGGGTTGGTTGCGCGTGTCGATACCGCTTGCGGGGAGTTCCGAATGGAAACGAGCGGAAGTGTTCGAGGGTGCGATTCTTAAATACTATCATTCGAATCTTGAATTTGAGACGATCGACACGCCCGTAGAAAATCAACAATCGGCCGCGTTAACAACAACTGGAAAAATATTATTTTTAGCAAAAGCGGAAGGCGAGCAGTTGTATCGTAGTGACGACGGCGGGAAGACCTGGCGCGAAATGAAAAATCCGTCGTCGCTCGGCGGCTCGCCGGGCGATTGGATGACGGGAATGTTAGTTTACGATTCGAAGCACTTTCAGCAAGGAGCGTTGTTCTCTCGGCGCAACTTTGAGGATGCTAATAATTCGGAATCCGGAAAGTATAAGTTGATTGCTTACGACATCGCCAAGGACGAATGGCGACAAACGCCGACGCCTCTCTCGATGTCGCACGGGCTCGCCGTTGCGGGGCGTTATCTGTATGGAATCGCCCACGCGCGCATGGGCAATTACGGCGGCGCTATTTGTAGAGTGTCGCTCGATCCTTACAAAACAAATGAAGAGCGCACGATGCTCGATTTTACAACAAATGGCGAGAAAATCGCCGACGCCGATTGGTATAGTCGAGCGGCACAATTCTGTGAAGCGAATGGTAAAATATACGGTATCAAGAATGATTGGACGACGCCCCAACCTCAGGACGAAACTAAGAATGGCGACATCTTATTTTATTTCGATCCGGGATTGTTTAAATCATCCATTTTCGCGGGCGGCGATCCAGATGATACACAAAAGTGGCGCGAAGTTCGTACGCCTGCTCACGTCGTCGCGCGGCTCCCGTTTGAAACGGGCCACGGCGCCGGGATCGCCGAAGTTCCCGCGAATTGGTGCGAGGGAATTGGTAAAAAAGGCGGATTATTTATATTAGCTGGAAATTCGCCGTCGAATCATGAAGGGTGGGGAACGCCGTCGAAACAATTCGCGTTATTGGATATAGAGACAGCGAAATTTACAGTTGGAGAATTACCCGGCGAAACGGGATCCGGAAGTGCGCTTACATTTCACGACGGCAATATTATGATTAAACGCGGCGGAACCAACGCGGCGAAGTCGAATCGCGAACTCTGGATAGCGCGGCCGCTCGCGCCCGATAAATTTAAGATTGCGCAATCGGCGCAGGAGAAGCGGCGCGTGAATCTATCCAATATCGAATCGTTACAATTCCGCTTTGAATCGGCAGGGGGCAAGCCCGTGCAAATTTGGATAGATCATTTAACATTCGAACCGAAGCCGAAAGCCAACAAGTAAAAGATATATTTCATTTTCGCATTTCAAGAGCGACTTCCGAGAAACCCGCGACGCCTGGCTGGCTTCCGGATTTTGTTCTTGCGGTAATTGTTATTTCAATCTTAAAGATCGCGTACGTTTTCGGGAGCGCGATCGCCGTTGGTTTGGTATCATCCGGGTCGAGCGGCGCTTTGAAGGGCTTGTCGCTATTAATTTTAATTTCAACTTCTGTAATCTTGTCGTAGAAGCCCGCCGATGCCGGTTTGTTAAATGCCTGGCCGAAGACAATTGTATTTGCCTTAATTGTCTTTTGTAGTTCGAGAGTAAGGCGAGGTTTCGCATCCGACGGCGCGCAGAGCCAGCGCGTACAATCATAACCATCAGATGCGCGCGCCGCCGTTTCATTGCCATTCAAATTCGTTGATGCAGTCGTAGTAACAGAATTGCCGATTAGTAAATTTCGCCCGCGTGCCGTTGCTGCGTCAAGCATCCAGTCTTCGAGGACGGCGTCGACGTTCATATCAAATCCGGATGCAAATAATGAAACCGTGCCGTTTTTCTCGCCAGCGGGAGCATCGTTTGGAACGACTAGCACGCGCGCGCTTATTTTATGCATTCCCGGTTTCTTAAATTCATAATCAAATGCAAATCTTTCGTCTCGCCACGGTTTCGCCGGATTGCCGAGCACTTCTCCGGCGACACTTCCATTAATTAAATATTCAACTTTTGCAACCCGAAGCCCGTTGACCTCGCCGCCTTTATATTTACTTTTTACGGATCCGCCGAACGCGGAAATCCAGATCTTGAGACGATGGCGCCCGGCCGCGCGTATGCCGACGTCCGCGGTCGGCGATTCTGATATATAAAAATCTTTCGGTGTTTTTGTTGTATCGCCCGAGAAGACTGGAGCCGTCGCGCGGCGCAGAAATAGTAATGCAAAACAAGTATCTGGTTGCGTGTCATGTTCCGTCCATTCTCCTAGGTTTCCCTGCCGATTCAGGATGGCTTTTCCTCCTTCATAATACCAGTCATGAATTCCTATAAAATCAGTTTGTAACAATGCGCCGATGCGTTCCAATCCATATAAATAATAATACAACCAACCTCCGCCGCGTGGATTGGCGCCGACCGAAAAGTATTCAGCGAGCCAATTCACGCCGGCGTCAATCGCATTATTAACCGTGCGCAAACCGTGTCCGGAGAGTTTGGGTCCGAGCGCTTCTTTTGCGATTGCTAATATACAAACGCCCGCGGCCGTCATCGAACCGTACGGATTTTGAAAGTCACGATAACCGAATCCCGCGATGGGAATCTTGCCTGTCGTCGTCGCGCCGGGCTTTCGATTTGTAGGTTTGGCGTCGGCAAGCTTCGGCTGTTCTTGATACTTTAATACTGTTTCTAATATTTGCATCCAGACTTTAGCATCAATGTAAGCGCCCGACAGGTACGCCGAGCGAAGTCCGAGAACCGCGAATTGTGTATTTGACAAATCCGGTATGCCGGGGCCGGGCGGCCACGGGAATCCGTGATCGTTCGGATAGCTCCAATTTCCGCCTTCTTCCGTACCGAGAAGCAATCCAAGCAATTTTTGTATTCTTGATTTGTAGCGTTGATCGCCGGTTGCCTCGTACGCCATGATCATTAATGATGTAACGTACGTTTGCGCCGGAGTATACTGATCCAAGTTCGCGAACGCGCGCTGCAGAGCGGGGTGCGTGGGCGTAAGACCGCATTTTAATAGTGTATACGCGCTTAGCGCCGTTTGCCCAGCGGGAAACATATCAATATGGTGATCCCACGAACCGTCGCGTGCTTGATATCTTAATAAATATCCGACGCCCCGGTCGATTGCAGCGTCGACGCGCGCTTGGAATTGTTTAATTTCATCGGCGGTTCGTTCGACGGTATTCGGAGCTTCAAGATTCCCTGATACGACCCAATTGTAGATTCGCATCGTATTGTTATTTCCGGGCTCGAAGGATAGCTTGCCGATTGGACCCGCCTCCGCCTCCGTTTCATAAACAACTTTATTTTGCAAAGTAAATGTTATTTTCTTGTCTCGCCGCTTGACCTCGAAGGTAAACGGCACGTCCTTCGAAAGATACTTATCCGCAGGTCCAAGGTTTGTTATAGCATTTCCGCCGAAAAGCGGGCCATTCACGTGCATCGTTCGATCGCGGCTGTCGAAACAAAAACTATTGCCGCCGAGTTTTAGATGCGCCCAGGTCGTGTTAAAGTTGCGAAGCACAATTTTAGCTTTAATTGTAAAATCGCCCGCGCCAATGGAATCGGCGGTTGTAATAAGATTACCCGCTCCGGCGCATTCGATAAAATCGCGCATCTGATTCCACGGCTGCGCGGAATAAGTTACATCTTTAGTATTGCGGCCGTCGACGAGCGCTTTTTCAGTTTGAGGAGCCTGCGGAAGTGTTAAATTGATAAATAGCGACACGGCGCAAGCCAATGCGGCGCGCACGACGGTAGAATCATTAAGATAATTCATAAAATCGGCTCGCGTTTCCGCCGAAAACGAGGGAACGCTCGGCGTCCGGACGGGAGAGAAAGAAGAAATCTACAATTCCGTGAACCGCGGGATACGACGCGGCGAGCGTGCACACTGGCCAATCGGAGCCGAACACCATCCGTTCCGGTCCGAAAGTTTGATAAATCGTATTAATATAATAATCAAAGTCTGACGCTTTCCATCTGTCCCACGTTGTTTCTGTTACAAGTCCGGAAATCTTACAATAAACATTTGGAAACTTTGCCATCGCCGACATTTGACGCTCCCACGGCTGCGACGAATCGAGCCCGATCGCGGGTTTTGCGAGGTGGTCGATCATAAATTTTTGCAATGGAAACCGCGAAACGAATTCCAACGCGGCGGGGAGCTGTTTTGGATATATCAAAATATCGTACGTGAGGCCGAACTCTGCCAATGTAGAAATTCCGCGGCAAAAATCCGGACGCAACAAAAATCGATCGTCGGGTTCGCTTTGTACAATATGGCGGACGCCTTTGAATTTAGCGTTTTGTGATAATTCGCGAAGATCTGTTGCAACATTTGGCGAACACAGATCCACCCATCCGACAACTCCGCGAATCCACGGGTTCTCTTCGGACAAGTGTAGCAACCAGCGCGTTTCGTTCGTCGACGATTCCGCCTGCACTGCGACGCAGCCGTCGATATGACAAAAATCCAGCGAAGGCTTCAAATCGGCCGGCAGGAAATCGCGTTTTAATATATTCATTCGCTCGTCGATCCAGCCGTGAGTTGCCGGGCTGTAGCGCCAAAAGTGTTGATGTGCGTCGATGCGTTCCACGGGAATCTATCCAATCCGATGTTTTTGTATCACGTCGTCGCGAATCTTAAGCCCGACTCCAGGCTGCTGCGGCAAATTATAGAATCCATTCGTTACAAAAATGGGCTCTTCCCAAATGTCGTTAATCGACTCATAACAATTTTCAACCATGATGCAATGCGGAGTCGCCGCCGCGAGCTGGACGTGGAGTTTTTGTTGCACATTCGTGTGCGGAACCACGGGCAAATTATATGAATTCGCGAGCGCGGCAACTTCGAGCCATTCGCCGATCCCGAGCAGTTTTGTAGCATCCGCTTGAACAATGGAGCACGCGCCCGATTCGATATAATCGCGGAACGTGTATTTTGTATAGATCGTTTCGCCGACCGCGATGGGCACATGTATCGACGACGCTAATTGTGCATGTCCTTTGATGTCTTCCGGCAGCATAGGCTCTTCGAGCCAAAATATATCAAATTCGGATAGTTTATTTCCCCAATAGCGCGCGGTGTTGAGCGTCCAAGCACAATTCACATCCGTCATAATCTTAATGTTCGGCCCGATTGCATTGCGAACGGCCCGGATTCTATCATAATCCTCGCGCGGGTCGGGTCGTCCCAATTTAATCTTAACAGCATCGAATCCGCGCTCGACGAGCCGGGTTGCATCCTTTACTAAATCGCCGGCGCTCCACGAGAGCCAGCCGCCGTCGGTACTGTAGGCTTTCACTTTGTCGCGGCACGCGCCCAAATATTGCCAGAGCGGCAGATTTGATACTTTGCACGCAATATCCCAGAGCGCGAAATCGATTGCTGCAATTCCGACGCGCGCCGCGCCGACGCGCCCTACAAAATGATTTGTAAGAAACATTCGCCGGATGAGTTCTTTACGAAAAAACGGATTTTGACCTATCAATACCGGAATATAATTTTCATCAACCATCACCTTCGCCGCTTTTAATCCAGTTGTATAACTCCAATTCATCCCGTGTCCCGTGACGCCGCTATCTGTATGAATCCATACTTGCATAAATTCAACGGCGTCGACCGTGCTTTGCGAGTCGGTGATCGTGCGCTGGTTGAGCGGCACTTTGAGGAGCGCCGTTTCAACGCGCGTTATCTTTAATGTTTGTGTCATCGTTTAAATTAAGACTTTGTAAATTAAACATTTGGGATTTTAGTACCATCGGTACGCGACGAGATGTAACACGCCTCGACGAGCGCCATGGTTTTGGCAGCATCGTTAACATCCGATCTCAACGCGCGATCCTCGCCGGAACAGAATCGTTGCAAATTCGACATCGTTCCCGCGAATGCGTCGGGAAACCATGAGCCAGGGAGCGCGGCGCGCGTCCAGCGATTATTAATATACATTTCGAGCGCGTCGGGTTCGCCGTGCGGGTATTGTAAGTTTACGCCCATTGTTAAGAGTGCGGAGCCGCGCGTCCCTTCGATTTTAAGTATTGACGCCGCGTGTGGCGAATGCGCGGGGTGGTTGTGAAATGTATAAATCGACGCGCGCACATTTTTCTCGTAATGCAACAGAATCGAAGAGCGAACGTCCGCGTAACCCCGCGACGCCGGGTGGCCGGCCACGCACGCCATCACGCCGCGCGGCTCGCCGAGAAACGACCGGATGCAATCTAAGTAATGCACCGAATGATATAAAATTTCGAGGCGCGGAATTCCCTTCAAGAATTCCCACTGGCCCCATGGAGTATTTGTATTGACGCGAACTTCAATATCAACAATTTCTCCGAGCTTTCCGTTTCTAATATATTCTTTTATTGCGAGCACACCGGGCGCGAATCGCAATTGAAAATTGACGGCCGCGCGCAGTTTCTTAAATTTGCAAAGTGCTACAATTTTGCGGGCTTCGGCAATATTGCGCCCGAGAGGTTTTTGTATTAATACCGCGCTGCGATCCGGAAGCGCGCGCACGATGCGCAGAATTTGATCGGCCGGAACGGCGACGTCAAATATCACATTTTCCGCGCTCGCTGCGTCGCGCAGCGAGTGATAGATCGTATCAATATTCCAAATGGAAGCCGTGTCGCACGCCGCGTTTTGTTGTATATCAAATATCCCGTTAATTGTAAAACCCGCTTTGGAGTACGCTGGCAAGTGCGCCTGCCGCACGACTCCGCCCGCGCCGATGATGACGATCGGCTTCCGAATTGTAGGAAGCGGATACTCCGCGGAAATGTTGGGCTTTACAACTTTAATCATGAGTCGTGGTGAAACACTTCCTCGATGTCCGTCCACCACGCGCCGGTGCTCCGCGTGGATTCCGGAATCTGCATCGGTTCTGTTACATTCCACCATTCGCGCATTCGTGGAGCATTTGCTAATTCTTTCATGCGTGCGTCGAATTCGCCGTCGGGGCCGTGATACTCCATATATGCAAAAAGCTTCCCCTGGTAATGATATATTGAATAATTCCGAATTCCCGCTCTTGTAATCGCGTCGAGGATTTCCGGCCAAACGGCCGCGTGGATTTGTTTATATTCGTTCAAGCGCTCGGGTTTTATTCCTATTACTTGTCCAATGCGTCGCACGGCCAGGCTATTTGTTGATATGTTTAAATTACAATACTTCAGGGTCGGGCACCACGCGCTGCCTGCCCGTCCCAAGGCCTTCAATTCCGTATTCAACAATATCGCCCGCGCGAAGGTAGATCGGCGGATTGAAACCGAGCCCGACGCCCGGCGGCGTGCCGGTGCTCACGATGTCGCCCGGGAGCAGCGTCATGAAATGTGAGAGATAGCTAACTAACGTTGGAATATCAAATATCATATTACTAGTATTACTATTCTGCCGCTTCTCTCCATTAACAGTTAGCCACAGGGGCAGATTTCTAAAATGAGGAAGTTCGTCGGTTGTCGCCAGCCACGGGCCGATCGGCGCGAACGTGTCGCAACTCTTGCCTTTCACCCATTGCCCGGCGCGCTCGAGTTGAAAAAAGCGTTCGCTATAATCGTTGTGTGCTACAAATCCCGCGACGTGTTCCATCGCGCGCTCGGCGGAAATGCACTTCGCGCGTTTTGATATAACAAATCCGAGTTCGACTTCCCAATCGACCTTTATACCATTCTTCGGAATCCACAAATCGTCGAACGGCCCGGAAAGCGCAGAGGTGGATTTAAAGAATATAACGGGCTCTTTCGGTATTTCGGCGCCCGTTTCACGTGCGTGGTCGACGTAGTTGAGGCCAATACAAATAATCTTGCTCGGGCGGCAGACGGCAGAGCCTATCCGTTCATGATCGCTAACAATCGGCACGCGGGGGTGATTCTTATCAATCCAGGCCGCAAGGCGCGTCACACCGTCATTACCAAAAAAATGTTCGTCATAGGTTTCGCCGAAACCGGAAACGTCAATTCTGCGCCCGCCGGGAAGAATCACTCCGGGTTTTTCGCCGTCCTTTTGTCCAAAACGAAATAGTTTCATATTAAATAATATTGATATTATTGAGCCAGCACGCCGCCGTCGATCGGAAAGGATTGTCCGGTAATAAACGCCGACGCGTCGGAACATAAATAAAGCGCGAGCATGGCGACTTCTTCGGGCCGCCCCATGCGGCCAATCGGCTGATATTTTGATAATCTATCAAACATTTCTTTTTCCTGACCCGGATAGTGTTTTGCAAGATAACCGTCGACAAACGGCGTGTGCACGCGGGCGGGACATATACAATTACATCGAATATTCTTTTTGATATAATCGATCGCGACGGAGCGCGTCATCGCGAGAATGGCGCCTTTGCTGGCGGAGTAGGCGAACCGCTCTTCAAGGCCGATCAACGATGCGATCGAACCAATATTTAATATGACTCCGCCTTCCGGTTTTAACAGATGTTTGATCGCGGAGTGCGTACAAAGATAAGTTCCCTTCGCGTTGACATTGATAACATGATCAAAATCCGCTTCGGTTGTATTCTCGACAGTTCCGATATGCGCAATTCCCGCGTTATTAACTAAAATATCGAGCCGTCCGAAATGTGAAATGACGCGGCGAATAGTAGCATCAACGTCGGCGGCTTTTGTTACATCACAACAAAACGATTCGGCCGCGTGATGGGGCCCGCCCGCCGACCCGTGTGGCACGATGTCGCGAATCTTAGCAACCGTTGAACCCGCGGCGTCGTCGCGAACGTCGAGAACGGCCACGCGCGCGCCCTGTTTCGCAAACAAAATAGCAATGCTCTCGCCGATCCCTGAGCCGGCGCCCGTGATTACTGCGACTTTTCCGTCCAGGCGCAGAAGGTCGCCGTGATTTTGAGTCTGAATCATTTGCTGAATCTTCGCACGCGCGCGCGCGAGGCGCATCCAGGAAAAAGGCGGTGCGCAGCTTTCGCGAAATGTTAAGGTCGGCCTTTCCTATGAAACCACTCGCCGCCGTCGCTACGATTATTTCCAGTTCGCTCATCGCGGGATTTGTTGTGTTCGGATGTAACAAACAGGACGGCGGAGGCGGCGCGCAGAATTCCGGCGCAGCGAAGAAGTATCGAATTGCTGTCGTTCCAAAGGGGACGTCGCACGAATTTTGGAAGTCTGTAGAAAAGGGCGCGAAGCGCGCCGACGCTGAACTCGCCGATCTCGAAATTGTATGGAAAGGTCCGCAGGGCGAGGGAGACGCAAACCAACAAATACAAATAGTAGAATCTTTCTTAGCCGATGGTTACGACGGCGTCTGCCTCGCGCCGCTCGATTCGCGCGCGCTCGAAACGCCCGTGAAGCAGGCGATTGCTAAGAAAGTTCCAGTTGTTATTTTTGATTCTGGACTCGCGAGCGCCGATATTGCAATTACAAGTTATGTTGCAACAGATAACTTTCATGGCGGGCAGGCCGCCGGCGATTACATGGCTAAATTAATCGGCGGAAAAGGTAATATCATTATGATGCCGTATAACGTTGGTTCGGAAAGCACCGAGCAGCGCGAGCGCGGATTTCTCGATGCCATCAAAAAACATCCTGATATTAAGATTCTTTCGAGCGACAAGCACGGCGGACCCGACGAGACGAAGGCCGTGGAAGTCGGCGAAAATTTGATAGCTACATTTGGCGACAAGATCGACGCGATTTTTTGTTCGAATGAGTCGAGCACGTCGGGAATGTTAACAGTCCTGCGGCGTGACTCGCGAGGGCTCGGAAAGAAAATTAAACTGATCGGATTTGATGGAAGTGCGAATATTGTAAAAGGAATGCAAGACGGAATGATCCGCGGCGTGGTGCTTCAGGATCCCGTGCGCATGGGTTATGAATCTGTAAAAACCATGCATGCACAATTAACCGGCAAGACCGTCGCGAAACGCGTCGACACCGGCGAAACGTTAGCAACGCCCGAAAATATGAATGATCCAAAAGTGCGAACGCTACTGTTTCCGCTGGAAGAAAAATAGTGAATGCGGAAAACGGAAGCGCGCGGGCGAAATCGTTTGCGCGCGCGCTGGCGACGACGTTTGCGCCGTTTCTCGGACTGGCCGTCGTCGTATTGATATTTTACATTTGGGGAACGATTGCAAAACCCGATTCTACATTTCTTTCAGGGTTTCGCCTGGCGCTGATTGCAAAACAAACGGCAATTGTAGGAATGGGCGCGCTCGGGATGACGGTTATTATTATTGCCGGCGGAATTGATTTATCGGTGGGTTCGATTCTCGCGCTCGCGTCGGTCGTGCTCGCAGAGTGTTTACATTTGGGAACCGGCGTATTTGTAGCCGTTGCTGCTGCTATCGGCGCGTCGGTGGCCGCCGGGCTTGTCAACGGAATTTTAGTAACCATGCTGCGGCTCGTTCCGTTTATTGTAACACTTGGTACAATGTTACTTTTCCGCGGCGTCGCGGAACACGTCGCCGATCAAAAGAAAATTTCCGCTGAAGCGCCCGCGTGGCTCGCGGGCCTGCTCGATCCGCCCGCCGAAGGAAGTATACAAATGATTTCGACGGGTGTTTGGATCGTGATTGTTCTTGGAATTATTCTTTCGCTCATTCTGCGTTTTACGGTATTCGGGCGCCACGTGATCGCGATCGGCTCGAACGAAGCGGCGGCGCGCCTGTGTGGAATTGATATTAACCGCGTGAAATTGTTAGTTTATGCGATCGGCGGTTTTTTTATGGGATGCGCGGGAATGTTTGAATTCGCGAATCTTAATAAACAAGGAAATCCGACGAGCGGCGCAGGTTTAGAATTAGATATTATCGCCGCAGTTGTTATTGGCGGAGGCAGCTTGAACGGCGGCCGCGGAAGTGTGCTCGGTTCGATGGTTGGAGCTCTCATGATGACCACGCTTCGCAGCGGATGCGTGTTCGCCGAAGTGCCCGACCCCATTCAAAAGATTGTGATCGGTTCAATTATTATTGGCGCCGTTGCAATTGATCAAATCCGCGAGCGGCGCGGCGCGCGCGCGTAACGTTTGCTTTCGCGCAGCGTGTGGAGCCGTTACTCTCCCGCACCCCGCTTCTCGCCTGATACCATGCGCAAGACACCCCTCACCGCTGCGTTTATCTTAATATTATCATTGATAATGTCCGCCTGTGCGGCGCGCGGTGAAACGGCGAATGCTAACGTTGCCGTCGAGAAAACGAAAGATGAGCGGATGCAGTGGTTTCGCGAGGCACGATTTGGAATGTTCATACATTGGGGATTGTATGCAATTCCAGCCGGCCAATGGGGGAAAGATACCAATCACGCGGAGTGGATTCGCGACACGGCGCGCATTCCAATTGATACTTACGATAAATTCGTTGATCAGTTTAATCCTGTGAAATTCGACCCGGAGAGGTGGGCTCAACTCGCGAGCGACGCCGGAATGAAATACGTTGTTATTACAAGCAAACACCACGACGGTTTTTGTTTGTATGATTCGAAATATACAGATTTCGACGTGATGTCGACGCCGTTCAAACGCGATATTATGAAAGAACTCGGCGACGCCGTCCGCAACGCGGGAATGAAAATGTGTTTTTACCATTCCATTATGGATTGGCATCATCCCGATTATTTACCTCGCCGCGGCTGGGAAAGCCGCTCCTCCGAGGGCGCCGATTTTAATCGTTATGTTACGCAACTGCGAAATCAAGTTTCGGAATTGTTGACTAATTATGGCCCGATCGGAATCCTATGGTTCGATGGCGAATGGGAGAGCACATGGAATCACGGATACGGCCAGCCGCTATATGAATTATGCCGCAAGTTGCAGCCGAATGTTATTGTTAATAATCGCGTCGACAAAGGACGCGGTGGTATGGGTGGAATGAGCGACGCCGGTTTTGCAGGAGACTACGGAACGCCGGAACAACAAATCCCGGCGCGCGGAATTCCCGGCGTCGACTGGGAAACCTGCATGACGATGAATGAGAATTGGGGTTATAACAAAAACGACAAAAACTTCAAATCGACGGAAGACCTGATTCGTAAACTCTGCGATATTGTATCAAAGGGCGGCAACTTTTTGTTAAATGTCGGACCGACGGCCGAGGGCGAGATTCCGCCGGAAAGCGTCGAGCGATTACAACAAATCGGAAAATGGATGAAAGTGAACGGCGACGCGATCCACGGAACGACGGCGAGCCCGTTCAGCGAACTTACATTTGGACGATGTACACAGAAAAAGAATGGTAAGGATACAACTTTATACTTCCACGTGTTCGACTGGCCGAAGGACGGAAAGTTAGTGATCGGCGGTCTTGGCAATCGCATTAAGTCGGCGGATCTGATGGCGGCGCCCGGCAAGAAATTAGTTACAAACTCTGCGAACGGCCGCGTCACGATCGAAGTTACCGAGACGATGCCCGATCGGATTTCCAGCGTTGTGCGCGTCGAAATTGAAGGGTCTCCGATTGTTTATGAAACGCCGCGAGTTGTTGCGTCATCGTTCGAATTTGTAAATTCAATGAATATTGAACTTGCCGTTGATTCGAAAGACATCTCGATTCGATATACAAATAACGGCACGGCCGTAAACGCACAGTCGCCACGATATACAAAAAAGATTGTTATTGATGAGGATACGACGATTCGCGCGCGATCGTTTTATCAAGGAAAGCCCGTCAGCGATGAAATCCTGCGGAGATTTCGCAAGGTTGATCCGTGGCCCGCGCACCCGGAAATGAAAACTACAAATGGCCTCATGTCCTCGATGATGGATCACACAGGCGGTAAGATTCCGGAATTTCCAAATAATATAAAAGTTCAGTCGGCCGTAGAAAAGGTAATGATTCCGAAGGAAGCGCGGCGCCCAAATGTAGCGATGAGGCTTGCGGGCTGGATCAACGTGCCGGCTCGCGAAATGGTACAATTCCGATTGACGTCGGACGACGGGTCAAAATTAGCGATTGACGGGAAATTGATTATTGATAATGACGGCAACCATTCGGCCGAGGCCAAGCAGGGCTCGGCGCCTCTCGATGCCGGCCTGCACCGAATTGAAGTATTGTGGTACAACGGCGCGGGAGATTTTGCGTTACAATTAGAGTGGGCTTTCGCCGGCGGCACTTTTACTGAAATTCCTGCTTCAGCCTTCTTCCGAGATCGATAATACTTTCTTTTACTAATACTAAATATTAAATAAGCGCATGAAAACCGTAGCTATTGTTGGCGGAGGGATTGTAGGCCTCGCGACGGCGTTTCGACTCCACGAGAGGCTCCCAGACGTTAAAATTACTATTCTTGAAAAAGAGGACTCGATTGCGAAACACCAAAGCGGCCGCAATTCGGGCGTGCTCCACAGCGGAGTTTATTATAAACCCGGTTCGCTCAAAGCTACAAATTGCCGCGACGGCAAAATCGCGATGGAGAAATTTTGCGACGAGAACGGGATTCGTCATGAAACATGCGGAAAACTGATTGTAGCATCCAACGGCGATGAACTTCCGATGCTGGGCGAGCTCGAAGAGCGCGCGAAGAAGAACGGAATTAAATTTAAAATGTTTCAATATAAAGAACTTCGCGAGCAAGAACCGCGCGTGACGGGTGTTCGCGCGATGTTCGTTCCGTCGACCGGAATTGTAGACTACAAAAAAGTTTGCGAGGCTTTGCGCGGCAAAATTACAAAAGCGGGCCATGAAGTGCGCCTCGGCGCGCGCGTCGGATCTGTCGCCGTTCGCGGCGGAAAGAATGTTATTAAGACGACGGCGGGCGACGTGGAGGCGGATCTTCTTATCAATTGCGCGGGTCTGTATTCCGACCGAATTGCAACGATGTGCGGAATGGATCCCGGCGTGAAGATTATACCCTTCCGCGGCGAGTATTATGAATTAGTGCCCGAGAAGCGCAGCCTCGTGAAAAATTTAGTATATCCAATTCCAAATCCTAACTTTCCATTTCTGGGCGTTCATTTTACGCGCACGATCGATGGAATTGTAGAATGCGGCCCGAACGCCGTGCTCGCGTACGCGCGCGAGGGTTATACCAAGTCTAAAATGAACATCGGAGAATTGATAGAAACGCTCATGTACCCCGGATTTCGCGCGCTGGCGAAGAAGTATTGGAAAACGGGTTTTTCGGAAATGAAGCGTTCGTGGAGCAAAGAGAAATTTACAAAATCGCTGCAACGGTTGGTTCCAGAAATACAACAAAAAGATCTCGTGCCGGGTCATTCGGGCGTTCGTGCGCAGGCCGTGGCGCGAGACGGCTCACTCGTCGACGATTTTTATATACAAGAGTCAGAGACTTCAATTCACGTGCTGAACGCACCTTCGCCCGCGGCGACGGCATCGCTACAGATCGGAACGTCGATTGTTGATAAAGCCGAGCCGCGCCTTCGCAAGTAAACGCTATAAAAAGTATTGATATGACCGACGTTGAGGCCAAGACTTTTCCGGTCGGGCATCTGCGCGAATTTACAATTCGGACATTTTTGCATTTTGGAGTTCCGGAAGACGACGCGCGGCTCGCAGCCGCAGTTCTCGCGTGTGCCGACCTGCGCGGCATCGATTCGCACGGCGTCGCGCGCCTGCACACGTATTTTGATATGTTAACTCTCGGTAGAATTAATCCGAAAGCTAACGTAAAAATTATTCGCGAATCGTTAAGTACGGCGACGGTCGACGGCGATAACGGACTCGGCCTCGTCGTGGGTCCGAAGGCGAATCAAATCGCAATGGCGAAGGCGGCGGAGGCGGGGAGCGGCTGGGTGAGCGTTAGCAATACGAATCATTTCGGAATCGCCGGTTATTATGTATTGGAAGCATTAAAAAAAGATTTGATAGGTTGGGCGATGACGAATTCAACAAAACTCGTCGCGCCGATTTTCGGCGCCGAAAGAATGTTAGGAACGAATCCGATCGCGATCGCGTTCCCCGGAAATCAGGAACCGCCGATCGTGATCGACCTCGCGACGAGCGCGTGCGCGTATGGAAAGATAGAAATTGCGAAGCGCCGAAATGATAAGATTCCGAAGGGCTGGGCGGTCGACGAGAATGGTAATGATACAGAAGATCCAAACGCAATGATCCAAGGCGGAGCGATGCTTCCGCTCGGAAGCTCCCGCGATCTCGGCGGGCACAAAGGCTACAATTTGGCGGCGATGGTAGATATATTATCCTGCGTTTTGAGCGGCGCGAATTGGGGTCCGTGGGCGCCTCCGTTCGCGCTGCGGCAGGAAATTCCGAAGCGAAGTGTAGGCAAAGGAATTGGACACTTCTTCGGCGCTCACAGAATTGATGCATTTATTGATATTAACGAATTCAAGAACCAGATCGATGATTGGATAAGAACGTTTCGGGGGACGAGGGCGCGGGTCGGGACGGGTGGCGTCTTAATCCCGGGCGATCCCGAGCGGGAGGCGGAATTGATACGTTCGAAGGAGGGCGTGCCGGTAATAATGCCGGTGATTGAAGATTTACGGGATATTAGTAGGAAGATTGGAGTTAAGTTTGATTAGTAAGGCATTGGGAAGTCTTAACGATTGAGATGTTAAGACTCGCGGAGGGGTCGCGCGCGCTTGCTCGCCTTTAACCGGGGCGCTGGAATAATAGTAGCGACCGGCCCGCCTGGACCACTGCCGCCGAATTGTTACAAACGCCTTCTTCCGCGCACTCCGGCGAGCTGCGCGCGCGCAACCCCAACGCGAATAGTACTATCAATATTAGAAATTAGCGGATTATTAAACTAACAATTCCGAAAGTTAAGAATTGGTCGGGGCGACAGGATTTGAACCTGCGACCTCTTCCACCCCAAGGAAGCGCGCTAGCCAAGCTGCGCCACGCCCCGACCGAAACGAAATTGCGCGCGCACCCGGCGGTGAGGCCGAGCTGGGGTTGAGGTTTCCGGGGCGGCGAAGTTACGGCGCGGCCGCATGACCCGCAAGGTTGCGTTCGTTGTATAACAATGGCGCGGCGCGGTTTTCACGCGCACGCAAATGAGATCTATGTCGAGAAAGCTGCTATGGACGGTCGGCATTGCAATGCTCGCGCTCGTCGCGTGCGCGGTTGTTTTTATTCTTAATTCCAAACGGAACGGCGAAGGAAATGACGCGCCGCCTCGAACGGAAACGGTCGGGAAGACAGCGCGCGAATTGGGAATTGTAGAGATTGCGGGGGGAATAGTAGCGTTGGGTGAGGAGGCGGCGAAAACTACAGATCGTATTCCGGCGCGAACGCCTGCGAAGACTACCAATCAAGATACAATATCAGAAACTACAAAAGCAGTTAAGGAGATCGGGGTCCATGGTTTAATTATAGTGTCGGACAAGAATGGAAATGAATATGCTGCGGAAAGCGGGACACTAACATTATTAAAAATGTTTGGAACAATGGGATTTCAGGAGACCCTTCCAGTTAAAGATGGAAAATGGGACGCGGCGAGTATTATCCATCGTGAGATTCGCGTCGATGAAATAGTCCTGGGGGGAAAAGTTGCATTTGTCGAAATTGACGAGCTGGAGCAGATTATTCCTGACCGTGGAGTTATTACTATTCGTGCAAAGTGGCCCGCTCCGGAAGTGCTCCGTGTCGTCGATCAGAGTACAAAATTAGATTTGACAGGAATTCAAATATTAATGGATAGATCTGGAGTTATCGGTGAAAAAAAACATCCGGGCGACCCATCTGCGCAAACACTGCTCGTTAATAATGGCGCGTCGCCGATCGAAATACTTCCAAAAATAGGTCTTGATAGCACTTCCGAACTGTGGATTCGCGCGGCGGGTTATGCGTGGAAAAAAGTTACAATTAATTTTCGAACCACAGGCGAGAGAGTTGTAACGTTGGCGCGTCCTGCGGCGCTCGAAATTAATATTCAGCCCAACGCGCCGAAGAACACATTTGTGAGAATTTTTGAAATGGAACGCGTGGATATAACACACTGGCCCGGATGGGACGGCGAGCCGTATTGTGAATTTCGGTGCGACGACAAGTCAGTACTACAATTAGAAAACCTCGACCCGGGGAACGTACGCGTCGTCGTCTCAGCTGGCGCTTGGTATCAAGATCATGAAGACCTGGCCGAGACGCGCGTGAATCTCGTTGCGTATGAACGCACCCGTGTGTTTTTACAAATAAAAGAATTAGCAAAGGCGCCCGACCCCGTTCCGTTTCGCGGAACACTCCTCGTTCCCGCAGACTGGCAAGGTGTAAAGTTAGATTTGAATATTCACGAAAGTGGAACCCGCACGCGTCGTTTCAAGAAGACTTCGATTCCTAATGTAAAACTAATAAAAAAGAGCCCTGGTGTTTATGAATGGGACGCGGGAATGATCGAGCTGGGTAAACATAGCGTTGAAGTGAAACCGCTGCACACATACATTGCGTTTGACATACCGCAAGCGGGGCTCACTGACGCGATGATACAACTGCGCGAAGCAACAAAAATGCAAATTCGATTAGTCGATATAAATACTGGCGAGGATGTAAAAGAAGCAACTCTGTCGTGGGTTGGCGCGAAGCCGGAAGGGATGGACGGATGGTCAAGGAAATCTATAGTAAGCGACGTCAGGACTTTACAGTTTAATTTTAGAGTTCCCGCGGGAACGGCGTCGTTGTACTTTGAGGCGCCGGGGTATCGATCCGAATCTCAAACTGTATCATTATCTCCGGGTTTATATGTAAATTCCTTCACGATGCGGAAGGCGACTGGTGTGCGCGTAATCTTTAAAGATGGTGATGATATTGTTCCGAGTGACAATTTTTATTGTAATATCGAAGCCATTGGACACAACGGCCGCGCGATCGGTTTCTCGGGCGGCGATTGGCTGTCAGCATGTGAATACTGCGTTAGCGAACCCGGCCGTTATCGAATTGTTATTCCGAAAATTAAAGGATATGAAGAAGTGAAGCCGTTTGAGTTTGATATTCAAAACGAAAAGATCGTTGACGTCATTGTTCAACTGAAGCGAACGAAATAGACCAGCGCGGGATTCCAGCAGAAATCTGGAGAATATTTTTCGAAAGAGATTCGAAGGCGGGGTTGCAAGAAGGAATAGACGGCGCGTTGAGCGCGTCCTAGCACATTACGATTTGAGGAAAACAATGTTACAGTTTCACAGACTAACTATCCCATCGTTAGCGAATCTCACGCTCGGCATTACTTCTATTGCGACGCTGGCGGCGGGCGCGCACGCACAGAATGTTCATGTCGTCGATGACAGCGGCGGGTCGGGAATTCTATTTACACAAATACAACCGGCCGTGACGGCGGCGGTTGACGGCGATATTATTCTTGTCAAGCCGGGCACGTATAATCAATTTACAATTCAGAACAAGACATTAATAATTACGTCGGATGTCGCTGGCGGCGTTCTCGTCGACAAGGGAATGAAAATTATGAATTTGGCCGCGAGCCGTTCTGTTACAATTCGTGGAATGAATACATTCGGCGGAGAGGTTCAGCCGGGGCTCACGTGCGAGAACAATAATGGCCCGATCTGGATTGAGAATTGTGAATTGAGTGGCAATTGGTTGATTTCGCCGTCGTTCAGCGACTATACAGTTCATTCGGGCGTATCGTTAGATAACTGCATTTCCGTTGCATTCCTTAATTGTAAACTCATCGGCGGAAACTTCGATACGAAGCCGGAGACTCAGGGTGGCATGGGGCTTAACGTCATAAATTCCGACGCCGTTCTTTACAATTCCGATTGCATCGGCGGAAAGGGCGGAAATGGTTATGATTTTGTTGATAATAAGGGCGGTCACGGCGGACATGGCGCTGTATTTTCGGGCGGGTCGTTGTTCGCATCGGGAAGTAATTTTACAGGTGGAAAAGGCGGCGATAGCCAATGGAACGACGACATGGACCCCAAGTGGCCGGGCGGCGACGGCGGGCACGGTCTATTCTTAAATAATAATAATCCGACGGCGTTTATTGTTGATTGTACATTTGCCGGAGGCGCGGTTGGAGCGAACGGAGGACCCTATTTCGGCCCGCAGCCGGCGCCGGGGCTTCCCACAAAAATCGCAACAGGAACTATACAATATTCGAACGAGGCCGCTCGCACGTATTCCGCGTCGTCGCCGGTTCGCGAAAATAATAATAGCGTTCTAACTATTAACTGCAATCCGGGCGAATTTGTTAGTATATTATATTCATATGGGCAGGACGAGGAAACGCTGATTCCCGCGTACAGCGGCGATTTGTTACTTACAGCACATTTTAGCCGGGAACTTCCGCTCGGTCATGTGCCCACGGGAAACGCAACGTTTACATTCAAAATGAATAATTTGCCGCCGACGGTCCAGGGCCGCGTGCTTTATACACAATCGCTTTTTACAAATACAGCGATGACCTACCCTGTGATCGGTCCGGCTTCCGCAATTACAATTCTAGATAACTCATACTAATCGGGAAATTTCCAACATGTTACACTTATCCAATTCAATGATAACGATGAGATCGAACATCCAGGCCGCCTGCGCCGCTCTCGCCGTTTTGATATTCATGATCTCTTCATTATTAGCTCAAGGGAGTATGGTGCCGGCGGGTCTTACAAATCCACAGGTCACGACGTTCGCTTGTTCTTGCACAATCGATATTAGTACTGGAATCCATAACGATGGCACAAAATTGAACCCGGGCGAAATGGATCCGAATTGGTTGCTTAATACAAATGCAGCGGGCAATCGGCAAGCCACATTTGGCCAGGCGACCTCGATCCGGATTGGAAGCTCACCGCATCGCCGGGTTCGATTTATACTATTCCTAAGAATGTTTATTGTATGATGCCGGTTGGCGCGTGGATTCAGCCGGGGAACGGCCGTTGGATCAACGAGCTAGGATATCCTGCAAATACGAGCCCTCAGGGAGTTTATTTTTATGAACTCGACCTGGATGTCGACCTTGCAAACTTCACAAGTATTTTGTTATCATTACAATATTCGGCGGATAATTCTGTATTTATTGATTTGATCGATCCGAATGGAAATGTAAAGAGTCTTGGGTTTACGAATGCGGCGAACTCGTTTGCGACGCTCTTTACGGCGACTTCCGCGACGACGATCGATTTCCCGGTGAGCGGACACTACAAGCTCCGCGCGAAAGTCTTCAACGCAGGTAGCACGGGTACCTACACGGGATTATTAATTATCGGCACGCTCACGGCCGACAATATATGCCAATAATCGATTATTAGTGAATTGGGAGTGCGCCGGGTATGACAGCCCGGCCTCTTCTTATTCAGTACTAATTTTTGCATTCTAAATTTTCGGCGCTAGAATCCCGCGCCTCATTGTCCACGCATCTCCCCGAACCCAGTCTTGGTCTTTGGTTAAAACGCATCGTTCGCGACTTTGGGTCGCGCGAAGCGATTCGCCGGCGCACGAGCCGCGAACCCGGATCTGTTACATACGCTGAATTGTATGAATGGGTGCGCAAGGCCGCCGCGGGCTTTGCTACACTTGGCGTGCACGCCGGCGACCGCGTCGGATTAATATTTGATAATCGCCGCGAATGGCTCATTTGTGATTTAGCGCTCTGCGGCCAGGGAGCCGTCGACGTACCACGCGGCGCGGATACTAGTAATATTGAAGTTGTTATGATCCTCGCGCACTCGGGTTCGCGCGGAGCCGTCGTCGATACCGTCGAGCGCGCGAAGGCGATTGCGCTCGCGCACGCCGAGCTTCCGAATCTGGAATTTATTATTACCATCGATGGCGGCGCTTCTAAATTAACAGAAACATTCGCTAACGATGTCCACGCGCAAGCTCGCGACAAACACCCGCTGCGTTTTTGTAGTTTCGACGATTTGATCGCCCGCGGCGCCGACCGCATCGCGCACGGAATTGATGATTTCGAATTGCGCGTGCCGAAAGTCGAGAGCGAGGATTTGTTAACGTTAGTCTACACTTCGGGAACGACCGGCGAGCCGAAGGGCGTACAGCTCAGCCACCGCAACGTCCTTTCGAATTGTTATCATATTCGCGTGCCGATTCCGATCGAGCCGGGCGATGTCGCGCTGTCGATTCTTCCGACGTGGCACATGTTCGAGCGAATTATTGAATACGCCGTCATGGACCGAGGCGGAATCTTAGTATATACAGATGCGAGAAAGATTCGTAATGATCTCGCGAGCGAACAGCCGCGACTCATGGGCACCGTGCCGCGCATCTGGGAAACGCTGCGCGATTCGATGCAAGATTCTGTTTCGAAACTTCCGCCATTTAAACAAAAAATGTTTCGGCTGGCTTCGAACGCGGCCGTCGGACACCTCAACGCGCGCGCGAATGGTAGTATTATCAAATCGATTCTTCTCGCTCCCGCGGCCGCGCTTGCTCGAAAGTTTATATTTTATCCAAAGTTAGAAAAGGCGGGATTATCAAAATTCCGCGTGTGCATCTCGGGCGGCGGCGCGCTGCCGCGCGCGCTCGATGAATTTTTCTTAGCAATTGGAATTCCAATATTAAACGGCTACGGGCTCACGGAAACGTCTCCCGTATTGTGCGTTCGAAGAATCTCAGCGAATAGGCCCGGCTCCGTCGGCCCGCCGCTCAATGATACAGAAACAAAATTAGTAGATTTGGACGGGCGTGATGTGAAGCCGGGAGAAGTTGGAATATTAAGAGTGCGCGGGCCGCAGGTGACGCGCGGTTATTATCGTAATGAAGAGCAGACGCGGCGCGCGTTTCCCGAGGAAGGCTGGTTTGATACGGGCGACCTCGCGAAAATAGATAAGAACGGCGAAATTTGGATCGTCGGGCGCGCGAAAGATACCATTGCGCTGCGCGGCGGCGAAAAGATAGAACCCGAGCGCGTCGAGACGGCGCTCAAGGCGAGCCCGTTTATATTACAATCCATTGTATTGGGCCAGGATGCTAAAGTTCTTGGCGCGATGATTGTTCCAAATCTGGAGCGCCTCGCGGAAACTGTTACTAAAGAAAAACTCGAAGCGGGCGGCGATTGGGTAACGGATGAATCGGTTCGCAAAATCATTCGCGACGAGATCGATCGTTGCGTTTCGAACGCGGCGGGTTTTCGCCCGTACGAACGGCCGGTTCGATTTGTATTATTAAGAAAACCCATCGACGTCGCGAGCGGCCTCATGACGCAAACGCTAAAATTAAAGAGGAAGGCGATCGTGGATCGCTTTTCGAAGACGATCGGCGAAATGTTGAAGGATTAGTCGCAGCCATTATTAGCGCGCATTCTTCTTTAATATAATTTCAAACGTCTTGCGAAACCGTTCGAGCGCGCGCTGGCGGCTTTTTTTTGCGGCCTCATAGGATATATCTAATTTCGATGCCAGCTCTTCGACCGACGCGCCGTCGATCGTAGCTTTTACGATCTCCTGATCCTTAGGAAACAGCGCGGCGAGCGCGCGCAATGCTAATTCTGCGAGTTCGCGGCGCGAAGCGAACGTCGACGGGCCGGTCTGCGATGCCGCAGGCGTTACGGCGGATTCTCCCGAACTAACAGATATCGATTCCGCCAGACGCAGCACGCGCCCCGCGCGGCGTCGCAGAGCCGTCCAGTATTGATAACGATCCGCGATTTGTTGCTTTGCAAGTGTAGTAATCCATTGAATAAATTCGGCTTCTCCGATGTATAGAAAGTGTTTTTCTCCTGCGATCGCCCGCAGTAAGACTCCCTGCACTAAGTCTTCCGCCGATTCGTATTTTAATAATCCGGAGCCTTCCTTTTCTACAATTCGTTCGATCGACTTGCGATGACGGTCGAGCAGGTTCTCAAGCCGGTTTCTGGATTCGGATTCGCGGCTCATTGTTTATTTTAATGGTTATTTAACAGTAGAGCGCGCGACCATCCGAAAACCTGCGAAGCCAATTCCTAGGCTATGATGCATATTATATTTTTTCGCGGCCCGGAAATGTTCTACGCGAAGCGAGCCGCACGCGCCGCCTTTGCCAATATACAATTGGTCGCGGAAACCGGGGGTCGAAGTAAATTCTAATAAATTGCCGGCCATTGACATGATACTAAACGGCGACTCGTCGCGCGGGAAGTACACGGCATCGTAGAGTTGCTTTCGACTCGGAAAGCTCCATGAACTATTACAAAAAGTCCAATCAAATGAATTGCCCCACGGAAAATCCCGTCCGTCGGCCCCGCGCGCCGCGCGCTCCCATTCTTCTTCGGTTGCTAATGTAAATTCGAGCGGCAGCCCCTTTTCCTTAGCTTTCGCCGTGCGCCATTCGCAATAGGCAACAGAGTCGTCGAAACTGATATGCCGCACTGAATCGTCGGGTAACAACGAAGCGGAATAGGTAGAGTCTTTACGTTTCCAGGATTTAGATACGACTCCGTTTTCTCGCGGCAAATAGATCAATTGTCCGCGCGCCGCGGCGCTGTCGATGAGTTGAATCGTATTTGGGTCATTGATGAATTGTAAATATTCTCTTTCTGTTATTTCCAATCGTTGTATCCAAAAACCGGGAAATGTTTTAACCATTCCGACCGTGCGGCCGTCGGCATCGGGATCCCCTCCGAGCAACGACTCGCCCGGCGGAATCCATACAAAACCGTCGGGCGTGGAACCTTGAGGTAACAAATCGGCAGGGACTTCCGAGCGCTTTCCGGGCCGAACGAGCACGGGATAACGCAAGTCTTCAAATCCGTCTCTTCTTAATAATAGTAGATACGAACCGGGCGGAAGAATAAACCCTTTCTGTGTAATGCCGTTAATACAATTATCGTTACTACATAAAAGCGGAATGGACGTTTGCAGGCATCGCAAGCCGCTCTCGCGGAGTTCCTCGGTTTTTAGCTCGCGAATGCCCGATGGCGTATCAATAGTAACGGTGAGACCCTTGAGTGCGCCATGACTAATATTTTTTTCGAGCGGTGGAAAGTAAACTCCAAGTGCGCCTTTCGCCGACGAGCCGTTATTTGTAGACATGAACGTAACGTCGATCGGCGCATTCGTTGTATTCGCCGCGAATGGCGGGCGCCGAAATGTAACAGATACGGGGCCGTCGCGCGTGACGCCGTCGAGAATTTCATGCAATTCAACGGGAGAAGGCAGCGTTTTATTATGAATACTCCAAAGAAAATCGTTCAGTTGAACGCCCGCGGCGACCGCGGGCCCGGCGGGCTCGATGAATCGCGTTATATTTACTTTTTCAAAAGGTATATTTTCAATTTTAAAGATGATGTCTCCCTCGCGAATGCCCCTCTTCCAAAGTTTAGAATCGCGGATGACACGATCGATCGCTAATACAACATTTCCGGGAGCGAGGTCGGCGCGCGGCAGCGGCGTTCCCGTGGATCGTTTAGGAAATAGGAGGCCTCGCTCGGGATGATACGGAACGGGAACGAGGCGGTCTTCGCCGTGCTCCAAAATCTCAGATTGGGATTCAAAGCGAAATAGATATAAATCAGCGGCGCCCGGCGCAACGGTAATATTTAAGATTCCGTCGCCGCGAATCCTATGAATAAATTCGTTTGCCGTGTCGTGTTCGGCTATTTTTTGCTCATAGACTTCGGACTCAGGATTATTGTGCATTTCGTTCGCGGTGAGCCAAAGTTCATAATAATATTCCGCGAACAGCCGGTCGATCGGATCGCGCCGTGTTGCATTTCGAAGCGCGCGGTTCAGAGATTCGGCGGTGGCAATCCGGGCTTCTTCGAAGCCGCGGCGCAGAGACTGCAATTGTTGTTGTTTTTGTTGTAAGGATTCGACGTCCGCCCGCGAAGTATACTTTTCTTCGTATTCTTGTATTGCCGAAGTATGGTCGCGGCGGACGGGCTGAAGTTCCGCGCTGAATTTTTTGAGTCGAATCAGATGTTCGCGTCCTTCCTTTAATGCTAATTCTGAAATGAATTCGGAGCGTGCATTTGTATATTCCGATTTCTTTTGCAGTGCGCGTGCGTCGCTCGGCGCGTGCGCGAGAACCCGCTCCACCGCCGCGAGGGATGTATCAAAATCATTGCTTCGGGCCGACGACTCGGCGGCGGCCAAATCGCGCTTGATCTCGTTTTGTATCTTGCTGTGTTGATAAAATAAATAAACAAGAAAACTAAAAATCGCGGAAGCTGCAATTCCAATTGTTATCGATGCAAGCCGGTTTCGCTGGGTCCATTTCATAATTCGCGCCGGCACGCCTGCTCGCCGCGCGCGAATGGGGTGAAAATCGAGCAACGCGTCGAGGTCATCCGCGAACGCTCCCGCCGACGCATATCGCCGTGCGGGATCTTTTTCTGTAGCAGCGGCGAGAATGGTTTCAAGGTCGCGCGGCAATTGTTTATTTAACTTTCGAGCGCCCGTGGCGTCTTTTGTTAATATTGCATGAAACACTTGTTCGGTCGATTCTCCGACGAACGGCCGCAATCCCGTGACGGCTTCATATAATGTAATTCCCAAAGAGTAAATATCACTTTTCGGACCTGTCGCACCAAACTTGGGATCGATCTGTTCGGGAGACGCGTAGTACGGCGTTCCCTTAAATTGTTCAATTGTCGAAACAAGCATCGCGCCGGCGCCGCGCGCGAGGCCGAAGTCTACTAAAACAGCGGAGTCATTTTCTGTAATACGAATATTCGAAGGCTTCACGTCGCGATGAACCACGCCCTGCGAATGTGCATAATCCAGCGCGCGCGCTATTTGTGAAATCCAACGAACGCGTTGCGCGAGAAAGCCGCCGCCTCGCTCGCCGGTCTCGGAATGAATGATTTCGTCGAGTGCCTTGCCCGATACGAGCTCCATCGCGAGATAACAAATACCAGCTTGCTCGCCGAAATTAATAATATTCACAATATTGGGGTGGCGCAGCGATGCTAACGTTGTCGCCTCGCGTTCGAATCGCGCGCGAGCTGCCGGCGAATCGAGGCGATTGTGGCGGATCACTTTGATCGCTACCTTTCGTTTGAGCGACGTTTGCTCGGCGAGATAAACAATACCCATTCCGCCTTCGCCGAGCTTTTCGATTAATTTATATTCACCTAGGTTCTCTAATTGTAACTGTTGGCTTGATTTTAACTGTTGGTCTAACTGTAAAGAATCCTGATTGTGAGGATCCGCCTCGGAACGCGGCGCGACAACCGCCTGAAATGTAGCAATTCGTTTTCTTAATGATTCCGCGGCGCCCGCGTCGCCGCCGCACAATTGTTCAATATCCGGCTGTTCGCCTCGCAAAACCGCGTCGAGATACCGGTCGAGCGCGCGTTCCTCGGCGCTCGAATCGTTATCGTTCGATCGGTCGTCTGGCTTCGCTTTTAAATCGGACATGCCGCGTAACTGTAGCGCTGCGGCTGCATTTTTTCGATTATTACTTCTAAAATATTTTAGTGCCCGATGGACCTGGTCCTAAAAATTCTGATACACAAACGCTCCCGCCGGCTGCGTCCGTGCCAACACAAATCTCGCTATAACCACAAGAATGCAAACAATATCAATATGGACGCGCCACCACGCGGCCATTTGTGATATTACAGTTATGCGGTCTTGGGCTGCCTTTGCGCGCAGCCAGTCGCGTATTCCGGGAACAAAACTCCAGGCGGCAGCGGTGAGTGCGGCGTAAGCGAAAATATCGGGCCGCGCGGCGAGATCGATAACAATTCGTTGTAAATGATCCAGGGCGTCGCCGGTCGAACGCGCTGAAAAAAAGACCCACGTGAATGTAACAAAAAATACCGTCACGACGGTCGCTAACGTTCGCCAGGCAACATTTCCCGCCAACCTATCAATTCGCTCGCTGCCGCGCCGCGCGCGAAGCCACAGTTGATGGATGGCGAGCCCCGCGCCGTGCAGGAATCCCCATGCTACAAACGTCAGCGTGAAACCGTGCCACGCGCCGCAGAGACTCATAACAATTAACGGTGCAATGATCGGCGCAGCGTTTCGCGGCAGGCGTTTTCCGAGAGGAAAAAATAAATAATCGCGCAGCCACGTGGATAATGAAATATGCCACGCGCGCCAGAATTCCGAAATGTTGGGCCGTGCGTACGGAATATCAAAATTTTCCGTAATCTTAAATCCAAAGATTCGCGCGGCGCCGATCGCGATATCCGAGGCGCCGGAAAAGTTAATATATAAATAAAGCGAGTAGGAGAAAATCGCGACCGACAACTGCCCGGACGGAAGATCGCTTTGAGCGAAGCCGCCGCTCGCGAACGGTTCCGCGAATCGCCGCGCGACGTCGCCCATCACGAGCGTTTTAAATAATCCTTCGCCGATTCTACAAATCCCGTCGAAGGCGAGCCGCGAAGCGTCGCTAAGAGGAACGCTTTTCCGCCAGGAATTGATAAATGACGTCGCACGTTCGATGGGGCCCAAACTTAGAATCGGTGCAAACGCTAAATATCCGCAAACCTCCGGCGCCGTCGCGTTTTTTAACGTTCCGCGCGACGCGTCGACGACGGCCGCAATCGCCCGCAAAATATAATAAGAGAGCCCGCTGCCAATGATAATTTTAGCGAAGAGAGACGTTTCTTCCTTCGGAAACCACGCGGCCGCCGCTTTCGCGGCAACCAAAATTAATGTTAGTAGTATGACGGGAACGAGAGCTTTTTTTGTTGCGACACCGATTTGTGTAATAATCAAAACGCAAACAAAACACGCGACAGGCAGCGCGCGCTCCACCACGCTGTCATTCGGCCGCGACCAAATCGGCGCGGCAAAAAAAGCAAGCCCGCCTAATAATAATATTATTCCCGAAATGGATGCCGAAATGAATACCTTTCGAAATATCCAAAAAAGCACGGCAGTCGCGCCGAGGAGCGACGCGTACTGTAATGAAACCGTGTCCATCGCTGGCCGTAACTTTAGCTATGATGCCGAGCGCCCGAGAACTTGCCGGATGATTGCTATATTTTCAAAATTCTCGGGAACGACATCACCGTCGGGTAGTTGAATCCCGTACTCGCTTTCAATAAATGCAACAATATCGACGATCGCAAACGAGTCGACCCACCCGCTCTTTACAAGTGAAGTGTTATCTTCAATCGAAACCGTGCCGCGCTTCGCAAATTTCTGTAAAATATAACTTTTGAGCGCGTTGAGGTCGGGGGGGGAGGTCATGATATATTTACTTAATATTCATAAATTCTGCGGCGGCGCATTTCGAATGGAAGCCGCATAAGCTCGCCACCGGTCGGCGTCGCCGTTTGTTAATACTACAACTCGGTGCGCCGTTGTGAGCGCTATCAATTGTTGATCGGTGCTTCGCTCGACCGCCGACGTGAACCATAACAATCCGTACGTAATATCTCCGGCGGTGATCGGCTCCGGATCGAGTGTGCATTCCGCGCGCAGCCGGATCATATCTGTAGCTTTCGCATTTCCGAAATATCCAATCTTGCGGCGCAGCGTTCCGCGTTTGTCGGCTAAATCGCGCGGCAACCCGCCGTTTGGAAGCGCCGCCATCGCGCGCCGCTCGGCAACTTCAAAGAACGCGGGAAAATTAGCAAAGTAAACAAGTCCCGCCGCATTCACGTCGCGGTCGGGATCGACAACGTAGTCAAATGCAATTTTGACGGGAGCCGCGGGAACCGCATTTTCGGGAGGCGGAAAATAGTAGCCAAGCTCCCGCGCTTCGCGGTTGCGATCATTGCCTTCCGGTTGCTCGGACAGCGAGTGAATCTTACTAAAATCCGCGTTCGACGGCTGGCCGATCTTTAACTTTTCAGGGCCCTGCTCCTGCTGAATAAATATATTTGATAATCGAATGTATGGAATTCCGGCGTCAATAAATTTCTGCGCGGTCGCAGGATCCGGCACGCCCCATTCCTTTTCACGCACATCGCCCGATCTGTAAATTGCAAAATAACCATCCAGAATGTTGCGGCCGCGCGCGCAGAGGTCGCCGGTAACAACAATAGAATCATTTTCTCTAAACACGTTCGCGGGCGCGAAAGGCGGATAACAAATATCAATATAATAAAAAGTCGCGTAGAGGCGGCGCCCTTTGTTATCCGCGACCTGCGCTGTCGGCACACCCGCGAGCTGTTCGAACGACTGCCAGCGCATGTGACCTAAATGTTTCAACATCGGCGCGTCGCCCAGCGCAAACGGCGCAAGGTGGGGGAGGCCGAGGTTGATTTCGTCGCGAATGACAGGTTCTGGCACGGGACTAATGTTCACAATAAAACGGTCAGCGTCAACGTGATGAAAATTTTGCTAATTAACAATCGCTTGCGCGATCGCGGTTAAAGCGCCGTCAAGATCAGTTGGAAGGTCGACGCACACAATTTTTCGCTGATTCGCGACTTTCCAAAGACTCGCCCGGAATGGCGCCAGCCGATCGCCCGACGGGCTCGCGAGAATAAGAGACGCGCCGTTCATTCGAGTCATCACTTCGAGCGACGTGAGATCGCGAGCGTACGCGTCGGCGCCGGCGGACGAGAGGGCTCCAACAGGCGGCATCGCGGCGCCGGTCCACGGCCGCGGCATATGATTCAAATCGGATGTAAATATTGTCGAGCAATAAATAGATACATCTTCCAGGCCCGGATAATACAAAACGTGCGTGGGCTTCCAGGATGATAATAAAAAATGAAATCTTAACATCGACGCCACAAGACCCTGGCCCGGGCAGCCGCCGTTTGCAACAATAGCGTTGCGATTCATCGATGCTAATTTTAGGTCGAGCAATTGCGGAGGCGCCTCCGCAACGGGTTTGCCGAATCCATAAATAAACGCGCCGCCGAGCACAAGAATTTTGTAGCTTGCGTCGCCTGATTTCGTTGCGCCGCGCAAGCCCAAGTCATCGTGCGGTCCGGCGCCCGGCGTTTCGTTAGCATTCGGAATGGGTTCAATTCGAAACATCGAATGCGGGCGAAAATGCGAACGCGGCGGGTCGTCGCCCGACGCGCTACAACTTAACAATACAGGCGAGGCCGCAGGAAAAATTAACAATAAAACGATTTGTAAGATGCGGCGCGAACCGATCATTTCGGAATCCATCCCAACGCTTCCATTTCGCGCGCGATGATCTCCGCGACGGCGCGTGCGCCTTCCTTCGAGAAATGGACGTGATCGCGAAAGTACTTTTCCGTTTTATTAATTTCCGAGGGCAGTTCCAAAAAATTTGCGCCCTGTTTTTTCGCGACTTTGTCTTGCTCGCGTTTATTCGCTTCAAACATCTGCGTTAAATAATATATATCATTTTTGCGCGCATCATTTGACGCCGCCGACACGATCAGCGAGCGCGCGCCGCTCGCCCGCGCGAGCGCGACCGCCGCTGCTTCGTTGCGCAGAAATGCATCATTTCCCGAACGGAAGAATGCTAGCTTTTTTTCGACTTCTGTTATTTTAGGCATTGACCGAACTGTAAATGCATCAATTTGACGCGCCGCCGGATACACGTTCGCGAGCCATCGGAGCGCGACGTAGCCGTCTGAAAACTCCAAACTCCGGTCGGCGCGTTCTGTATAATCCTTCTCCCAAACGGATCTGTAATGCGAATAATCAGGACGGAACTGTTGTACAAGCCGAGGCGCAACATCGTTCGGACCTTCATAAAAAATCACGGCGTCGGGGCGCATGTCGATTCCTCGAAGGGCCATCGAGACTAATGTTTCGGCGCTCGTATAAGCTAAAACTCCGCCGTTGATAACTGTTACTTTTTTTGTTGTTACTTTACTTTTTAATATTTCTTCAAGTTGAGCAGGTAGAGTGTCCGATTCGCCGAGCATATCCCCGTACATAACAGAATCGCCAACGCAAAGAATACGATATTCATTGGGGGTCTTCGGCCCCGCCAGCCGCCCGCGGTATCCTCTAAAATTAATAACTTGCTTTTCGTCGCCGTGTGCGCGCGTCGCGCCCTCGCGCAGGGAAAAACCAATAAAAGGGTGCGGCCGCACCACCATCTCGCCTTGAAATCTTAGTTCCGTTCCGCGAATGATACCAATCGCGATCGCGCCGGCGGCGGCGGCTTCAACAAATATTACTAATAATCCTAAAAGCAACAGTTCCGTGATGAGAATAGTTGTAATGTTTCGCGCGGAGGGCATAACGATACTTTTATAATACAACACTGATTACGAGCGGCGCGGCGAAAAGTATTCATTCCAGCGACGCGAAACGAGCGCGGCCGTCTCGCCGTCGGCGTCGACTTCGCCCGGATACCACGGCTTCATGCGGGCGTCGATCGCGATCGGCGGCGTGTACGCGACGTGATTGCGAACGACCGGCGATGCAGACGCAAACACATCGCCGGCGGGTTCAAAACGCGTGAACACGCGCCAAAGGAATTGTTCGGTTGTCGCGGCCGTCGCGGCGGCTTCGTCGGCAATAATAATAAGCGGCCAATTTACAAATGCGGGATCGGTCGCGACGCGCCGCGGGAGGTCGCGGTCTTTTTGATAGGTCTCGCCGGATACTACAATACATCCCGCGCAGTATACAGAAACATTTTTAACACCCGGCGCCGGCGCGCCGCGGAATTCGCGCGGAAGTTCGCGCACGGGCGCGCCCAAACCTAACAAAACGCCCTTGCTGCCTTCGTTCACTTTCGGGCCGGTGTAGTCGAGCGTGTCCATCGATAGATTTGAGAAAATAAACAAATCCGTTTCGAACCGGCAGCGCGCGAGCACGTATTCTAATGTTTCCTTGAAATTTCGAAGGTCGACGCGGCCGTCGGTTAATATCAAAAACTTTGTTAACGAAAGCTGGCCCTCGCCAAGAATTCGAAACGCCGAAGCGAGCGCCTCGCGAGGATAACGATCTTTAACAATCGCCGCCGAAAGTGAATGATAGCCGGTTTCGCCGTAACTCCACAAATCGACAACCGCTGGCATCACGAGCGGAAAAAGCGGAGATAACAATTCTTGTAAATAATCGCCGAGAAAGAAATCTTCCTGTTTCGGTTTGCCGACGACCGTCGCCGGGTAAATGGCGTCGCGGCGATGCCAGACATGAGTTACTTCGACGATCGGATAATCATGTTGTAAAGAATAATATCCGTAGTGATCGCCGAACGGCCCCTCGGGGCGCCGCACGCCTGATTTAACAATTCCGCGAATTGCAAATTCCGCTTCCGAGACGAGCCGGTGTCCGCCCGCGGGCGCATTCACCATCGGCAGCTTCTTACCTAAAACGAGCGATGCTAACAAAAGCTCGGGCACGCCTTCGGGGAGCGGCGCGATCGCGGATAATATTAATGCCGGCGGCCCGCCCAGAAAAATTGTTATAGGCAGGTCGCGGCCGAGCCGTTCCGATTCTATAAAATGAAATCCGCCGCCTTTTCCGATTTGTGCATGAAAACCAGTCGTGCGGTCATCGAATACTTGCAATCTGTACATTCCAAGATTGCTTTGGTGAATTTTAGCATCTGGATGTTCTGTATAAACAAGCGGTAATGTTATAAACGCCCCTGCGTCGAGAGGCGCGCTGGTTAACGCGGGCAGCGCCGTTAATCTCGGCGTCGATTGTTGCATTTCCAAAACGGGCGCGCGCCGCGTCGTTTTTGTGCCGACGCGCAATGCATCAAAAAATAGTTGCCGTGAATTCCAAAGTTTAGAAGGCGTCGGAGGTAATAATTCGACCGCCGCGCGCGCCGCGTCTTTTATAAACTGCGAAGGTTTATTACCAAAAGCGCGCTCGACGCGCCGCGAGGTTCCGAAAAGGTTAGTAACAATTGGAAACGCCGATCCCTTTACATTTCGAAACAGAAGCGCCGGCCCTCCCTCTGCGATCACGCGCCTATGAATTTCAGCAACCTCCAAGCGCGGATCCACCGCGGCCGTGATTTCGGCGAGGTCGCCATCGCGCCGCAGTGCATCAATATAATCGCGAAGATTTTGATACATTTTGTCGGTGACAGTTTAATATAGATTTAACCGATGAACCCACGCGAATTATGACGCCCGAACAGAAAGCACGAATTCGAGCGGGCGTGATTTCACTCACTGTCGGCGCGGTGGTGATGGGCGGCAAGTTTCTCGCGTATGACATTACGGGGTCGACCGCGGTTTTGTCCGACGCTCTCGAAAGTATTGTAAATGTCACAGCAGCCGGTTTTTTATTAGCAAGTATTTTATTTGCAGGAATGCCGGCCGATGAAAACCATCCTTATGGACACGGTAAAATTGAATTCTTCGCCGCCGCGTTCGAAGGCGGACTTATAACATTTGCAGCGGTGATTACTTGGATTGCCGCGGGGCGCGCGATGTGGAACGGCCCGCAAGTGAAGGAGATGGACACGGGGCTTGTGATCAGTGCTGGCGCGGCAATTGTTAATTTAGTGCTCGGAGCCTATTTGATACGTGCTGGAAAAAAATATAATTCAATCGCAATCAAAGCCGACGGCCGCCACGTGTTGAGCGACGTCTGGTCGACGGTTTGGATTCTTGTCGGTCTCGCAACAGTTAAATTTACACAAAATCCGTGGTTCGATCCGATCTTCGCCATTTTGTTAGGATTACAATTGGCGTGGACGGGCTATCGACTCGTGCGCGAGGCCGCGGGCGGGCTCCTCGATGAAGCCGATGAAACTACAGTTCGCGGCGTATTGAATATATTAGAAACGGCGCGGCCCGCGGCGCTGATTCGTTTGCATCATTTGCGAGCGATGCGGTTTGGAGCGCGCACACACGTCGACGCGCACCTCGTCGTGCCCGAGTATTGGAGCGTTGAAAAAGCTCACAATCTTTGCGACGCGATGGAACTAAAACTAAAAAACGCGTTTGGCGGCGCGGTCGACGTCGTCTTTCACGCGGACCCGTGCCGCAAATTGTATTGTGAAGGTTGCGAAGTGGCCGATTGTCATATTCGAACGGCGCCGTTTGCGAAACGTCCGGCGCTCACGTTAACGGAAGCCGTCCGGCCCGATATCAAACAACATAATTAGTAACTGATCGTGGCCGATACTCCCCAAAATATCAATTCGCAGTTGATGGTTTTCCATCTGCTCGTCGCGCGCGCGTGGGCGGAAGCATTGCAAAAGATACATTACTTATCCGTCACCGAATTTGATGATTACGTTGCGGCGCTGGAGCGGATTGGGGATTCGTATACCGACGATGCAGAACCGGCTTCGATCGGTTCGGCGAAGCGAATTCGTAAATTGTTACAACAAAAACTCTTTGAAGAGGTTGGCGAACTTGTAGACAAAGCGATGGCGGGTCTGATGGAGCGCGAACGCGATATAACAGTTGTTAAACTTTGGGTCATGGACGCCGTCGCGCGCGCTCGGACGAAAATTGACGAGCTTATTATTGAATTGATAAAACTGGCGGAACGCAGCCTCGGCTATTTGATATGTCCGCCTAACGTCAAACTTCGAGAGCCGGTTCTCGCGGCTCATTTCATACTTTCAAGAATTGACGTCGAATTGCGGTTAAGCGAGCGTTTTCAAAGTGCGATCGAACAAATTGACGAATGCCCGCTTGGTTCGGGTGACGGTGCCGGTTGTAGTATTGCAATTGACCGAGAAGCGATTGCTACAGAACTCGGATTCGCGAGACCGTCCGTTAATGCTCTCGACGCGGTCGAGAATGATGAGGTGCGAATGGCGGCGAGTCTATTTGTATTAGGAGAGGGGCTGCAGTGGCAAACGTTAGAATTTATTAAATATCTTGAATTCGAAAATTGTACGCAATCGTCCCAGGCAATATTGGATTCCGAGTATGGACCGGCGGCGTTCGCGAAAAATCCTCCCGTGTACTATTTTCAAACGTTTGATCGATATATCAATATCGTCTCGGCAACGACAAGCCAGATTGCACGAACAAGCGTCGGCGCTCATCTCATGACGATGGACTCCGCACCCGCCGGCATACGCGACTCGATTCTATCAAAACGCGTCGAAGGCGGAACGGCTCCGGAAGTTGTTGCAAAAAGAATAGCTATTCTAAAATCAAAGTATCGAATTGAATCATAATAATCATGAAACTGTATCTTTGGGACATCGACGGAACATTAGTACTCTACCGCGGAGCCGGCCGTCGCGCGGCCGAGCAGGCGTTTCAAAATATATTTAAGATTAACGACGTCGTCGAACGCACACGCGGCGTCGACTTCGCGGGCGCGACCGACGGGCGCATCATGCGCGAGATGGCGAACTCATGCAATATTACTAATGAACAGTTCGACGCCCAGCTTGCGGAATTGAAGTCTGCGTATCTGAAAATGTTAAGAAACGAAATTAGTCAATTCGACGACGATCCGACGCTGCCTGGCGTTCTCGACGTTCTGCACCGGCAGGCGAGCACCGAAAATATTAGATTAGGATTATTAACGGGAAACTACGAAAACGGCGCGCGAATCAAGTTGGGGCCGATCGGGCTCAATCGCTACTTTTCCGTCGGCGGGTTCGGCGACGATCATGAAGAGCGCAGAATTGTAGCGAAGGTTGCGCACGAGCGCAGTTGTGAATTTCATAAAATTAATATTCCGCCGGCCGACGTCATCGTCGTCGGCGACACGATTCACGACGTTGACTGCGCGCGCGCCAACGGTTTTCGTTGCATTGCCGTTTGCACGGGGCGCTTCGACGCACAAACATTAACAAACGCGGGAGCAGATCGCGTGATTGGCGATCTCACGCAGTGGCGTGATCTGTAATAATGAGAACGAATCATTCTATTTGTATTGTGCTCTGGGCGGCGTTGCTTGCGAGCGCGGCGCACGCGCAGGCCGGAGCGCGCGATGCCAAAAAACTGCCACCGGCGCCCGCACCCGAAGCTCGCGATTGGTTAGTTCATACAATAACCCGGCGCGCTGGTGTATTTCGAGGCGAAACGGATCGTGAATTAATATTAGATAACGGTCTCGTTCGGCGCGTGTTTTTGTTAACACCGAACGCGGCTACCGTCGCAATTGATTCATTAACAACTGGCGAATCCTTCGTTCGCGCAATCCGCCCGGAGGGAGAAGTGTCGTTCGGCGGAAAGAATTATAAAATTGGCGGACTCTCCGGGCAGCCCGTTCAAAATTACATATCTCGCGATGGGTATGATTCCCTTACAACGGATGCCGATTCATATCAATTTCGCGCGTTTGAGTTCGCGCCAATTCGTGCGCGCTTGGATTGGGGAGGGCGAAAGAAGTGGACGGAATCAAACGCAGCGTGGCCGCCGCCGGGCATTGAATTGATATTACATTTTGATCCACCGGCAGGAGCGCCGAAAGTTAATGTTGAAGTTCATTACGAACTCTACGACGGGCTCCCGCTCCTTTGCAAATGGATCGAGTGCAGAAATGAAAGCGGAGAACCGGTGCGTATTGATACATTCAAAAGTGAAATTATAGCGTTTGTCGAAGCGTCGAGCGACGTCGAGGAAAATCCGCGCGCAAAACTCCCGAACGTTTATATTGAAACCAATTTTACAAAAGCATCGATGACGGGTGAAGCCGCCAGCCGCGACACCGTTTATTGGAAGGACGATCCGAGCTACACCTCGCAAGTAAATTATCAATTAAAAACGCCGTGTCTGCTCGAATGCAGGCCGCCGCTCGGTCCAAATCTTGAAATATTGCCGCGCGCATCCTTTGCTACATTTCGTACGTGGATGTTACCGTTCGATTCAAACGACAAGGATCGAAAGATTCTTAGTTTAACAAAAATGTATCGGACCCTCGCGCCGTGGACCGCACAGAACCCGCTTTTGTTTCATGTGCGGAGCGCCGACCCGGCCGCCGTGCGCGCCGCGGTCGACCAGGCTGCGGATGTCGGATTTGAATTGATAATTATGACGTTCGGAAGCGGTTTCGACATCGAAAGTACGAATCCCGATTATATAAAACAAATAAAAGAACTCGCCGATTATGCGCATTCGAAGGGCGTTGGCCTCGGCGGCTACTCGCTTCTGGCGAGCCGGTCCGTCGGAGAGCGCGATGATGTTATTAATCCGAAAACGGGAAAACCGGGCGGATTTGCTATATTTGATAATAGCCCGTGTCTCGCGAGCGAGTGGGGTAAAAATTACTTTCTTAAGTTAACTAAGTTTTTTGAAGCAACCGGCTGCGACGTGCTCGAACACGACGGTTCGTATCCGGGCGACGCGTGCGCGTCGAAGGAGCATCCGGGGCACAAAGATTATGAAGATTCACGATGGGTGCAGTGGAGTGTGATTACTAATTTTTATAATTACTGCCGCGGAAAAGATATCTATTTAAACGTTCCCGATTGGTATTTCTTGAACGGTTCTAACAAAACGGGAATGGGCTATCGCGAAACGAACTGGTCGCTGCCGCGCGATTATCAAGAAATTATTGAAAGGCAGAATATATATGACGGCACTCGCTACAAAACGCCCACGATGGGCTGGATGTTTGTACCCTTAACGGAGTACCACGGCGGCGGCGCGGCGGCGACGATCGAACCGCTCGACCGGCACCTCGATCATTATGAAAGGCGATTGATGAATTTGCTCGGCGCCGGCGTGCAGGCGTGTTTTCGCGGCCCGCGATTGTATGATACAGAACGTACGCGCAGCGTTGTTAAGAAATGGGTCGATTTTTACAAAAAACACCGGGAGATTCTCGACAGCGATCTGATAGGTTTGCGGCGCGCGGACGGCCGCGACTACGACGGCTGGCTTCACGTGAATCCGAATGCTAAAGAACGCGGCCTCGCGATGATTTATAATCCGCTCTCGGAGGACATCACGCGAACAATACAATTACCGCTTTATTATACAGGACTCGAAGGGGCTGCGATGATTTCAGTCAACGGCGGTGAAGAACGCCGAATCGCGACGTCTGCCGGAAATAGTATTCAGAATAGTATAAAATTAGATATCAAGGTTCCCGCGAAGGGTGCGTCGTGGGTGATAATAAAAGAGGCGCCGTCCAATAAGTAGCGCGCGTCGATAAAGCGACAATTCTTACCATCAGGCTCTGGCGCCGCGGCGGCGTGAGTTGTTATCATCCCGGCATGCATGCACGACTACTCGGAACAATATTACTTTTCGCGGGCGTGGTCGCGAGCCAGGCGGCCGCGCAAGACCGCGCAGTTCGGATTCTCGCTCTCGTGGGAGGCGAGCATCACGCATACGAGGCAAATATCAAATCCGTGCTCGACTCGCTCCGCGAGGGAGGCATGAAGTGCGACGCGAATATTATTAGAATCGACGCGCCGCCGCCGGGTAAGCCGAACGCCGAGAAAGCTACAATTGCGAGCAAGCCGGATATACTTAAAGATCCCGACTTGATCAATAAGTATGATTTAATATTACAATACACTCAAGACAGTTATATTGAAGCATTGGGCTCCGACCATGTCGACGGAATATTGCATTTCGTACGGAACGGGGGCGGTTGGGTCGGCTGGCATTGCGCTGCGGACACGTTTAAGTCGTATCCGGAATATGTAAAAATGGTCGGCGGAAAATTTGAAACGCATCCGGCTTACGGAGCGCTTCGAATTCAACGTATTACAACTCATTCGCCGGTCGGCTCCGGAATTGAAGATTTCGATTCTCCCGATGAGTTATATCATCTAGCCGACGCGACCGCGGCCGACAAGGATTTGATACTTGTTACACGCAGCCCGGGAGATTCGAAAACTCGCCCCGTCGCGTGGACGCGCCGCTACGGCGCCGGAAAAGTATTTTATACAGTTCTTGGACACGGCCCCGATATTTATAAACATGCGTCTTTCAAAAAATTGATGCAAAACGCCGCTGGCTGGTGCGCCGAACGCGATGGAAACGGCATAGCGCAGGGCGGGTGGATTTCACTATTTAATGGTAAAGATCTCGCGGGCTGGACCATGTCCGGACCCGGCCGGTTTATTGTTGAAAACGGCGAAATGGTAGCAACCGGAGGAATGGGTTTGTTATGGTATGACAGGCGATCATTTAAAGACTTCGTATTGGAACTTGAATGGAAAGTTGTGCGCAAAGAAGACAACTCCGGTGTTTTTGTAAGATTTCCAATGCCGTTTAATCCGTGGACGCCCGTTAATAGTGGTTATGAAATTCAAATCGGAGACACGTACGGCGCCAAACAAAATACGGGCTCCATTTATAGTTTCCAAGCTGCGACGAAGATTCCTACAAAAGCCGCGGGCGAATGGAATCAGTACCGAATTGAAGTCATCGGACAAAAATATACTATTACAATTAACGGCGAAAAAGTGAACGAGTTCACGGGCGACCGGAGCGTGGAAGGATTTGTTGGATTGCAAAACCACGACGACGAGTCGCGCGTGCGATTTCGAAATTTAAAGATCTCTCCTCGTTAATTGAAACGAGATCCTCGCGGTCTCGCGCCCGGCGAGGTCGAGTTCTTTCTTTTCAGATTTATGGTGTTTCGCCCACACGGAGACGGCCACGGCGCCCGCCGGAACGCGTTTTAATAAAAACGCACCTTCGCTATTTGTAATAACTCGAAATGGATGCGAAAATATAAATATGTTACCGGTCTCAACCGGATGCATTGCACAATTGACTGAGATATGTAAAAAAGCCGGAAGCTTGCTTTGGCCGCCCGCGCGGCGCGGAATATGAATCGTGCACGGACGCATGAGCGGGCGATTTAATAAGAAACCGCGCCCTTCAGACGCCGCCATCGCGGTGTGCGCAAGTCCGTCGCGCGTCGAAATTGTAATCGGTTGATAAAAATCGGCCGTGAGCACGGGCGGGTGAAATCCGTTCGAATCGACCGAGTACTCAGCCGGCTTTTGTTGACGTTTGAAATAATAAGAATCAAGCCCGCTCGAAATGTAAACAAGCGCGCCCGCGATCGCGGCGCCGTTTTGATCGACGACCGTGCCTTCGATATTTGTTAATAAATCTTCGTCAAATTCGGACGGCGCAGTGCGGTCGAATCGTTGTATTTCCGGAGCAAGAGCTTCGAGCGAGTATGGATCATCCTGCGGATTTGTTACTTTCGTTTCGAGCGCCGCGGGCTTCTTCGCTTCGCGCGGTCCGTGTACAAAAAGAAGCGCGATCATGACCGTCGCCGTGAACAAATACTTAAATCCAAGCAAGCTGCTCGTGGAAACCGCCCAGTGTTTGAACGTTAGCGTCTTGTTAAAATATAAAAATCCAGCGACGAGAAAGGGAATTGGTATATAACTATAAAGTATTGATCCGTCGGGCTCCCAGAAATGCTCCCAGATGGGGCCTTGCACAAATAGGAACAATAGAACTGTAAATATTAATATTCCCAAGAACTGCCATCGAGTGAGTCCGGGGGTTAACAGTCCGTGGCGAAAGTCATCCATTTCAAAAATTATCTTTATTGATATATCTTCGTCAGACCGTCTTCGACGTAACTCTTGGCTACGCCTCGGACGGCCTTCCTCGATCTATCAAAAAATCTCCATTTTTGAATTGTGGAGCACTTTCGCCATGGGCTGTTAAGTTCGCGGAGTTAGTAGACTGTGTCACGGTTCAATTTTGAGCGGGGATCATACGACACAAAAAACTGTTATCAAAATATCAAAAACAAGGCGGGGGCGCGAACGCCGCCGTTCGCACCCCCGACAATTAAAAAGTCGTTTTGTTAGGAAACGACGAGTTTGACTTTTGCTACTCCGTTCGTGATCGTCGCTGTGCCGCCGCCAGAGCTCTTTAATGAAGCGGTGAAGGTCACGTCAACCGTTCCGGAATTTCCGTTGATCGAGCCGCTGTTTACTGTAATTGTAAACGTTGAGCCGGGTAGTGCTGATGTAAACGTTGTGGGAAAAGGTAAAGAATTTTCTGTATAAGAAAGAAGCGCGCCGGCGGTTCCATTTGTAATAACGACGGGATACGCAGCGGCGTTGAGATCGAGAACAAAGGATACTTGAACCGTCTTGCCGCCAAGTCCAGGAGTGCTACCGCTTAATACACTTAGATCTGTAACGTTTGCGTGAACGCCAACGATGAGACTGCCCGAAGATTTAAAGGGAGCACCGTTAATTGTAGCTGTGAATTTGTCCGGACCCTTCGACGGCGGCGGCGGTGGGGGCGCCGGCGCGTTGGATGTAATATTTCCTCCGGAAACTTCACCCACCCTATTTTCTATAACAACGGGATAAACTCCCGCCGCGAGTTTTGGCATCTCAAAAGTAATTTGTAGATTCGTCCAGCTCTTCACGGGAGCGGATTTTCCATTAACATATACTTTGCCCTTTGTCGTTCCCAAATGACTGCCGTTAATAGTAACAATGTCTTTATGCGCCGCGGACGCGGGCAACAGGTTAACAAACTCGGGCGGAACAATCGTGACGGCGCCAACCGAAACCGCAGTATTTGATTTTACTTTAACGGTTACATCAAATATTCCTGCAACGGCAGTGTTTCCGACCGTTGCTACAATTGTCGTGGCGTTAAAACTCTTAACTTTCGCTACGCTTTTCTTGGTGGATCCAGGTTGTGTGAGCGACACACTCGGCTTCGAGATGAATCCCTCTCCAGTAATTGTTATATCAATTCCGGTGGTCGCTTCGTTGGGCGTCACGTTCGTCACCGACACTTGCGCGAATGACGTAACTGTAAATGCAATAAAGACGAGAGAAGCGATTATAAGTTGTTTAAAAAAAGTGACGCGCATAGGAAGTTGCAAAGATGGTTTAGGTTCGTGGTGTGGAGCAAAATTGGCCCAAAAGAGTCCGGCACGCTCACCACTTTGTCAAGCTGGCTCAAACGGGGGGAGCCTCTATTCTGCTACTAAAACTGCCTCCAGCGCACCCGCCGGTAATGGAAGAAACCACGACGCAGGAACCAATCGACCGAGCGAGTTCATGCCGAATCTTTTTAATGTATACCGAATTGTATACGGCAGCAAGAGCGGGCGCGAAATGATACTTTTCGCTGGGCTCGCGTTGAGCTTTGCCCACGCCCGTTCTATACAAATCCTCGCGCCCTTGCGCGTTGGAACATTTAAGTGTTCGCCCGGCGAAAAATAATGCCATTTTGTTTTCATTACTCTTCGGGCAAGACTTCCATAGTCGGGACACATTAGATATAACAATCCACCCGGCCCCATCGCAGAAATCAGATTCTTAATAAAAATATCCGGGGCGATCACGTGCTCCCACACCGCCGTGGAAATGACGACGTCGGCGTGTAGTTTTGCTTTCTCGATGAAGTCAGCATCATTAATATTTGCGCGCACCCATGAAAATCGGCCCGCCTTATTGACTAAATGTTGTATTAACAAATCGGGTGGCTCGTGCAGGTCGACGCCGATCCCATGGGATAACGGGTATTTTCTTAGCATTTCATCGGAGAGCTCGCCGCCGCCCGCGCCGACGTCGAGCCAGATGAATCTTGTATTTGGTGTTAGCTTTCCAAAGCGCGCGATACTACGGATGCATCTTGAGTAGAGCGCGGTTTGCGGCGTGTCTTGCATAATCTCCCGGTGAAATTCGGGCATTCCGCTCTCGAAGGATTGATACAAATTTAATAATACTTCAGGAGCGGGCGGCGGAAGCGTCAATCCCGATCCGCAGTCTTCGCAAATGTAAAAATCAAACGGCCCGTGCGATTTAACAAATGGATGATACACACCGGAGTGCGATTTGCGAACGCGCACCGATTCGCAAAAACAGCAGCGATACGGGTTCGCAACAATACTCACGTCCAATAATCTTGCCTTCCAATTTCCTCGAGCGCCGGCGAATGATACATTCCGCTCTTAAACCGCCCGCGAATTCGCACAACGGTTTGTAACATTCGTATCGCATCGCGCGCCGGCCGGACGGTGGAATTGCCCTGAAATTGAAGCCTCGCGGGTATGCGCTTGATTTCTAAATTGTTCTTAAGCGCGATATATAACAATTCGACGTCACCCGCGAACCCGGTTTCTTGTAATAACGGAAAGATAGACTTCGCGACGTCGCGTCGAAACGCCTTGATTCCGCATTGTGTATCGAAGAGCCCGCCTGTAACAAATACGCGGACGAAGAAAGTGAACCCGACGGTCATAACTTTTCGCAGGACTGTTAAATCGGATCTGTAGTGACTTCCCGGAAGAGTTCGGTCGCCGATAACAAGGTGAAATTGCCTTTCGTTGATGAGTTTTAACATATACGGAATCGCTGAGAGTTCATACGGAATATCTGCATCGGTGAAGAGACAACAATTCCCGCGTGCCTCCGCCATCCCCTCGGCGATCGCGCCAAACTTGCCTTTGTTTTGTTTATTTAATATAATTCGTAGATTTGATAATTGTAACTTACTCAAGATCTCGGGAGACGAATCGCGGCTTCCGTCGTCGACTGCGATGATTTCATACGTTATTCCCGACGATTGTAAATAATCAGAAAGCGCACGAATCCGCGACTCAAGAAACTGCGCGGAGTTGTGGACCGGTATCACGACCGAGAGGTCGAACATATGAAGAAAAAGTGTAACGTCTCCCGCGCGCGGCTACACTTTCATAGTCAATTTACTCATGAGCGAATCCCAAGAAACGCGCAGCAAACCTGCGGATCACGCCGTAGCTGCGGCGACGGGCGCGCGATCTTTTCTTAATGATTTATTAATTGCAAGTCTAATTGCCCTTCCGATTTTATTCGGAGTTTTTAGAAATTTTGATTTTTGCGGAGGTAGAGATTGGGATGTATTCGAAGCCGATCTCGCCGCGGCGCGACGGTCAATTCTAAGTAATGCGGAACTTCCGCTATGGATGCCGTATCGCGCGGGCGGCCACGATGCATTTGCAGATCCTCAATCGCTCTGGTTGTCGCCGATAGGAATATTTACATTAATTTTTGATATTAAGTTAGGGGTTCGCCTATTTATAGTATTATGCGCCGGCTTCGGCGCGTTCGGCGCGCTGCGGCTCGCGCGCAAACTAGAACTTGGGCGCGCAGGCCAAATCGCGTTTGCTGGATTTTTATACATCAGCGCTCCGTTTTCATTATACGCCGCCGGAGGCGTGCCGACGTTTTTATTAGGATTCGCGCTCCTGCCGTGGATTTTATATTATACATTATCGAAACGCGCAATTCATTGGATCGCCGCCGGGGCGTTGCTCGCGTTGGATTTGTATGGAGGTGATATCAATCACTTTCTTTTTCATTCATTGTATATTTCTGTTGTTTGCGGATTTTTATTGATAACGTCGAGAAACGTCCGAAATTTTCTGCGAATTCCAATTATTATGATCGCCGCCGCATGTCTCGCCGCGCCGAAGCTCGTTCCGCTTTTATTATTAGGTTCCCAACATTCGCGTCTAACGGCCGGCGCTACCGGCGATTTTACAATACCCACGTTTGTTCATTCGCTGCTTGATCGCGAACCATACAATTCGCTTCAGGAGCCGCGCGGAAATTTCTTTACAATCGACGGCGCGGGATCTTTCGTAAAAGTTACAACCGATCTCGCAACACAACCGGCGGCTTTTGACGCGACCGTCGATTGGATCAACGTCGGCGCGTACGCCGGATGGTTTGCATTAATGTTAGCTATTGTCGGCGTTGCCATCGAAATTTTAGGCCACAATTCGAGAACCCGTGAATCGCGACTCATCTATATCTATCTATTGTTGACGGGATTTCTATTTGTGTGGTTCTCGTTTGGTGTGTTCGCGCGTCCAAGCGCGTGGGAAGCATTAAAATTATTGCCGGGATTCTCCACGTTGCGCAGCCCCGGACGGCTTAACCTTTACACCTTCTTTACAATAGCGATTTTCTTATCATTGTGCCTTGATCGAATTGAAAACCAGATTCGTACGACGCGTTTGCAACGATTCGCATCGCCTGTCGCGGCAATCCTCATGTTAATACTATTGATCGACGTCGCCGCGCCCGCGTGGAAAAGTATCAATTCGACTTTTATAGAAAAACCCGCCGCATCCATGCCCGCGAAGAATTTCTATCAGATAACCGCGCCATGGCCCTTCGCGACGACGTTCATGGGCCCGCGCGTCGCTCCATGCGTTCAATCCAATACTGGCGCTGTCAACGGTTATGGTGCAATACCCTTAAACCCCGCCGCCATTGCTAATGATAACCCAAACTACCGAGGCGAAGTTTTCTTTACATCCGGAGAAGGAAATATTTTAGATTATCAATTCACTTCTCGTCGCATCCTATTCAACGCCAACGCCGCCCAAAGCAGCACCATCATCATTAATCAGAATTGGGCGCCTGGCTGGAAAGTAACGAATCCAAACACTCCGGTCTCCCGCCACACCGACGGCCGCATCGCCGTCAACGTTCCAGCCGGCCAACAACAAGTAATTTTAGTATACACAACTCCGGGAATCTTCATTGGCATCCTAACATTTATATTGTTCCTTGGAATTATAGCCTATTTTATTTTTAATAATCAGTACAGCCCGCCGAAGATCAAACGCTAAATTATTTAATCTCTACAACCTTGTAATATAAAAATAGGCACTAGGAAAAGTTTTGCATCGCACACGGCCCCATTGTTAGAATCGCGTTGGGGTCACACGCGCGCAGCTCGCCGCGGTGCGCGGACTCACGGGTCTCGGATCGCCGAGCGCGGCAGTGGTTCAGGCGCTTTTGTAATGACTAATATTCGGGCGCCACGGTTTAGGCGAGCGAGCACGTGTGACCCCAACGCGATCAAGGCCTGCTGCCCGCAAACGATCACTTCGCTTCGCTTCACTTCGCTTCACTTCATTTCACTTTACTTCCACTTCCAATCCTTCAGCTGTTCGCGAATCGCCGTTTTCTTAAATTTACCAATCGAAGTTTTGGCAATACTATCAACGAACAAATACGCATCCGGAATCTGCCACTTTGCAAAATGCAAAGATAAATGTTTCGATAATTCTTCCTCCGTCACCGCGCAACCGTCTTTAACTACAATTAGCGCCGCCGGTCTTTCGCCCCACTTCTCATGCGCAATTCCCACGACCGCCGCCTCTTTCACCGCGCGATGGCTCATCAGTGTATTCTCCAAATCGACTGAACTAATCCACTCGCCGCCGGATTTGATAAGATCCTTGGTGCGATCTGTAATTTTAAGATAACCGGCGGGGTCGAGCGTGCCGACGTCGCCCGTCAGGAACCAGCCATCCGCCGACCACCGATGCGCGGAATCGGGAGAATTGTAGTAACTGCGCGCAACCCACGGCCCGCGAATTTGAATCTCGCCGATCGACCGGCCGTCCCACGGCATGACGAGGCCGGCGTCATTAACAATTCGTATTTCCACAAATGGAACCGCGACGCCCTGCTTCGCGCGATATTGAATCTTTGTATCTAAATCCGCGCCCGAAAAATTAGCTTTCAAATTTGCTAACGTTGCAACGGGCGACGTCTCCGTCATTCCCCATCCTTGGATTAACCGTATTCCGTGGCGGTCGAAATCGCGAATGAGCGATCCCGCGGGAGCCGAACCTCCGACGATCGCGCGGCAATTCGGCGCGAAACTGTAGCGTCCCGGGTTCTTATCTAATACTTCGCGCATCGCAATCCATAACGTTGGGACGGCGCCCGTCATCGTTACTTTTTCCAATGATAATAATTCGAGCAGCGAAGCGGGGTCGCACACCACTCCTGGAAATACTAATTTTGATCCCGCCATGACCGCTGCGTGCGGAAGGCCCCATCCATTTACGTGAAACATCGGCGAGATGAACATCATCGTGTCGTGCTGCGAAATGGCGAATGAGTCGGGAAGCGCGGCCGCGAATGCATGTAATACAATCGAACGGTGAGAATATACAATTCCCTTCGGCTTTCCTGTGGTTCCCGACGTGTAGCACATGGCGGCGGCGTCGCCTTCCTCAATTTGTGGATATATCAATTCGCCGTTCGCGCCAGCGATGAAATCTTCGTAACTCTCAAATTCCGGCGCGGCGTTCTTCTCCGAAGAAACAACAAAGATGCGTTCAAAATTTACATTTTTTCGGAAAGTATTTAATACTGAAAGCACTACGTCATCAATAATCAAAAAACGGTCTTGGGCGTGATTGATAATAAATGTTAATTCTTCAGGATGTAAACGAAGATTGAGCGGATGAACCACTCCGCCCGCTGCGGGAATACCAAAATACGCTTCGAGGTGCACCATGTGATTCCAGCAGAGCGTTGCGACGCGATCGCCGGGGCGCAGTCCGGCGTTTATTAATGATTGTGCGAGCGCACGGCTGCGATGATAAAAATCGCCGTACCGCGATCGAACCAGAGTTTTGTTCGAGTGCCGCCATACAATTTCGGTGTTTTTAAAGTATGTTCCAGCGCGCTCGAGTATCGCCGTGAGCGTCAGCGGGAAACTCATCATCGTGGATTCGATCATTACTCGTTTGTTATACTCCTCGCCTCGAAACTATGCACACACTTCAAAGCTTTGTTCTCGGCGAATGGCGCAGCGGAACCGGCGCGCCCGCCGTTTTGTATAATCCCACAACTGAAGAAGCGATTGCTCACGTTGCATCAGGTGGAATTGACTTTCGCGCCGTGCTTGATTTTGCGAGGCAAACAGGCGGTCCGGCGTTGCGAGAATTAACATTCGCCGCGCGCGCGAAAATGTTAAAAGCGATGTCGCAGGCGATTCATGCGCACCGCGACGAATTGATAGAACTATCCATTAAAAACGCGGGCACGACGCGCAGCGACGCGAAATTTGATATTGACGGCGCGTCGGGCACGCTCGCCGCTTATGCACAATACGGCGAGGCGCTCGGCGAAAAAAAGATTCTTATCGACGGCGAACAGGCGCAGCTCGGACGCGGCGCGCGATTCTTCGGACAACATATATCTATTCCGCGACTCGGCGCCGCCGTTCATATTAATGCATTTAATTTTCCAGCATGGAATATGATGGAAAAGGCCGCGTGCGCATTGTTAGCAGGCGCGCCGATTATTGAAAAACCAGGGACGCCAACCGCGATGGTTGCGTGGCGAATTACACAAATCATCACGGAGGCTGGAATACTACCGAAAGGCGCGCATCAGTTCATCGCGGGATCCGCGGGCGATTTGTTAAATTATATGAACGCGCAGGATTCGCTCGCGTTCACGGGTTCGTCAGCGACCGCGGAGAAATTGCGAGGCAACGCGAATTTAGTTAAGAATAACGTTCGAATTAATATCGAGGCGGATTCGCTGAATGCTGCAATTCTCGGAGCAGACGTCGCGCCGGGTTCGGAGACGTTCGGGCTTTTTATCAATAACGTCTCCGTTGACATTACACAAAAGACAGGCCAGAAGTGTACAGCCGTTCGCCGCATTTTTGTTACAAAAGATCGGATTGACGACGTGCGCAGCGAATTGATAGAAATCCTAAAAAATACAAAAGTGGGCGACCCCGCGGAGACGGACGTTCGCATGGGTCCGCTCGCGTCAAAATCACAATTCGACGACGTACGCGCGGGCATTCGAAAACTCGCGGCGTCCGCGACAGCGGCGTGCGGCGGCCCCGATCCGATCCGCGAGAAGGGTTATTTTGTGTCTCCGACTCTTTTTGTTACAAACGATCCGCGCGTTACAATTGTACATTCGGAGGAAGTGTTCGGCCCGGTTGCTACCATTGTTCCGTACTCGGGCGGCGCCGAGGAAGCCGGAGACCTCGCGGGTCTTGGCGGCGGAGGATTAGTTACAAGTGTTTATAGTAATGATTCCGCGTGGACCGAAAAAGCAATTGTAGCGTTGGCGCCGTGGCACGGACGTATCTATTGCGGCAGCGACAAAATGGCTGAGCAGTCGCTTCCGCCCGGAATGGTATTGCCATCATTAATCCACGGCGGGCCTGGGCGCGCCGGCGGCGGCGAGGAACTCGGCGCGCTGCGCGGCCTTGCGTTTTATTTACAACGCACCGCGGTGCAGGCGTTTAAAGGGCAGCTCGATAAATTGTAAACAATCACGACGGCGTTATTGTCTCGCCGAATTTCGCGCCGAGCGATTTTAGATAGGTATCTATTGTTGCGGTATAACCAAAAACGTAATGTGTTAGAAAACGAAATAGCGCGGGTTTAATAAAACCATCTTCTGTAATATTAAGCTTTGCACCGCCGTCCACCGGAGTGATCTGAAAAGTCCATTTTCCGCCAAACGGCAGCGACGCATCGGCAATAGTTGTAATAAGCCGCGCGGGCGGGGTGTTTTCTGTTATTTCGAGCGTGATAGCGCCCGATTTTGAATTCTCGCGATAGATCATATTACCGTTCGCAGAGCGCGGCAATAGTTCCACATTCTTGACATCCTTGCGCCACGATGGAAGTTCACTAATATTTGTAATTGTTGCAAATAGGATCTCGGGCGTTTGTTTATATACGGCGCTTCGGCTAGCCGAATGCTCTCGCGGCAGGCGTTCGCCCACAAACAGAATTAGAGCGACGAAGACGGCCAGGGAGCCCAGAATGCTGAGAAAGATAGTCATGGGTTTGCGTTTCATTTGTTATATTCGTAATGCCATTTATTTATTATGATTATTCGGATAATTCGAAAGTTGCGCCCGCGCCGGGCCGTCGCGAGAGACGAGCGCGGCCGCCGCGCGCGCGAGAATGGCCAGGCCAGCCTCGGCTGCGTCGCGTTCCTTTTCTGTTAAAAGGAGGGCGAGCGCCTCGACGCGTTTTGTATCGAGTACATTACTTGATTGCATGGCTTCACTGCCGCGCTTGGAAAGTCGAAGTTCAATAATCCTGCGATTCTTAATATTTCGCGTTCTTTCAATATATCCGAGTTTTTCCAAACGCTGGATTGCTGCGCTCAGGGTGGACGGAACGACGCCGAGATGTTTAGCGAGCTCCGTCGGATTTGTAGCATCGCTTTCGTCAAGGTGGCCGAGCACCCACGACTCGCGCGAGGAAAGTTGATGTTCATTACCGCGCGCGCGAACGTGGTCGACGTGGCAGGCCATAAAAATTTTTGGGTAATCGCGCTGAATCGCGGCCACGGTTTTATCAAGCATGTCGCTTAATGTGCATTTTGAACGACACTTCGTCAAATTGAAGTATTGCGGTATTGGGCTATCGCATCCGCACCACGCCCAGTGCCGTCGCTTCTCCAGTCTCCAAGTTTAATATATCCGAAAAACAATATTTTACATTTCCACCTGTTCCTAATTCTGCGACAGCGACGACGACCGCGCCCTCGGGTATATTCGCCGCGGTTTCGGCGGAAAGTTGTAAATGAGCGTTTCCGAGGGCATCTGAAGTCATTGCATTTCCGCCGAACTTGACCGCGTCGTCATAAAGAATAGGGATCTGGTAATCCCCAACGGTGAAACTGCCCGTAGGCCGCCCGGCGATCAGGCGGACTCGAATATTCGGAATTGTTGATATATTTAATCGAATGGTTCTTGAGTCGTCGCGGACATGCTTCAATTCAACGCGGGCGTGAGTCGGGCCCGAACTGGGCGCGGGACGATTCTTAATATACCAATCCACCGTGTCGCCCGGTTCCGCGCCGTTTATAATTTTCGAGGCGAGCAATGCGCGCATAATTTCTCTCGCTTCGATTTTGTAACCAAGCGCGGTCGGATGGCCGTCTTCAATCAGAAGTTCTTCGCGGCGGCCCGCCGAAATGGCGCGCTCGCCAATATTTGTAAGATTAATATAAACAGAACCCGATTCCGCGGCTGCGCGCGCTAAATCATTATTTACAAAACGGAACCTGAACCCTGGATCGAGATAGGATACAAAGAATAATTTGACGCCGTGCAGCGCCGCCTCGGTTGCTAATCTTTTAAAGTCGCGTTGGGCGAGTTCGGAGATCTCTTTTTTATAATCGGCCGGGGGTGTTCGCCGATCGAACGCAGCGATAACGGTAGAATCGTTTAAATCCTCGTCGCGGCGATTTCCGACTTCAAGCTTTTTGATATAATTGACCGGTTCGCGCGGCCCAAATCGAGACAACGCAATTCTTGCAAACTTAACAATTCGAAATCTATCCATAAACGACGCCTTGCCGGGACGCGAAAGAATGCCGTCATTGATTCCAATGCGCAGCACGAGAGCGCTGGGTTTTATTTGTTGTATCGCCGCGATGGCCTCGTCGACGGCAATCCACGTCGTCGCGCCGGCGCGTCCTAAATTGATACTTTTGATTCCCGGCGCGCTCAATTCTTTTGATAACTGTTCGACGCGGGCGGGCATCGTTTCATCATCTTTTAACCAAAGTCCGAACGTGTGCGAGTCGCCAGAAAATATAACAACTGGAATGTTAGGATCACGGTTCGCGATGTCTGCCGCTGACTCCAATCCGCGCAAGGGCGACGCAAACAGCGACGCTATTTGTAGCACTCCCTCCGCGAGCGCGACCGATAGTATCAATCCCGCGGCAACGGCTAGCACTCTGCGGCGCGCGCGTCCGATCTTCTACCTCGCGTACGCGCGCCTTGCGAAAAGTAATGTTAAGTATGGAAGCATCTTAAATTTGTTAGGAATCAATCGGAAGATGTTCCAAATGCGCTTCGGCGAAAGATAAAAATCCATGTAGGCTTTCTTTCGCAGTTTTGCAATTTCGTTCTCGGGCACGGCCGAAACGTTAATATCAGAATAGTAAGGTTCGTAGTGGCTCCAGTCGGTCGGAAGCTGGTGGCCGGCGGCTTCAACCTGGCGGAATAGTTCGGTTCCCTTGAATGGAATCACGCGGTAGAACGCGGCCGTGTGCAGAGATGATACTTTTGCCCAGCGGATCGTTTCTAACATTTCTTCTTTCGTTTCCGTCGGGAAACCTAACATAAACGCGCCGTGCACCATCACGCCCTTTGACGCCATGTAATCAATAATTTTGAGCGTCTGCGGAATGCGCAGATTCTTTTTCATTACTTTTTGCACGCGCGGCACGGCGCTTTCGATTGCGATCATCGCACGGTACATGCCGGCATCTTTCATCATATCGACGAGTTCCTCGTCGAGAATGTCGCCGCGCAGGCCGTTCGGGAACGTTAATTTTAAATTATACTTTCGTTCGATGAGGCCGCGGCAAATTGCCTTCGCGCGGTCGGGTTTAAAATTAAAAATATCGTCGTAGAAAACGAGTTCGCGCACGCCGTACGTTTTTACTAACATATCAACTTCGTCGAGGACGTGCCGCGCCGAGCGTTCGCGAAATTTCTTGCCGTACGAATTGTGGCAATACGTGCAGCGCCACGGGCACGCGCGCGAACTAAAAATCGTTGCAAATTCTTTGTGCGCGTAAATGATGCCGCCGCGCGGAACGCTATGGTATTTGTGTATATTAACTAAATCCCACGCAGGGAAGCCGAGCTCATCTAAACTTTCGGGAGGCGTCCGGTCGGGATTCATTACAATTTCGCCGGCCTTTTCGCCGCCCGTTGCGCGGCGCCACACGACGCCCAAAACTTCTGTAAAATCGCAGGTTCCTGATTTGATCGCATCTAACAATAACGGAAATGTAATTTCGCCCTCGCCGCGCACGCAAAAATCAATATTGGTATCTTTCATGACATCGTCGGCCGCGACGGACGGGTGCGGCCCGCCCGCGACAATTTTACAATTCGGCAGCCGCTTCTTCATTTCGGCCGCGAGCGAATGTAAACATCCCGCTTCATAAGTCATCGCGGTCATACCAATAATATCCGGACGCAATGCTTCTAATTGGTCGGCGGCTTGCGGCACGCGCAAATCATCGACCTTCATATCGAGAATTGTTATATCCCGATAGCCGCCCCGCCGCGTGCCGCTCGCGACGTACATCAACCCTAACGGATGCAGATGCGTCATCTGCGTGTACGGGTGATAGGTTTGGACGAGCGCGATTCGTGTCACAGTTATGATTGATATGCGGTGATGTTGCGGAGCCTGGTGATCTGCGTGGGCCATAATACTAGACCACGGTTAGATTCGTTCATCAACGCGCGCATCGCGCCCGCTGCGAAATCGTTATTCTTAAATGCAGCAAAACGCTAATAAATCTGGCGGCCGCCCGTAGAGCCACCGAAACCTTTCGAGAATTACGCCATGCAAACACTTGCCTTCCTATTCTTTATGATTCCGCAGGCGCAGGGCGCCGCGAATCCAATTGTTACAATTGTGCGCGACGTTACGGTTTACCCCTCGGAAGCGCTCGTGACCCGAACAGGCCGCGCGGCGGTTGTGCGCGGGCAGAATCGTTTTGAAGTTAATGATTTGCCGGTGGGCGTGCGCGACGACTCCGTGCGCGTGCGGACGAGCGGCGGACCGACGGTCGTCGGCGTCGATATTGTTGCAAGTTCGCGAGCGGTGGCGGCGTCGTCTTCGGTCGAAGAGCTGCGCAAGCAGCGCCAAATGAAGCAACGCGCGCGCGACGAAAACGCGGATTTGTTAAAAGCGCAGGACAGCCTCCGGCAATATATCGATTCGCTGCGGGCAGAAGCGCCGAAGGCAGCCGGCCAATCGATAATAAACAATTCCGGCGGGGGAATTGGAATATTTACAGAAGCGTATGCGTTTATTGGTAGTAAACTTCCGGCCGTCTTGAAGGAAATCCGCAATCTTACAGATAACGACGCCGCGCTTGCGGCGGAAATCGCCGACCTCGACCGCCGGCTCGAACAGTTGCAATCGGGGCGAGTGGTTCCTACAAAAACGGTTTCACTCGATGTCACCGCGCAAAAAGACGGCGAGACGGAAATTGAAGTGAGTTATTTGATAGGCAATGCGGGCTGGTCGGCCGCGTACGATTTGCGCGCCGCCGACAATCTTAAGAAAGTGGGCCTCGCGATGTACGGGCACGTCGTACAGCGTACCGGTGAAGACTGGTCAAATGTAAATTTAACATTATCGACGGCGAAACCCGAACGCGGCGCGCAGCCGCCGCAGCTCGCGGCAGACTACCTATCGATTATTAACGAATCGCCGGGAAAAAAAGGATTCGCCGCGCCTGCCCGCGAGATGTTGAAAGAAGACAAGTATAAGTATGCCGACTCCGAGGCTCAGGTAGAGGCGTCCGGAGGCTTGCCCGCTCTCTCGGTGGACGCTCAAATTGTTAAAAGCGGACTGTCGACGCAATTGTTAGTGCCGCGTCCGGAAAACGTGCCCGCCGACGGACGGCCGCATCGCGTGCGCGTCGCGGAATCCACGCTCGACCTCGCGCCCGTGCATTTTACAGTTCCAAAATTAGCAACGCGCGCATTTGTTAGATCTAAGATTAAGAATACCGCGCCGCTGCCGATTCTTGCGGGCGCCGCGCAGGTATTTGTAGGAAACGATTTCGTCGGCCGCGCGACGCTTCCCGACGTTGCATCTGGCGAGGAAACGGAGATCTTCCTCGGCGTCGACCCCGGCATCAAGGTCGAACGCAAACGTGAAAAGGCGGATCGCGAAGGCCCCGGATTCCTAGGATCGCGCGTGACGTGGAATTATAGTTATCGATTTGATATTAAGAATATTTCGGCGGCGACCGGAAAGGCTGAAGTCGAAATATTAGAAAACATTCCCGTGGCGCAAGACGACCGCATCAAGATTGAAATTAGCAAATCCGACCCGCCGTTCCTTCGCGGCGAGAAGGAAGACCGTGAACGCGAGTCGCAGGGATTCTTGCGCTGGAAGCTACAACTCGAACCCGGCGAATCGAAGACCATTGTTTTGAAATATTCCGTGAGCGCGCCGGAGAATTTAAATATTAACGGATTGGAAAGGTAAGAAAGAGATTCCTTCCAAAAAAAAAGAGCCCGAACTGCTTCGGGCTCTTTTTTTATTATAAACTCTGAATTGTTATCAGAGAACCATGACGCGCTCGTTGCCGAGAATGCGGCGAGCGACGTCGTAGAATTTAAATTCAAACGGAGCCTTATACTTCTTATTCTTAAGTCTCCAGCGTGCGCTCTGACGTAACAATTTCGAGAACGGTCCGCGCCCGCCGGAGTGGCCGTCGGACCACGGAGCCAAATAGTTATATCGCCAGAAGAGTTTTTGTACGTTTAAGGGAACTTTGCCCCAATACGAATTGAATTTGTAGTCAAAGAATCGGCCCCAGCCTTCGAACGTCGTGGGCGAGATATAACCCGCGTCGAGCGAAGCTTGCCAGAATTCCGAGCCGGGAAGCGGACGGTACGGGAAAACTTCGGCCGTCGAGAACGGATACTTAGTCTTCATTTCCGCGGCTTCATAAATCGTTTCCATCATCGATTCCTCGGTCTCGCCGGGGAATCCAATGATGTAACTCATACCGGCCTTGATGCCGCGGTCGTCGATGCGCTTCATCGCGGTGTCGGTTTGTCCGCTGCGAATATGTTTACGAATCAAATCTTGCGTTTGATCCGTCGACGCCTCGGCTCCGAACCATAACAAATGGCATCCCGACTTTTTTAACAAATCCAGCGTTTCGTCGGAATATTGGCAAATCTGTTTAATTTCAACGGTGCCATTCCATTGAATATTCATGCCCGATTCGACCAATTCCTCGCAGAAGATTTTTGTACGCTTCTGCGCGACGCCAAAGTTAGCGTCCTGTAATCTTAATATATCAAATGGGTCTTTTTTGTAAATATCATGAATGCGCTTCACCATTTCCTTCGGTTCGAGCGCGACCCACCGGCGTCCTGCGAGTTCGGGTGAGCAACAAAACGCGCAAGGCTCCGGGCAGCCGAACGAACTGAAGTACGATAATCCGCGATACGGATTCGCAGGATTATCAAACGGAGGCGGCGGGGGCAGACGATTGCGAATGCGGTGTCCGACGCTGGCGGTGCGGCGGTTCAATTCATAATACTTTTGCAAATCAATAAGATTGAATGACGGGCCGGGAACGTCGTCCAAATGGACGACCGCGCGCCGCGGCGTGTAGCGAACGGCGCCGTCGCGCCAGAGAGCCAAACCGGAAACCGACTCGAGACGCTTTTCCCAACCCGAGCCTTCGTTAATTGTATTTAACATTTCGACAAATGTTATTTCGCCCTGCCCCATGCAGAGCGCGTCGCAAATGTCGCTTGTTAAATAAAGTTCGGGCGCGGACATCGGAAACCAGCCGCCCCAGAGCATTGGCAATTTTGGATATTTCTGACGGACGGCCTGCGCGACCATGTATCCGTCAAATACTTGGAATCCGAGGATGCACGAAGAGCCGAAGGCCATCGCGCCGTCGCACGCGTCGAGCACCTGCTGAAGGTAGTTTTCTTCAGTCATCGCATCGATAACGATGACTTCGTAACCAGCGTGTTCTGCAGGTCCGGCGATATGTAATAATTCAATGGGCTGAAGATCTGCTGCCGGCAAATCGCCCGCCGCGGGATCAACTCTCGCTGGTAAAAACAAAACGACGCGAGGTTTGGCCATGGGGTGCCTCAGTTATTCCTATTCCGGACTAAAATAAACGGGGTTGATATTCGAAGGTTGGAGTAGCGATGATCGGCAAGCGTAGAGAGGGAGCTTACGCGATTTCACTTACAGGCTACTTCTATAGCGGGCTTGGCGCTAGTTCGCAAATATTAGTTTACGTTTTTCATAGGTCATTTTTTCGCGATGCCAGTCGAGCGCCTCCGGGACTTCCGGCGCCATTCCAATTCAGACCTGCGATAAAGGAAGTTGTTTACGAAGCGGGACACTTCGGATGGCAAACGCGGCGATTCCGGCAGCGGCAAGCGAATTGTAATAGCTTTTATTAGCATCTCTATTACCAGCAGAGCCGGCCTCAGGCCGGAACTCAGATGAAAGCCATTTCTTATATTACAATTATTGCTACTCTTCTTTTAGTAACACCCGCGTGCGTGCACACCGGCTATCACCACCGCGTCTACACCGTTGTGGAACCCGTTCCATGTCCTCCGGATCCGTGCCCGCCGGTCTATATTGTAAAGAAAACGTATACATACGGAAAATACTACATTCCGGGCCATTACAAGGTTGGTCCGCGCGGACGCGTTTGGATCGAAGGCCATTGGGTAAATTAAAACCGAGGTGAAGTAACGGTAAATTCACGCGGCGGCGATCCAAGGCTTGCGCTACATTCGCGCGCATGAATTTTCGGCGCTTAGCATTACTTCTCGTCCCCGCCGCGACCCTTTCGGCGATACTAACATTTCTCGCGGCGGGTCCCGCGGCCGCGCTCAATCGCGGCGCGGACGGATCTGTAAAATTTATCATTCTTCATACAAATGATATTCACGGGCAAGTGCTGCCGCGAGACGCGCGCGACCGCAAGGATGAAAAAATTGGAGGGATCGCGGCTCTCGATGCATATATTACAAAAGAACGCGCCGCCGCCGAGAAAGCAGGCGCCAAATTGTTATTGATCGATTCCGGCGATTGGTATCAAGGCACGCCGGAGGGTAATTATAAAAAAGACGGGATCGAGGGCGCGCTCATCATCGATTGGATGAATCGAGCGCGCTACGACGCGGCAGTCATAGGTAATCATGAATTTGATTTTGGCCGGGCCAACGTTTCGTCGCTGATCGCCAGAGCTAAATTTAATATTCTCGGCGCAAACGTTTTGGCGCCCGTCGCCGCGGGTCCAAACACTACAAATGGCGATTCGACGGCAAGCAAACCCGTTTCGCTCGCGCCGATCGCGAAGCCGTATGCCATCTTCGAACACGGCGGCGTCAAGTTATCGGTTGTTGGATTGTTAACGTCCGACACACCGCGCATGGTGGCGGAGGGCCGGCTCGGGGACGTAACAATTCCAGATCAGTATAAAGAAGGCCGCAAATGGTATGATCGCGCCTCGAAGGAATCCGATATTGTGATATTCGCAACGCACTGCGGACGCGACGAAGACGGGGAGCTTGCGCGCCGCGTTCCCGAAGCGCCGGTCATTCTTGGCGGGCATTCGCATACTAAAATTAAGCAACCCAATTTCGCCGAGCATGAACCCGCGGCGCTTACTAAGAATCCGTGGAAGGCAATTCTGGCCGCGCGAACGTATATTGTACAAAGCGGATCGAGAACGGAAGCCGTCGATCGAATTGAAATGTGGATCGATCCCGCCGACAAGAAAATTGAAAAAATAGACACTAAAGTTATTGATTTATACATTAAGGACGTCGGCGAAAGCGAAGATACAAAAAAGTGGCTCGACGCGGAGGCCGGCGATATTATTAAAGAAATGGCGACCGTGATCGCGGAGCTCACGGAGCCGATTGCGAGCGAAGCCGAAGGCCGGCCGTCCGCCGATCCCGCGGGAATCCTTGCTACAGAAGCGCTGCTGTGGCATGGCAAGAACGTGGAGCCGGGTGTCGCCGTTGCGTTTAATAATCCGAGCGGAATACGCGCGAAAGTAAAGACTGGCCCGCTCACGAAACGCGGTGTTTATGAAATCATTCCGTTCGATAACACGAGTGTAATACTAACAATGACCGCGAAGGATTTGCTGGCGATCATGAGCGATTCCATGGCCGGCCGCGGAAGAATTATTTCTGCGGGAATGGATGGCGAATTGATACAAGACGCCGACGGCGTGATGGACACTACAAAATTGCTGATCGGCGGGAAGCCGTTTGATAACAATGCAAAATATAGAATTATTGTAAATTCATTTATCGCCGACGGCAAAGGCGGCGCGACAGGCTTTACCAAAGGAACCGAACGGCGCGACACCGGCGCTCTCGTTCGCGACAGCATTAGCGAATATGTTAGCCAAAGGAAATCGCTGGCACTCGAACCGTTTTTCCGTCTCAAATTAAAGTCTACAAAAACGAGAAACGCGGAAAAGCCGCAGCCCGCCGGCGCGGGTTCCACGGGCGAAAAGAAATAATATAATCCAATGATGTTCATCGATCGCGTCGTGCCGAAGCCGTTTTATAGCATTGCGATATCTGTAATATTACTCGCCGCCGCTCCCGCGCTGGCAAACTCGTGTTATACTGACGACGCCGACGACGTTCGCGCTCTCGCAGAACGCCTGAAGTCGCCTAAAGATAATGAAAAAATCGACGCGATGTTCGACGCGGCGAAGAAAATTGGAACGGTGAATGCGCTTCGTTTGATTACGCCGTTTTTTACCTATTCGACGTCGTACGTTTCGGACCGCGCGATCGCTGCATTTTCGGAGGCTAAGAATCCCGACGCGTTTGCAACTGTAGTTAAAGAATCTCTCGCGAGCACCGACGCGCGCGTTCGCGTCGCAGTTCTTGAATCACTCATTCGAACCCGCGTCGTGTTTTCGACGGAACTGCTGCGTCCGATCTTTAATGATCCCGACGAAGAAGTAAAATATCTTATTACAGAAGTTTTATTGCAGCATCCGCCGGCGAAAGCGCCCGCAGAATTAGTTAAATTCGCCACCTCGCAGAAAAGCGCACGCATTCGCGCGAATGCACTGATCGCGGCCGCGACGATCGAGCCCGCCGTATGTGCGCAAGCGATCGCGGTGGCGCAGAAAGATAAAGATTCGCTCGTGCGAGTCGGCGCGCTGCTCGCGCAAAGGGCGGCGAAGGGAAATGTAGAGAGTGCAATTGTAGCATTGAATGATTCCGAACGGCGCGTGCGCCTTGCCGCGCTCGAATGGATACGCTCGGCGCGACCCGGTTCCGCGATTGCGCCATTAATAATATCCTTAACAAAGGAAACCGGCCGGGTGAAGGATGATGTATACAAAACCCTGAAAAATCTTACACTTCGAGATTTTGGTTATGACGGTGCCGCATGGAAAACGTGGCATGATCAAGTCAAGGCAGACTTCGTTCCACCGCCGCTTCCGCCTGAAAAATCGAAAGGTACAAATAACAAAAAAACGGAGCCGGCGGAGGCGGACGAAAGCAGGGTTGATACAAAAGTCGATGCCGCCCGATACTATGATTTTATTGTAAGAAGTGATCGCGTCGCATTCCTAGTCGACACTTCAGGCTCGATGCGCGCAAAGTATACTCCTCCCGGAAATACGTCCGCCTCGGCGGAAGGCGAAAAAACCAGATTGGAGTTTGCCGCCGACGCGTTGCGCGAAGTTATCAAAAAACTTCCCAAGGGAACGAAAGTAACAATTATTGTCTTTAAGAGCGAACCCTTACTTTACAAAAAAGGCGCAAAAAGCGGATCGCATGCCGTCGAGGCGACGCCCGAACTCGCCGATGACGTGCATAAATTTGTCATCGCTACCGGCGCGAACCAAACTGGCAATATTTCCGATTCGCTCGAATACGTTCTCGACGATCCCGAGGTGGATACAATCTATCTATTAACTGACGGCGCGCCAAGCGCGGGCAAGAAACACCTCGCGTCGAGAATTGTAGCATGGGTCGGCCGGGTCACTCGCCTTTCAAGAACCGAAGTGAATACCATTGGATTCGGCGCCGAGAAAAAAGGCGCCGATTTCCTAAGTGATCTTGCGGATATAACAGGTGGAAAATTTGATAATCGCTAAGATTCTTCGATAATTAAAGATTCATCAATGGCTACAGAAATGAAGGGACCGCGGCGCGTTGCTTTGGTTCCCGGCGGCGCGCGCGGAATCGGCCGCGCGATTGGGCTGGATTTAGCTTCACACGGATGGGACGTCGCAATCGGTTATCGAAAAAGTTATGAAGACGCGCAGACGTTTGTATCGTTAGCTTCCGATGCGGGCGCGTGCGCGAAAAGTTATCAAGTGGATGTATCCATTCCGCGCGAGGCGGCGTCGTTCGCCGCGAACGTTGAAAAGGATTTCGGAAGAATCGACGCTCTTATTCACTGCGCGGGGCCGTACCACCGCGTCGATTTGTTAAAAGAGAGCGACGAAGGCTGGCAGGAAATGTTTGATCATAATTTACATTCATTATTTTATATGGCAAAAGCCGTGGCGCCTGGAATGCAACAAAGAAGGTGGGGGCGCGTTCTGGGATTCTCGATGGCGACCGCCGACCGCGTGTCGGCACAACCCGGAGTCACAGCGCATTTCATCGCGAAAGTCGGGGTATTGGTAGTTATCAAATCCCTCGCTAAAATTCTGGCACCGTACGGAATTACTTCAAACGCCATCTCGCCCGGATTTATCAATTCGGGGAGTGCCGACGCCGACGAACTCCAAAAAATGATAAAAACAATTCCGGCTGGGTCGATCGGCGAGCTCGGCGACGCCGTGGCCGCGGCGCGCTATCTGTTATCTGACGAGGCTGCGTACGTCAACGGCACGAACATACAAATCAGCGGCGCGTGGGGAATTTAGTTCATATTAAATAACGAACGATGGCACCTCGCGAAATGTTAAAATCGGTGGGGAGGCGCGTTCCGCGCATCGATGGCACTGCGAAAGTGACGGGCGCGGCGAAGTACGTCGACGACATAACATTTCCCGGCATGATCTACGGCCGCACGATCCGTTCAACGGTGCCGTCGGGAGAAATATCAAAAATAGATTATAATTTTAACCGCAGCGGATTTTCAATTGTAACGTATCGCGACATTCCGGGAACAAACGCGATTGTTATGATTGAAAGCGACCAGCCGTGCCTCGCCGAACGCGAGATTCGACACAATACAGAACCGATCGCGCTGCTCGCCCACGCCGATCCGGAAAAATTGTATGGTGCGGAAGTGAATATATCCGTTGTTCCGCGCGCCGCGAAATTTGACATGCGGAAATCAAAGAAAGTTTTTAAGGAAATTATCATTAACAAAGGCGATGCGCGCGCGGCGTTTGCAAAGGCGGATTTTATCGTCGAAGGAGAGTATGAAACGGGGCATCAGGAGCAATTGTATATTGAGACCAACGGGGTGATCGCAGTGCCCGAGAACGGGGGCGTTACCATTTATGGATCGTTGCAATGCCCGTACTATGTTCATAAGACGCTGATTCCATTGTTAGCGTTGCCTCCGGAAAAGATTCGTATTATACAAATGGAAACCGGCGGCGGATTCGGCGGCAAGGAGGATTATCCGTCGGTTCTCGCGGGCCACGCCGCATTGTTAGCATTGAAATCGAAGCGCCCCGTCAAAATGATCTATGACCGGGCGGAAGATATGATCGCCACGACGAAGCGTCATCCGAGTATTGTTAAACACAAAACGGCGGTCGCGCGCGACGGACGATTGTTAGCGATGGAAATAGATGTATTGTTCGACGGCGGCGCTTATTCAACATTAAGCCCTGTCGTGTTATCGCGCGGAGTATTGCATGCTACGGGGCCGTACCGTTGCGCAAATATTAATATTCGAGGCCGCGCCGTCATGACAAATACTCCGCCGAACGGCGCGTTTCGCGGATTCGGCGCCCCGCAGACATTGTTTGCAATTGAAGTTCATATGGAACGCATCGCCGAAAAGTTAGGAATCGATTCAATAACATTACGCGACATGAACGCGCTCAACGCGGGCGACGAGACGGCAACGGGACAAATTCTCGGAGAAGATTGTTCGGCGCGGCGAGTCTTGCGCGAGGCCGTGCGTGCAAGCGGATATTACAAAAAGAAAAAGGCGTTCGCGAATACAAATAGAGGAATCGGCTGTTCGTTATACTTCCACGGCTCCGGTTTCACGGGAGGCGGCGAAGTGAAATTAGCGTCTCGCGCGAGCCTGGAACTAACAAAAACCGGCGTCCGTATTTTAGTAGCAAGCACTGAAATAGGCCAGGGCACGAGGACGATGCACGCGCAGATCGTAGCGGAAACGTTAGGAATCCCGGTTGCTAAGATTGAGTGCGCAACTCCCGACACGGCTCATGTTCCCGATTCGGGTCCAACTGTAGCATCGCGCACATGCATGATCGTCGGGAAAATATTGCAGCGTTGCGCCGAAGAATTGAAACAAAAACTCGGAAAGCGCACTGCCGCGCAATACTATAAATTGTTCGGACCGCTTGTTATTACCAAAGAGTACGAGAAACCAGAAGAGTTACAATGGGACGATTCCACTTACCGCGGCGACGCGTACGGTGCGTTTGGATATGCTTGCAATATTGCCGAAGTTGAATTGGATAAAGATACATTAACAGTCCGCCCTATTCGGATTCTTAGTGTTTGCGACATCGGCCGCGCCATTCATCCCGTGCTCGCTCGCGGGCAGATCGAAGGCGGAACGGCGCAGGGCGTCGCGTTCGCGCTCGCGGAGGAAGTATTGATGAAGAACGGTGTGATGGCAAATGCACAATTGACAAACTATATGATTCCGACGCCGCTCGATTCACCGGAAATTGATGTAAAGATTATTGAATCGGCGTACGCGCACGGACCGTACGGCGCAAAGGGCGTCGGCGAAATGCCGATCGACGGGCCGGCGCCCGCTGTTGTGAACGCGATTCGATCATTAGGAATCGATATTCGTAGTATCCCAGCGACGCCCGAGCGAATCCAAAAATTGTTACAACAATAACGATGAGCTTCACACTCAACGGAAAAAAAGTAGACATGAACGCGCATCCGCTCGCGCGGCTTCTCGATGTACTGCGCGTCGAGTGCGGCCTGACCGGCACGAAGGAGGGCTGCGGCGAGGGCGAGTGCGGGGCGTGCACGGTTTTAGTGAATAACAAACTCGTTAATTCTTGTCTTGTTCCTTTTGTTCAAGTTCGAGATGCTAAGATTACGACGATCGAAGGGCTCAAAGGAAAGTCGAAGTTACAAAAAAGTTTTATTGAACACGGTGCGGCGCAGTGCGGGTTTTGTACTCCGGGGATGATTCTTGCGGCTTCGAAGATCCAAAGAAATGCTAATATTAACGAAGTGAAGTGCGCGCTCGCTGGGAATCTGTGTCGCTGCACGGGCTATACCGCCATTTATTCCGCGATCGCAGACGCTAACAAAGCCGCAAAATGAAAACTACGATTTCGTCGATTCGTTGTTTTGAGCCGCGCACGCTTCGCGAGGCGCTGGCGATTCTTCGCGACGAGGGGGCTGTGACTCCGCTCGCGGGCTGCACCGACATTTTCGTTAATTTACAATTCGGCGCAAAGCCCGCAAAGCAATACGTTAACATTCTCCCGCTGAAGGAGCTGAGCGGCATTCGGTTGAAAAATAATATATTAACCATCGGATCGTTAACGACGTATTCCGAATTGATCGAATCCTCTTTGATTCAGAAAAAACTTCCGATGCTCGCGGCCGCCGCGCGCGAAGTCGGCGGAATCCAGATTCAAAACCGCGGCACGATCGGCGGAAATATTGCAAACGGTTCTCCCGCGGGCGACACGCTTCCGGTGTTCGCCGCCGCGGACGCAACTGTTATATTAATTTCCGCGGGCGGTGAACGGCGCATTCCGTTCAATGAATACTACACGGGATATAAACAAAACGTTTCACGGCCCGGCGAATTGATACAAAGCGTCGAGGTTCCGGTTCCGGCAGGCCGGCAGTGGTTTCATAAAATCGGAACGCGCGCTGCGAACGCGATTTCAAAAGTAGTATTCGCGGGCGTTCGCGGCGAGAGTGTGCGCGCCGCCGTCGGGAGCGTCGGGCCAACGGTCCTGCGTGTGTATAAAACTGAAAAGCTAATTAAAGACGGCGCAGACGAGGAACGAATGGTTAATATGTTCAAATCAGAGATTCATCCGATCGACGATCTGCGCTCTACCGCGGCGTACCGAAAACACGTCGCCGCGAATTTACTAATACGCTTTTGCCGCGAGACTTCGGAAAAGTAAATTATCGCAATGATTCTGGGCGGAAAAATATATCATTAAAAACTATGGAAATCATACTACTGGCCGCGTGTGCCATTCTGGGCGGCGTCGCCGCCGCGGTTCAGCCGTCGGCGAATTCCGCACTCGCTTCGCGAATCGGATTGCCCGCCGCGCTGGTGATCAATACAACAGTTGTTTTGCTCGGAACCGCGTCGTTTCTCGTGTGGTCGCGATTTGTTAAGAATGAGCCGGGCCGCGGGTTTTTTCCGTCGGGAACGCCGGCGTATTGTTATATCGGAGGCGTCTGCGGTTTTATTGTTATCGCGGCGATGACGTTCGCGCTTCCGCGAATCGGCGCCGCATACGCGATCGCGTTGATGGTGTTCGGCCAGGGGCTCGCCGCGCTCGCGATCGACCATTTCGGATTATTAGAGATCGCGCGGAATCCGGTCACGTGGAGCCGATTGTTAGGATTAGCGCTGATCAGCGGCGGGGTCTTATTATTAAAAAAATCGGCTTAACGAGATCTGTTCATTCGTAACTATTTGTTGAATTCGTCTGGAAACAATTCAAACGCGCTCACAACGGGCGCGGCCGCCATTTCGATAAGACTACAATTGCCTTTCCCTCTGGCAAACGCCGTTATTTTATCAACCTGTAATTTATATTCTCCCTTTTGACCCGACGCGGCCTGTTTCATGACGGCCGCGAGCGTGTTGGTTTCCATGCGGCACGGCGCGCACTGTCCGCATTGTTCTTTCATAAAAAATTGTGATATTTCTACTAATCGCGGAAGGATCGATTCGCCGTCTTCAATCCAACTAATCCCCGCGCAGCCGAGGCCCGAGCCGGCGGCCTTAACTTCAGCTGTAGTCATCGGCGTGTCGAGCGCGGAGGCCGGAAGCCAGCGCGACGAGAGCGCGGGCAAAATTGCTTTTATACTTTTCCCGGATTTTGTGCCGCCGCCGATTGTAAATATTAATTCTCGAAACGTTGTGCCCGTTGGAATTTCATAAACGCCCGGTTTCACGCAGCGTTCATCGAGCGTTGCTAAGAATGTTCCGGCGCCGCCGCGCACGCCGAGCTGTTTGTAAGCATCGGCGCCAATCTTTACAATAACCGCAGCCGCCGCGAGCGTTTCAACATTATTAATCGTCGTTGGTTTTCCAAAGAGCCCGGCTTGTCCGGGATACGGCGGCTTCTTGCGCGGCCACGCCTTTTTCCCTTCGATCACTTCGAGCGCCGCGGTTTCCTCGCCTGCGACGTAGGTCGTCGGCGCGAGCGTAATCTCTATATCAAATGAAAAAGAACTGTTAAGAATACAATTGCCGAGAAGGCCCGCCGCGCGCGCTTCGACAATCGCGGCCTCGGCGCTTGCCTTCGCGTCGAGCATGTCCTCGATAATATATAAAAATCCTTTCGATGCGCCCGTCGCGAAACCTGCTAACAATAGTCCGTCGATCACTTTGTGCGGAAATTGTGATATTAATAATCGATCCTTCCGGCTGCCGGGCTCGTGCTCGCCGCCGTTTGCGACGACGTATCGATCTGTAGCATCCGCCTCGCGCGCGAGCCTCCATTTTCGCGCGGTGGGAAACGCGGCGCCCCCGCGCCCGCACAGGCCGGCCGCTTCGATCATTTGTATGATTCGGTCCGGCGTTGATTCAAATAACGCCGCGGTGAATGCCGCGTAGCCGCCCCATTGTCGATATTCCGCGAGCGTCTCGGCGCCCGAACCGGCGGGTTTTGTTAGGAGTACGTGTTGCATCGCGATTGTTTAATTGTACTGGTATCATAGCACCCGATGACAAAAGCCATCCGATTCAAAAATGACCTTATTTGATAACTCGTCGTCAGGCCCTCCTCGACGTAACTCAGGGCTGCGCCTTGGACGTCCTTCCTTGATTTATCAAATCATTACTATTTTTGAAATACCGAGCGCATTTTTCATCGGGTGCTAGCAACCGATGGCCCGCGCCGCACTCATTCTTAACTATCGCCGCACGAGTACGCTTGCGTTTCACGCGCTCCTTGCGGCGATCGACGAAAAGCGGCGCGGCGCGGAATTAGATATTTATTTTTCCAACTCGGCGGAGAAGACGATCGAAATCCTTTGCGCGGAGTCCGAACGTTATCAAACAATTCTGTGCGCGTTTTCATTCTATTCGCCCGACGCGGCCGCAGCGGGCCGTGAAGTTTCACGCATTAAAGAAGAGTTAAATTGTAAGAAAAGTAACCATTCGAGAAATATTATATTTCTCGCGGGCGGCGTTCACGCGACGGCCGAGCCGCGGCACACGCTACAAATGGGATTCGATTACGCGGCGATCGGCGAAGGGGAAAATACAATATTAACAATCGTTGATGCTATCATTTCGGGAGTGCCGATTCGTACACTTCATGGCATGGCATACTTGGACGGCGGCGAGCTGGTCCATCAGGGCGCCGGCGTCCGCGGAGAACTCGACGACTTTCCGCCGTTTCCGCATCGCTACAAAAAATTCGGGCCGATTGAAATTACGCGCGGCTGTGTCTACGCGTGCAAATTTTGTCAGACGCCGTTTATGTTTAAAGCGAAGTTTCGGCACCGAACTATTGATAATATTAAATATTATATTGGCATCATGCGAGAGAACGGGCTGCGCGACGTGCGGTTTGTCACTCCGACTTCGCTCTCGTACGGATCGGACGACGAAACTGTGCATTTAACAAAAGTGGAAGAATTGTTATCGGCGGCGAACGACGCGATCGGCCCGCGCGGCCGCGTTTTCTACGGCACATTTCCGTCGGAAGTGCGTCCGGAGCATGTCACGAGCGACGCTCTTAGGTTACTAAAGAAGTACGTTGCAAATGATAATTTAGTAATCGGCGGCCAGTCGGGTTCCGATGAAATGTTAGATAGAATGAGCCGCGGGCATTCCGTGGAGAGCGTCGAAAACGCCGTTCGCCTCTGCCGCGAATATCAATTTATTCCAAATGTAGATTTTATCTTTGGCTTCGCGGGAGAGACTCCCGAATCCGCGGAAGCTACTGTAGCGTTCGCAGAAAAATTAGTATCACTCGGCGCGCGCGTCCACGCGCATTCGTTCATGCCGCTTCCGGGAACGCCGCTCCGCGGGGCGTCGTACGTCGAACTGAACGAAAAACTACAATTCCGTCTTGCGCGATTAGTAGGATCCGGCGAAATGTTCGGCCAGTGGAAACGCCAGCGCGAAATCGCCGCCGAACTCAAAAGGGGACAGGTTAGGGGACAGGTTTAAACCTGTCCCTAAAACCCCGTTGTTAACAAATCATAGGTGATCTGCTCGACGTCTTTTTCTACCTTTCCTTCGAGGCGCGCGACGCGCGGCCCGGCGTCGCAGACGCTCTTAACAATTTCAGAAATGTCGTTCGTCTGCACTTTGCTATAAAAGCAGCGGTCGGGATAAATAACAACATTAATTCCCTGCGCGCAGCCGCCGAAGCACGGGTATTTGCGAACTCTAACTTTCCCTTCCGGGTCGCGCTCCTGGAATTGTGCCTTCATCTCTTCAAACAATTCGACGGAGCCGCGTTCGCTGCAATCGCCGCCTTCGCAAACGTATACTAATCGGGGGCCTTCGGTCATAATTAGTATATTAATTCGGCTGGACGTGCCCGTGGAATTTCACGTAAGGGTAATCGACAGGCATATTATTAATTCCAACCGCGGGCGGGGCGATCCAATTCGCATATTTGCCGGCGTCCCAAACCTTAACCATGCAATCCTGCACATATTGGTAATCTTTTTCGGTTGGCAGCCAAGAATCGCGTTTGCGATCCCACTCCTCGCGTGAAATTGGATTTCCCTCGGGAGTGAATGGCAGCCCACCGTAAATTCCGATCTGGCGGTTGAATCTTAATGTTGGCAGCGCGACGCGTTCGCTCTGGCCGTACTGCTCAAGTATACGATTCCATCGTGCTACAATTCGCGTTGCGTCGGCGTGATAGGATTCTAATAATAACGCGTTCATCGCGCGGCGCAGCGGGATTTGTACCGTTTTGTGAATTGTGCCTTCATACGATTCCGCTTCGTAGAATTGGTTGAGCGCCTTCGGATCTTTATAAATTCCGTCGCCCTCGCGGTAACGGCCCTTCAAACTGCACGCAAATGATTCCGCTGCGTTCGAAGAATCTTCACCGCCGAATAAGTCATAACTCGCCGACGACCATTCATTAACATAACGTTGTATCAAATCGAGCGGCATCGCGGCGACTTTTCTCGGATCGACGCCCTCTTTCATCAATTGCGCCGTTCTTTCTACAATTCGCGCGATTCCGTTTTCGCCGACGGAAAGGTGGTGGGCCTCTTCCGTTAACATAAATTGCGTCGTGCGAGCGAGCGGGTCGAATCCGCTCTCAGCGAGCGCGGCTAATTGATATTTTCCGTCGCGGTCCGTAAATGTAGTAAAGCAGAAGAACGCCATCCAGTCGCGGATTGGTTTATTAAAAGCTTGCAAAATTCTGGGATTGTCTTGGTCGCCCGAGCGGCGTCGTAACAATTCCTCGGCCTCGTCGCGGCCTTCGGAGCCGAAATATTTATGTAATAAATAAACCATCGCCCAGAGGTGGCGGCCTTCTTCAACGTTCACTTGAAATAAATTGCGCATGTCGTAGAGCGACGGCGCCGTGAATCCTAATAATCGCTGCTGTTCGACCGACGCGGGCTCCGTGTCGGCCTGTGTTACAATTAATCGCCGCGCTCGCGAGCGCAGTTCGCCGGGGATTTGGTTCCAAACACTTTGGCCGAGATTGTCGCCGAATTTAATTGTTTTATTCGGTTCGGGCTCCGCCAAGAAAATTCCCCATCTGTAGTCAGGCATTTTTACTTGACTAAAATTAGCCCAGCCTCCGCGGCCGACGCCGACGGCCGTGCGAAGATATATTTCATCTTCCTTAAAATCCGACGGTCCCATGTCGCGCCACCATTCGAGGTACGCGGGCTGCCAGCTTTCGAGCGCGCGGCGGATCACGGGGTCGTCTTTCAGCCCGACGTTGTTGGGAATCTTAGCATCCAAGTCGACAGCGGTCGTCATGTTTAAAATAAATGATCAAGAAGGTTTATTCGAGCCTATCCCAAAACCCTCGGACCGAGCCGAAGCTACAATTTGACTCGCCGACAAGGCACAATTCTGCAGGCATATTCCATAGCAGTATTCCGAAGAATTGTAACGATGTCGGCGTGGATAAATTGTAAGATTCGGCGACGGGAGAGGTTTTGGGATAGGCTCTAGTTTAATAATAGAGTTGTAAACGTTAAGTTCTGCGGAAATCAAACTTCGGCCGTTCGGGCTGCCCGAATAATACTAATGCGCCATGTTCTCCCGTGGAGTTCGGGCGCGTGAAAATCCAGTTTTGCCAAGCCGAGAGCCGGCCGTAAATTTTAGTATCAGAAGTTTCGGGGCCCGCGAAACGCAGTGAAGCTTCCATGCCGGTGAGCGCGTCGGGTGATAAGGATACGCGCTCCTCGATCGACGCCTGAAGTTCCTGTTCCCAGTCGAGCGCGTCGGGGGCGAATGTAACTAATCCTGCTTCGAGCGCGCCATGGGTTTCAAGCGCCGGCTGCGCTTTTGCTAACGTTTCCGCTTGCGCCGGATTCTTAAGAAAACGCGATTGTAAGCGTGTGAGCCCGTTCGGCATCGGCAGCGCGCCCGAAGAGAGCGGTCCGATCGCGATATGCGCCTGCGCCGCATCGTCGTTTTTCATATAGATCCGATCGGCCGCGAGCGCGATTTCGAAGAGAGAGCCTGCAAAACAACTATTCTCATCGATAATTGCAAATAAACTTTTCGCGGTGAGATCGAGACGCCGCAAAACGCGAGACATTAACAAAACAATTTCGTTAATAAACCAGTCGCCGCGGTTTTTCAGTAGTGTCTTGTCGACCGCGAGAACTTCTTTAGCGTTGCCGCGCGTTTTTAATAAAACAAGGCCAACGAGCTCCTCGTCGAGGCGAAGTCTGCAGATCGCGTCGTCGAGTTCGCGGAAGGCGCGCAGCGCCCAGAATTCGCTGCCCATCTCGCGGATCGCGCCCGCGTTTTCCGGCTGTGGCGTAGACGGCCCCGAAATGATCAATTCCGCGAGGCGGTTCGCGCGATTGATTGTTAATGTTACATATTTATACTTAACTTCCGTTTTATCATCATTACTGTGCTTATTCATCTGCGGCGCGATCGGTTTGAGCTCGACTCCCTTCGATCCTTCTTTATTAAGAAAGCCCGGCGCGGCGGCGAGTTCCTTGGCGCGTTTTTGGATGCCTTCCTCAAACCGGCTGCGGCTGAAGAATCCATCAATTAAACCCCACTCCTTCGCACGTTTCGCTTTAAGCCCTTCGGCTTTTGTAGAAAACACGTCGGCGAGGTCGCGGCGCACTTTTCGTTTATCTACTAATCGCGTCAGCCCGCCCGTGCCCGGCAGTACGCCGAGCAGCGGAACTTCGGGGAGCGACACGGCGGAATTTCCATCGTCGACTAGATATATCTCATCGCAGGCGGCCGCGAGTTCGTAGCCGCCGCCCGACGACGTGCCGTTCAGCGCCGCGATCCATTTGATTCCCGAATATAATGATGAGTCTTCGAGGTTGCAGCGCGTTTCATTTGTAAATTTGCAAAAATTAACTTTAAACGGGTGCGACGACGATCCCAGCATTTGTATATTCGCGCCCGCGCAGAAAATTCGTGAATTCGCGCTTGTAATAATAACAGTCTTCACTTCGGGATGTTCGAAGCGAATGCGCTGGACGACGTCGCTCAGTTCCAGATCGACGCCGAGATCATAACTATTCAGTTTCA
>JBJXHE010000050.1:0-3447 GCA_046160785.1 Planctomycetota bacterium
ACGCAACTTCGGCCGCGTTCGTATTTGTATCCAACCACGTTTCATATAATTCCGGGCGGACGATGACGGGCATGCGATCGTGAATGGGCGCGACGAGATCGTTAGCGCTAGTTGTAACGATCGTGCAGGTTTCGAGGAATTGCGCGGCGGGGTTTTTCCAGCGCTCCCAAAGGCCCGCGAACGCAAATCGCTGGCGGTCTTTCATAACAATTCGCCACGGCTCTTTTGCGGCTCCGACCTTTTTCCATTCGTAGAAGCCGCTCGCTACAATTAAACACCGGCGTTTTTTGTAGGCTTCGCGGAACGACGGTTTTTCGGCGACGGTTTCCGCGCGCGCGTTTATTAGCTTATAACCAATCTTTTCGTCCTTCGACCAAGCCGGAATCAAACCCCATCGAAACATAACAACTTCGGGTTTGCCGCCGGCCGCATTCGTGCGGATCGCTTGGACTTGCTGCGTCGGCGCAATGTTATAGTTCGGCGGGATCGGCGCGGCGTCGTGCAGCCATTCGCCGAGGCGCGTTGCCTTCAGTTTGATTTCGCTGAATTCGTCGACGGGAAAGTTTTGGTATCTGCCGCACATTTGTTAACGCTGAGGATTGTACGGCGGGGCTGCATTGCCCAGCGTTTCGCGAATTTTGCCAGGGGCTGCTAAAGCAACTTTCGCAATCGCATCACTTGCGTTTCAGCTCCCTTTCAATCGGTTCAGTACACCAGCAACGCTGCTCCGCAATGCGGGCCAATCACCGGCCCTGTAGCCAAACACAGACTCGTGTTGCAGGTCATATGGGAGATTCGGCAGGTCATGCCCCTCCGGTCCTATTTCACAAAGTAGGATTACCGGCTTTCCTTGAGCATGTGCCAGCCCAAGTTCGTACATGACGTTGGGATTATTTTGAGTGATTACGGCCAAACCACATGCGGCCGATCTGATTGCTGAGTGTAAGGCACTAACTACATCACCTACAAGATCGAGTTGGTCAGTTCTGATCGGAAGCAAGCCCGCGTCCTCTAGTGCTGGTTTGATTGCCTGTTCGTACAGAGGCAGAAATTCCACACCGAATGGCATCATGACGAAACACTTTCGCCGCAACTGATGGAAAAGATGCTGTTTGACACCTCTCGCCAAGCTCGTCACTTCACTTCCTGAAAGCTCGCCGATCGAGACTTCTTCCCAAGACTTCGCTGTAGCCTTATCAACTTCAAACCACTCACAAATCAGTTTACGGTTTTCGTTCCATCTCATCCGTGCAACCCCTTCTGTGAATGGAAGCGGTAGGATTGGCTTTTCTAGTGCTAATGCTAAGTCTATGATCTCGCGAGTTCCCTTCGCACCTTCGATTGCGACTAGAGTATCGACCGAACCGACAAGTTTGAATCGGCGAGATTGAAGGCTACGACCTTTAAGTATGATGACGGTTCCTTCACGAAAGCGGACCACTCTGGCAGGTTCATGAGTAGGATCTGGAAGAAGTGTTTCGATCTTTCGCTCTGTGGTTAATCCAATACTCCGAAGATACTCGCGCGCACCACTAACGAACGACCAATCACCAGACGGTATTTCGGGATCTAGAGTAAAACATTTGAAACCTCCTGTTACTAACATTAGACCTTCTTCCGCGGCCAGTTGCTTGCCAAGCGCTTCGGCAAAAATTGCATTAGTTAAATTGATCCGGGTTCCACCGCAGACTGCTATTCGTCGAGTGCGTATTAACGGGTTCAGGGCTTCGTGAGGATCGGTCATGGAATCGTTTGCCGAATTGGTTTGTCTCAAATGAACGTTGTTCAGTCTAGCGTCGTCTTACGCTAACCCGATCAAATACCCCGAGAGCTTTACCGTGTTAGCGGACCTCGTCATTTTGGTTTCACTCACGGAAAGAGCGTTGAACTAATGCTGATCACGCTGGACCGCCGCTCTCCTCACAAAAGTAATTAAACGGAATTCGATGAAATTCCAGCAATGACGCAAAACCTGGAACTTCGTTCAATTCCAATGCTAGTAATCGCCTCCAGCGCTAATTCTCCCTTCCCGCAGCTTCCGTAACAATCCTCCGTTCGCTCACCTCTCTCACCGTCCTCTCGATCTGTAACGTCGCTCGTCCGGAATCCTTAGCATTGCCCGCAACTTCGAGATGTAACAACTCCCGTTCGGCTTTCTGCGCGCTGAGCAACGCTTTTGTAGCATCGGCGGCGGTTTCGAATGGTTTGGCGCGTAGGGTTTCGAGGGCGCGGGCTTGGATCGCTTTGATAATTCTCAGTTGGCGCTCGCGAACAGCAGCGTCGTCCTCGCCAATTCTAGCTAACGCCGTTTCGCGGGATTGATGTTGGATCTGTAATATCCGTTCCTGCCACTTCTCACGAGACGCGCGGGTCGTGATTGACCGCTTGTTACAGTTATACCGATTGGCGAGTAATTGATAACTCCGCCGATCGCCGAGATGTAAATAATCCTCAAACGCCGTCGACGGAATCTTAGCGACGCGGTTCACGCAAGGCGCTCCGTGGCGATGGCTTCGAAGGTTCGGTTGTCGCCTTCTAAGGTTGCCTTTTTATTAGTAAACGTTTCCCAGCGGCGCACGATCACGTCGCAATAGGCCTCGTCCATTTCCATCAAATAGGCGTTGCGGTCCATCTGCTCGGCGCTCAACAGGGTAGAACCACTCCCGCCAAACAAGTCGAGCACATTCTCGCCGGGCTTGCTGCTGTAGGTCATCGCGCGTGTAGCGAGCTCAACCGGTTTTTCCGTCAAATGTATCATATTCTGCGGGCTCACTTTCTTGACGGACCACACATCTGTAGCGTTGTGGATGTCTGGATTGAAGTAGTGCGCTGCGCCCATTCGCCAACCATAAAAACACCATTCGTGATCACCCATAAAATCTTTCCGCGTCATGACCGGGTGTTGCTTGTGCCAGATAATCGCCTGAGAAAAGTAGAGTTCACTTTCCACTAGTGCGCTTGGGTAATTTGCACAATTACTGTATCCGCCCCAAATGTAGAATCCGCGGCCTGGCTCGAGTACACGCGAGAAGTTTCCAAACCACGCGCGCAACATCCGGTCGTAGTCTGCGTCGGAGATAAAGTCATTCTGCAGCGGGCGATCTTTCGGGCGCATCTGTTTAGTCGTTGGCTGCGACTTTTCGGGATGCCGTGCAAGGTCCAGCGCCTGATGATGCATGTTCGTAGCGGGGAACGAAGACAGACCGGCAGCAATCGCGTTATTCGACCTCGGCTCAACCTTAACATTATATGGCGGGTCCGAATTGATAAGTTGGATTCTCGCGCCATTGAGCAGATGGTCCACATCGACGGCCTTCGAGGAATCGCCACAGTAGAGTCTATGTCGTCCCAGTATCCAAAGATCGCCCTTGCGCGTGACGGGATTCTCGGGCGGCGCGGGTACAGCGTCTTCATCGGCGTTGAGATCGCGGCCGAGTTCGTACAGTA
>JBJXHE010000051.1:0-4863 GCA_046160785.1 Planctomycetota bacterium
GCGGAACCGCGGACGAAAAAATAAACAATAGCGTCGATGAAAAAACGGGTTTGCCGATAGTTTCATTATATTCGGAGTCGCGGCGGCCGCGCGCCGAGGATCTAACAGATCTCGACGCGGTCGTGATCGACCTTCAGGACGCCGGCTGCCGCTTTTATACCTATCTTGCAACGATGGGTTACATGATGGAGGAGGCGGCGAAAGCTAAGATTCGCGTCGTCGTGCTTGACCGGCCGAATCCGATCGGCGCCGATCGTTATGAAGGTCCGCTTGCGGACGCGGGCAAAACATCGTTTATATCGTATCATAACATTCCGATTCGAACGGGAATGACGATCGGCGAGCTCGCGCGAATGTTTAATAAAGAGAAAAATATTAACTGCAAGCTCGACGTCGTCGCGATGAAACAGTACTACCGCGACTTTTGGTACGACGAAACGGGATTGCCGTGGACGAATCCGTCTCCCAATTTGCGTTCGGTGTCCGCGACGCTTTTGTATCCGGGGCTTTGTTTATTAGAATTTACAAATATCTCGGTCGGGCGCGGCACCGATTCGCCATTCTTACAATTCGGAGCACCGTGGATAGATGGTCAAACTGTAGTTTTGGAACTTGGCAAGCGAGATCCGCCGGGTGTGCGATTCCTCCCTGTGCGGTTTACTCCGTCGTCGTCGCAATATACAAATCAGGAATGCGGCGGTGTGCGCATTGAAATAACCAATCGCGCTCTCGTCGAGCCCGTCGCGCTCGGATTCGAGATTAGTTGTATTCTGCGTGATTTATATAAAAACGAGTGGGACCGCAAACGCTTCGGTGAATTATTAGCGAACGAGGAGGAGTTGCGGTATTTCGAAATGGGTGTGCACGCGTCCGCGTTTCCGGCGAGCTGGAAACGCGACTCCCTGCGGTTCGGGTTACGGCGTTCAAATTTTTTATTATATAGTACGCGTCCGCCAATTAAATGAACCCCGACACGCGCGAGATTCTTAACAATGCAGTGGCCGGCGACGAAAAGTCGCGCGAATTGTTGTTTTCGCGATATGGTGGAAAATTAAGATTGTATCTTCGCGCCCGAATGGGACGAGCGCTTGCCTCGAAAGTTGAAATCGACGATTTGTTACAGGAAACATTCTTGCGCGCGTTTCGTGATTTACATCAATTTAATAATAAACCTGAAGGCGGCGAAGGCGATTTGTATCTGTGGATGTTAGCGATCGCGCGGCACGTTCTCGCCGACGCGGGGCGCGCCGCGCGCGCGGCGAAACGAAATACACAGTTCACACGCCCGCTCGAACGCAGCGATTGGAGCCGCGTCGGCGGGGCGTCGTGGGGGCCCGCGACAAAAGTAATATTTACAGAAGAGAGCCGCAGAATAGAATTAGCATTGGACCGGCTTTCGCCGGAACACCGGCGCGTGATCCGAATGCGGCAGTTCGAAGGCCGGCCGGCGCGCGAGGTCGCCGAATTGTTACGTTCCAATGAAATGGCCGTCCACGCGCTCTACCGCCGCGCGCTGTCGGCATGGGCGCAAGCCGCGGGCGTCGCCGATGCAATCGGCGAGGACAAAAAATAGCGCGTCGAATCGCCGCGCGGTCTTCGCTCCTTCCTTCATCATGACAACAAACCCGCAATCTAAAGAATCGAACGACCGCGAAGATCTGTTAGATCGAATTGTAGCCGAGTACGCAGATCGCGCGGAAGCCGGCGATCCCGCGATCCGCGAAGATTACTATCAAAAATATCCTGAGCTGCGCGATGAACTCGATCGTTGTTTCCGCATGATCGACGCGGGCGGCGGGGAGCACGTTGCAGCTCCGTCGAGTTTAACATTGGGAAACAAATTAGGTGATTTTACAATTCTTCGCGAGATCGGGCGCGGCGGGATGGGAGTTGTATACTTGGCGGAGCAGAAAGGACTCGACCGAAAAGTAGCATTAAAAGTGCTGCGCCATCATTTAACATTAGAGGCGCGCCACGTTTCGCGTTTCGAGCGCGAGGCGCGCGCCGCGGCGCGGCTGCGGCATCCGAATATTGTAGCGATTCACTCGGTGGGGGAAGCCGACGGTCATTACTATATTTCGATGGATTACATTCCGGGGCCGACGCTCGCGGACGTCATCGAATCACTACGAAAACTGGGACGCAAACCCACGGCCGCCGATTTAGCTAAATTAACAAAAAACCGCACGCTCGAATCGTCGAAGAATTATTCCGAAGCCGCGGTTCGTTTATTTTTACCGATCCTCGACGCTGTCGCCGCGGCGCACGCGGCGGGAACCGTTCACCGGGATTTGAAGCCTTCTAATATATTAATTGACAATTCGGGCGCCGCGCACGTCGCGGATTTCGGGCTCGCGAAGGGCGAGGGCGATCTCGGTCTCTCGATGAGCGGCGAACCCATCGGCACGCCGTACTACATGGCGCCCGAGCAGGTGCGCGCTGCTACAAAAACAACCGACGCGCGCACCGACGTCTACTCGCTCGGCGTGACGCTCTACGAAATGTTAACATTGGAGCGGCCGTTCGAGGCGCCGAGCTATCCCGAACTCGTTACTAAAATATTAAATGTTCAGGCTCGCCGTCCGCGGAACGTCGACGGCTCGATTCCTAAGAATCTCGAGCGCGTCGTTCTCCAGGCGATTCATAAGGATCCAGCGAAGCGTTATACTACAGTTATCGAGTTCTCGCAGGATCTATCGCGCGCGATTGCAGGCGGCCGCGTGCTTGCTAAGAATCCGTGGTTTTATCAAATGAACACCGGCTTTGGCGGGGGAATGGCCTCGGGGCGAAATTACTTCGGACAAGAATACAAATCGTCGGCGACGATCTTTGGCATTCCGTGGATCCACATCGCGAATGGTTATAATCCGGAAACAGGGCGCCCCTATGTTGCCAAAGGGATTATTGCCATAGGAAATATTGCAATTGGCGTTTTCGCGTTCGGAGGAATCGCGCTCGGAGGCGTTTCGTTTGGCGGCCTTTCGCTTGGACTATTATTAGCGATTGGCGGATGTTCGATCGGCGGAGTCGCGATTGGTGGATTCGCGGCCGGCGCAATTGCGTTTGGAGGTGTATCGATTGGTTATTACGCGTGCGGAGGCGCCGCGATTGGAGCACATGTATGGACGGCACAGCACACAGATCCCGCCGCCAGGCAGTTCTTCGAGGCACTACTACCCCAGTCAATGATTCCGCAAAGTGGTTGGGACGGGCGGTAGAGTTTCGCCGCTACGTATCAATAAAAACGTTTTGTGCCTTTGGCGCCAAGGCGAATCTTACAATAAATCGGGAGTTCGCTGGTTCCGGCTCATTAAAAAGGGGGACTGTCCCCGTTTCGCCCGTTCCCGGTTTCTACCATTCAAGGGCCGGCTAGCGGACTCCCTGTGTTCAAGGTTGCCTAGCGGCGCCTTTGCCGCTCGGTTTTGGTCTTTCCCAACGCTCTCCGTGCCGGAATTCGCGCCATGCTGACTCCCATCTTTGCGCTAGTAACACTACTCTTCGGCGGCGACGCCACGCTCACTGCCGATACACACCTGACCGCCAAACCATCGACTAAGAATAACGGCAAGAGCGCGAGTCTTCTGCTAAAGGGAGCCGGCAGCCAGGCGTTCTTACAATTCGACCTTACGGGCCTGCCGCCGGGAACCACTGGGGCGCAGATTGAAGTAGCGCGACTCCAAATCTTTGTTAATAAAGTTTCCACCGTAGGTTCGCTCGATGTACTTCCCGTGACTGCCACGTGGGAAGAATTTGCATTGAATACTGGGAACGTGCCGTCGCTCGGCACAGCGGTCGCGAGTAATGTTGCAATCGGCGTAGACGACAAACTGGAATTCGTAAACATAGATATCACCAATCTAGTGCGCGATTGGGTCGATCAACCTCAGACCAACTTCGGTGTCGTACTCACACCTTCGGCTGGGTCGAATCTATCCATTTCCTTCGACAGTAAAGAAAACTCGAATACAGCACACGAGCCGGCGCTCCGAATGTCGGTGAAGCCAGTCTTGACGGCGGGTGCCACTGGACCTATGGGACCACAGGGCCTGACCGGAGATACGGGTGCAACGGGTCCTACTGGACCAGAAGGTCCCATCGGACCTACTGGACCACAGGGCCCGATAGGGAATACAGGCGCGACAGGTCTTACCGGACCGGCTGGACCGACAGGTCCGACTGGAGCACAAGGTCCGATTGGGCTTACTGGACCACAGGGTCCGATCGGTGAAACGGGTGCAACGGGTCTTACAGGACCGGCCGGACCGACAGGACCTACCGGACCACAGGGCTCGACAGGAGACACCGGAGCTACGGGTTCGATTGGACCACAAGGCCCGATCGGACCCGCCGGACCACAAGGTCCCACAGGAAACACTGGCGCAACGGGTCCTACTGGTCCGCAAGGCCCCGCCGGAAACACAGGTGCGACAGGTCCCGAAGGCCCCGCGGGACCGAAGGGCCCGATCGGACCCCAGGGCCCGATTGGAGCTACCGGACCTCAGGGCCCGCAAGGAGCGTCGCCATTCACACTGAATGGCTTGAACGCGGTCTACACTGCAGGAAATGTCGGCATCGGCACCACTACGCCATCCTCAGCCTTAGAGGTCATTGGAACAGGGAGATTTACTGATACTGTGACACTCAACCCCGCCAGTGACATAGCACTTAACCTGAGCACGGGGAGCGTCTACAAGGGCGGTCTAAAGTTCATACACAATAATGGCGGTTTAAACAATAGGCGCTTCAGGAATTTGTGTGGGTTCCGCATGAGACTCTTGGGTACATGTCGAGCTTGCCGCAGTGAAAGTAGATTGCGTTGATGAAACGTTGGGAGTTGCGAAAGCCGCATGCCATCTTCTTGAT
>JBJXHE010000052.1:0-11743 GCA_046160785.1 Planctomycetota bacterium
CGGTCAGACTTACAAACTGGCCGCGGGCCCGCCTGCATTCTTGATCAAGTGCGGACGCGAGGCGTTGAAGCCGTTTCTTGTAGTCACGAATTGTAGATTCGTCGAGTATTAAGTCTACAAATTCGTCGGACTCGGAATCCGTCAATCGAAGCGCTTCTCCCGCGGCGGGTTCGCGCTCTTCTTTTGTTAATATTTGAATTAATGTTAACTTTCCGGCGCGCGCCGCAAGCGGGCGCACAAGCGACGGCGCTTCGTGCGGACTCATGAAATCACTAATTAAGAACCGCAGCGCGCCGTTGCCGAGCCAGCCAAACGCTTCGCGCGCGGTTTCAGCGAGAGGCCGGCGGCCGTTCATATCAATTCCGACAGTCTCTAAATTTTCTATTTCCAGAGGCTCGGCCCGGTCGGAAAGTGTAATGAACTTCGCGGTGAATCCGCCGGCCTTCGCTAATTTATATAAAAGCGCCGCCGTGTCGATCGCAGTTTTAGCTTTCTTCTCGTCGATCGCGATCGATTTAGATATATCCAATAAGACTTCGACGCGCGGCTGAATCTCTTCACGATAGACGCGCACAAATAACTGATCCGTCCGCCCGTACGCGCGCCAATCGATATGTCGCACGTCGTCGCCCGCGGAATAAGTGCGGCGATCTTGGAATTCTAACGATGACCCGGTTCCGCGCCCGAGGTGCTCGCCGGCGATTCCGCGGCCCGCCTGCTCGGGCAAAGCTAAACGATAAATCGCGCTACATTTGTGTACTTCAGGGCTGGGACGGAACATTTTCAATAGCATTTTCAGTAATAATACTCATGCGGCCCCTCCGCGCGACGCCCGCCTGCAACACTTCGCGAATACCTGCGTACATTCGGGGACCATTTGCAATAAATATAAAAAAAGCAATGCTAACAAGCACGAGCGCAGCAAGTTGGTGGTCGCCGGCCCCGTCGAGCTTGGACACCACCCAAAACGGATTGAGGAAGTGTTCCCCTTCCATTAATTTTCGACTTCCTACTAATGCGCCGAACATCATCGGAAGAATGATCATTCCCAATAGGATTATAAAAACGAGGATGCGCGCCACCGCGCGGTAGCGCCTCGATTCGCACATTCTGGAAAATATTAAACTCGGCAGCGCTGTTAAAATAAACGTATACGTTAACATCGCTATCAATGGCTCGGGGTCCGGCTTCTTCGTTGTAGCAAGAGCGCCATGAATGAATATAATAAAAAAAACCCCGACGAACAAGATCGTTAAATTAAGAATAAGGTGGATCACCGCTCGCCCGCTGCCGGGTTGAAACGGAATCGAAAGCCACATCCACCGAGGCTTCAAAGGAATGCGATCCGCGGCGCGCCGCGTGAGCCTCGCAGCTTCGGTCGTGGAGAAGAGCGAAATAATATAATGAAACATGCACGCCCCGGCCGTCATGCCAATGATGGCGTCGTCGTCATATCTATCCCATACATATACTCGTTCTGTAACAATGACCCAAACAATTGTAGTAACAGTCGAAAAGATACGAAACGGAGTCGCGGTGTTTTCTTCGGCGTGCGAGAGCCGCGCGCGCGCCGCGGAACAAAACATAAATGCAATAACAAGCCCCGAAATAATAGCAAGAAACAGGCCTTGCCACATTTCGGACGACCGCAGCGATGTGCCGCTTCGAACCATAAACGTCAGGAAGGCAGAACCCGCGGACGTCGCGGCGATAAGAGCGATCGCAACGACAAAAGCTAACAAATACCGCCAGAGGCGGGTCTTGGCGAGAGTTGATAATCCGACTGAAACTGTAATGAGCACAAATGAATATAAGAGCGCCATCGCCAATACAACAAATGCCGCCAGCAAATCGATGCCGCCGAACAGGAACGCGAGCGCCAAGAACGGCACAAATGCTGAATACAACAATAGCGTCTGTATCAACGACGACAGAATTTTTCCGCGGACGATCTGGCTCGGCGTGAGATTACTTAATAGAAGAAGGTCAATTGTATTTTCTTCCCACTCTGAACCAATCGACTGAAACGCCGTAAAAGGAACAAATCCGTGAATCGCGATCGAAAGACAAACAAAAACCGCGCTAAACAATTGGAGGCCGATGGCTGTATCGTTTTCAATATTAGCCTTACCGAGACTAATAAAAGAAACGCCCGCCGCGAGCAAAAGCGTTAGCCAAAAAATCCACGCAAAAAACCGCCCGCGAAGAGCCTGCCGCACTTCTTTCACTAATATTGGATTTAAACGTTCTCCAACGTTTGCAAAAACGCTCATTGTAACTTTCCTTCCGTCATCGCTAAGAAAAGGTCTTCAAGGTTCTGCGAGCGCTGGCCAAACTCGACCGGCTTGCAGCCGCGGCTCACTAATATTTCAAGAACCTGGGAAAGTTGCTCTTCGGTGCCCGAATATTCAAAAACCAGCCCGGCACCGTCGTGGCGAATATTATCAATATTCGGGAGTTCACGCAGCGTGCGCTCCGTCATATCGCGCGGTTCGACCGTTCTAACAAATATTTGCATGAACGACTGAATCGATTGCAATACTCCCTGTACGCTCCCCGTCGCGCGCAATATTCCTTTTTCGATCACGGCGACGGAATCGCACATTTCAGATAACTCCGTCAGTATGTGCGATGAAATTAATATAGATTTTCCGGTTTGAGCGAGCGCCTTTACTACTTCTCGCAATTCGATGCGCGCGCGCGGATCCAAACCCGCCGCGGGTTCGTCGAGAATGAGAACCGAAGGATCATGCAATAATGTTTTTGCTAAACATAGCCGCTGCTTCATTCCTTTTGATAATGATGATATTTCCTTCGCGTGCATCGATTGTAACGATGTAAATTCCATCACCTGCGCAATGGTTTCGCTTCGGCGCGAGCCTTTGAGGCCGTACGCGCGCGCGAAGAAATCTAAATATTCCAGAATGGTTGTATTGGAATACGCGCCGTAGGAATCGGGCATGAAACCGACGAGCTGCCGCACCTCGCGCGGATTTGTTAATGAAGAGACTCCATTAATAAAAACGTCTCCGGCGTCCGGCAATTCTAACGTTGCGCAGATGCGCATTGTTGTTGTTTTCCCTGCGCCGTTCGGCCCGATGAATCCCATAATTTGGCCGTGCTCGACTTGAAAATTAACATTTTGCACTGCCTTAAAATCTCCAAACATTTTTGTAATTCCGCGAACTTCGAGGGCGGCCGTCATTTCCAATCCTCCTCGCGCGCAGGAAGAATCCCGAACACGCTGTGCGTTGATACTAATTCTTCCAAACTAATGCCGCAGGAGTCTACAAATGCCGGCCCGCCGATTATTGCCATGTACGTCGACGGCATCACGCTTTCGCCCTCGATAATCTTTAACATTCCGCGCCGCGAATCGGGAGTCGAAGTCTGGCTGACGTCGGCGCGTCCGCCGGGCTCGAGCGCTTGTGTTAATTGATAGGAAACACCCGCCGCGTCGCGAATCACTAACGATCGGACAGGCGCTTCGAAACCGTTCTCAACGCTGAGCTGCGGCCCCTTTCTTTTGATAATTAACCGTTGGCGCGACGCGCGATCGGAAATTTGCATTTGTCGCATTAGCCGCCGCGCGGGAAGGAAATCGCCCGAGTATAATGAATCGTTGGCGTTTATTGTATATTTTGAATTATTATTGTCCGCGTTCTTCACCGCATGCGTCTTCGGATCGACGTCGCCGACGGGGAATACTATAGTTCCCGCTGCGGGCCGCAAGCCGGCGGATGGCAATAATCCGGCGAAAATCGTTCGCACGAGCGCGGTCTCCGCGTGGTGAACGCGTTGATCCAATAATGTTATAGATTGCACGGCGCCTCGAACGGTGATGCCCTGCAACGCAATCGCAAAAATCAAGAATCCGAGCGTGGTTGCCCCGGCGATGCACGGTATCGTTAATAATAATAAAACCGGCTTCCCGCGCCGTTTGACCCAAATAAAATTGATGGGGCCGATGATGATTACAAAAATTAATAATATAATCAGCGACGGAACAGCGGGAAACGCCCGCATTCCGGGATATTCAATCGCGAGCGTGTCGGCCCACGACGGCCCAAGGCGCGGGACGTACGGCTTCATTTTTCGAAGCTGCGTTTTCAAATCTTCACAAAAACTTGAATCATAAAATACATCATCCACAGGAACGATCCGAACCGTTCCGAGCGCATGTGTATATATTTTATATTGCGATGAAGACTTCAAAAACCTGTCTTCGAGCCAGATTTTTAGTGATGGATCTTCTTTAGCTTTAGTCTCTGCGCCGGCTCCCGACAAAATGAGATTTCCTCCCATGCGCGACCACGCGAGAATCGATTCCCAATGTTCATTGGCCGGCATCGAATCGACGTCGACTACAATTGCGCTCAGGCTTGTGTAACATTCGAGGCGTTTCGGAAGCTGGGACGCCGGAACCGCCGCAATATTAACATTAGGGTCGGACGGTGCCGGGCGCGGCGAGCCGATGGTTATTGACGTTCCCGTCGACCCGGAAGTCTTAGCATTTACCCAGCTCGCCGCAAGCGACCATTTTTGTTCATCGCCGGGATTGGCGGGGTTATTAGTTATATATAATACTCCGCGCGAATTGCTATCAATGGCATCGCTGGGACCGATCCGCGCGGAAACAGGATTGCCGGCGGTTGACGTAATTGTTACATATTGCTCCGCGAATCGTGGAATACCCCCCGGAAACGCGACCGGTTCGCGAGGGTAGTAACACGACATCGCCGGCACTTCCACCGAGACGCGCGCACCCGGTTTTATAGTAATCCCCGAACGATACACTTCGTTGCCCGTGTACCCTCTGCGCATGACTACAGAAACGGTGTGCGTGTCGGAACTCAGATTCTCCAATTCTACAAAAACGGGATAATATCCAAAACCGATCTTTGACGGCCAATTGCAGTAAACTCTTCCGGAGATCTCTTTGCCCCCAGTCGATTTACCCCCAATTGTAAAGGGTTGCTCTTCGACTCCCGCGAACGCGCGCGCCGCCAGCAATTGTATCATGCAAATTGCAATGATTACGCTCGCCGCGAAACGCCGGAGAGTTTGCGACATGTTAACGTTTATCTGTTAACGATTCCGGCGGAGCCTCGTCGAGCTCTCCGACCGACTGCAACGCCGAATCTACAATATCGCGTCCCGTGACGCCTTCGAGACGCGCGCGATAATCAACTACAATTCTGTGCGCGACGGCCCACGGCGCGACGGTGCGCACGTCGTCAAAGCCAACATTCGGTTTGCCCGCGAGCAGCGCGTGCGCGCGCCCCGCCTCGGCGATTGCAATTCCAGCGCGCGGCGACGGGCCGTATTTAACAAAATTCTTCACTTTCTCCGTCGCAAATTCCGACGCCGGATGCAAACTATCAATTAGTTTTGATATATACGCCGCGACCGCTTTTGGCAGAAAAATAGCATCGACGGATTTAAACAATTCACGCAGTTCGGTTTCGTTTGTAACGGGCTCCAGCGCAGGCGGTTTTCCCGCGCGCCGATCTGTAAGAATCGATTGCATCGTTTCGCGGTCGATTCGATGAACGTCTAATTTAAACAAAAACCGGTCGAGCTGCGCTTCGGGAAGCGGATAGGTGCCTTCGAGTTCGATCGGGTTTTGCGTCGCCAATACATAAAACGGAAATGGCAGCGGCCGCGTCTCGCCAAGAACTGTTACATGCTTTTCTTGCATGGCTTCGAGCAGCGCCGACTGCGTCTTCGGCGATGCGCGGTTGATTTCGTCGGCGAGGAGAATATTACAAAAAATCGGCCCCGCATGAAATACTAACTTTCGAGCGCCCGATTCGTTTTGTTCGAGCAGGTGTCCGCCCGTGATGTCGCCCGGCAAAAGGTCGGGCGTGAATTGTAGTCTTCTAAAATTGAGACCGAGCAGCGACGCGAGCGCTTTTACTAATTCTGTTTTTCCGAGCCCCGGCAATCCTTCGAGAAGGACGTGGCCGCGCGCCAAACACCCAGTTAATACAAGTCGTGTTAGTTGTTTTTGGCCCAGAATGGCGCGGTCGAGACCTTCGAGGATCCGTTCCGCCTGTTTTCGCGCGGCCGCGACGGCGTCGGGAGATAATAATACTCCCGTGTGTGAGTCAGTCACTTTGGTATTGTTATTTCTTAGTATTTGTAGTTTTCGGCGAATCGCTTTGAAAGTAATTCTTAACCGCGTCGCGATGGTGCGGCGCCAGCCGGCGCCGCCACGACGTTTTGCCCGTGGAACCGTCAACATTAACATTACCGCCGGATTCCGATTCGGGTTTCGCCTGTGGCGTTGACGCGCTGAGCCCTATCATTTGATTGTTTTGTAAGTCTAATTCTGAGCTCGGCGGAAGAGCTTTAGCTTCGAATTGATCGGTGCGCCCTTCGGTTTCTTTGCCCCACAGCATCGGTGCGTCGCCGCGGCCGCGGCTGATGCCGCCATTGCCGGGCTTTTTCTTAATAATAAGAATACCTTCGTTTTCCTCTTCGCCTTCTTCCTCGCCACCGGATTTTTTTCCTTTCTTACCTTTTATATATTCCTCCTCGCCCACGGCGAGGCCTGTGCCGCTTCAGGTGCCGCCTTCTTCACACTCGTCTTCGCATTCGTGTTCTTGAAGTTTGCTCCAATCAATTTGTTTATCGCCGGGTTTGCCAGAAGCTAATTTTCCGGATTCGCGTTTACTTAGTAAACCGTCCTTGGCCATTTTTTGTAGCTTTTCTTTGAGAGCTTCTTTGAGAGCTTCCGACATCTTTTCTAATTGCGCTGGATCTAATTTCAAACCCTCCGGCAATTCTAAATTTTCCGGAATGCCTAATTGTGATAATTCTTCTTCGAGGCCTTTTATTAATCCTGAATCATTCAATTCCGCAAGCGCCTGTTCGAGCTGCTCCTGCGCGGCCGACGGATCATTTGTAGCATCCTTCGATGCTTCAGAAAGCGATTGTTGAATTTGTTCGGCAGACTCTGTTGCTTTCTCCGCTTGCTCGCTGATTTTTTCTTGTATTCGATCGACCGTCTCGTAGGCCGTTTCCGCTTGAACTTCTCCGATCTGTTCCTTAGCGCGCTCGATTTTTTGATGTAACTCTTCCGCGGTTTTTTCTTCTAATCGCACTTCCTCTTCGAGCGTTTTTAACTTTTCATCTAACTGTTCGAGCAACCGCGCGCTGACTTCATTTCCGCGCGCGTCGCCTCTGGAAACCGGAACCGCGATCGCCGCGATTGCAAATAAAACGGCGGCGAGCATTCTTAATATTGGCTTTGAGATTCTTAACTTTGGCGCTCGCGATTGTTCCAACGCTAACGATTCCGCGCTCGCCTTCCAATTCGGATCATTTATTTCGCTGTCGGTTATTAACAATCCGGTGGAGCCCGCGCGCAGATCGAGCCACGCAACGGCCCCTTTATAACTCATAAATTTATGGCGGGAAGCAAACCACGCAGAGAGCGGCGTCACCGCCGCGAGCGCGAATAGTAGCGATGCTTCCGTGCGTGAACTGTTTGTTACAACTCGTAAACAAAGAGCGGCCGCGCCCGCAAGCGCGACCGCAATCGCAAAATGAAAAAGCCAGTTTGTTAGATATTCCGCAACAATCGCCCGCCGCCGCAGACGTTCGACACTGTTTTTAACAATATTTGCTGAATTGTTTTGCAGTGTCATTGTTAGTCTTCAATTCTATTGCGGGGCTTCCAAAAATCCTTTCGACTGGAAGAATTTCTTAAACGGGTTCGCGGGCGGTGCCGTTGGCTCTGACTTCGCCCCGTCCTGTCGCGGGCGATCCTCGAGCATGACACCTTCGTCTTCGTAACCGCGACCGTCCTTTCGACCACCGCCTTTGCCGCCTCGGAAGCCACCCGGCCCTCCGGCGCCGCCGCGGCGTTGTTGTTTATTACCAGCGAGACCATCGCGGCGTTGAACCGCGACGCGCGCCGCCGGGCGTTCCTGACGGGAGCCGCCGCGGTTGAATCTCTCATTTCGAAGATCGAAGGAAGGCCGAGGTCCGGCGGCTGCCGCAGCAGCAGCGGCCGCGTCGGCAGCGGTCTGGAATTCTTTAACTGGCGGCGGCGGGATGCCGTTCGCCAGGTCTTCTGCAGCTTTCGCTCGGGCGGCGTCTTCCTGGGCGCGACGCGCGCGCATTTCTTCAAATCGCCGCCGCCGCTCGCGCGCGTATTCCCGCGCCGCTTGGCGTTCGGCACGCCGCGCCGCGCGCTCCTCTTCGGCGCGCTTGCGAGCTTCGTCGCTGCGCATTGTTAATGATATTTTCCGGCGCGCGGGTTCGATTTCGAGAACGCGAACCTTGACGCGATCATTAACTTTAACAATCTCGTACGCATCTTTAACAAAATGGTCGGCGAGCTCGGACACGTGAATGAGCCCGTCCTGGCCGGCGCCGATATCTACAAAAACGCCAAAATTAGCAACGCCGCGAACGATGCCTTCGAGTTCCAAGCCCGCTCGAAGGTCGTAAATATTGCGAACGCCTTCATTATACACGCGAGCCATCAATTGGCCGCGCGGATCGGACGATCCAATCATTAACAAATCACGGACATTTGTTAAAACGGGAAGCGGCGCGGAGTCGTCGGCGAGTTGCGAAAGAGTTACTGCTTTAAGCGAGTCTTGATTGAGGTCTCGAATTGTAGCAACGTTTGCTGCTGCTAATATTTTTTCGACGACGGGCGCGTGGTCGGGATGAACGCCCGTTTCGTCGATTGGATCGGCGCTTCCGTAGACACGCAAGAACGCTACAGATCTTTTGTAAACTTGCTCGTCGAGGCCGACGCGCGCAAGCGATAGTCGCGCGGGAAACGCACCGTTAACATTCCGCCATTCGACAATTTTCTTAGCATTATCCATTCCCATCGCGCCGACCAATGCTAAAAGTGGCGCGGGCGCATAATTAAGATCCACGGGAATTTCATGAACGCATGATTCAAATTCTTCATTCAGCATGCGTTCAAGCCGGCCTCGCGCGACGTCGCCGGCGTGGTGATAGCCTGATAACAATTTCGGATCGATCCGTGAATATTCAGCGATCGGATCCTGAAGGCGGCGCGCCATCGAAACCGCGGCACGGACCGGCACGGGCTTGTCGCCGAATTCTTCGCGCGACGCCGGAGAATTAGCAATCGCGGCGACGCCCACTTCTGGAACGCGGAGAATTTCGGGGAGCGCGTGGGTTGCGGAGGGTTCGGCTGTTTTTGTAGCTTCCGTATTTGTAACATCTGCCGGAGCAGCTTCGGCTGCCGCCGGTTCTGTTATATTTTCTGAAGCTTTGGTTTCATCCGTTGTTGCTTCTTCAACTGTAGCTTCAGTCGTTTCCGCCGGCGTGGATGGCGAATCGGTAGCGTTGGCGTGCTCCGCCGAAAGCGCAGCCTCCATTTCTGTTAACAATTCTTTAAAGTAACGCTGCGCGGAATCGCTTTCTGTATCTTCACTAATCGAGATCGCGCGAACGCGATGCTCGTTTAGAAGTTGCTTAATATGCGCAACTCCCGCCGCGCGGTCGTCGCCGTCGGTGGATACTGTAGTATCGCAAATGTAAGAACCGTCGGCACCGACAATCGCAACGCGCAAACCCTTTCGCGCGCCCGGATCGACACCCATGACTACATTTGGACCGTACGGCGGACGCATGCACAATTGCCGCAATTGACGGCGCAGGAAACTAATCGCATCGAGGTCGGCGCGTTCTTTCCATTCCGTACGAATATCCACTTCGAGCGCGCCCAGAAGAATTCTAGCAATCGCATCTTTCAGTGCATTCTTACGAAACTCGCGGCATTCGCGATCTTGATCTGTAGCATTCTCGGCGAGTTCACCGAGAAGCTTCTTTTCGAGATCCGCGACGACTTCGTCGACGTTAATCTCAATTGTAAATTTAAGAATTTTTTCTTTTTCGGCTTGGCGAAGCTTCAAATAACGGCGCGGCGACATTCCCTTTCCGCGTTCGCGTTTATCAAAAAACTCGCGATAGCGGTCGGCGCCCGGTTTCGAACTATCAAATACTTTTGATACAATTTCGCCGCGGTCGCGCATCTCGCGCCGAACACGCGTGCGCACTTCATACTCATCCGAAAAGCGCTCGGCGAGGATCGACGCGGCGCCGTGCAAGGCCTCCTGCGCGGTCGCGACGCCCTTATCTGTAGAAATGAACGATCCCGCGAATTCTTCGAGCGATTTTCCGTCGAGTGCGCCGTTTTGGATCGCGTCGGCGAGCGGCTCCAGACCTTTATTAATCGCTTCGTGCGCGCGCGATGCTTTGTGTTTTCTTAGCTTTGCCGCGATGTCCTCGATTTGCCACCGGTCGACAGCCGCTTGCGCCAGCGCGCTCAGCGCTTCGCCCGCTTCTCCGAGAGCTTCAATACTTTTTAGTAAATTTGCTCTGCGAAGTTCGACGTCGCGAGACTCTTCGATTCGTAAACGCATTTTGCGCAGTACGATCGCGTCGAGACCAGCGAAGCGTTCAGTGAAACGGCGGGCGAGAAAAGGAATCGGATCGCCGGCTTCGAGATGCTCTTCGAAGGAGAATACTACTTCTGGAGCAACTTGAAACTCGGCCGCGATCCGCGATCGGGCTGTCAACGGTAACATTGGGCCAATAGTTAAACTGTAATATAAACGTAAGGGGCGTTAGGGGGCGAAGATGTTAACATCCAAAGCTGGTTGGGCGCCAAAACAAGATAGGCCCAATGGAAGCTCGCACAGTATCCGACAAGCAAAGTTCCGGCCACACGACATAAACCCAAATGACAGAAACTTTGGAGACACTTATCCGGTGAATCAGCAGTCGGAGCAAACTCTTCGCGCTGGTTTGGAAGCTTCTACACTCTGCGGAACTTTCTCCGAAAAGCAAACCACTGCTCAATTCCCCTATGGAAACTACGTCGATGGCTAATGATCCCGCGCGACAGATCGCGATTCTGATTGAGGATTATTATGAAGATCTGGAATTGCAATATCCGCGGCTCCGGTTGTTAGAAGCTGGATTCAGGCCTGTCATTGCGGGCCCCGGACGCGGCGTTTATAAAGGAAAAAACGGATATCCGCAGCGCGAAGATATTACATTTGACGCACTGGACGCCGCGAATTTCGCGGGCGTAATTATTCCGGGTGGCTGGGCGCCCGATCGAATTCGACGCTCGAAAAAAGTATTAGAATTCGTTGCTAATATTCACTTGTCTGGAAAATTAGTAGCTTCAATCTGCCACGGACCGTGGGTGCTCGTTTCCGCCAAAATATTAAATAATAAGAATATGACGTGCGTCGAAGCGATTCGCGACGACGTCGTTAACGCGGGCGCGCGCTGGTCGAATAAAGAAGTTGTCGTGGATCGTAATTTAATAACATCGCGGATTCCCGACGACTTGCCTGCGTTCATGCGCGAAATCTTAATATTTCTTAATTCTTAAAGCTTACTGTCTTCGACGGGTGTCGGCCGGACGCCGCGCGTGAGCAAAGCAACCGCGCCCGCGCGGGTGTGGACATCGAGTTTTTGAAATATTGATTTGAGATGATCCTTAACTGTATAAATACCAATTCCCATTTGCCGCGCAATTGTAGCGTTGTCAGAACCGCGTACGAGAAACGAAATCACATCGCTTTCACGCGGCGTGAGGTTCACGTTCGACGGAATACGATAATAACTCTCGACCTCCGTTCCGGACTTTTGCAAATAACAAATAATGCGCCCGCGGCTTCCCATCGGCACCATTTCTAAATAATACTGATACGCAGGAGTTTCGCCT
>JBJXHE010000053.1:0-31112 GCA_046160785.1 Planctomycetota bacterium
GCGCGCGTCGGGCGCGGATGTTCGATCATCGAATCTAACATTTGAGTCGCTACAATAACCGGCCGCGCGAGCGCGATCGATTTTTGTATAATTTCTTTTTGTAGCACCGGCACGTTTTCGTAGCCCACTTCGACGGCGAGATCGCCGCGCGCGACCATCACGGCGTCGGCCGCCTCCAGGATTTCGTCGAGATTGTCGATCGCGAGCTTGCGCTCAATCTTAGCAATCACGATCGCGTTCGATTTTTCTTTAGCTAACAATGTTTTCGCCAATTGTATATCCGCGGCGCATCCGACGAACGAAACGGCGATCGCGTCGGCGCCGGCTTTCGCCGCGAACGCGAGGTCGGCGCGGTCTTTTGTAGTGAGCGTCGCGATCGAAACGTCGCAATCCGGCAAATTGATACCTTTGTTCGATTTCAATAATCCGCCGCAAACCACCTGAGCCGCAACTTCGCCGTTTTGAATTGATTTTACTTTTAATTCAATTTCACCGTCGGCAATCAGAATTCGCGCGCCGCGGTGGACGTCTTTCGCGAAACCCGCGTACGTCACGGGAATATGTAATAAGTCTTTCGCGGCCCCGTGATTTGTAAATTTAACCATATCGCCGCGGCGCAGCGACACGCCCTCGCCGGGCAGTTTGCCGAGCCGGATGCGCGGACCCTGCAGATCCGCGAGAAGCGCCACCGCGCGGCCGAGTTTTTTTTCTGCATTTCGAACGTTAGCAATCGTTTCCGCGTGCCGCGCGTGCTCGCCGTGGCTAAAATTGATGCGGAAGACGTCCACTCCCGCGATCATTAAATTTTCAATTTTCGACGGCGCCCACGACGCCGGGCCGAGCGTCGCAATGATCTTGGTCCGTTGAATTTCGCGCTTCAATTGTAAATATTTACTATTCGAGGCCGGGCTTCACCATTTGCTCCGGCTTCACCCAAGTATCAAATTGTTCGGCTGTACAAATGCCGAGGTCGATCGCCGTCTGTCGCAGCGTCTTGTTTTGTTTATAAGCCGTTTTTGCAATTTTCGCGGCGTTGTCGTAGCCGACGTGCGGGTTGAGCGCGGTCACTAACATTAACGATTTCTTGAGCAGCTCATCCACGCGCGCGGCGTCGGCTTCGATGCCAATAGCACAATTCTCTCGGAACGAGTCGCACGCGGTCGCTAACAATCGGCACGACCACAGATAATTATGAATCAATACGGGTTTATAAACATTGAGTTCAAAATTGCCCGACGCCGCCGCGAAGCCGATGGTTACATCATTACCAAAAACCTGACAGCAGACCATCGTCATCGCTTCGCACTGCGTCGGATTAATTTTCCCGGGCATGATGGAACTTCCGGGTTCGTTTTCGGGAATGCGGATTTCACCAATTCCGCAGCGCGGACCGCTCGCAAGCCAGCGGATGTCATTTGATATTTTAAATAATGCGGCCGCGACCGATTTGATAGCTCCGGCGGACGCGACGAGCGGCTCATGGCCCGCGAGCGCCGCGAATTTGTTAGGAGCGCTCACGAACGGCCGCCCCGTTTTCTTAGCAATCGCGGCGGCGGCTTTATGTGCATATTCGGGATGCGCGTTGAGGCCCGTGCCGACGGCCGTTCCGCCGAGCGCGAGTTCATACAATTGCGGCGTGGTTGCCGCGATCGACCGCAGCGCTAGGTCGAGCTGCGCGACGTATCCTGAAAATTCCTGTCCTAATGTTAATGGTGTCGCGTCCTGGAGGTGCGTGCGTCCAATCTTAACAAAAGATTCAAACGCCGCCGCTTTTTGTGCAAAGACGTCGCGCAGCGCTTCGACCGCGGGAACTAATATGGTTTGCAGCGTCTCGACGGCGGCGATATGCATCGCCGTCGGATAGGTATCATTCGACGACTGGCTTTTATTAACATCATCATTGGGATGAATCGGCTTTTTGCTTCCTAATGTTCCGCCGGCCATTTCAATCGCGCGATTCGAAATCACTTCATTAACATTCATATTCGTCTGCGTTCCCGAACCCGTCTGCCAGACAACGAGTGGGAAATGGTCGTCGAGTTTGCCCGCGATCACTTCTTCGGCGGCTTTCAGTATCAAATCGCGCTTTTCTTTTGTTAACAAACCAAGTGTATAATTCACATCCGCCGAACACGATTTAATAATGGCGAGTCCTTTAATAATCTCGCGCGGCATGCGCTCGGAGCCAATCTTAAAGTTCTGGAGCGAGCGCTGCGTCTGCGCGCCCCAGTAGCGGTCGCTCGCAACTTCGATGGCCCCCATCGTGTCGGTTTCGGTGCGTGTGGCGTTCGGCGTCATATTTATAAAATATTGTTGTTATAAATAAAATGTTATGATACGGAACGGGCCGGCGCTTTGAATGGAAACGCGCCGGCCCGTGCGATTGGAATCATTAAATAAACTAATCCGTGAGCAATCCCTTCTGCTTCAGAATTGCAATGTCCTTGCGAATCGCCTCGGCGGATTTGTGTAACATGTCGCGTTCAAACGCTTCGAGCGGCAATTCAACAATATCCTCGACACCCTTCGCGCCGATGACGCACGGCACGCCCATATACAATCCTTCGAGGCCGTACTGGCCGCGCAGGTAGGCCGCGGAAGGCAACAATCGGCGTTCGTTATTAAGAATCGACTTGACCATGACGAACGACGAAGCCGAGGGCGCGTAGTACGCGGAGCCGGTTTTTAGTAAACTAACAATTTCGGCGCCTCCGTTGCGCGTGCGTAAATTGATAGCTTCAATTTTTTCTTTCGGAAGTAACGTCTCGATGGAGACTCCGTTCACCGTCGAGAATCGCGGCAGAGGAACCATCGAATCTCCGTGGCCACCGAGCACCATGGCATCAATATCGGAAACGCCATACTTCAATTCCATTCCTAGGAAACAGCGCATGCGCGCGGAATCTAAGACTCCCGCCATGCCGACGACGCGCTCGGGCGCGAGCTTCACGCGCTTCCACATTTGATAAACCATCGTGTCGAGCGGATTTGTTACAACAATAACCACCGCGTTCGGCGAGCCCGCGCGCACGTAGTCGGCGACGTCATTCACAATCTTAGCGTTGACTTCTAACAGATCGCTGCGGTCCATGCCCGGTTTGCGCGGCATGCCGGCGGTTACTAAGACTACGTCGGAACCGTACGTATCCTTCGAATTATTAGTACCAACAATTCGGCCTTCGACGCCGAGCACGGGTGCCGCTTGCATCAAATCGAGCGCGATGCCCTGCGGTTTGCCTTCAACAATATCAATTAAACAAACGTCGGCGATGCCGGATTCAAAAATGCGTTGCGCAGAGGTGGATCCTACAAAACCGGAACCGACAACTGTTACTTTGCGACGAGACATGGTTGGTAAATTTCGAGAGGATTAGAGGTCATTGAAAAAAGTATTCTAACGGACGCGTTCAGCGCGGGACAGTTGAACTATTTCGCGTCACCTCGTGAACAAATTCGCGGATCGCGTGCATGTAGCGATCGCCCGCGACCGAAATCAAATCGTTATGGCCGGCGCCTTCAATCAATAGAAACGGCCTCGCGGCCGGAGCGGCCGAATGCAGAGCGCGCGCGTGCGAAACTGGAACGATCGTGTCGGCGCTGCCGTGCAGGAAGAGCGACGGAGTCTTAAGACTGCCAATCCGCGAAAGCGAGTCGAATTGATATTTAACAATAAACCGCGGAAAGACCGGGTAGTGCTTCATGGCTACATTTGGCAATGTATCAAATGGCGATTGCAAGATAACGCCCGCGACGGGGCGGCCTTCGGCTTCCGCTTTCGAAGCTACAAAAACGGCGACCGCTGCGCCGATCGAACTTCCTAACAAAACAATTTTGTTCGTATCCATTTCCGGGCGCGCGCGCAGCGCGGCGAGGGCCGCCCAGCCGTCTTCAAAAAAACCCTTCTCGCTCGGAGCGCCTTCCGAAAGACCATAGCCGCGATAGTCAACTTCCGCGACGGCCGCTCCCGACGTTCGCAATAATTCGAGCCACGACGCGTCAAATGTTACATTTTCACCATTCCCGTGGAATAGTAGTAGTGCGGGCAAGTCCTTTCGCGCCGCGCCGTGCGGAAACAACAGATATCCGTGAAGTTTAGTATTATCGGAACTTACAATTTCAAGCGATTCCGCAGCGGAAAGCCCTGCGTCGGCCGGATCTCGCACGCCGCCGCGCGGCGCGGGGAAAATGAGCTTGTCTTGCAGAAAATATAGAACGACTGCCGCCGCGAGATACAGCACCGCGGCGGCGATGACTATCTTAATGACGATTGTTAACAATCGAGATCGGCCGGAGCCCGTCACGATTTACAATTTTTGTATAATAACGAGTTGTTACATCTTCCGCATTTCGCGGATAATCGCATCTCCCATCGCCTTCGTGCCGACGGCCGACGGATCATTACGATTGGCTTTGAGATCGTAGGTAACATCTTTTCCATCGGCGAAAACCTTAGCAACCGCGCGCTCAAGGCGGTCGGCGGCGTTCGTTTCATTTAGATGCCGCAACATCAGCATTCCCGAAAGGATCATTGCCGACGGATTCACCTTATCGAGACCTTTATATTTCGGCGCCGATCCGTGCGTCGCCTCAAAGATAGCAATTCCGCCGTTGCCAATATTCGCGCCCGGCGCGACTCCGAGGCCGCCGACGAGGCCCGCGCAGAGATCGCTAATAATATCGCCGTAAAGATTCGGCAGAACTAACATATCATATTCGTCCGGGCGCTGCACGAGCTGCATGCACATGTTGTCGACGATGCGGTCGTCGAATTGAATATCTTTATATTCATTCGCGACTCGGCGAGCGACGCTAAGAAACAGACCGTCGGAATATTTTAATATATTACTTTTGTGGACGGCCGTCACCTTCTTGCGATTGTTTTTGCGCGCGTATTCGAACGCATATTTAACAATTCGCTCGGTGCCCGACACGGAAATCGCCTTCACCGAAATTCCGCAGTCGCGCCGCAGCCGCGCTTTCGGTTGTTTCTTAAGAATCCAATCGACTAATTCTTTCGTGTCAGGTTTCTCATATTCGAACTCGATCCCCGCATACAAATCTTCGGTGTTCTCGCGAATGATAACAATATCGATGTTATCAAATCGCGAGCGGACGCCTTTATAGGTCTTGCACGGCCGCACGCATGCATACAAATCAAACGCGGCGCGCATGGCTACATTTACGGATCGGAAGCCGGTGCCGACGGGCGTCGTGACGGGCCCCTTCAACGCGCATCCCGTGCGTTTAATGGATTCGAGCGTCGCGTCGGGAAGCGGCGTTCCATACTTTTCCATCGCGTCGACCCCGGCTTCGGCGACTTCGAAATCAAACGAAACGCCCGTGGCTTCGAGCACACGGCGGGTTGTTTCCATCAATTCGGGGCCAGTTCCATCGCCGGTAACCAGAGTGACTCGGTGGGCCATTGAAGTTTACAGATAGTTTATAGTTAGATTTGGGTGGAGAAATTTCGGCGAGAAGCCTACCAAAAACCCATTCCCTTCGGTACGTCCGCTCTCAACACTCACTGATGAATCCTTCAATTCCAATCGATCCACGATCCGGCGCCGTTTACTCGGCAACAAAAATGTCGAAGGCGACGATCTTCGAAAGTCCGCGCGTTCTCGTCGGAACGAACGCGTTCGAGCCCGGCCAGCGACACGCGCCTCACGCGCACGCGGGCGCGGATAAGATATATTATATTCTCGAAGGCGAAGGAGAGTTCTCGCTGGCCGATGCTACCTTTCGCGTGCGCGCAGGAGAAATGTTAGTGGCGCCCGCCGGAATTGTGCACGGCGTCACGAACGATACGAATCAACGATTGTTAGTGATGATCGTGATGGCCCCAGCGCCCTAGGGACAGGTTTAAACCTGTCCCCTAACCTGTCCCCTACCCCTGCAAAAATTTTTCGCGGTTGGTGTCCCACCACGCTTTCCAGAGTTTTTGTTGTTTTGTGCGGTCTTCGCTTTTTGCCGTCGGTTCAAACTTGATATTCTGATTTGTTATTTTGCGTAATGCAAAGATAACGGATTCGCGGACATACGCGGCCTCGTCGGACAGCGCCATGATTAAGAAAGGCACCGACGACTTCGCGTTCTGCCCCAGATCGCCGAGCACCGCAGCGGTTTGATAACGAACGAATTCATCTTTATCATCGAGCATCGGTACTAAATATCCGACGACGCGCGTGTCGCGGCTGCGGCCGAGCTGATCGACGCCGTCCCAGCGGACGCCCGCGTCGGTGTGCTTCAGTTTCTTAGCAATTTCCGCGAGGTCATTCGGCAAAGCTACAACTGGAAGCGCGTCGCTATTTGTAACGTTCCCGTCCTCCGTCGCGCCCGGATTTGCATCATTGCGCGCCGGCGGATTCGCAATCATCTTCGCAACGCGATCTGTTAATTCGACGACGGCGCCGCGCAGCGTCGCGATTTCTTTTTGGACGCCAAGCGCCGATTCATTTCCCGCCGTCAAACGCATTTCTAAATTCTGGACTCGATCTTTAACTTTCTCGTTTTCTGTAATATATGCTTTCACGTTTTCAAACCGCGTCTCGACGTCGGCCGCCGCTTTGCGCTCTCGCGCTTCGCTAACGCTAACGTTCTCATCCATGCTAGTTTTTAACAATTCGATGGATTGTTGCACTTGCGCGATTTCGTCGCGAAGCGCCTGAATCTTACGATCGCTGTCCGTTCCGATTCGGCCCGTGTCGCCCGTCATGGACGCAAACTTGGCATCTATTTTCTTAGTTTCTTCTTTTAACATAAACCACGACGCGCCGAAGCCGAGACCGCCTGCAATTAATATAACAATTAAACTTGCGCCAGCCGAGCCGCCGCCCCCGCCCTGCACCGCTGCCGCCACGGGCGCCGCGGGCATTCCGCTTTGCGGTGCTTTCCCCGTCGCCGCCGCCGCAGAACATGCATTACAAATTAACTTTCCGCGAACCGGCACCGCCGCCCCGTCATCGAGATCCTTGAGCGGAATGCTCTGATTACAAATATCACAAAAGTAGATTTTCACGGAAACACCTGTTGGTAACTCGGAGTGATTACTTGCCGACATAAAAAATTACGAAAGTTATTACTGATAGTGGATATTACTGAAATGGTTGCAGTGAGTGAATACGCAGCGCGAGGGAACGCCGCGCGCAACTTTGATTCCAATGCGCTAGCGAACTTGGAATCGTGCGTTACTCTTTCGTCCGAGCGAAAAGTTTGATGAAACGCGGCGCCAAGAGTGTCCGCCGAATCGGACTCGTTTCATTCGCAACAAAAAAAGATTTGAAACAAATGATTGACAGACTTGCGCTGTCGTGTGAGCTATTCAATTCCCGTGAAGCTCGATACCCCGATCCTCAAAAAGCTTGACCGGCTTGGCGACGAATTCATGGCGAACTCGCTTCGCTATGAAGTCGACCGCCGCGACAACATCCCCGCGATGTTCGAACTCGGAACGGTCTTGACACGGCTTGGCCGCTACCGCGAAGGGCTCGAAATCGATCGCCGCCTCGTGCGACTGCAACCCGGCCAGCCCGTGCTTCGCTACAATTTGGCGTGTTCATTAGCATTGGTCGAAATGAATGATGAAGCCGTCGAAGAATTAACAAAGGCAATCGAGCTCGGATACGACGACGTCGAACATATGTTAAAAGATCGCGATCTTGAGTCTTTGCGTCACGACGAACGATTCGAAGAACTCGTGCGCCGGCTGCGCGACCAGGAACGCACCGAGAGCGAATTAACAGAAGAAAACGACTAGCATTAGCGTTCTTCGTCATCTGTAGCTTCGACGATCGGTAAGATCGGGTCGAAACGTTTTATTTCATTTGCGTGTTCGTCTTCAATTGTTAGACCGTTTTTAAGTTGATTTCCGAGCGGCACGAGCCAAACGCGAACGGGGCGCGACCTCACTTCCACGGGCGGAGCGGGCGAAGTTGATATTTTCAAACGGTAGCGCGCCTCGCCGTATTTGGATACTACAGGTTCAAGCGTAATTGTATAATCCATGCGCTCGCGCTCGCCGAGGCCAATTGCTAAAATTCCTTCGAGCGCGGGACGAAACGGATAGGGTTCCGGCGGATCGTCGAGCGGATTCTTACGATCGCCGTCATGTTTATGAATCGCCTGCCAGAGCTCCGTCCATTTCCCAGTATCATTTGTAAATTCCATCCAGAGCGATTTTCCGAGTTGCTCGTCCGCGATATTGGTTAAATCAATCGGGACAATCGGTCCGCTGCCGGGAAGGTGAACGGGCGGCTGGCCGTCGTCGATTTCAGGATCGGAATCTGTAGTATTCGCATCGGCGGCTTCGCGATGGCCGTTCTTTACAGTTTCAACCGCGCGTTGCGTCGTGGCGGGTTTGGAATCCGGCGAATTGATAGAAGGCGCGGCTCCCGGATCCTTCGTAGCCCACGAAAGCCAAACCACCATTGCGCCGGCTGCAATTCCTACAATAAAAATAAACGCGCGCTTCACGTTATTCATTTCGGAACCAAATTGTAATATTACATAAACGCGCCGAAAACGGCCGCGCCAAGCGCTATCAATCCAAAAACTCCTGCAAGCGCAAAAATGGTTATAAACGCGCGCGCGGCCTGTTGCGATTCGGGGCTCCCCGCGGCCGCGCCGGGGCGCGGCACGACTAATTTTAACGTTGCGAGCGGACTACCGCATTGAGGGCAGTAGGCGCGCGACTCGGGAACGAGCGCGTCGCAGCGGAGACAGGGGCGTACAGCCTCTTCCATAACATTTCTCGCGCCGCCCGCGATTTGGAGAAACTAACGTTTGGAGAACTTTTGTTAGCGAATGCTAACTGTTCTTTTTTTGCTAACGGCGCAATTCAATCGTAGCGGGCTCATGGCTTTTCCACCAGTTTTGCCATTGGATCGCAGCGGCGTTTCGTTCTACGTCGCTCCCTTTCGGGTTGTAACCAAAATCAAGATTGGTGTTGCGGCGCAGCGAATCGTGGCAGAGGGTCCGCGAATACTGTGATGAATCGCTGAGGCCGGCGATGAGCACAGGAATGCCCGCGGGCCAGTCGCCCATCTTTGTACAGGATCGCGCCGCTTCATAACGAACCGAACTCTCGGAATCGTTAAGAGCGTCGTGCAAGGTTTTGAGAGCGCGGCGGTCGCCGATCGCGCCGAGTACGTTCATAACAAATGTACGGCGCATCGGATCGCTATCATTCGCGGCTTTTTGTAGCTTCGGAATCGCGCCGGGCCCAATCTTAGCAATGGCCGCGCACGCGTCGACCACCTGCCGGCCGCGCAAATACGGAATTTCATCAATCCGTTTTATTATTTGTTCTTCAACGAACGGCGACATGTTCGGAAACTCGTCGTCGGACGGGCGCTCGATCGAACGTCCGTTGACGGTCGTCTGGCACGCGGCGAGGATTGTTAAACTAACAATCGCGGCGAATTTAATTGTAGTCGCGGAAATGTTAGTGAAAGAAACGCGGTTGGGACGGGAGTTCGGCATGGAAGGATCGCTGGGAAACAGACTTGCGCGCCTTCCATCGTCCACCCGGAAAGATTTTCTTGAGTCCCTCTTGTAATGTCTACTCGCGCGCCGGTTCGCGCTGCGGCAGCAACCCCGCGGCGGCGCCCGCGACGAGCAGTGCAATCGCAACAATACACAATTCGAGCGGAATCGTTTTCTTAGTGATCGCGGCAGGCGCGCCCGCGTTTTGGTATATTTGCGGGGCGAGGCCCGGCGGTGCGTCGCTCGAATGAGGAACGTGAATATATACAGTTCCGATCTCGGCGCCCGTCGAACTGTAAACTTTCGCCCAGCCTTCGCGCAATTCGCCGCGCGCGCCCGAAAACTCCCCGGAAAATTCACTGCCGCCGGTTCTGTAAAGTCGCGCCACCGCGTTTTTTTGTTGAATTTGGACCGCACCTTCGGTTCCCGGATTTATTATATTACAATAGATATTCTCCGCGCCAGCCGTCGCTTCGAGTGCGGCGCCGCGCGCGGCGATCCCATCTAATAATATTTCGAACAAACGCGGATCGTTATAGTTTGTCGCGAGGCTGCCTCCCGCGCCCGACGCAAAGGCTACTATTTTTGAATCCGGAGAAATGGCCATCAGCGGGCGGCCGCCGCCGGTGGACGCAAGCAGCCGCGCGCCGCCGCGCAGTTTTGTTTTTGCTACATATTCGATGAACGGAAGAGATGTTAATGAAAACGGCACGCCCGGCGGATTATAAACTTCAACGGCTCCGCCCGCGGCGAGCGCGTCTTTTGTAACTTCATCGCCGACGGCGCGCGGAAGTTCTGATCCATTCGAGACGGTGACTGTCCGCCCGTTCGTTCCGTCGAGCGTCAGCGCGCGCAGGAATTCGAGATCCGCATCGCTGCCGATCGCAAACGTTAACAATTCGATTTTTTGTAATAATAACATTTCGCCCGCCGCGCGCGCGCCCGACACAGGCGCCCCGCCGCCTTTTTCGAGGCCGTCGGAGATTAGTATGATTCTTCGCTTGTGCACGGCCGGCGTCCGATTCATCCATTCCGCGGCGCGTTCGAGCGCGGAGGCTACGTTGGTTGTCCCGCGCGGCGACGCCGACGCGAGGTTTTGTTCGAGTTCGTTTAATAATAAAAATGGATTTGATAAATCGGTCTGGAAAAACGCGGCGCGCGCGGCGGGCTCCCGCGGCAAAATAGATACTAATTTTCGAATCGAATTCTGCGCGGCTCGCCACTTTTCGCCGGCCATCGAACCCGACGCGTCGACAAGAATCATCGTTTCAATCGCGTCCGCGCCCGACGCATCGGGCACGAGCGGAACGGCATGCGCGAAACTGTTGAATGCTTCATTTGAGAATGCTACTGTTCCGCCCGTATACAATAAACTTCCCCCGCCGTTTAGATAGGATTCGATTTCGCGCGCAAGCGGCGCGATCGACTGCGCGGGAGCATCGGCAATAATAAATACATCAAAATCCCACGCGCGCATAACGTTCGCCGGATCGATCACGTTCACGTCCGCGTTTTGTATCTTTGCGAGAGTTGCCGCGAGCTCGGGCGCCTGGCCCAGAAATCCGATTCGCAGTCTTTGAGAATTGTAAATAACGCGCCGCGCCGAGTCGTCTTCGGGAAAGGCGTCGGCGATGGGTAGTTTAACAATCAGCTCGGTTTCGCCGCGCGGCGGAGTTGTAAAATGAAACGTTCCGAAATAGGAATCTTCGCCGCGCAAAATTCGAATTTTAGCAACCACGGGCGCCGCGCCCCCGGAGCGAATTTCAACGGGAATTTCCGGCGGAATGGCGAAGGCTTCGGTCGCGGCAACCGCGACGCGAACTGTTACATTCGAGTTCGGCGGCGCGGCGCGCGGGGCGTCCAATGCTACAATTGCACGGTTCAACGCAGCGGCGCCGGGAGGCTGGAGCGTTTTGATTTGTAAATGATCGAATTCATACAGATCGCGGCGCCCTCGCGTGGCGAGTCCATCTGTTACAATCACCACTTCGCCACCTTCGGCACCGAGCGTCTCCGCGGCGAGCTCGACAGCGGACCCAATATTTGTATCGTTGCGAGCGAGCGCGTCGCGGCCCGGTTCGCGTTGTAATAATTCGTCGATTCTATTTTTTGTATATTCCTGAACGGGCGCCACGACTCGAGCCTGCGCCGCGAATTCGATATAACAAAAATCGTCGCCGGGCTTGAGCCCGCGCGCGCCGGCCGCGAGTGCGCCCGCGAACGAGTATCCGACACGCCGCTCGACCGATGCGGAACGGTCGATCAGGATCGCGCGGCGCAGCTTCGTAGTTCCGATTGGTAGTATTGGATTGACCGCGGCTGCGAGCAGTACTGCGGCCGCGAGCCCGTAAGCGATCGCGGTTGCGCGGCGCGGATTATTAACAAGCGACTGGAACGGAACTCGAAACGCCATCGGCGCGGATACTAACGAATTCCGCCCGCAAGCCGTTCGCGATTCGCGCGGAAAAATCCTTCTTGATCGGCGGAATGTTTATTTTTAGGTTCCGAGCAGGTTGATCGCGGCTTTCGCGGCCGACCCGCGGCGCGGCAGCCCAATTGCGCCGGTTCCAAAATTAGCCACCCCCTTTTGCCACGGGCTGCTTGGGGCGAACCACGAGTCCACTCGGAGCTTTTTTTCATGAATACCTCTGACCTGCATTCGGAAGTTTACAAATGCGTCGGGAGCGATCTCCCGCGAAACGTTGTTAAGAAAACGGTCGAAACGGTATTTGAAGTATTAGCCGAAGGACTACAAAAAGACGGCAAAGTTCACATTGCGGGATTTGGCACCTTCGATATCCGCGTTCGGAAATCGCGCTTGGTGCGAAATCCGCGCACGCAGGAAGTGATACAACTGGACCAGACTACGAGCGTCGGATTTCGCGGGGCGAAGGAATTGAAAACTAAAATTACGCAGGTTGCTGAAACGACGAAGTTGGCGGATTAAATTCGCGGGCGAAGAGCCCGGCGTGTCTCGCGTGCTCGCGCGCATAACCGTGGCGCCAAAGCATTAGTAGAAACAAACGCGATTGGACCACTGCCGCGCTCGGCGTTACGAAATTTCCAAGACCGCGCACCGATGCGCGCTGTGCGCGCGACCGAGCCCGATCTTTATTGCACTGACCCTAATTATAGTATCAGTTTCTTGATACTTATTACCTGGATCGATTCGCTTGCATAACGGCGGCCTCAATCCTCTCCAGCCTCGCGCGTAGTTCGGCGTTTTCCGTTTTGATAGATTCGTTGGTGGTTTTGAGATTCTTCATTTCACCGGCGAGCTTCTCGTTCTGTTGATGCAGCGTGCGCATCGCCTCGACGGCGAGCGCTTCGAATCCGGTGACTGTCAGGCGTTTGAATCCGTCTGGGCCGTCTTCAACCCACTCAGGAATCACCTTTTCGACCTCCTGTGCAATAAAGCCGCGGCGTACTCCAACACTCTTGGGATCTTTGTACTCAAAGCTGACGCCGTGCAGAGACAGCAGAGTCTCAAGTGAGTGTTCCAGCGTGTGGATGTTCTTCTTGAGTCGCGCGTCGGATGTCACTGTCCACGACGGACTGTTATCCGCTCGGTGTGCAGTGCCGTTGACTTCCAGCGTAAAGCCGGGTGTGGTCGTCGCAATGCCAACATTACCGTTTTTGAGCACAGTCATCGCATTGTTACGAGTGCCGTTGCCGGTGCCAATCCCGATCTCGAAAATAGGATCGGACGCAATGATAGTATTTGCATTTCCGCCTCCCACATTGAAACGGCCGAGTGCAGTACAGCTGTAAGATTCTGCTTTTGTGCCTTCGCCATGAGATGTACTAAATTGACCGCTGGCCGTCGTCGAACTTCCCATCGCAGTACTGAAAAGGCCGCTCGCGATGGTGTCACTTCCCATCGCAGTACTAAAATTTGCGCTCGCAGTTGTACCACTTCCGAGAGCAGTGCTGGAGTTACCGCTAGCCACTGTTGCAAACCCGAGCGCGGTGCTGAAACTGCCGTCTGCTGATGTATTCGACCCTAACGCAGTACTGCCGCTGCCAGTGGTGCTTGTATACTCACCCATCGCAGTACTGCCTTCACCATTTGCCATCGTATGTGAACCGATCGCAGTACTGTAGTTTCCACCGGCCGACGAAAACTCGCCCATTGCGGTACTACCCATGCCAACTGCAGCAGTATTATTACCCATCGCAGTGCTGGTATATCCTAGAGCAAACGCCAATAGTCCCATCGCAGTACTATTGTCACCCAGAGCGAAACTGCCCCTTCCAGCAGCTATAGATCCCTCTCCACTCGCGAAAGTTTCAATACCAAACGCGACGGAGTAGTCTCCGAAGTCAAGGTCGTTCCATGCTACTTGACCTGCTGATCCTGCTCGAAAGGCTGCCTTTCTCGGATACCACAACATCAGTTCGCCAGCGCCACTCACCGGAAATACTCCTGAACCGAATGTGCCGGTCGCTAATAATCCGTCGACACCCGACACATGGAGATCCGCAGTGGGAGTCGTAGTGCCCAACCCCACCTTTCCTTGGGTGAATGTTGCGTTGTTGCCGTTCAAAACAAATGGAGAAGCTCCCGGTACACCCTGTATTCCCTGTATGCCCTGTATTCCCTGCGGACCCTGTGGTCCTGTAGCTCCCTGTATTCCCGTGTCACCTTTCAGACCCTGTAATCCTTGAGGCCCCGTTGGACCTTGCACTCCTGGAGATCCCTGTACACCTTGATCACCAGTATCACCTTTCAGACCTTGTAGTCCCTGCGGTCCCTGTGGTCCTATGGGTCCAACGGGACCAACGGGACCAACCGCACCCTGTGGCCCAGTCGCGCCTGTCGCTCCTGTATCACCCTGTGGTCCCTGTAGACCTGTAGGACCCTGCGGTCCAGTTGCACCCATGGGTCCGACATCGCCCTGTGCTCCCGTTTGACCCTGTGCACCTGTTGCACCTGTTGCGCCTGTGAGACCGATCGGACCCTGAGGTCCTGCTGGACCTACTGGCCCAGTAACTCCAGTATCACCCTTGACACCCTGCACACCCTGAAGACCCTGCGGACCCGTTGCTCCAGTTGCGCCCGTGGCGCCCGTGGCACCGGTCTCACCCTGTGGTCCTTGAGGACCCATAGCGCCCTGTTGTCCTATTGCTCCTGCCGGACCAGCATCTCCAGTGTCTCCTTTGACACCCTGTACACCTTGCGGCCCCTGTAGACCCTGTGGTCCTTGCGGACCCTGCGCACCAGCCGTCAATACGGGTTTGATCGCGATTCGAAGTATAGGTTCATGGCCCGTCTTCGAATTCTCCTTGCTATCAAAATCGACGCGCACGAGAGAACCCTGCGACACGACGACTACAATTCCATCATTGTTACTCACTCCGTCGAGCCAGTCTTTGACTAACGATGTGACGTCGCTTGACAGAAATGTAAACTTGCCGGATTTGTTAATTGCAACATTCGAAGCGAGCAGTTGCCCGAGCGCCGGCGCGTTGTCGCCGCGCACAGTTGCTTCCGTCCAACTTCCCGAGCTTCGGTGTAAATCGAGAGTACCCTCAGTGCTGACCTTGTTTACAAATAGCACGAGTTCGGCCTTTTCGACCTGCGAACCGAGAGTCCCCTGAGGAAGAGATGCTAACGAAAATTTTAGATAGATCCGGTCTCCCGCACCCTTGATCGACAGTGAAGTCCCCGCACCAAAATTCTTGGTCACTGAGGTCGAGGACGTGTGAGCATCGTCCGTTAACGTCGCGTCCGCGCCACCAAAAATCATAGGGAGAATACTAAGAATCGCAGAGATCATGGAAAAGTCCTGAACGCCATAGGGGGAGAGTGGGAGTGTGAATGTAACCTAACCCGGAACCGGCGATTTCGGAACATAGGTATTCCGCGGCGAGGTGGGTGCCTGACCCCCGGCCAGCTCACAGGCATCGCGTTTATGTGGTTCATGTGCTTTGGATTTCATTAGTGATTTCGAGAATACATCCAATCACCACCACGATCGCTTCCGAACGCCCCCGCAAATTTCCATGTAACACTCCCCGCCGGGCCCTGCTCCGGGTTCTATGGACTTGTCGATCATTACCCCGCGTCTCGTTTCGGGCGTCCTCGCAGCGCCTTTTCTTAGTTTTGTAGCAATCCAACAGCCAGCCGCGAATCCTGCACAAAACCCCGGTGCGCCGATGCGCGCGGTGCCGCCGGTTTCGCAACAATACTTTCCGGATCCCGCGAGTCCGGAATTGTTAAAAAAGCTCGTGCGCCGCATCACGTACGCGGCGACGCCCGCGGAATACGCGCTTGCGGAGCAGCTCGGCTACGAGGGTTTTATTGAATATCAATTAAAGCCCGAGACGATCCCCGACGCCGCGGCCGATGCTAAAATTGCGCAGTACGCCGGCATCAGCATGACGAGCCAGCAGCTGTGGGCGTGGTCCGACGTCGTCGCGATTATTGAATTACAAGATTCGGCCATCGCGCGCGCGACTCTCAGCAATAAACAATTGTATGAACGCATGGTCGAATTCTGGAACGACCATTTTAATATTTATTCCGGCAAATCGATGGTTTGGAATCTGTTACTTCCCGACCGGCGCGAAGTGATACGAAAAAACGCGCTCACGACGTTTCCGGAATTGTTAAAAGCGTCGACGAAGAGCCCCGCGATGCTCCATTATTTAGATAATCAGCTCAGCACTGCGGTTTTCCCGAATCAAAACTTCGCGCGCGAATTGATGGAATTGCACTCGCTCGGAATTGACAACGGCTACACGCAGCAGGACGTCGTCGAAGTCGCGCGCTGTCTCACGGGCTGGGGATACTACAATTTTGGGAGCCAGCCGCAGTCGGGCACGTTTTTCTTCGATGCTACAAAACACGACAACGGCGCGAAAACCGTTCTCGGACATACGATCCCGGCGGGCGGCGGTGTGCAGGACGGCCTTGCCGTTATTGATATATTAGCGTATCACCCGAACACGGCCGGCTTCATTGCTAAAAAACTCTCGCGCTGGCTGCTCGGCGAAAACGTCTCACGCGATATTATTAACAGCGTCCGCGACGAATACTTAGCAACGGGCGGAGATATTAAATCGATGATTCGCGTCGCGCTGCGGCGAAAAAACGTCGCCGCGTCAGAATTAAAATTCAAACGCCCGTTTCACGCATTCTGCGGAGCACTGCGTTCGATGAATGCACAATTAGACGGAACGTACGGCAGCCACCGCCGCGCGCGCTTCGCCGCCGCGGGCCACCAGCCATTTGATTATTTAACTCCAAACGGCGCGCCCGACACATTTGTATACTGGGGCGGTTCGCACGTGCCTCGGTGGAATTTCCACGGCGAATTGTTGCAAGGAATTATTTGGGACACGTCTGTAAATACATCCTCCATTTTCACGGGCGCGACGACCGCGGAGCAGTGTGTTAACAAAATTGACGAGCGGTTTTTCTTAGGAACGCTTTCCGATTTTGAAAAACGGAAATTGATCGAATTTCTCGCTGTGAATCCCGGCAATACCACGCGGCGCAACGAAACGATTGTTCTCGCGCTGTCGAGCCCGAGCTACCAGTGGTTTTAATATAACTTAAAATTTAATATTATTTAACACAAACATGAAAAAATTAACATCGAACTTAGAATTATCGCGCCGCGGTTTCCTACAATTCGCGGGCGCAGCCGCCGGCGCCGCGGCCGCGTCGAGCTGGCTTCCCAGAATTGCATTTGCCGCGAACCGCAGCGGCGCCGGCCGCGACGTTGTTGTAACCATATTTCTACGCGGCGGCGCCGACGGGCTATCGTTAGTTCCCCCGCACGCGGATCCGAATTATTATATTCACCGGCCGAATCTTAGCGTTCCGAAGCCGTCGAGCGCTTCGCCGAATAAATGTATCGATCTCAACGGATTCTTTGGTTTCCATCCGGCGCTCGCCCCGCTTCTTCCCGCGTATCAAGCCGGACGATTGTTAGTGATTAACGCTACGGGTTCTCCCGTCGCGAATCGCTCGCATTTCGAAAAGGAGCGAATTGTAGAATTCGGCGACCTCACGGGCTCGATCGGGAGCGGCTGGCTCGCTCGGCATTTGTTAACAATCAATGCGATGACGCCCGGTTCTCTGCTGCGCGGAATGGGCGTGCGCACGAGCCCGCAACATGCGCTCGTCGGCGCACCATTAACATTACCGATCGCCGACCCCACGACGTTCGGCCTCGCGGGTTCGCCGAGTTCGGAAGCCGCGCGCAAGAAAGCTCTCACGGATATGTATTCTAACATTTCCGGCGATCTTAAGGATAACGGCCTCAACACGCTCGCGACGCTCGAATTGTTAAAATCGGTCGGAATTAATAATTATATTCCGTCGAACGGCGCCGTGTATCCGACGACCGGTTCGTTTAGTAGTTTTGGCAAAGGCCTCTTTTCCGCGGCGGCGCTCATCAAAGCTCAAGTTGGAGTTGAAGCGATCGCGATCGATCTCGCCGACTGGGACACGCACGGAACGCAGGGCGTTTTTAATGGTACATTTAACAGTTTGGCCGACGCGCTCGCGAAAGGCCTCGCCGCGTTTGATCAAGATCTTTCGGGAGCGGCGTCGCCGGGAGTCACTACAATTGTTATGTCAGAATTCGGCAGAACCGTTCGTGAGAATGGTAATGCTGGCACCGACCACGGCTTTGGCAACGCGATGTTTTTGTTAGGAAAGGCCGTAAACGGCGGTCAAGTCGTAACGCAGTGGCCCGGGCTCGCCGCGAACCAACTATTCGAAGGCCAGGATTTAAATATTACCATTGATTACCGCGACGTTCTCGCGGAGGTCGTCGACAAGCGTCTGCAAAATACAAATATTGCGGGCGTCTTCCCGGGCTATTCGCCGGCGTATCACAATTTAGTTAATTAATATATTTGTTCTGAATCGTTAGCCAGCACGCTCGATCCACGCGCTTCCCGCCACGTACTCGCCGTCGTAAAACACGGCGAGCTGCCCGGGCGCGATCGCCGATTCGGGATCGTTAAATTCCGCTCGCACGCGGCCGTTGATATTACAAATACGCCCCGGCACCGGTTCGTGGTGCGCGCGCACTTGTATCAAATACTCACGCGTTTCGTTCACTTCGAGCGGGGCGGCGAACCACGTCGCGCGGCTCGACTCGATCCAGTTCGTGCCGATTTCGTCTTTTGTAGCAACGGTGACGGTCGCCGTCCGCGGATCAATGGATTTAACATATAGCGCCTCGGTATGCGCGACGCCGATGCCCTTGCGCTGTCCAATTGTAAAATGCTCAAATCCGCCGTGTTCGCCGAGAACGCCGCCGCTCGTATTTACAATTTTGCCGGGCGTTCCCGCGACGCCGCGCGAAGTTAATAAATCTCGGTAATTGTTGCTTGGAACAAAACAGATCTCCTGGCTTTCTCTTTTGTTAAAAACGCGAAGGCCCGCATTCTTAGCAATTTCGCGGACTTCAGTTTTAGTAAGATCGCCGACAGGAAACATCGACGATGCTAACGATGCGGGTTCCATCGCCGCGAGCACGTACGACTGATCCTTTTCGCGATGTGAGCCGCGACGCAGGCGTCGCGTTACTCCTTCACCTTCAATTCTGGCGTAATGACCCGTCGCGACCGCGCCGGCGCCGAGCGACCGCGCAAAATTAAGAAGCGAGCCAAACTTCAAATCGCGATTACACAGAACGCACGGATTTGGCGTCTCCCCCTTTTTGTAGGATGTTACAAATGAATCGATGATCGAGCCAAACTCGGACGCGTAATCGATTACATAAAATGGTATATTCAGCTGGTTTGCAACGGCGAGCGCGTCGCGCGAGTCGTCGAGCGAACAGCACCCTTGCCGGTGCGACGGCTCGAGGCCGGCCGGTTTTGAAATTCCGTTTCTTAAGAAAAGGCCGACGACGTCGAAGCCGCGCTCGCGCAGCAACCACGCGGAAACTGCGGAGTCGACACCGCCTGACATGGCCACAACAATTCGGGTCATAGTTAGGCGGCTACTATAATCCGCCGCATCCGTTGGCGCCTCCAAAACGGTTGGGCACCCCCCATTTCCCCTTTCATTCCATTGAATCCACTGATGTTTGTTTTTGAACCACCCGCTCCGACGCGAGCGACGTCTCCCGCCGGCACGTACAGCTCCGCTTTTGTTAGCAATGAATTTATAATACTACAAAACAAGCAAGGCGAGGAGGTCGTCAAGCCGATGGCACCCGCCGGCACTGAGAATACTACAGAAACGGCGCAGCCCGGCGCTCCACCGACGGGGCCGGCCCCCGAGTCGCCGAGCATCCTGGGCATGCTCTGGCCGATATTAATTATGTTCGGGATTATGTACTTTCTAGTATTGCGCCCCGAGCGAAAGCGCCAAAAGCAGGCGGCCGAGCTGCGTTCCAATATTAAGAAAGGCGACAAAGTATTGATGTCTTCCGGAATGCTCGGCGAAATTGTTGGAATTGAAGACGACTTCATAACCGTCGAAATCGCCGATAAAGTTCGCGTGAAGTTTCAGAGGGCGTCGGTCGCGCAAGTGTTAGATTCTAAAGAAAAGCGCGAAACGGCCGGTGCGGCAAAATAATAATTTAATAAAACATGACGCGGCAGGCGCCAAACGGTGCTCCCCCATTTCGAAAAGCGTGGACAACTCGGTTCGTTCGGTGAAAACGCCGTCGCGAATGTTTATGTACGGCGCGGCGCGCGGGTTCTCGCACGAAACTACAAAACGCGATTTGGCGAAATCGATCTTATCATTGAAAAGCCGCGCTCGATCGCCGCAGTGGAAGTAAAGACGCGAACGGTTCCGGCGGGCAAACCCAAATATACATTTGGACGCCCGGCGGAAGCCGTCGGCCGCGCGCGCATCGAGCGCCTCGAACAAACATTAATACTTTTCGCGCAGGCGGAAAAATATTCGGGCTTGTTACAGATCGACGTCGCGGAAGTCTTAGTCGACGCGCGCGGCTCGCTGCTCGATATTCAGATTCTGGAGAACGTTACAAAATGACCGGGAAATCCATTCCGGCATTCTTGATTCGCGGCCGGACTGCGACCGAACGGGTCTGTCTGGAGAATGGATGATTCGCGTTTTTCAATATTACATTTCGGCGCGCAAACTGCTTCTTGTGCTGACGGAGACGTTATTATTATTTATAGTATTCGCGTTCGGCGGATCGTTTCAATTCTCCCCTCTTGGAATCGAACAATCGGCGATATTGAGCGCTTCCAGTTCGGCGATTCTCGCGGCGGTTCTCTGCCAGATCGTGCTCGTTTTTCAAGATATGTATGATTGGCGAATTTCGATTAAAAGTAGCGAACGCCATCCGAGGCTCCTCGCCGCGTGCGCAATCTCTTTTGTATTATTAGCCGCCGTATTCTTTTGGTTCCAACTGACGCTTCCGGGTTTCGCCTTTGGAATCGCCGGCGAGGAAATGCGCACGCGCACGTGGAGATTTATATTAACAATTATTTGTGCATTCTTAACAATCGGGGCGTGGCGCGCCGTTTTTCATGCGTTCTTCGGAAAGTGGGGACTCGCCGAGAGAGTTTTAATATTAGGATCCGGCGATCTCGCGCTCTCACTTGCGCGCGAGATTTCGGAACGCCACGACTGCGGATATGAAGTCGCAGGACTCGTGCCTGGCAAGAATGAGGAATCGCACAAGCTTCGCCGCCGCGACCCGGAGGTTGCCATCATTGACCGCAGCGCGGCGGATTTATTTGATATCGCGCGCGACATGCGCGCACAGCGCGTTATTGTAGCATTGCAGGACCGCCGCCAGGCGCTGCCCGTCGAACAATTGTTAAAATGCCGCCTCAGCGGAATTCAAATCGAGGAACGCGAACGTTTATATGAACGAATCACGGGCAAGATCGCGGTCGAGGCGCTGCGCCCGTCGTATTTGATATTTAATGATGGATTCAAAACGTCGCCGCTTCGAGTTGCTACAAAAAGAGTGTTAGATTTAGTCGCGAGCGCCATCGGCCTCGTGTTGTCGTCACCGATACTTTTACTAACCGCGATTGCGATCAAGCTCGATTCGCGCGGTCCCGTTTTTTATACACAAGAGCGCGTCGGCCAGGACGGCGACTCCTTCGTATTGTATAAATTCCGTTCGATGCGTACCGACGCCGAAAAACACGGACCGGTGTGGGCGAGCCAAGACGACGCGCGGGTTACTAGAGTTGGCAAATTTATACGTAGAGTTCGAATTGATGAAATTCCTCAGATGTGGAATGTGCTGCGCGGCGAAATGTCATTCGTGGGGCCGCGCCCCGAGCGTCCGGTTTTCACCGAAGAATTAGCAAAGGAAATTCCATACTTTCTCGAGCGGCTGTGCGTGAAACCGGGGCTCACCGGGTGGGCGCAGGTTTGTTATCCCTATGGCAACACGCGCGCCGACGCGATCCAAAAATTACAATACGATTTGTATTATATTAAGAATATGTCCGTCATTTTTGACCTCGCCGTTATTCTGCAAACGGTAAAAGTCGTTATGCTCAGGCGCGGCGCGATGTAGACTCTATCGTAATACTCTCGGATCATGACTGCTCGACACGACGTTACACAGGCCCTGAACGAGTTTAATTCTGGCGACAAGTCCGCGCTCGACCGCCTTCTGCCCATTGTATATTTAGAATTAAAATCTATCGCGAGCCGGCAGCTCGGCGGCGAAGGAAACGCGAACACGTTGCAGCCGACCATGCTCGTCCACGATGCTTATTTTAAATTAGTGGGCGCGGATCTGCCCGAATTCAAAGGGCGGGCGCATTTCTTTGGTGTTGCCGCGCGCGCGATACGCCAAGTATTAGTTTCCCATGCTCGCCAGCGCAACCGGGAAAAGCGCGGCGGCGGGAGAAAATGTGTAACATTTCATGAAGAAATCCTGGCGAGCCCCGATCGCACTTATGATATATTAGATTTTGAAAGCGCACTCCTGGATCTTGCCTCTCAGGACGAAATTCACGCTAGGATTATTGAACTTCGTTTTTTCGGGGGGCTTGAAGTAGCCGAAATTGCAGAAATCATGGAAACTTCAAAGAGTTCTATCGAACGCGGACTGCGCTCCGCGCGCGCATTCTTAGCGTCAAGGCTCACCGCGCAACCTTAACATCCGGTGTCAAACTACAATCGAGCGTCGAGAGTATTCCTAAAAATAATTGAACTTGCGCCTGCTGAAAGGAGCGCCGCGCTAGAGGCCGAGTGCGCAGGAGATTCTGAGTTGCGCGTTGAAGTGGAGAGAATGATTCAAGCAGATGTGAACGCGGCTGGAGTTATCCACCAGATTGTGGGCGACACCGGATTCGATAGTCTCTACAAATTACAAATACCTCCGCGAATTGGAAATTATCAAATCATTCGATGGGTCGGCGAGGGTGGGATGGGAATTGTATATGAAGCGGAACAAGACCACCCCCACAGGCGCGTTGCACTCAAGGTCTTGAGAGCTGGACAGACGGCGGGTGCTACGCTCATTCGTTTCCACCGTGAAGTTGAAATTCTCGGTCAATTGGAACATCCGGGTATCGCGAGAATCTACGACGCCGGAACTTACAATTCCGCGGCGGGTGTACAGCCGTTTATTGCGATGGAATTCGTTGAAGGAACAACTGTCACGACGTATTGCAAATATTCGAAAGTCTCCATAAGGGAGCGGATGGAACTATTTGTTACTATTTGCGACGCCGTCGAATATGCACATTCAAAGAATATTATTCATCGCGACCTGAAGCCCGGAAATATTCTTATCACTTCGGAAAAACAGCCAAAAATATTAGACTTTGGAATCGCGCGAAGACTGGGCGCGCTCGGAGCCTCAGATACGAATATAACAAATACGGGACAACTGCTCGGAACGTTAGCGTATATGAGTCCGGAGCAATTGGATTCCAAAGATTCGCACGGCGACCGCCGCGGAGACGTTTACGCGTTGGGTGTGATTCTCTATGAGATCTTGGCCGAAATGCTGCCATACGATCTGTCGGATTTATCTATAACGAAAATTGCGGAGAAGATTCGCAACACAGATCCGATACCGCTCGCCGCCGTGAATCCACTGTTCCGTGGAGATGTTGAAACAATTGTTAATAAGGCACTCGAAAAGGAACCTGAGCGCCGCTACGCACGCGCGTCCGATTTCGCGGCGGATATTCGCAATTATCTGTTAAATCTGCCGATCTCAGCGCGTCCCGCAACAGCTATTTATCGACTACAAAAATTCACGCGCCGGTATCGCGCCGTGGTCGCCGCCATAGCCTCGGGATTCTTATTATTAATCATTGGGTTCGCAGTAGCGTTGTGGGGATGGTATTCCGCAAGTGCCGCCAACCTGGCGTACTTGTCAGAATCGAAGTCGCGTGAGGCGATCTATGAACATCTCGACCGAATGCTACAATCTGCAAACCCCTGGAAAGCAGGCCGCAACACTAAAGTTATAGATGTACTCATTGAAGCCGAACAGGATATCGAATCGCGTTTTAAGGATTCGCCAAACATTGAACGCGGAATAAGACTCTCGATCGGGAAAACGTATGCATCTTTGGGCGAGTACACAAAAGCCGAATCGAATCTCAATCGTGCGTTGGAATTGGCGGACGCGTCTCGCTCGGGGAAAATTGATAGAAGCCTAATACTGAGTCAACGAGCATTTATTGCTAGAACGCGCGGGCGCGCAGAAGATGCACTCCGCATGCTCGTCGAAGCCTTGGCAATTCATGACGAAATCTTTGGAAAAGATGCACTGGGCTCGAGCCAAATCCACGAAGAGTTAGCCAGTGTTTACCAAGATCTCGGAACGCCCGATGCGTCGGAACGCGCGATGGCCGAGGCGACGCGAATATTACTATTGCACAAGCCTTCGAATAGCCGCGAAGCCGCCATACATTACTTAAATGCGGCCGACGTTTATCGATCCGCCGGTCAATATAACAAATCTTCAGAATGCTTAGATTTGGCCGAACCCATTCTTAAAGAACATTCTGGCGAGCGCCATGCGTCCACACTTCACCTGACAACGCAACGTGCAGAACTCCTCCTGGTCACGGGCAAATCGCGAAGCGCTCTCGATCTCCTCACGCCACTCATTCCACTGGCGCGAGAAGTCTACGGAAACGAACATCCATCATTTGCAAGCCTCTTGAGGTTCCTTGGAATTGTATCATTAGACTTAAAAGACCTGCCCGGAGCAAAGGCATACTATCTCGAATCACTACAGATCGCGGAACGAGTGTACGAACCTGGTGACCGGATGATCGGCTCCATTCTCGCGAGTCTTGCTGAGCTGTATTTCCGCGAGCGCGATTTCGAGCAGTCACTTACAACCGCCGAGCGTTCGCTTGCAATCTTAAAGAGTCCTGGCCGCATAGACCATGTTCAACTCGCTTCTGTTTTACAACTCATCGCTAGCGTTAACGAGTGGAAAGGTAATCTTGATAAAGCGATTGAATTGACGGAGGAAGCCCTCACCTATCTTCGGTCCTCGCGCAAGCCAGGCCATGTCGGCATCGCGAGCGCTCTTGATTCATTAGGGATGCTCTATCATCGAAAAAAGAATTATGAAAAGGCGATACCATTTCTAAAAGAAGCTCTGGAGTGTCAATTAGCATTGACAGGAGAGAACAATTCCGACTACGGGCGAGTAAACCTGACACTCGGATTGTGTTATCTCGCTCGTAAAGAAATGGATCTGGCAAAGAAGCATCTTGAATTGGCTCGAGTGATTATAGAAAGAGTGCAAGGACCTGACTCCGAAGACCTGTCTACTGTCATATCACATATCGCAAGCTATGAAATGCTCGCAGGTAATCTTGTCGAATCGGAGAAGTACTCGCGGCAAGTCGTCGAAATGCGAACAAGGACCCTGTCAAAAAACCATTGGCTGACGGCGCTATCCGAAGTGCGTCTCGCCGAGAAACTCATGAAACAGGAAAAATATGAAGAGGCTGAGAAGTGGGCCGCCGGACGCTACAAAACAATTGAGAAAGAAATGAGCATAACACATCCGTACACCCAGGCGGCAGTCAAGGCGGAACTCGCGATTTATGAAAAACTCGGGAAAAAAGCTGAGGCGGATGAGTTACGTAAATTATTAAATAAATGATTGAATCGTAAAATAATAAATAGTGCCTTTGAGAAAAAAATCGGGGAGCACAGGCTCCCCGATCACTACAACAACTCCCGCGGATTATTGCGGTAACTTTGGAATATTGAGCGGCTTCTTCACTTCTCCGCCCGAGAAGTAAAATCCTTGATTGACTTGCGCGAGGCGCTTGAGTCCGAATCGTGTGTACTCAAGGAAACTGTGGTGAGCGAAATCGTCGTCGGGCGACGCGCCGGGATCTTTATTAATATTGAAGTAGAAATTGGCTGAATCGCTGTCGAAGCCGACAGGGCGTTTGACCGGCGGAACCGCGCCTGACTCTTCCTCGCTTTCAATTCCAAACCAGTTCAATACTTCATTTCCGACGCCTTCCGCAACATCAACAACATCATTAAGAAAATTCGTAACTCCCACGGTCGGATTTACGGCATCCCACGACTTCTTGGCCTCGCGATCGGGTACGGACGGAATCTTATCTTTGTCGCCATTGATGCGGATCGTCCTTACATTGTTCAAATGCGAGACAACATATGCATAGACGTTGCGGAAACGGGTCGCGGATTCAAGATTACTGCTTACATCTTCAACGCCGAGTTTTGGTAGCACTTGGGAATTAAATGAATTGCTATTGACGAGTAACAGTAGTGCTTCATCAATCCACGTCATGTAGGCCCCAACCGCAGGAGCGCCAAAAGTGTAGACACGGTCTCCTGGTTTTAGTCGACCCTCATAGGCTAGTTTCAGTGCAGCCATTTGGCTGAGGGCACCGCCAAGCGAGTGCCCAGCAAACACTACCTGGCGGTTTTGATTTGCAGAGTTTTTGCGGTTTGCATCAATGATGGAACGCAAGCCTAAAAACGGAATACCGTCCTTGGCGGCACTTGCTGATACTCCTTCGACAAGTGTATCGGCCATGTATCCCCAACCGGGGTGTGCGTAGATGTAGTGACCTCCGAAATCCCAGAGTCCCGGCTCGCCATCATTATTGATGTCTTTGTTCGGTTTGCCGTCAGTGCCGCGAAAGACAATGAACAAAACGTTCTCATTCTTAGCGACAAAGAAACTGGATTGAAACTCATATTCGTGATTGTTCGGCTGGTTCGAACCAGCATAACCCAAGCTTGCGATACTTCCAAGATATGGCAATAATTGACTCAGCTCTCCGTAGACTGGCACAGTGTCTTTGTTGTTCTTTTCGAGTCTGTATCGCGCCACAACAAGGTCGAGGTTGAACTCACTCTTGAGAACGGCGGCAATGTTGGAATCTCCCGTATACTTGAGTTGATTCGGGTCGGCACCGATCGTGTTCACACCGTACAAGTGAGGCTTATGATTCGAATTGCTGGGAATAGTCGGTGAAGAGACGCCATTCACCAAAACAGTGCCTGAACCCATCGACGATACCATTGAAATCATGCGCGATGCTGCGTAGAGCGCCGTGGCGTTGTCGTCGGGGCGAAGTACATCAACCGGAAATGTCCAATAACTGAGCGCACACTGATCACTGCCAAAGTAGAGCGCATTTATTTGATAACTTCCGTCGTCGAGTGGGATCGGTGCAGATACGGTCTGGCCGTTCAGTTCGATTTGCTCCATGATCACATTTCCGTCCTCGTCGATCTTGTGTGTGGCCCACTGGAAGCTCGCTTCACCATTCTGTAAAGGAGCCTTTCCAATCACAGCATTTCCCAATGCGAATACAACACTTCCCGTAGGAACGATGGCCCCGCTTGGATCGTAGACTTGCGCTACCAATTCGACGGTTCCGCCTGCAAGCACCGAGGGCTTGGTCGGAGTCGCCAGAGTAATTGTAGAATATGTAAAGACGCTGAGCGTAAATCGGTGAGTCACTACAACCGATCCCGCACCTTTAGGATAAAAGTTTACTTTAACTTTGTGTTTCCCGACGGAGAGGCCGTTTGAGATCTTGTAGGAAGCCGCAAAACCCGCGACGGAAACTGAGCCCAATAATTGATTATTTACAATAAAATCCATTTTTCCGGCAGGCACTCCCGCCGACTGCTCAGAGCCCTTAAAGTTTAGATTTGCTGTTAGGAAGATCGGCTTTCCCGCGATGGGCGTCACCGGATTTATTGTAACGTTTTCAATTCCGTAGGCCTGCTGAAGTGCAGCGCCGAGTCCGGTACTATTCGAAATCGCGTTTTCTGTAATAGATACGTTGGTCGTGGCGGTTATGCCCGCGGGATACAACTCGTCGCCCGCGTAGTCGATGTCCATTACATAATTTCCCGGCAACACCCGGAACGGGCCAAAATTGTAGAGATGCTTTCCGTAATACAATTGTGAACTTGCGATGTTGACTCCGTTCATGCGGACGTTGAACTGCCCGGTCGGATATGTCTTCGAATCGTCGGTGACTAACAAAGCCTGCACCGTCATGAGACTATACCCATTGACCGAGACACCCGTCGCACCCGGCCCGTAGCACGAAGTATATAAATAAAAGTGAAGCGGTGTCTGTGGCGGACTGCCATCCGCGGTCTGCGGCGCGACTGGAATGACTGTCACAGTTTCTTCTGCGCTTGCGGTCTGAAATGTTGCATTACCTTCATAGGACGCTTTGAATACATAATTCCCCGGCGCCGGAGGTTCGATATTAGCATGAACATCGCTATCGGAATCAAGCGCGGAGGTCTGTGAAAATGGATAGGTTCCTTCGCTCGTAATCTTTACATTGCCCGTGGGCTTCGCGCCGTTGAATGCTGCCAATGTGGATACACCCATGCGCAATTGAACAGGCTGGCCAAGTGTCGTGATCACTCGGTTGGGCTCGATGCTAATGTTCGTCTGCAGCTTGGGTGCAATGACTGTGAACGACGGTGTTGTAATGTTTTGGAGGTGTCCTTCCGTACCCAAGTATTCCGGAACAATCTGATAGTTTCCAAGCTTCAGTGTATTGGTGGACTCGGTTGCGCTGTAGTCCTCGCCATGATTATATAAGAGTGGATTGAATAGGATCGGCCCGTTCACTCCATTTCGAAAGTTTATAAATCCGTTCAACGGAGTTTGGTCAAAGTCTGCAGCATGCCATTCCGTCTTAATGGTGAGCGGTTCTCCAAAGACAATTGTATTATTTGTTAGACCTGAAACTGTCGTAGTCGCATTCCAAGTGAGCCCCGCCGGCGGACCACCTCCACCATTGGGATCCGGCGAAACAACGTGTAGATAATTTCCACTCTTTGCAACAATGGGTCCTCCTTGGGGAACATCGTTTGTATCGTACTGCTCAGTTCCTACATATTCACATTTGATGACAAATGTTTTATTTCCAGGACCTGGATTCGCAAACGCATGCTGTATCGTTGACTTCCAGCTCATGTTCTGGCCGCTATCGTTCACTTCAACTTTCTTTTCAGTCAAGAAAACTCCATCAACATACCATTTTACGTTTCCTTTAAGGTTGTAGGGCCCCCAGATGTCAAACGTGCCGAAGAGCGTCGCAATCTGACCTGCTCCAGACGGCTCGGGATTCGAAATAATTGTAATATCTGTACAATTTGGCGAACCCGGCGGGCACTGCGCGTACAGGATCGGTGTTTGAACGAGCATGAAGAGGATCCCCGTCCATAACACGATTTGTAGCTGGGTTAACTTCGCTAGAATACGTTGGCGCGGGGAAACGTTCAGGAAAGTATTTGTAAACATTGGCGGGATTTCTTTGAAGGGGTTTGGAATCCTTGACTTGGATTCCCCCTCCCCTGCGCCGCCCGGAGTTTGCGTCCGTCAATTTTTTCGGAAGGAAGGGGGACGGTCCCCCTTCCGCCCTGCGATGACTAAAAGTGGTTCCAGAGGTATTGGTTCGTCACCTCATGATGAAACTGCACTTCGCCCGCTTTCACCATCGTGCCGAGAGCCTTCGGACACCGTTCTGCTGACGCGAGTTTGAGTTCCGCAAATTTCTCATGCACACCTCCGCCAAAGACCGTCTTCATCCACTCGCTCTGCTTGAACAGGCGAATCGAATCGAAGATGTTGTCAGGCAGGAACCGAGTGCGCGAGCGCTTGGCGTCGTCCTTCGGATCACTGTTCGCGCCTTCGAAGCCGGTGCGGAAGAGTGAGTAGAGTGTCATATAAATATTCGTATCCGGACCGACGGAGCGAACTTCAATGCGAGCAGTCTTCTCGTTGCCAAGAGGAATGCGGATCATCGAACCGCGATCGATCGGCGACACCTTGATCTGGTTCGGCGCTTCGAAGTGTGGGTCGAGCCGGCGATAGGCGTTCACACTCGGGTTGAGCACAAGGCAGATGTCGGAGCCCGCGTTTAGAATTCTATCAATAAACTCCCATGCGAGCTTCGACACACCGTCTTGACCGCTCTTTTCATAGAAGAGATTCTTGCCGCCGCGGCCAACGGATATATTCGTATGTGCACCGCTGCCGTTGATGCCGACGACTGGCTTCGGTAAGAACGATGCGGTCATGTCCATGCGCGCAGCGATCTGCCGGCAAAGCAATTTGTAAATTTGAAACTGGTCTGCAGCGATGAGTGCTTCCGAATAGGAAAAGTTCATTTCGAACTGTGACGGCGCCACTTCCGGGTGATCCTTTTCATTCGAGAAACCCATCGCGCGCTGTGCTTCCGCGGCGGCGTCGATGAAGAGTCGCAGAGGATCGCTCGGCAGCGAATGGTAGTATCCGCCGGTGGATACATATTCGAACTTGCCCGTCTCCGGAAAGTGCCGTTCCGCATCTCTGCCCTTGAACAGGAACCCTTCGATTTCATTCGCGGCGTAGCAGATGGACCCGTCCTTTTTGTAGAGATTCGCAAGATACTGCTTCAACTGTCCGCGCATGTCTCCCTCGTAGGGATTGCCATCGCGGTCGAGGACTTCGCCGAAGAGGAGGACCTTTCCGGAACCAAACACATCCGACGGCAGCCAGTAGAAGGCAGACCAGTCTACACCAAGACGCAGATCGCTCTCAGACTGTACTGAGAATCCGCGGATCGAGCTGCCGTCAAACGTGAGATTGTCGTACGACCTCAGTAGAAATTTTTTGTCATAATCCAGCATCTGCAAACGGCCTTCGAGATCGGTGAAGCAGATCGTGACGGCCTTAATGCGAGATTCGGATTCAAGATACTTGATCCGCTCGGCGCGGAGCTTTACGGGATCAATGCGGTCGAAGCGCTGTTGCTTCGCTTCGAGGTTCATCTTTTCGAGTTGGTCGTACGGAACTTCGAGGAAGGTCCGAATCGGCGTGACTTTGTCCATCGCGTGAATCCTTTGAAAACGGCTTCGAATGAGTTGGTTGTGGCTGATTAAGCCTAAATTCGTCGCGACGAAACATATCCACCTCGATTTTTAAGGCAAGCGAAATATATTTTCCGCCGTCCTCGCCCTCTCGAATGCGCCGATTACGGTGCCAAAATCGTGAGCGCAAGCCCTTGCGAAGTGCTCAGGTTAAATGGATTAAAGCCGGGCAGCACGCATGTCGCGAGCGGCCATGCCCAGAGTGCCGAGGCGTAGTATGTGCTGCCGACGATCACCGGATTATTAGGTATGATTGCGCCCACCGTTTCCGAGTAGCCCGTGC
>JBJXHE010000054.1:0-6209 GCA_046160785.1 Planctomycetota bacterium
CGACGCGCTCAACCTAAAGAATCCGATCTGTAAACTCTGCGGCAATGCGCCGATTGTTAAAGAAACGGAACATTGGTATTTGGATTTGCCGAAATTGCATGAAGACGGGCTTGGCAAATGGTTTGAAGGCAATGATAACGAACGCAAACACGTCGATTGGAAGCCCAACGTCAAATCGTTCGTCGCGAATATGTTAAAAGACCTGCACGACCGCCCGATCACGCGCAATCTTCGCTGGGGCGTGCCGCTTCCTAAAGAATACAACGCGCCCGAAGACAAAGTATTGTATGTTTGGTTCGACGCGCCCATCGGCTACTGTTCGATGACGCAGGAATTATTAGAAAAGCGCGGTGCTAAAGATAAAAACGCATGGTGTGAGTGGTGGGCCGGCGGCGAAGAAACGAAAGTGTTGCATTTTATCGGTAAAGATAATATTGGCTTTCACACGATCGTTTTCCCGGCGATGCTCTTTGGGCAAAAGACTAAATTTGGAAAAAAGATGAACCTGCCGTGGGCCGTCCCCGCGATGGAATTCTACAATTTACAGGGACGCAAATTCTCAACAAGCGACGGCTGGACCATTGACCCGAAGGAATTCTTACAAAAATTCCCGAATGTGGATGCGTTGCGGTTTACATTATTAGCAACAGCGCCGGAGACGTCGGATAGTGAGTTTTCATTTGAAGAGTATCAGAAAATTAACAATGAGCTGGCTAATAATATTGGGAATTTGTTGTCACGAACTGCTAAATTCGCGCGCGAGAAGCTCGGTGGAAATATTAGTAAACCCGCTATACAGAGTCTTGATGAATCCACTAATGCGATTCTCTGTGGTACGGAAGGTATCATTCCGAAATTGGCGCTCTGGAACATTGGACTTGAGAGTTTTCAGTTTAGGGCGGCATGCTCCGCCGTGCTTTCATTTGCAACGAAAGTAAATATATATTTCGATGCGCAGGCCCCCTGGAAACTCATTCAATTAAATGAACAAGCTACGAAAGATGTAATTTATTGGACCTGCGTGCTACTCGAAGTAATATCAATAATAATCGAACCGTTCGCGCCTTCTAAAGCTAACGAAATACGGCGTGTGTTAGGCGCCGATTCTGCTGGGCGTGAGCGTCTCCGAAGTACTTTGCTGAATGCTGGAGCTGTTAATTTAAGTCCAGATATTTCAGAATTTAGTATTTCAGAGCCTCCCATCCTCTTCCCCAAACTCGACGAAAAAGTAATAACCGCAGAAATCGAATCTTTAAAATCTAAATCTAAAAAACTAGAAACTACCAATAAACCCATGGAACCAACACCCGCTCCTGCAACTCCCCCTCCCACCACAGCCCCCGCCGCCGCCGTTCCTACAGATCCGAACGCGCCGAAAGCAGAAATCACCTATGACGATTTCATGAAATGTGAATTCCGCATTGGTACGGTCATCGCGGCGGAGCGCGTTGAGAAAGCCGACAAATTGTTAAAACTACAAGTCGACATCGGCCGCGAAAAGCGCCAGGTCGTCGCAGGTATTGCTAGTAAATACACGCCCGAGGAATTAGTAGGAAAGCGCGTTGTTGTAGTATGCAATCTCGCGCCCCGCAAACTCCGCGGCGCCGAGAGCCAAGGGATGATCCTCGCCGCCGACGACGGCAGCGGCCCGATTGTTATTACTCCGTCGGCTGATGTTAAGAATGGTGCGACGGTGAAGTAGCGTTTGCGGCCTTGACATGCGCAAAACATGCGCGCATTCTTTTCGCATGTCACGCATGGTTCAAATCCGAAATGTGCCCGACGATCTTCATAAGCGATTGAAGACACGCGCTGCGATGGAAGGGCTCTCGCTCTCCGATTATTTACTTTACGAGTTGCGGCGTATGACCGATCGGCCAACGATGGCCGAACTTCTCCAACGCCTGCAATCACGATCAATTGTAAAAACTAAACTTTCTCCAGCGGATGCCATTCGAGCGGAACGCGATGCGCGGTGATTGTTGTTGACGCGTCCGTTATTGTTGCAATTTTGCTGCGTGCGGAGCCGATGGACCACCTCGCACAACGCCTCGATGAAGCACGCGGAATATTGCACGCGCCACATTTGTTAGATGTGGAGGTCTATCAAGCGCTTCGCCGCTTTTCGTTAGCGGATGAAATTGAATTAACAAGATGCGCTGAGGCACAGAAAGACTTCTATGGGCTTCCAATTATTCGTTATCCGCATACAGATCTACTCGAACGTGCCTGGGAACTCAGATCCAATCTAACAATTTATGACGGAATTTATGTAGCACTCGCCGAGGCATTAGATGCACAACTTTGGACTCAAGATTCGAAGCTCGCGAAGGCTGTTCGTAAACTTACAAAAGTGAAAGTGCTCGATTGAAAAGGCTCGCCGCGCCGAAGAAATAATGACAATGAACACTAAGATTATACTACTAGTGTTCGCGGCGGCCAGCCTCGCGTTATTGGTTTATTTACTTTCCGCTAATCATGAATCTAACTTTTCTGGAAGTGCGGAAGAGTTAGATTCGAATCCGGAATTCGACCTGAATGCCGACGTTCAACCTCTAAATCTAGATTTGCAAGAATCACGTCCGCGCGTTCGCGTCGACTACACAAATACACAAGACGCCGTTCGCGACGCCAATTGTTATGTAAACGGAATTGTAAAAACCGCGGACGGCAAACCGATCGGCGGCGCGGTAATCAATAACATTGATCCAAGGCGGCGAGCGATTACAACAAAAACAGACGCCGAAACCGGTCAATTCAAGATAGGCCCGATTCCCCCCGGACACATTTCACTAAAAGTCCGGCACCCAAATTTTCCCCCGAGCGACTTTTTTTGGCGCGAATTAAAAGCTAACGAAACGTGGAATGTTGGAGAAATTATTCTAAGTGCTGGCGGGCGGATCGCCGTTTCAATTATCAATGCCGAAGAAACGCAATCGGAACAAGAAAGTGTTGGCCTTATCGTTATTAAAATGGACGAAGGCAATATCCCTCGAACTGTAGTTTCGCACTTTGCGCGACTGCGTGAGTGGCAATCCGATGTTATCAAAACCGGAAGTTATATTTTGTGGTTTCGAGGGTATGCACGAGGCTCCGCCTCACAGTCGATCCCGTTTGAAATCTCGGCAGATAATACAACAACTATCGAGGTAAACCTCAAGGACGGCTCCACCCATCATCTGGAGATTCGAGCGTCAGCAAAATCTGACCTAAAAAACAAACGCTACAAATTGCTAGTATATGCTCTTGATAGCAATCTTATTGAATATCAAAGTATCGAAATGCGAACGAGCGCGCCTGTCGAGCTGTGTCTCATGGCGGGAATATACCGATTCGACGTTCTTAATGAAGAAAACCTCTTGCTGCTAACTAAAGCTCTCGACTGGCCCGCGAAGCGCGGCGATGGACCCGGCTCATCGTACAATCCTATTATTCTACAGATAGAATAGTTATCGGTCTTGACACCCCGGCCCAACGCGCGCACTCTACGAGTGCTCCGCAAAGATATCGACAATCACGTTAACAATCCGAGTTTACCCCTATGCGTACCCCCCGCCTTCAATTCTTAATTATCTTTTTCGTTAGTTTACTTTTATTTGCGACCGACGCACGCGCCCAGAGTATTGACACGGTTTCGCGCGATACGGGAACGGTCGCCGTGCCGATTACGATTACGGGCGACGGGTTCGGCACCAAGAAGCCGAAGGTAACATTTCAGAATGCAAATAAAAAACTTTCATTTACAGTTACAAGTTTTTCCGACACTGAAATTGTTGGAACGCTGAAAACCGGAGCGGCGGGGATATTTAATGTTACGGTTACGCCGAAGGGCGCGGCGCCGATCGTTGCGCAAAACGCGTTCACGGTCGCGGCACCTTCAATTACTACTATTTCTCCCGGCTCCGCACTTGTTAATGATGTTGTCTTTATATCCGGCAGCGCGTTCGGCGGGAAAAAGGGAACTGTTAAGATTGGGAAAGGTACGGGGAAGGTCGTTGCGTGGACCAACACTCAAATTATCGTTAGTGTTCCCAAACTCGCGAACGGCAATTATGTTGTAACGATTAAGAACGCGGTCGGAACGGATACGACGAATCTCACCATCGGCACGCCAAATTTGGGCGGCCTCGCGGGCGTTGCGGCCGTGGGCGACCCGATTACAAATGCGACCGTTACAGTTAAAGATAAGAATGGCGTCACCGCAGTCGGGCAAACCAATTCGAACGGCGAATTTGATATTAACGTTGCTGGGCTCGCGTTGCCGTTCTTATTAAAAGTAGACATTCCGGGCGGCGGCACATTGTTTGGAATCGCCGAACAGTCGGGAATTGCTAACATCAGCCCGATCACGGATCTCGTGATCGAATGTTGGTATTACAGCCTCGGCACGACCGCGGCCGCAGCGTTTGCTGATCCTCTCGCATCGCCGCCTCCGACGCCCGTCCAGCTCCAGGCAATTATCAATATTATAAAACCGCTGCTCGAACTGTGGCTTTTGAATCTTGGGCTTGACCCTGCGACTTTCGATCTCATTACAAGTCCATTTGTAGCGAACGGCGCTGGGTTTGATTTGTTACTTTCGTATATCGCTGTCGTAAAGGGCGCGGGTGAAATCGATTTTACAATTCAAGACGATCCTAATACTCCGCTGACGACGCAAACAACGTCCATTGACTTTGACTCTTTGTTAGGATTGGTCGAAACAAATAGCGTCATAAACGGACCGAGCGGCTCGTCGCAGAGTTCCACCGAAACTCTCCTGCCGACGACTCAAGCGCTCCTCGATGCGGTCGCCGGAACCAATGCTACTTTTATACAATTTCAAACATCCGTATTGCTTCAAGGATCTCAGCTCGCCGATACGCATTTATTACCTTTGCTTACGTCAGACTTTCATCATGACGGGGAAGGTGCGGCCGTATTCGCGGGTTTCAATGCAGACGATTTCCGTGGATTAACAATTCAATCAGCCGTGCTCGAACGGATTGTTAGTTTTGATTCGATCAATAATATTATAACGACCGACACGTTACTAACATTCAACGACGGCGTACAGTCGGCGTCGGACACGCTCACGATGACATTCAAGAAAGTGGGCGACAAGTGGCTCATGTTCGGAAATCAACAGTTAGGCGAAGTCAGCGTAGAAATGAAATTAAGTATTAATCTTCCGGGTTTTCAACCGCATTTTGATACGCCCACGCCGCAGGTGAACATCGACATCCGGGTGCCGGAAAACACAGTCCAAAGTGTTAAAATAAGCGGCGGCGGATTGTTTAATGATACAAATGTTCCACTCAACCCCCAAGTTACAATTGAAGAATACGAATTCGCTCCTGGGCAGTTCGACGAAGTCAGGCAGGATGCATACTTTCTTTCCCAATATCTCCAAAACCCGCTCCCGGCGGGAACGCAATTTACAATTACAATAACGCCTGTCGCCGGCGCGCCCGCTGCTTATGTTGTAGAAACGGGGGGATCTACTAATGAGCCGTTTAGTATCGTCACTCCCGTCGGCTATACGCTCGCGGACGCGATGCTTGGGCAGCCGCTCAACATCCAATGGACGCTGCCCACTTCCTTTGTCATCCGAAGAATTGATGTAGGCGGACATACTTCAACTGCAAACGCACAGTGCGACAGCGAAACGCTCCAACAGTTTTTCGCGCCGACGGCGACCAACGCTACAATTACGTTTGAGCCGACATGCGACGGCAACGCTGTAACATCCGCGAGTTTTCATATATCCATCGATGGCACATTCGGCCAGCGCGTGCAGATTATTTATTTGTTTCAAAACTAGTGTGGTGCGCCACACTAACCATTTACTGTTAAATAAAAAAGCCGGGAGCCGCGCACGGCACCCGGCCTGTTCTGATATTGATATATCTACTTCGCGGGCTGCGAAGCCGGTTGCGACGCGGAAGCATCCGCAACCTTTTTCTTAGGATTCGCAATTCCTATAGTTGCACGATCGCGTTTTAGATATTTCGCCGCGAGCGGATTGATATCTTCAACTTTCATGGCCTTGGCGTCGGAAATGATCGAACGCATGTCGTCGAGGGCTTTGGAATTTGTATGAAGCGCCACAAAATTCTGAGCCCAGTATCCGTTCGTGCGCTGTGCGTCGCGAATCTTAGCAAGCTCGGGTTCGCGCGCGCGATTCAGCTCTTCCTCGGTCGCGCCTTTTGTAGCAAGCGTGTCCGCTG
>JBJXHE010000055.1:0-19823 GCA_046160785.1 Planctomycetota bacterium
CCGCACGGATTCTCGGGATCGACGAAATCTCGATCGGCGAGGTCGCGCGGGTCGATCGGGAAGAATCTACAATTGTCAGGACGCCGGTCGTGAATCGAACAAAGCGCGATCGGGCCGGATTCATCTAAAAACGGACATTTATACAATAATTTGCAACACGCCGCGCAGCGGCCGCAGTCGCCCTTGCGCTGCTCGGCTTGTTTTTGGATATATCCACGGCGAAATTTATGTAAATAAAATCGGCGGACTTTTCCCCAACCAAGACGCATCACTCTCGCAATTGAATTTGTTTGTTTAGTCTTGGTTTGGTCGGTGGCGATCAATGTTAATCCTGCTTTTGAATCGGTGACGGCATCCGAATTCGTTGGTGATCTTAACGATTTGATAGCTCGCGTATCAAAATGCAAATTATGTAAACAGGAAAAAGCTTCCGCTCGGTTGTCGCCACGGCGCGCGGCGGGAATACTCGGTAGGCAGAGATTTTACTTTTCATGGGAAAGAGACAAAACAACAAACTAACGAATGCGATTGCGGGGCTGGCTACATTTACCGCCATTGTTTGGATTGGCGTGGTGGGGCGCGTCTTGATTTTGCGCCATATTCATAAAACGCCGGTGGCGCATGCGCCCGAGAATGTTCAATCGAAGCCGGCGCCGCCGAGCGAATCAGACCCGGCTTCGCCGCGTCCTGTGCTGGCGTCTCCACAGTTGCGCGGCCCCGGCGGCGTGTTTCCTGGCGACACGCCTGGCTTCGAACAAAGGTAAATTTACAGTTCGGATTGTTATATTTGAGCGCCATTGGCGCGCTCGAAAAATTTCGAGACCGCGTGTGGCTGCGGCGGTTTGACGGGGGGTCTGGTCTCGTCTCCAACTCTTATTAAGGATTTGTTATGCGTACCCTCGTTTTCGCGCCCGTCGCGCTCTTTACAATTTTTGTGCTGGGCGCCGGCGGCGATCCCGACACCGTTATTATTAGAAAAACGCACACCGACGCGTTCATGATGCGCGACCGCGAAACGCCCGCGCGCGATGCTACGATTACAACGTGGATGCGCGGAAAGGATAAGTTAAGAATCGAGGAGGGCGACCAGGTTACAATTGTTCTTGCGGGCGAAAAGAAAGTTCATTTGTTAAATACTAAGGATAAAACCGCGAGCACCGTCGAACTTCCATTTGATATGAAAAAGTACATGCCCGAGAGCGCGCCCGCGGGCGGCGGACGCGAAGGGCGCGGCGGTGACGGCGCAAGAGCCGATGGAGGCGGGGCGCCGGCGGTCACCGTGACGCCGACCGAAGAGACCAGGAAAATTAGTAATTGGACCGCGAAGAAATATAAAGTTTCGCGTTCGGGCGGATTTAATACAACTACAGAAGAAGTCTGGGCGGTTGCCGACGCGGGTTTTGAACTCGCCGCGTTCCGAGAATTAACATCTCAAATTCCGAGCATGCGCCCCGCGCCCGCCGCGAACGACGAAATGAAGAAGATCGAAGGATTTGTTATATTAATAGAACGCACACGGCAGATGGGCGACGCGGATGTTAAATCTCGCGAAGAAATTGTATCCATTGAAAAGAAAGAAGCTCCCGAGGGCGCGTTCGAGATTCCGAAGGATTATCAAATAAAACCGTTCGAACCGCGCATGCTCGGCGGAGGCGGACGCGGAGGAATGGGTCGCGGCCCCCGAGAAGGCGGCGAAGGCGCTTCGTCGCGCAGTGGTCGCCAGGTTGGCGGCGGGGGAACCGCGTCGAAGCCGGCGGCACCGCCCGAAAAGTAAGATTTAGCAAGACTAATAACAGACAAAGCTCACGCGGAATCGCGTGAGCTTTTTTTGTAGCTTCAGTTTCGCCGGCGCATCCAATACTACTAATCATCCTTGCTTCTTGCTTATTGGGTCATCAAAATACGAGGATGAATCTTAATATTGGATGGTTTTGTCGTGGGTTGGATTCGGACAGGCCGACCTGAATCGGGAGTCAAACGATCCATGAAAATCTAAAATTGAAATTGAGATTTTCATGGACTAGACTGGCCGCATGATATTCAGAAAGATCGAAACCGAGTTGCTTGCAAGCATCGCCCAGTTTCCGGTGACTGTGCTTCTCGGAGCGCGCCAAGTAGGCAAAACTACACTTGCCAAATCCGTACGCGATCGTGTCGCGCAGCACTCCGCCTATCTCGATTTAGAAATTCCTTCGGACCTGCAAAAAGTCGCAGCAGATGGCTTCCTCTATCTCAAACAACAGGAGAACAAGACTGTTATTATTGATGAAGTACAGCGGCTGCCAGAGCTGTTTCCAATCATCCGCGCTTTGGTTGACCAGAATCGCACACCAGGGCGCTTCATCCTGCTTGGTTCGGCCAGCAAGACAATATTAACGAGTGCGTCTGAGTCGCTGGCCGGGCGCGTTAATTATCTGGAGATGCAGCCAATTGAGCTGTGTGAACTCGTACCTAATAAGTTAATGTTACATTTGCTGAAAGGGGGTTTTCCGGAAGCCTACTTAAGTAAAGATAATAAACGTGCAAAACAGTGGTTCGACGGATTTACTTCGTCTTACATCGAACGAGATCTGCCGATGCTCGGGCTTAACGCGAGTCCCATCATGATTCGTCGATTATTGCTGATGTTGGCAAGTGTAAGCGGCGGCCTCGTGAATTACACTACACTTGCGAGCTCACTTGGTATTTCCCAACCCACTGTAAAGCACTACGTCGATTTCTTAGAGCAGGCGTATGTTGTGCGCCGTCTAGCGCCATATCATAACAATCTCGGTAAACGACTCACGAAGTCGCACAAGCTCTACTTTCGTGATTCTGGATTGTTGCACTACTTTCTGAACATTTTTGATGAGGACGGAATGCTGGGCAATCCACACCTTGGAAACGTCTGGGAGAGCTACGTGTTGCAGCAGATCATTCCGCAATTGAACTATCAGACTGTTCCGTACTTCTACCGTACACATAATGGTGCAGAGCTAGATTTGCTGCTAGTACAAGCCTCCGGAGTGAAGGTCGCGATCGAAGTGAAGTTTTCTTCCGCTCCGACGCTCTCAAAAGGCAACCGCGCTGCACTAGCAGACGCCGGCGGTCCTGATCTGCTCACTGTGATCCCCTCGGGAGAAACCTACCAGTCGGCTAGCAACGAATGGATTGTGGCGGCGGGTGATTTGCACAAGACTCTCAAGAAGTACCAAGTACTCAAGTCTCACTAAAGTTGCGGATTTTTACTGTGCTCAAGTACGTCGCGGATGACCACATTCTCCGCGGCTTCACATGAGCTTTTTCTTTATATTTACAATTACGCGCTACCCCGCACTCTCAGTCTTAACCTTTTCCGAACTCTTCTCGACGCGGAAGTCGGGTTCGCCTTGCACCATGTCGACGCGCACGCGCTGATTCCTTTTTACTTTTCCATCGAGGACGAGATTTGCGAGCGGGTCTTCGATATGTAGTCTAACAATACGTTTGATCTCGCGCGCGCCGTACTCGACGGAGTAGCCGCGTTCGGCGATCCAGGCGTCAACGTCGGGCTGAAACATTACTTTAACGCCCGTCCGGCGGATGCGCGCGGCGACGTCGGATACTTGTAATCCGGCGATCGTCTTCGCGTCTTCAATGGTTAGATCGCGAAAGACTACAACTTCGTCGAGGCGATTTAAGAATTCCGGGCGGAAGTTTTCCTTGAGTGCGTTATTCGTTAATTCACGGATCGAGCGCGCGTCGAACGACTGTTTTGTAGTATTGCCAAATCCGCAGCGCGAACTTGCGCGTTCGATTTCTTCGACGCCGACATTTGAAGTTAACAAAACGAGCGCGCGGTCGAAACGGACGGTTTTGCCTTTTGAATCGGTTAGGATTCCGTCGTCGAGGATTTGTAATAATAAGTTTCGAACTTTATCGCTAGCTTTCTCGATTTCATCAAATAAGACGACGGCTTCGGGCGTGCGTTTGATCGCTTCTGTTAAGAATCCGCCTTCGCCGTGGCCGACGTAGCCCGGCGGCGCGCCGATTAATTTAGCAACTTCGTGCGGAAGCGAATATTCGGTGCAGTCGACGCGAATGAAATGATTCGGGCTATTATATAAATGTTTCGCGATCGCTTTCGCGAGTGCCGTTTTGCCCGTTCCCGTCCGGCCGACAAACATAAAACAACCAATCGGGCGATTCGGTTCCGAGAGGCCGACGGCTGCTTTTCGCAGCGCGCGCGTAACTGTAGTAATTGCGGAATCTTGACCAATAATAATTCGGCGCAGCGAATCGTCGAGACCGACGACGCGGCCCTGCAATTCGCGAAGCGTCGCGGCGACGTCGGGATCTGTATCAGGCTGGCCCTTCGTATTTGTTATATTTCCGGCCGCGTTGAGAAACGCCGACGCGGGCAGCGACACTTGATGGATCTCGAGGCGCGGATTCACGTCGATGCACAATTGATATAACAAATCTTCAACCGCCGCTTGATCGCTGCCGCACGCGCGCAACGCCGAATTGCGGACCGAATTATCCAAATCAACAACGCACGCTTCCGTGACGCGCCGCCGGTATTCACTACGATTCGGCGCGGGATCGCGCGCGAGTGTGCGCGCAATTTCGTCTTCGTTTAAAACTCGAATCCTTATAAAGCCGTCGATCAAATCGAAATATTTATAAACGACGGTTGAGTCTCCATCTCTCAAAGTATCCTCCAGAGGGAAGCGGGACCTCCCAAGACGACAGGTTATCGTACGCAACGCTCGCCGCTTGATCGAAAGTTTGTTAATAATCCCGGGAAACTTTTGGCGGTTCACGTTCGGCGCGGCTGTAAAAAATTCCGTGGGAACGGCTCATGCCAAACCACTTCAACTGATTTCCGCGCAACTCGTGCGTGACATCTCCTATGGGTTCGGTATTTATTGTGACTATGCCGAATCCATCACGCGCCGACATGGAGTTCCTCGCGGTGCTCGTCCACCGCGGATTCTTAACAAAAGAAACTGCGGCCACGGTGATGCGCGCAAACAGCGCGGGAAGCGGATCGGTCGACGAGTGTTTAGTAGCGTTTGGACATTTTACAGAAGACCAAATTCGAAAGTTAAGAAAGTCGGGCGGCGAAGAACGGCCCGAAGTGCCCGGGCACGATGTATATGAAAGAATAGGCGCGGGCGCGACGGCAAATGTATACAGAGCGAAAGAGAAACAATCGGGCAGAGAAGTCGCGCTCAAAATATTGCTTTCGAATCTTGCGCTCGACTCCAACGCACGCGAACGATTCTTAGCAGAAGGAAAATTATTGATGGATTTGCAACATCCATCGATTGTGAAAGGTTATCGAGTTGCTCATTTTATTCCGCGCGACGGCGGTGATCCCGTATTTTTATTATCAATGGAAATTGTGAAAGGCAAGACTCTTCTGGAAAACCTCGGCGAAAAGCGCGTGTTTGATGAAGATTCGGCTCTTCGGATTATTATTGATGTTGCGAAAGGGCTCGAATATTTAAAGACGAAAGGAATTGTGCATCGCGACATCAAGCCGGGAAACTTAATGATCGGCGAATCGGGGGAAGTAAAAATGATCGATCTCGGTTTTGCGCAGGAGAAAACGGACGCGTCCGACAAAGCGGCTTCGGATACTACTGTTGGAACTGTACACTACTTATCGCCCGAGCAGGCGCGCGGCGACGCGCTTGACGTGCGCAGCGATATTTATGCGCTTGGCGTCACTTTATTTCATTTAACCATTGGCGATCTCCCGTTCCAGGGCGACGCGCCGAGCGAAGTCGTCCGAAAGCATGTATTGGAAGAATTATCATCGCCCGCCCTCAAGGGGCGCCGCACGTCGTCGCAGCTTCATTACTTTATAACAAAAATGATGGCGAAGGAACGCGAAATACGATATTCCGATCCGGAGCAACTTATTAAGGATATTGAACGCACGACCGCCGGAAAAAAGAGTTTAGAATACAAACCGAAAAAGTAGTCTTTGCGTCTGCGTCGTCGCTTGCACTTCTCCCTTCCCGTCCTCTCGCCCGGCCCCGCCGAATTTGCGTTTGCATGTAATCGCTGCGGAAATTGTTGTTCAAACCAGAGCGGGTACGTTTGGGTCGAGGAAAACGAAATTGATAGATTGGCGGCCGCGCTCGGGATGGACGCGGCGAACTTTACAAAACGTTTTGTTAAGAATGTCGGCGGGCGCCTGTCGCTCGTCGAGCAAAACGGGAAATGCGCCCTGCTGAATGGTAAGAATGACTGTACCGTTTACAATTCAAGGCCGAAGCAATGTCAACAATTCCCGTTTTGGCCGAGCGTGCTTGCGGGCGGCGAAGACTACAAAAACGCGCGCGATTTGTGCCCCGGAATTTTGGAGGTTCCTACAAAAGCAGCGCGCGGACGTGCGTATGTGGAACTTCGCGAATTTTATCTTCGCGTCGATGTTAAGATTCGTGCGAAAAACCCGATTTGTGAATTGAGCGGAAAATGTTGTGATTTCCCGGCGTACGGACACAAACTCTTCGCGACGATTCTCGAAACCGACTTCGCGGCTGAGTACGGCCCGCCTGCCAGCGAGAGCGCGGGTGCCGGCGAACGTGAAGACTGGTGCGCGTTCTATCACGGGTCGCGATGCCACGCGCGCGAGGCGCGGCCGCTCGCATGCAGAATTTACTTTTGCGATCCCGCGACGACGGGCGCACTTGCGGATCTTCATGAAGAATTATTATTAGAATTGCGCGAATTGGAGCGGCGGCACGTCTATCCAAGCGGCTACGGCGATTTCGTCGAGTTGCTGCCCGCGCGCCGTAATGCCATTACACTATTTAACGAATCGCGCCGAGAATCGTAATATCGAGAACACTTACAATGCATTTAATAATACAATGTTCTTAATAACGAAGGCGCTCATGCAATATTTAATGATTGCAGCGCCGCTCCTATTTGCGGCGAATGCGAATGTTCAGGACGGCGGCCCGTCGACGCGGCAGGCCGAGGATTCCGAGAAGCGAAAGTTAGCACTTGAATGGAACGACAAGGGAATCGAACTCAAACTTGCTAAGAAAACCGCGGAAGCCGTCGTTGCGTTTGAGAAGGCGCTTGAGCTTGCGCCGGGCGATCCGATTATAACTAAAAATCTCGGAGCCGCGTGGAACGACGAGGGCGTCGCGCGCCTCAATAGTGATCTGAATCTCGATAAGGCAATTGCAGCATTCACGGAATCGTTAAAATACCTGCCGGGCGACGCGACGATTGCTAAGAATAAAGCGGTCGGCCACGACAAGCGAGGTTATACATATATTCAAAAGAAATTGTATGAATCCGCGCTGGCGGATTTTCGAACCGCGATGCAGCTCGATCCGACGGCGGGGCGCTATCCCACGTCGATTGCTTACATTTCTTTTTGTAAAGAAGACTTTGACGGCGCGGAATTGCAGCTCGAAGCGGTCGTTCGAAAATTTGAAAAGGAAATCGACGGCTGGATGCTGCTTGGCGAAACATGCTACAGAAAAGGCGATTTGAAGCGTTCGCTCGAGGCGTTCGAGGCCGCGCAAAAAATTGACCCGAAACGCAGCGGGCTCGCGGAAAAGTTAGAAAAAGTTCGAAATGAAGTATCCGTCGAAGGGGAGTTTGTTCCGCAGAATACGACACATTTTCAGTTTCATTTTCCGCCGAAGCGCAAAAACCTCGAACGCGAGGCGGATCTCGTCGCGGGCATTCTTAATGATGCGTTTTATACAGTTGGCCGCGCGCTCGATTATTATCCAACGTCGCGGACGCAGGTGATTTTTTATGAAGTTAAAGATTTCACGTCCGTGACGCGCGCCGACGAATGGGTGGGCGCGCTGTACGACGGCAAGATTCGCGTGCCGCTTCGTGACTTTGATAAACAATACGAATCATTAAAGAAGACGCTGTTTCACGAATATACACATCGCGTCGTCCACGGGCTCGCGCGCAACGAATGCCCGACGTGGGTCAATGAAGGTCTCGCGCAGCTTTTCGAGGGCGCGAATGCTACAGAAGCCGAATCACGCCTGCGTGAAAAACCGGAATTATTATTAAATGCTAAAGAATTGAAAGCGCCCTTCGTCGGGAAAATCGCGTCCGACCGCGCGCGCGTCGCGTACGACCAGTCGCTATCTGTAGCAAAGTATTTGCAAGATCAACGCGGCTCCAGCGCCGTCGCCCGCTACCTCCGCGCGCTCGGCGGAAATGATGGAAAGAAAGTGATTGAATCCGAAGTGTTTGAATCGGAGTTCCGCATGTCGCTTGACGAATTGTTAATTCGCTGGCGGCTTGCTACAAATTTGCCGGCGGAGAAGTAGGAATATTCATATGTCAATGCCGAATGTTATCTAACGAAATCGCGGCCCGGCGTTCCGTGCAGTTGCCGCCGTCCTTTGTACGGGATTGATTACAGTAACGTTTTTAAGGCAACACGTGGCCGGATTGTGGCTGGATGTGATTGTCGGATAGAGCGCGTTTTGTCTGCTTGTATTTTTCGAATTCTTAACAGCGCGTATCGTCAAACGATCATTAACTCTAAAATGGTTGTTCCAATTTTTACTCAGAACATAACAAACAGATTTTGATAAAGCTTCGGCGCGGCTTAGCGCGCCGAATTCATAGAAACTGTCTACTTACCGTTGGCCGTTTTCTTGACTGCGTTGCCGGCGTCGCCAATCGCGTTCCCAGTATCCTTGGTGGCTTCGTCAACCCATTCGCCTGCCTTTGTCATCGGACCTTTATTACTGTTGCATCCGCCGAGCATGCAGCCGCCAAAAATGATAAAGAGTACGAATATTAGTAGTTTTCTGTGACGCATTTCGTTTGTCCTTGACGCTTTACAAAGAGAAAGCATCGGAAATTCCGGGCTTTGTTGAAACCGCAACAGCCAAAGACCCAACGGATGACAAACGGGCTTGGGCTAGAACAACAAGCGACGAATGTTAACAAAAGGAAAATGACCGCGTGACGCGGCATTCAATCTGTGTAGTTTGAATCGGGGGAGCGCGCCAGTGGGGTGTTGCCCTTACATATACTAACAATCTTATTCTCTTACTTTCTCAATCGCATACATCCGGCCCCGTCTTCCCGCAACTTCCACAAGACTTATCATCTGCGCTGCTCGGTGTCGCGTCACTTGCTGGTTTATCGCTAGTTTTCGAGGCGCCGTCCGCCGCCGGTTTCGCCGTGCCTTCTGAGCTCTTTTTGTAGTCAGTCTGATAAAATCCCGATCCCTTAAAGATAATTCCGGCGCCCGTTCCAATGAGGCGGCGCAATTTCGATACATTACATTTCGGACACACGGTTAACGCCGCGTCCTTCATCGACTGGAACTCTTCGAATTGATGATTGCAGGCGTCGCAGACGTAATCGTAGGTGGGCATATAATTAATAAATCTCTTGATTTGTATTATCGTGATTTTCAGTACTTTCAGTTATTGTATTCTTTTCATTAGCATTCACATTTGTAGCGACGACAACCTGCGACGGGCGCAGCACGCGGTCGCCCCAAACATAACCTCTGCGTTGTTCAAGAATCACAGTTCCGGCGGGCTCGTCGGATGCAACACTTGAAATCGCTTCATGCAATTTCGGATCGAACGGACGGCCGACCGAAGGGATTTCGCGCACACCTTCCGCTGCCGCCGCCGAATTTAATATTTCGCGAATCATTCGCACGCCGGCAACGATCGGACTCTCCGGTGCATTCGCGCACGCGCGATCGAGCTCGTCCATTGTTCCTAAAACGGAATGTAACAAATTCTCGACCTTGCGGCGTGCGCGCTCCTCGGTTTCGCGTTCCATGCGTTTTCTAAAATTCTGGAAATCGGCCGTCGTCCGAAGATAACGATCCTGCATTTCTTCAAATTGCGCGGCCTGCTCGCGGAGCTTTGCGAGTTCCAGTGCGTCCACGGAAGCTAATAATCCGGACGGTTCGCCGCCTTCCTCGGGCGAGGTCTCAGGATTTGTAGCGTCTGGATTTTGTATCTGTTCGTCAGACATGCCGAGTCGTTTCAGTTTGCGAAAGGGGTTTTTAAACAAAGGAATAAATGTAAATATTCACGGAATGTTAATGATTCTATTCCGCGAACATATCTTTAAAGCGGTCGAAGAATCCGCGCGGCTTGCTGTTTTGTTTCTTTTCGATCTCGAGGAATTCTTTTAATATTTCCTCTTGACGCGAAGTTAATTTTTTGGGCGTTTCGCCAAAGACGCGAACGTGCATGTCGCCTTTTCCTTCGCGTTGGAATTGTGTCAATCCTTGGCCCTTCAACCGAAAGATCTTTCCGGATTGTGTACCTTTCGGAATTGTAACAGATACGCGGCCGCCGTGCAGTGTCGGAACATCAATTTTCGTCCCGAGCGCGAGTTCGCCGAACGAAACTGGATATTCACCATAAACATCCGCGCCGCGCCGCTGATACGAACCGTGTTCTTTAACATGCACAACAACATACAAATCGCCGGCCGGGCCGCCGTCGGGGGAGACGTCGCCCTGCCCCGAAAGACGCAGTTGTGTATCATCTTCAATTCCGGGCGGAATATGAACATTAAGAGTACGGCGTTTCGCGGTGAGGCCCGTTCCGCGGCAACCACTACAATTCCGCTCGACCGATTTTCCTTCGCCACGGCACTGAGGGCAGGTTTGTTGAATTCTAACAAAACCCTGTCCGCGCACGACCGCGCCCTGGCCGTTGCACATACTACAAATCTTCGCCGCCGCGCCGTCTTTGTTGCCCGATCCTTTACATGTCGCGCAGAGTTCCTTACGGTCGATTTCTAATGTTTTGTCGACGCCCTTGTCCACTTCTTCAAGTGTTATATCAATATCTACCTTTAGCGAATCACCCTGGCGGTGGCGCCCGCGTCCGCGGCCGCCGGTAAATAAGTCATCAAATATTCCGCCGCCCATTCCCATGCCGGAAAAGATATCTCCGAAATGTCTAAAGATATCTTCTGAAGATTGGAATCCGCCGGGCGACGCGCCGCCGGGGCCGGCGGCGCCGGAAACGCCCGCGTGTCCAAAGCGATCATAGGCGGCGCGCTTTTCCTGCGTCGAAAGCACATCATAAGCTTCGGCCGCTTCTTTAAACTTCGCCTCGGCCGCCTTATCGCCCTGGTTGCGGTCGGGATGATATTGAAAAGCTAATTTTCGATACGCTTTCTTAATCTCCTCGGGCGCCGCGTCGCGCGCGACGCCGAGCACTTCATAATAATCGCGCTGGGCTTGAGCCATGAGGTGTGCGAACTGCGAAGAGAATTGTAGCTGGAGTTATTATAGTATTACGACAAAGGCGATGGTCAAGCTTTATAACTCAACCACCGCCCATTTGTAGACTCTGGATTTTTGTAATCGAGTTAGACCGTCGCGCCCTCAATCCTAGACTTCTTATCTTTCAGGCTTGTTACCAATGTATCTGTAGTTAACATTAAACCCGAGATGGAAGCCGCGTTTTGCAGAGCGGTGCGGACGACTTTTGTAGGATCGAGAACGCCCGCTTTCACGAGGTCCTCGAATTTGCCGGTGAGCGCATTGAAGCCGAAGGAACCTTTATTTTCCTTCGTTTCTTCAATCACCACCGATCCATCAAATCCGGCGTTTTGTGCAATTTGACGCGCGGGCGCTTCAATAGCTTTGCGCATGATTTCGACGCCGTACTGGCGGTCATCTGTAAATTTAACTTTGTCGAGCGAGGCCTGCGCGCGGATGAGCGCGACGCCGCCGCCGGGAACAACGCCCTCTTCGACGGCCGCGCGGGTCGCATGAAGAGCGTCTTCGACGCGCATTTTCTTTTCTTTCATTTCCGCTTCTGTAGTAGCGCCGACGCGAATCACCGCGACGCCGCCCGCTAACTTAGCAAGCCGTTCTTGTAACTTCTCTTTATCATAATCCGAAGTTGTCTTTTCGATCTGCGCGCGGATTTGTGAAATGCGTCCGTCGAGATCTTTCTTCGAGCCTTTGCCGCCAACAATTGTAGTTTTCTCTTTTTCTACAGTTATCGAATCGGCCTGGCCGAGCCACGTCGCGTCGATGCTTTCTAACTTAATTCCGAGATCCTCGGTGAGCGCTTTTCCGCCCGTGAGCGCAGCGATGTCAGCGAGCATGGCCTTGCGGCGGTCGCCAAATCCAGGAGCCTTCACGGCGCAAACATTAAGAATACCTTTGAGTTTATTAACAACGAGCGTTGCTAACGCTTCGCCGTCGATGTCCTCGGCAATGATGAGTAAAGGACGCCCTTGCTGGACGACTTTGTCGAGGAGGGGGAGGAGTTCGCGGACATTACCAATTTTCTTTTCTGTAATAAATATATAACAATCTTTGAGGGCGGCCGTCATGCGCGTGACGTCCGTGATGAAGTAAGGAGAAATATATCCTTTGTCGAATTGCATGCCGTCGACGACTTCGAGCGAAGTCTCGACCGCCTTGCCTTCTTCAACGGTAATAACGCCGTCTTTTCCAACCTTAACAATCGCGTCGGCTAATAAATCGCCGATGAATTTATCTTGGTTTGCGGAAATCGTGCCGACCTGCGAAATCTCGTCGCGATTATTACTATTAATTTTCTTGGATTGCTTTTCGAGTTCGCTAACGATCGCTTCGACCGAAGCGTCGATTCCCGATTTAACTAATACGGGGTTGCAGCCGTTTGCTAAGTATCGGAGGCCTTCACAGTAAATCGCTTCCGCGAGTACCGTCGCCGTTGTCGTGCCGTCGCCCGCGACATCGTTCGTCTTGGACGCGACTTCGTGAACCAGCTTCGCGCCCATGTTTTCAAACGGATCGGAGAGCTCGATTTCTTTAGCAACCGTGACGCCGTCGCGCGTGACCGTGGGCCCGCCGAACGAGCGTTCGAATATAACATTTCGGCCTGCGGGGCCGAGCGTGACCTTGACGGATCGCGCGAGTTTCTGAACGCCGGTCTTGATTTTTTGCCGGGCGTTGTCGTCGAAGATGAGTTGTTTCGCCATGATGTTAACTATTTATAATTAATAATAATTAGAGTGCTTGGTTATTTGTAGATAATTCTTACGAATTTACTTTTGCGAGCAGGTCGCTCTCTCGGAGAACTTTATAATCCTCGTCTTCGATTTTGATATCCGAGCCGGAGTATTTACCAAATACGACTTCGTCGCCGACCTTGACGGTCATCGCCATGCGTTTGCCATCGTTCAGAAACTTGCCCTGGCCGATCGCCGTGACGCGGCCGCGCTGCGGCTTTTCTTTAGCAGCGTCGGGGAGAACGATTCCGCCAGCGGTCTTTTCTTCGGCGTCGAGAACTTTAACAACGACCCGGTCGTCGAGAGGTTTAAGATTTACCATGATAGTATTTGTTATATTTTGGTTTTGTTATGATGTATTGTTAGTTTGTGTTTTTTGTTAGTCGCGGATTAAAAGTCCATGTCTCCGCCGCCCATTCCGCCCATGCCGCCGCCCATGCCACCCATGTCGTGGTCGTGATCGTGGCCGCCGCCACCGCCGCCCTTCCTTTCTTCCTTGGGCTTATCTGTAATGATCGCGTCGGTTGTTAATAAAAGCGTCGCGACGGAAATCGCGTTTTGAAGCGCGGTGCGAGTGACTTTTGTAGGATCAACAATTCCGGCTTTAAACATATCTTGATATTCGCCGGTCATCGCGTTGAAGCCGAAACCGAATTCTTTATTTTTAAGAATACGGCGCGCAACCACGGGCCCGTCGAATCCGGCATTTGCAGCAATGCGCTCGCACGGCTGCGAAAGCGCGTCGCGAAGTACACTAATACCAAAAGTCTCGTCGCCCGTAACTTTAGCATTCGAGAGAGCATTCGAAACGCGCAGCAACGCGACGCCGCCGCCCGGAAGAATGCCTTCCTCGATTGCGGCGCGCGTGGCATGAATGGCGTCTTCGATGCGCGCTTTCTTTTCTTTAACTTCCGTTTCTGTAGCAGCGCCGACGTCGATCATTGCAATTCCGCCCGTTAATTTAGCAAGGCGTTCTTGTAACTTTTCGCGGTCGTAGTCGGAAGTGGTGCCTTCAATTTCCTTTCGGATTTGTTTTGTTCGACCGGAAACGGCTGCGGCCGCTCCGAGACCCTGGACAACTGTAGTATTATCGGAATCGATAACAATTCGCTTCGCGCGTCCGAGGTCGGCAAGAGGAGTCATTGCGAGGTCGAAACCGAGATCCTTCATAAGCGCTTTTCCGCCCGTGAGAATCGCGAGATCTTCAAGCATGGCTTTGCGGCGGTCGCCGTAGCCAGGCGCCTTCACGGCGCAAACGTTAAGAATGCCCTTGAGTTTATTAACAACCAGAGTTGCTAACGCTTCGCCTTCGACGTCTTCCGCGATAATTAATAACGGCTTTCCGGCGTTGCGCACTTTTTCGAGCAACGGAATCAGTTTTGTTAAACTCGAAAGTTTATCTTCGTGAATTAATATATAACAATCCTGGAGCACGCATTCCATCGCGTCCATATCTGTTACAAAGTGCGGCGAGAGGAATCCGCGGTCGAACTGCATGCCTTCGACGATGCGCACTTCCGTCTCAAAACCCTTGCCTTCTTCAACTGTTATAACGCCGTCTTTGCCGACTTTATCCATCGCGTCGGCGATGATTTTACCAATCACGGGATCGTTATTCGCAGCAATTGTAGCAACCTGTTCAATTTCCTTCGTGCCTTCAACCTTGCGCGAAGATTTGTGTAATTCTTCAATAATCGCGTCGGAGCCCTTCTTGAGTCCGCGGATCAGCGACGCTTCGCTCGCGCCGGATGTTAAATATCGGAGGCCGCTCTTAAAGATCGATTCTGTTAATAATGTTGCCGTTGTCGTGCCATCTCCGGCGACGTCGCTCGTTTTGCTAGCAACTTCCTTCACTAATTGTGCGCCCATGTTCTCATAGGGGTCGTCGAGTTGAATTTCCTCGGCCACGGTGACTCCGTCTTTTGTTACGGTTGGTCCGCCCCAGCCTTTATCAAGTACAGCATTGCGGCCGCGCGGCCCGAGCGTGCTGACGACGGCGCGCGCTAATTTTTCAACGCCGCGTCGCAGTGCATCGCGGGCGTCCGCGTCGAAAACGAGTTGCTTTGCCATTGTTACAAAAACTTCTTGGAAAAAGAGATCAGTGAATATGGAAGAATTGTTTTATCAATTAACGAAAAACGAAATCGCACCGGCCGATTTGGCTTGCGCGTTCGTGTGATTTTCGAATCGGAGCGGCTTTTGGACAAATTGGGTGCCGACGCAATTCGCCGCGAAAACCTCGCGGCTTCCAGCGTTAGAATTCGTGACCCGAACGGGACGCGCGTAGAACCGATCTAAAAGTGCTGCCCGCTTGGCAGATTTGTTATCCAGCGAATTTGAGGGCTGTCAATCAGGCAGACCTTCCGGCAACCCCAATGATCACACTTCGAATATTAACTAAAATACTTACAAAACTTGCGATTCTTACTTTTATGACGGCCGCGGCCTCCACGCCCGTTTCGGCGCAGGCGGGGGGCGTTGAAGTTCAGTTCATTCGCGGAGAACGCATCGCGGGCGACGTGCAGTCGCTCTCGGCAGAAAGTCTACAGATCGGAGTTTCGGGTTCCGGCGTTCGTACGATAGCAACAAAAGAATTGATATCTATTCAATTTCGGCGGCCCGAAACGACCGGCGCGAACATTCATGTTAAGAATGAGAAGCTCGACCCGAATCACGCGCGCGTCGAGTTTGAAGGCGGCGATATTCTAAGCGGCACGGTTTCCGGCGGCGGCGCTGAAAAATTACAATTAACGCTCGCCGGCACCGCCGTCGCCGCGCCGATTGATTCGATTCGAAAAATTATATTTACAGATCGCGTTCCGAAAGGAACTGTTGATTTCGCGCCCGGGGCCGAAGGAGATCGTTTATATCGAATCCACCGGCCGGCCGGTTCGGCCGAAGTCGTCGTCGAAGCCGTCAATGGAACGTTAGTATCCTTTAGCGAAAAGAATCTTGAATTTGAAGGCGTGCTCGGAAAGACGCCGTTTCCGTACGAAGAGCTCGCTGCAATCGTGCTCGCGCCGCTCGGCGGAAAAAGTAATGTTGCTAAATTCGAGCCCGCGTGCGCGATTACTACCATTCCCGACGGACGCATTCGCGCGGTCGTCGAATCGATGACTCCGACATTACTAAAAATAAACGCCGGCCCTCTCGGAAAACTACAGATTCCGGCGCGCGCGATCAGTAGCATTCGATTCAAGTCGGCGGAATATGTCGATTTATCCGATCTTGACCCCGCCGAAGTTACAGAAACGCCCTATTTCGGAGGAGAACCAGCGCTGCGGTTTCCGTGGAAACGCAACCGCAACGTCACGGGCGGTGCGATTGTCGTCGGCGGAATATTGTATGAAAGTGGAATCGGCGTTCACTCCAAATCCGTAATGCACTATTCGCTCGACGGCACGTATTCTATCTTTCGGACAAAGGCGGGCATCGACGACGCAACGTTAACATTGCCGCGCAAAGGATCTGTTATTTTTAAGATTAGCTGCGACGGAAAAAAAGTGTGGGAAAGCGGAATTGTACGAACCGGCGACCGCGCGGTTTCGTCGCCCGACGTGCAGCTGAAAGGCGTCAAGAAGCTAACGTTAGAAGTAGACTATTCCGACGGTTTTGATATCGCCGATCGCGCAAATTGGTGCGATCCGATCTTACTAAAATAGATGTGCGAACCGCGATACCAGCGTTATTGATACTTTGCGCCGCGGCGTTCGCGGGCGCGGGCTGGTACGCGTCGGCGAACATTGCCGACTCGAAGCTTGAAGGGGTCGAACGCGATTTTCGCATACGCGGCGCGGACACTACAAATCCGTCCAAGATCGCCGTCGTCGCGCCGCCGGCCGGTTACCGCGAGGCGGATTTTGAAAATGCACTGAAAACGCTCGAACGCGAACTCGGTGGCGAATCATATTTATTATTAGAAAGTGACGGCGGTGATTTGCAAAGTATCAAATCGCGGCTGCGCCTTGAACGGCGCGACGCGGATTATTTCGTCGGCGAACCCGATGTTCTGCGTGCCATTCATAACATTTCTGTCGCGGCACCCGTGCCGCAGGAATATTTATTATCAGGAATTACATTTCCCGAACGCGTCGAATCGGGGCGGCCGTTTCGCATCGCGCTCGAAGGCGTGCGCCTCGACTCCGAGAAACTAACAATTTCGATCGACGGCGCGCCCGTGCGGCGCGTTGCAACAAATCCGCGAGGGGGTGAATTTGCGATCGAAACGCGCGGCGGAGTTTCGGAATTGTTATGTCCGCCGATTTCCGCGGGGCGTCATTTTATGGATATCTCCGGCGCGCCCGGTGAACCGGCGATTCGCGCGGTGATCGTCGCGCTTCCGCCGCCGATTTGTTATATTACTCCGGGGACCGGCGAATTCATAAAATCAGCTCTGGCGGCGCAGGGGTTTGTTATGAAAGATCTCGTCGAATCGCAGGTTCCCGGCGAAGCCTCGCTCGTCATTGTTACAAATGCAAATTTTACAGTTTCGACCCTTGAGGCGGCGGTTCGCGACGGAATCGGTTGCATTGTGGCCGGCCGCGAAGCGGCGTTGAAAATAGAACAATCCAAACTTACTAATCCAGAATTAGCATCCTACTTTCCGGGTTTCGCGCGGGCGTCCGCGCCCGATCCCGAGGTGCCCCCAGACGAGCCCGGCGGCGAACCGGAGGAAGATACAGTTCCAGAGCCGGAACCGCCGGGGTCCGATGATACAAATCCGCCGGAGCCCCCGAAGCCGCAGGAGGAGCCTAAGAATCCCGCGCCCGCGGCCGCCGATCCAAAATTAGTAAAATCGGAGGCGCCCGCGCCCGTCGTCGCTCTCGCTATTGTTATGGATCGGTCGGGATCGATGGCGGGCGAGAAAATGAAGGTTGCAAAACAAGCCGCGCTCGCGTCGGCCGAAATTCTAGCGCCCGATGACTATTTATCCATTGTATCTTTTAGCGACACGTCGCGAGTTGATTACAAATCAGACATCGTTGGTTCGCCCGACAAGATTCGTAGTATTCTTGCTCGCATTCCTCCGCCCGACGGCGGAACGTTTTTTTATAGCGCGCTCGTCGACGCAGCGAATCAATTGCGGTTTGTTAATGTATCAATCCGGCACATCATATTAATAACCGACGGTGCGACCGCCGACCGGTTCACGGCCGACTATCCGGGGCTGGTTCAAAATGTCCTGCGGCCCGCGCAAATTACATTATCAACCGTATTTGTAGTGGGCGGCGGCGACGAGGATCCCGAGTTTTTAGGATTATTAGCAAAGTGGGGCGGCGGTCGCTCCTACCCCGCGAGCGCCGGCGACATCCCCGCGCTTGTTAGTATTGAAGTGCGGCGCGTCGCGGGAATTCCAGAGGGGAGAACGCGCCGCGCATCTCCTAGCCCAGCGGATCTAAACAAAAAGACCGGCGAATTGTTAAAACCGCCGGTCAAGCCGCCTTTGGAAAGGCGCCCGCCCAAACCTAAGAAAGAAAAAGTAATAAAACCGAAGCCGCCGAGAAGGAAAGCAATACCTGCCGCCGAGCCCGGAAATTTTATTGTTAACTCGCTCGATTTTAGCAATATTGCGCCGGTGTTCGATTTCTGTGAATATCAAATTCGCGAGGGAGCGGCGGTCGTTTTGCGAAACGCGGAAACGCGCGAGCCGCTCGCCGCAATGCGTGCGACGCCGGGAGGTTCGATCGGAATCTTAGGGATTGAAGACTCGCAAAACGGTATTGGCGTTTATGAAACTACAAATGTATTTCGAGAGTTCATCGCGCGCTTTTCCGCGGCGGCCGTGCGTTCGGCGACGCCAGCCTCGGATTCGACATTGGTAGCATGTGTGGACGGCGGAAAATTAGTATGGAAGAATGGCGACGCGCCCGCGTATTTTAATCTTTCTCCGGATCATTTATATACGGGCCTCACGCGCCCCACAGCGGGCGGAGAACGCTACAATTCGCTCCGTTCTCTTGGGTCAAAGCCGGACGGCGGCGCGGCGAATTTGATACTAACAAACCTGCGATCGCGTTCCGGGTCTATTATTAAAAATGCATCGGTGGGAAAGACTCATGAAGGGAGTATTGATGCAGCGGAACCAGCGCGTCCTGCGGCTCCGCGAAATTTTTTCATAGCGAGCCTGATCGCTGCCATGGCCGCGGCTTTTGCGACGCGGAACCAGCGTGATTATTAGTAGAAGGTTAAAGGTTTTGCCTCGCGCACGTCGAATTTGGCACCCAGAGTTAACGTACATAAGTGGAGAGAATTGTGGAAACGGCAATATTAGATCAAAAAGCGCTCGAGCAACTTCGCGAACTTGACGACGACGGGGCCGTCTTGCTCAAGATTATTGAAACATTTCTTCGCGACGCGCCAAATAATATTGCTACAATAGAAAGTGCTATTATATCAAATGACGCGAAGACGCTCGACCGCGCCGCGCACACGCTCAAATCGACTAGCGCCACGCTCGGCGCAATGGTGCTTTCCTCGATTTGTAAAGAACTCGAAATGTTAGGAAGGCAAGGCGACCTCGCTAACGCGAAAGAATCCGTGTCGCGCGTCCGAAACGAAATGGCCGCCGCCGTCGCGGCGCTGGAATTAGAAACTGCAAAAATCCTGGGGGTCAGGCACGCCTAATTGGCGTGCCTGGCACCCAATGGGACATAACTGTCACTTCGCAGCTACAAGTTCCTTATTAACAACATTCTCACTCTCGCAAAGAATGAGGAGTGCCGGACACTCCTAATTGGGGTGCCTTCCATGAGAAGGCCATCTGTGTCAAGGCCACCTTGGTGAATCTTTAAATCTACAAAACCGATCCGCTCCGCCTCGCTTCCATCCGCACTCGGTTTGAGCTCGAATTG
>JBJXHE010000056.1:0-13602 GCA_046160785.1 Planctomycetota bacterium
TTGGAGCGGGCGAAGGGACTTGAACCCTCGACATCGACCTTGGCAAGGTCGCGCTCTACCACTGAGCTACGCCCGCGGATTTCAGGCGGGGAAATTAGCGGCGTCGAGCGCCCGCGTCAACGGCGCGGGCGAAAGCCCGCAGCGAAACGAGGCCAAAAATGCTGACGATGGGCGTCCAAAAACGCGAGGCAATCGTTAGTCTTTGCGGAACGTCAGGCGGTATTCGCGCCCCGCGGCGGCGTGGAATTGTTGCGATCCGCCGGGCGTGTCGCCAATTGTAATATTACGGGTAATATTACGATTCACTTCGTGAACGGCCTCGATGCGCTGCCCGCGCGGCGCGCGCACGCCGGCGCGTCCGGAGATGCGGGGCGTTATTGTTACAATCGACGCAGCGCCCGCGCGCCATTCGATGTCGACTACAAATCCGCCGCGCGCTCGAAGTCCGCGGACGCGCCCGTCGGGCCATGCCGACGGCAGCGCAGGTAACAATTCGATCGCGCCGTCGTGGCTCTGAAGTAACATTTCCGCGACGCCCGCGGTCGCGCCAAAATTACCATCAATTTGAAATGGCGGATGATTATCAAAAAGATTGTTAAGAATGCTGTGTTTTAACAATTCACCGAGCATTTTATATGCATGATCGCCGTCGTGGAGCCTTGCCCACGCGTTGATTTTCCACGCCTTCGACCAGCCCGTGCCGCCGTCGCCGCGGCGTTCGAGAGTTTTGCGGATCGCGTTTGCTAATTCTGGCGTTCCGCGGGCTGTGATCTGGCGGCCGGGATGCAAACCAAACATATGCGAAACGTGGCGATGCTGCGGCTCCGATTCCTCATAATCTTCAATCCACTCCTGGAGCGCGCCCGTTTTTTTACTAATTTGCAAAGGCGCTAATTGTAAACGCGCTGATTTCAGCCGCGCGCGAAATTCCGACTCGATGTTTAATAGATGTGAAGCCTCGATCGTATTTGTAAAGAGATCATCAATAATCTGAAGATCCATCGTCGCGGCGTACGTTAATGAAGCCGAAGCGCCGCCGGCGGTTTTATACCAATTCTCCGGCGAGTGCGACGGATTCGTTACAAGACGACCGGCGGCCGGCGAACCCGCGGGCGCTTCGATGAGGAAATCTAACATAAATTCCGACGCGCCCTTCAGGAGCGGCCACGCGCGCGCCGCGAGGTATTCTTTATTATTACTAAAAGCGTAGTGCTCCCACGCATGTTGCGCGAGCCACGCGGCGCCCATCGGCCAAATGCCCCAAACGCCGTCGGCGGGCACGGCGAATCCAAACACATCTGTTATATGATGCGCGGTCCAGCCGCGAGCGCCGTAGAGCCGTTTTGCAACATCTTCGCCGTGCGGTTTTAACTTTTCCATGAAATCAATGAGTGGTTCATGCAGCTCGGCGAGATTGCACGTTTCCGCCAGCCAATAGTTCATTTGTACATTAATATTTAAGTGATAATCCGAGTCCCACGGCGCTTCGTAATCTTTACACCAGAGGCCCTGCAAGTTCGCGGGAAGCCCGCCCGGACGCGAACTGCCAATTAATAAATAGCGTCCGTATTGGAATAATAACGATTCGAGCGCGTGATCCGGCGCACCCTTTTTGTAATTTGCGAGACGCACGTCCGTCGGAATTTTATCGTTCGAATCGTGAGCATCTCCGATTTGTAATGAAACGCGGTCGAACAGCGCGCGGTTATCATTGATGTGCGCGGCGAGCAAATACTCATAATCCTTTTTGACAGCTTTCGCGAGAGCGTCAAGCGCCACGGTGTTTGGATGTTGGTACTTGAGTGAAGTCGCGGACGCTAATAAAATGTTGATCGATCGAGCACCTTCGACGGCGAATCCACCCTCGCGCGAATGCAATAAACCTCCTGGCGCCGCCACTCTCGCAAGAGCGGCGAACTCCATCCCCGCGCCTTTATTACAATTTCCCCTCAATGAAATAAATCCGTCGTCGAGATGTTTGATGGTTGCATCACGTTCGCGTCGTAATTGTATATTTAAGTCGAGCGGGCTGCCGCTTTCGCTCTCGATTCGCGCCACCAGAACACGGTCCGGATAGGATACAAAAACACTGCGCTTGATCCGTGTGCCGTCGGCGCGTTTCCACGATGTAACAGAAACGCCGTCGGCTAATCTTAGTTCTCGCCGATAATCTGTAATATTCTTCTCGCCCGGCATTTTTAATATCAAATCGCACAGCGGTTCGTACGATTCGATCGTCGGCGGAATTCCGGCCATCGTCGACTCGGCGAGCTTTGTAGCTTCTTCCGTCTTCCCTTCGAATATTAATTTACGGACTTCGGGCAACGCTACAATTCCCTTCGGATTGACGCGATCCTTCGGTCCGCCCGCCCAAAGTTCATGATCGTTGATTTGTAGTCTCTCCTCCTCGACGCCGCCGAACACCATCGCGCCAAGCGTGCCGTTGCCGACGGGGAGCGCCTCGTTCCAGTCGCGCGCGGGCTGCGAATACCACAAATACGGGCCGGACTCGGCGCGCGAAACGGCGGAAGTGCGCGTCGAAACGCACGCGCCGGTTGTTATGATAAGAAAAGAGAGTATTACAATTCGAGATGCGATCATGCGCGGATTGTAGCGCGCGCCGCCGCTTGCGACGAGGGAGTGGCGCCGAGCGTCTGTGAGTGTTTCAATATCCGCACGAAATTGCCGCAACGCATCAAATCGCCCATGCACGACTCCGACGACTTTACAGAAGAGATCTTTACAAAAGAATTCGAGGAGGGGCTTTCGTTATTTAACAATAAACAATTCTTCGAATGCCACGAAGTGTGGGAAGCGCTCTGGATGAAAACGCCCGACGACCGCGCGCATTTGTTAAAAGGGCTCCTGCAGGCCGCGATTTCGATACATCATTTCCGTCGCAACAATTTTGAAGGCGCGCGGAAATTATATGAAGGCCAGAAACGAATCCTCGCGCCGTTCCGGCCCGGAACGTGCGGCCTCGATTTGGAATTGTTTGATCGCGACATGGACGCGTGCTGCGCTGTTCTGCGGCAGATCGTTCCCGGCGAGCGCCCGTTTTTTGATACTACTAAAATTCCCGTGCTTCAAAAGAAAATAAACTAAACTGAAATGGTTGAATTGATTCCGCTCGTTGCAACGTCGGAGCGCTGGGTCGCGCGCGCGTGTTCCGACGTGGAATCGTTATTGTTAGATCACGCGCACTGCGAAAAGAAAGCGGCCGCGACCGCGCTCGCGTTTATATTTAGAATGCCGGACCAGCACGAGCTCATCAACGCGATGAGTAAACTCGCGCGCGAGGAATTGTTACACTTCGAAAGATTACTAATGGTGCTGCGCGAACATCAAATGACGTTTCGCAGGCTGCCGCCGTCGGCGTATGCCAAAAATCTGATTGATTACATCCGCAAGCCGCGCAGTTTTGCTAAGAATCTCTATCCGCAGATCGTCGACGAATTGTTGGTGGCGGCGCTTATCGAAGCGAGATCGACCGAACGGTTTCGTAAATTACAATTAGCAGATTTATCAAAAGACTTGCGTGAATTGTTCGCCGAGCTCGCCGAGGTCGAGGCGCGCCACAAGAACGTTTATTATGAACAAGCGTTAACCTTCGAACGCGCGGAGCGCGTCGCGAAACGCGCCGCCGAACTCGCGGAATACGAAGCTACAATTCTAGAAACGCCCGAGCAGGAACTACGATTGCATTCTGGTTAAGCAAGTGAATGATTTTTTTCGCGAATATAATAAATAAGATCCTGAGCGGGCGCTTCCTTACCGAGCTGGCGCAAGTACAAAGTTAATTGTCCGCGATGATAACTTTGATGGTTTACGAAATGTAAAATCATGTCGGAGTAGGAATGGATAAAGGACTTTCCCGACGTATTCGTCATTGAAATCTCCCTGGCCGGATCGGCGAGACTCCTCACGAAGTGTACAATTTCCGCATCGATACGATTCCAGCGTTCAAACAGTTGTGCGGCGTCTTGCGGAAAGGCGTCCGCGGAAGCTAATTTTAACGGGCTCGTGCCGTTCCAGCGTGAATACCACAATTCGGCGACGCCGGCGAGATGCACACACGTTCCGTGAATGCTACCGAAACTTCCGCCGAAGTTTTTGTGAAATTCATCGAAGGATAACGAAGTGATTGCGGGCTGAAGGCGCCGCGTAGCCCAAGCGTTGTACTCCACGTGGCGCAGCAGTTCTTTTGTTTGCATTGAATTTATTATTATAACTATTATTTTATTTGGAGAATTCGGCGGACGGGCTCGAGCCGGTCGTCCTTTTTCATAATCGCGGTGGCCTCTTCCGTCCCGTCCATTGCGTTTTTTAATATTGCAATGCATTCACGATTCGGCGTGCGTTCGCGGCCGTCGCCGAGCGTCGCGAGCAATTCGAGAATTTGTTCCGCGGTGACATTGGAAGCATTGCCGCCGAGCGCCGTGATCGCACGGGCGTCCATAACAATCGACTCGGCTTCCTGAACATTCACTCGCGTTGCGAGGTCGGATTTTAATTGTAGCCAAAGTATGGATCCGTCTTCGAGCGGCACTCCCGAAGTTTTTAATAATCTTCCGGGCATCTGTAATGTTGTTTTCCAGCGGATTTCGGCCGACCCGAGATCCGGATCGAACGCGGCGCCGCCGAAGGATCCAAATAATTCCGAACCCGCCGATTGTACTAATTCGTCGAATTTGCGTATTGTAGAATTCGATTGATTTTCAAGCGCGCGCGAAATCGCCTGCTCGGCGAGGCCGGGCGTTTTTAGTAATATTAACTCTTCGGCTTTGACGGGTTGGCCCGGATTTTCAGGAGTCGCGCCCGGGCGGCGCAACAGCGTGGCGAGTTTTGTTAGCATTCCGTCGACGATGGAATTCAACGTAAGCTCAAGATCGTCGGTGGCGAGGCTTTCGCTTTTTAATAATCGTGCGAGCGCATTGAAATCGTATGGAATTGCGGAAGCCGTGAGCGAATCGCCGAGCACACGTAACATTTCGGAAAAATTGCCGTGAGCTCCGATCGTGCGCACGAGAAATTCGCGGAATTCCTTTCGAAACGCAGTTTGTAAATAATTTTCGAATACCTTCAAATCGAAGCTCGAACTTAACAATTCTCGGGATGCTAATTTTAATGCTTCAGAAAATTGCGATGCAACCTTGTCGGCCGCCTGAGTCATCGATTCGCGCGTGGCGCTGTCGCGAATCGTTTCCTTATATCGAATCCGCTGAAATATAATATATTGATCAACTGTTACAATCGCTTCATTCGTCGCGCCCTCACCGCGTCCGCGCCGGTGAAGTGATAGATCCGAAACGCGTTCGTTAGCATTTGCGCCGCGCGTGCGAGTCCACTTTGAGCCGTCGGACGGAATGCCGGGGCCGCGCGGAACCCTATCAAAGCCGTTATTTGTTAAAATAACGAGCGCGAGTTCCTTGTCGGGATTTTGAGGCAGTTCAGTGAGAAGTGCCGCGTGCTTGAATTGATCTGTAGTAATAGAGACGTGCCGCGCCGACGAGCCATCCCGTTCAATTTTAACATTCGTTTCAATATCAACTTTAAAGCACGGCCCCGCGGCGAGCAGCGGCACGGCGATCCATCGATAATGAATAAAACGCACAGAATTGTGAATGAATGTAAACATCGTCAACCGACGATCCCGCCGCACACGCGCGCGGCAAACGTTGTTAGAAATAAACGGCCCGAAATATTTTTAGCGACCCAAACGCGCGCGGCGCCGCGTTCTTTATTGTGAATCCCGAAGCGTTCGCGCGGTTGCAATTGATACTTACCTACGGCGTGGGCGTCGCGGGAACGTGGAAATGGATACATACATTCGGATCGGCCGAGGAGGCCCTCCGCGCGTCGTTTGAGGAACTCGTCGCGGCGGGCGCGTCGGAAAGTGTAGCAAAAGAGATCGCGCGGCGCACCGGCGCGCGGGTGGCGGACGAGGAACTGAAAAAGGCCGAAAGCGCAAAGATACAATTCCTATTCGGCGCGCGCAGGAATGCGGCGGGGGATGTAACAGTTGCGGCGCCGCCCGATGAGTTGGTGCTTCCGGCTTGGCTCCAGGAAATCGACCTTCCGCCTGTTGTTTTGTGGGCGCGCGGGCGTGTCGAGTTATTGTTAGATTCGAACGCGAATCAAAACAAAAGGGGCTCGGGCGCGACTCACATCGCGATCGTCGGGGCGCGAACGCCGACGCCGTACGGCGTTCAGCAGGCCGCGCGTTTTAGTAGCGAACTCGCAGCGCGCGGCGCCGTGATTGTTAGCGGGTTCGCGCGCGGGATCGACTTCGCGGCGCATCGCGCGGCGCTCGACGCGGGAGGCGCGACGGTCGCCGCGCTCGGCAGCGGCATTTCGAATCCGTATCCGCCGAATCAGACGGATTTGTTAAATGCAATATTCGAACGCGGATGTGTTATATCGGAATTCGCGCTCGGTGCGCACGCGACCAAAGTAACTTTTCCGCAGCGCAACCGAATTCTCGCGGGACTTTCGAAAGCTACGATTGTGATCGAGGCCGGAAAGGCGAGCGGATCATTAATCACAGCGCGGTGGGCCGAGAGTTTCGGGCGGCCGGTATTTGTAGTACCGGGGAGAGTCGATTCGCCGATGAGCGCGGGCTGCCACGAACTGATTCGAAACGGCATGGGAATCCTATGCACAGATCCAGCGGAAGTGCTCGAATCGCTTGGCGGCGCTGAAGGTCACAATTCGGGCAATAACAATTCCGGCAGTAACAATTCGGGCAGTAACAATTCCAAGGCCGCCGCGCGTCATGCGGCGATTCTTGATGATCTGCCCGACGCCGAACGCAACGTTCTCGAAAGCGCGCGAACTGGCGCGACGCTCGACGAGATCGCCGCTCGCTTCACGGGTTCGGAGGCGGAATTGTTTGGAATCGTCGCGGGCCTCGAACTCTCGGGGCTGCTCGACCGCTGTCCGGGCGGAATCTACCGTTCCGTCCTCGGGTCGCTTTGTTAAACTTGCGGCATGTTTGTAATATTCCCCGCTGCAATACTCCTCCGGGCGCTGGCCTCGATTTGTTATGTCCCGCAGGCGGAATCGTTTTATGTTAATGATCCTAAATCCGAGCGCGCGGCGGCGGAGTGGGTGGCGATTGCGCCGCGCGAAGTTGTGCCGATCCTCGAACCCCTCGCGAAGCACCGCGCCAGCTCCGGAATGAAATCCGCGGCAATTGTATCGATTGAGTCGCTGCGCGAAAGCTACAAAACCGAATCGACGCTCGAAGCCGTTAAGAAGTTTTCAATCGATATTAAGAAAGGGCGGTTTTTATTATTAGTCGGCGACGGCGAAACACTTCCGCCGATGGTCGAGCGACCGGGCAAGGGCTCGCCGCTTGCCGCAACGGATACTTATTTTGTGTGTGACGACGAGGATCACATTCCCGACCGCGCCATCGGCCGCATTCCTACAAAAAATCCGGAATTGTTAAAAAACGTGATCGAGCGGACGATCGCGTACGAAAAGGATACAAAACCCGCGGCGTGGCGGCGGCGCGTGACGTTTCTCGCGGCGAGCGGCGGTTTCGGCGCGGTGATCGATTCGGCGCTGGATGCTACAGTTTCTGCGTTTCTCGACCGCGACCTTCCGCTCGAATATGAGCTTCGCGTGATGCAGCCCGACGCAAAGTCTACTTATGGCATCGGCGACGAAAACGCCAAAACTGCGATTCTTAACTTTTGGAACGCGGGCGCGCTTGTAACTATTTTCGCGGGCCACGGTTCGAAGCACGCGTTTCATACAGATGTCGGAATGGGAATACGGCCGCCGATTTGTAATACTCTCGATTTGTTCAATCTGGAAGTCCGAAGTGGCGCGCCGTTTTTTCTTATCTTCGCGTGCGACACGGGGCAATTTATCAATACGGGGCGGCGCGCGAACTCTGCCGCGCCGAACGCCACAATTGCTTCAAACGGCGAAGGGCCCGCAGGCCAGCCGGCGCCGAGCTGTTTCGCCGAGGCATTGTTAACACAACCGAAGGGCGCCATCGGCGTCTACGCCGCGACGGAGAATTCGCACCCGTACCCAGATTTATTGATAGCTCACGAAATGAACGAATTGTTTCGTTCGAAGGAAACCTTAACAATCGGCGAATTAGTATTAAAAGCAAAGCAACGCGTCGGATCGGGCGGCGGCGAATTCCGCTCGCGGGTCGACCGCATGGCGGGATTGTTTGGATTGTCCGACGCCGAACGCGCGCGGCTTTGCGAGTTTGAACTCGCAATCTTTACATTATTCGGCGACCCGGCGGTGCCGCTTCGACGGCCCGAGTTGCCGGCGGAGGTGTCGGCAAACGTTACATCTGGCGGAACTGTTACATCCGGCGGCGTTATCGCGTTTTCGGTGGCGGCCGCGGTTCCCGACGGCTCCGATGTTATTGTTACATGCGAACTCACGCGCGCCGCGGCGCCGCGAAAAAAAGGGTATGCGAATGCTAACGATCGCGTCCTGGAACGAGTGATCGGAAAAATAACAAACGGCTTATTCGCGGGAGAATTAGCGATTCCGAGAACGGCCTCAAAGTCGGGGATGCGCCGATTCGTGATCGTCGCGGATGTTCGCGGCGAAAAGTTGCAGGCCGCGGGTGCGACGATCGTTGAAGTCCAGAATTAAGATTACTTATATCTTCGAATCACACCGCAGACGACGCCGCGGATCTCGACCTGGCGTGGCGGTTCGATAAAAATAGGAGTCATCGCTTTGTTCGCAGGTTGAAGCCGGATGCGGTTCTTTTCGCGCTCTCGGAAGAATCTTTTTAATGTAGCTTCTCCTTGGCCGCCGAATTCCGACGGCAACACGGCTACTACAATTTCACCGTTTTGCGCCGACGAACGCTTTTCACAAATCACATAATCGCCGCTTCGGATTTGTTCGTCGATCATCGATTCGCCTGTGACTTCTAATACAAAGAGGTCGCGCTCTTTCGGGAACAACGCGGCGACATCTAACATTTCATTGTCGTAAACGGTTTCGAGCGGTTTGCCCGCGGCGATCTTGCCGACGAGCGGCAGCATGAGCGAATTGTTAGAATCGTCGCCCGAGTTTGATTCTAAAGATTCGCCCCAGACATTTTTAGTATTCCGGCTTGGCGCCGCTGGAGAATCATTTGTATTCTGGCTGGAGCTAGAATTTGAATTCGCATCCTCGGATGTGCCGCGAACTCGCGTTCTTCCAGCGTTAGTCTTGGTTTTCGAGGTCGAACTGCTCTGTCCGCGATTATTAGCACTATCTCGGTTAGCACGGTCTCTGTTAGCACTGTCGCGCGCAGCCATCGCCACGAGTTCATCAAACGGAATGAGCGATCGAGATGCGCGATCGGAGTATCGAACGAGATACTTCTTTTTGAGCAGAGCGTTGACGTGCGCGTGAACCGTGACGCGATGCGTTTCGAGTTTATTACCAATCTCCTGCAGTGTCGGCGAAACGCCAAACTGGCTTCGATATTCATAAATAAAATCGAGAACCTGTTTCTGTACAGATGTGAGCGGCGCGCGAACGCCGGGCGGCGTCAACGGGAAGGGCAGCCAGCTTTGTTCAGATAAACGCTGCGCCGCTTTATCATTAGCAATTTCGGCGTTAGCAGTTTCGTCATTAGCAACTTCGTCGTTTGTCGCATCGTTTCGTTCGGTGGGATCAACCTGTTCGGCGGGATCGACGTGATCGCCGGGATCGTTATAGTTCATTGAGTCGATGGATGAATTGCGCGTATTGAAGTTTTTGTATGAATCCGAACGGGCGGAAGAAGTTCCGTAATATAGAAATGTTATACAAAAATGACAGTTGCGATGAGGAAGATAATAAAAACTCCGACGGAGATCTCGTGGCGCCCGAAGCGAAGTTTGGACGCGCCCGCGGCCGAAGTTCGCACAACGGAAACTGGATCCGCGTTTGTTACTAATGATCCAGCGAACGAATCTTCCGACGGAAAGTACGGCGGAACGACGACGGGTTCGGAAAGGAATTGTGAAAACAGATCGCGCTGGCCGTAAATCGTCTCGCGCGCGGACTGCGGCCCGCCCGACTTTCGAGCGACGGTTCGTTTGCCGGTTTTTAATATCGCTGGTTTCGTTCGACTTATCGTTTTGCTAGTATTCATATCATCACCTGAGAAATGGTTAGCGTTTCGTTTCGTTCGAGCCCCCGGTGCGCGGGTTATTTGTTATGATCAATAACCGTTGCGCCGCGACACGAACACCTACCTAACAGATCGCATTCAAACAGACCCCTAACAGCGAGTCAAACAAATTTCTGACATTTTTCCGACGAACTCCGGATTCAGCGCGGGCGAGCCGGCTCACGTTCGTCTGAGAATTCCGCGGGCGCTCATGAACTATGATCTGCGCCGCGTTCCGATCCATTGCACCGATGTGTTAGTGCTTGGAAGCGGAATCGCCGGGCTTTCGACGGCGCTCGAAATATCCAAATCGCGCGACGTTTTACTTGTAGCAAAGGCTGCACTCCGCGAAACGAACACGGCCTGGGCGCAGGGCGGAATCGCGGCGGTCCTTGGGATTGAAGATAGTGTCGCGAGCCATCGCGACGACACGCTCAACGTCGGGCAGGGGATTTGTGAACTTGGAATTGTAGATTTGGTGACGGCCCGCGGACCCGCGGCGCTGCGCGAGCTCGCGGGGCTGGGCGCTCGATTTGATAAATTGCCGGACGGGACGTTCGACCTTCAGCGCGAAGGCGGGCACAGCCACGCGCGCGTCGTTCACGCGCAGGGCGACATGACGGGGCGCGAGATCGAGCGCGCGCTGTCCGAACGCGTGGCTGCAAATCCTCGGATTTCAATATTCGAACACACGGCGATTATTGATTTATTAACAAACGAAGACGGCGTGTGCATCGGAGCGGTCGGCTGGCGGCGCGACGTCGGCATGGTCGCGTTCATTACAAAAAACACAGTCTTAGCAACCGGCGGCGCGGGCTGGCTGTATCGTGAAACTACAAATCCGCCGATCGCCACGGCCGACGGCGCGGCGATGGCGTTCCGCGCAGGCGCCGCGGTCCGCGACATGGAATTTATACAATTTCATCCGACGACGCTGTACGTCGCGGGCGCGGGAAGATTATTAGTATCAGAAATCGTGCGCGGAAAGGGCGGAATCCTCGTCGACCGCACCGGGCACCGTTTCATGTTTGATTATCATCCCGACGGCGAGCTCGCGCCGCGCGACGTCGTGTCGCGCGCGATCGTGCGGCAAATGGTAAAGACGGGCGACACGAGCGCATACTTAGACTTACGAAACATCGAGGGCGATGTTAAGAAACTCTTCCCGCACCTCGCGGAAGTTTGCAAATTCTTCGAAATTGATATATCACGCGACCGCGTGCCGGTGCGGCCGGCGGCGCATTACTGCGTGGGGGGCGTCGAGGTCGACCGGAAAGGTAAAACTACAATTCCTGGATTGTATGCCGTCGGAGAAGTAGCAAGTTCCGGTTTGCACGGCGCGAATCGGATCGGTTCCAATTCGCTGCTCGAAGGTTTGGTTTTTGGTAAGATTGTCGGAGAAGATATATCCAATACGCCCGACGGACAATCTACAATTCCGAAATCTTCGTATCACCGCGCTGTGCAGCGCAACTCGGGCTCGATCCGGCTCGATCTTGAAGACGTCGCGTATTCGGTGCGATCGTTAATGACGCGCCTCGTCGGCGTCGAACGATCCGCGGAAGGCCTCGACGAAGCGGCCGCGCGCCTCGACGGCTGGATTCGATACTTATTTTCTTTTGAATTGGATACTCCGCGCGCGTTTGAGGTTGCTAATATTGTGACCGTCGCGCGGCTCGTCGCCGAGTCGGCGCGGTTTCGCAAAGAGACGCGCGGCACACACTACAGAACGGATTTTCCGGAACGTAACGATTCGGCGTGGCGCGCGCATTCGCGAATCATAACAAATAAAGACGGCGCCGCGATTTCGTTGCAATCGCTGAATAGTTGAAAGAATATATCTATACCGACCGCCCGCCCGAGCGCGTCGTGCTCGTCGGCGTGCAGCTTGCCGGCCAGGAACCCGCGGCGGTCGCGCTCGCGGAGCTCGAACGGCTCGTCGAAGCCGCGGACGGCACGCCCGTCGATTCGATATATCAAATACGCGAAGCGCCCGATCCACGCACGTTTGTCGGAAAGGGTAAAGTCGAGGAAATCAAAGAAATTGTAAAAAATACAAAAGCCGAGCTTGTCGTCTTTGATTGTAATCTTTCGCCGTCGCAGTCGAGGCACCTCGAAGACGAGCTGCAGGCGCGCATCGTCGACCGCACGGAATTGATATTAGATATCTTTGCGCGGCGGGCCCGCACGCGAGCCGCGCGCGTGCAGGTCGAACTTGCTCAACTCGAATATTTACTTCCAAGGCTAACAAAACGCTGGACGCACCTCGAACGCACGGAAGGCGCGATCGGCGCGCGCGGCCCCGGCGAAACGCAGCTCGAAACCGACCGCCGATTAGTAAGAAATCGAATCGAACATTTAAAAGATGATTTAAGAAGTATTGAAGCGCGGCGCGAGCGCGAGGCGACGGCGCACGACGGTTTCTTCCGCGTGTCGCTTGCGGGTTATACGAACGCTGGAAAATCAAGTTTACTGAACGCGCTCACGGGCTCGAATGCTTATGTTGCGGATCGTTTATTTGCGACGCTTGATACAAAAACGCGGCTGTGGACGCTCGCCGACAAACGGCGTGTATTATTATCCGACACGGTTGGATTTGTTAAAAGGCTTCCGCACGATTTAGTAGCATCCTTTCACGCGACGCTCGCAGAATCGATTCACGCGGATTTATTGTTAGTTGTCGTCGACGCGTCGCGGCCCGACGCGGAGGAGTGTCTCGCCGCGGTCGAGGAAACGCTACGCGACGTCGAAGCGCTGGCGCCGCGTTTATATGTATTCAATCAAATCGACCGTGTTCACAATTCCATGGATGTATCTATTCTCGAACGGCCGGGCCGCGCGTGCGTGCGCGTGTCGGCGCTCACGGGCGCCGGAATTGTAAATTTGGACCGCGCGGTTTCGCGGATTCTCGACGAGGGAACCGTCGTCGGCGAAGTGGTAGCATCGGCGGCCGACGGCCGCACGCTCGCCGAATTGCGCCGCAGCGGAATTGTTATTAACGAAGGTTACGTCGACAACGAATGGCGCGCTCGAATGCGTTTTCGGAGGGCGCTGTATGGGCGGTTATTACAGTTGAAAGCGCATGGGGCAATCCGCGCTGCATTTGATGGAATGGAGGGGACAGGTTAGGGGACAGGTTTAAACCTGTCCCCTAACCTGTCCCTAATCTTTTCGAGCGACGCCGCCGGCGGTTTTTGGCAGCACGATTGTTGCATTTTCGGCGACCTTCGCAGGATCCTTAATTTTGCTTGCTGTGGCGATGTCCGCGAGAACGGCCTTCGAGCCCGAACCGTAATGTTGCATTGCGATTTTATAAATCGTCGAGCCCTTTGTTAATTTTACGGTTTTCGCAGCGTTCGGATTTTCTGCCGGTTTCTCGGGCGGCGGCTCTGGTTTTTTAGGTTCGGCGGGAGGCGCCGCGGGCGCTTTTGTAGTATTCGCCGTATTATTCGCGGGGGCGATTTCTA
>JBJXHE010000057.1:0-37803 GCA_046160785.1 Planctomycetota bacterium
TCTTCGGACCCCACGTTGGTGCTGGGTCTCGGCGACGCTAAACAGCTCGAATCACTAAGAATAACGTGGCCTTCTGGAGAGCGTTTTGAGGCGTCAAGTCTCGCTGCAGAATATATTTATGAAATAACAGAAAGCGCCGGCCTTCGAAAAATTGGAGTGATCAAACCGCGCAAGTAATCTTAATAATTCGCACGAAACGCTTACGTATTATTTGTTATCGCAGGCGAAAAAATTAAGAAATGGAACCAACGGAGTTGACGAATCGTCGGACCATGTCGCACAATCATTGTGATGTCGTGTCTCCGCAGGATGCGTCATCCTTGTTTTGACCTTTACCTCCCTGTTCTCTCTGACAACGCAGATTCAGCGCGCCCGAGAAATCGCAAAGCGCGCTACACCCGAACCCATGCGAAACCAGCCTTGCTCCCGATTATGGTTTGTCGCCGGCGCTATCGCCGCAACCGGCGCGTTCACTTCGAGCGCGTATAGCCAACAATTTACAAATGTCGGTGGAACCAACGTTCCCAACCTCGGGCTTGCTACGGAAGCCGCGAAGTGGGGTGACTGGGACCTCGATGGCGACCTCGACTTGGTCTATGCCAACGGCGGCGACCAAAACAACCAGCTGAGCAAACTGCTCCGCAACAACGGTCTTGCCCAAGGCGGCACGATCGGAATGTTTACAGATGTGACGAACATCAACCTCTTGAAGTCCGTCGGCGTGACGCTCATGACCCAGTCGGCGCGCGACGTTCAGATTGTTGACGTCGAAAATGACGGCGACTGGGACTTCTACTTTTCAAACCACTCACAAGCGACTAACCAGTCCAATACTTGGCTAATCAACCAAGGCGGCGCCCAGGGTGGAGTCGGCGGACGATTCATCCTCGATATGAGCCGCTGGGTTGGCATTGGAGCGGCGGGTTCGTCTGTTCCTGCTGCACAAAAGATTGTAGGCGGCGACTTTAACAATGGTTTCGTCGACTGGTCTTGCCAGTGTGACTTCGCAGACGTCGATCGAGACGGTGACATGGACCTCATGCACACGTCCTATGGCCCGGGCTTTAACGCAGCGGTCATGTCTCGTTTATATCTCAATAACGGAAGCGGCTTCTTCTCGGAGTACAACCCGTCGGGTCAAGTTTCGGCAAACCCAGCCATCGCAACGGGCAGCCAAGCTGGATTCCTTGACGGAACACATGTTAATAATTCCGCGCTCACGAACGGACAAGAACATGACATTACGGTTATGGCGCTTGACGCCGATTTCGCAGACTTGGACGGCGACTTTGATAACGACATTTTTGCGAATTCACGCGACACCGTTTCTCGCTTCTGGCAAAACCGGTTCGTAGAGAACGGCAATAGTATCGGAAGCGGAACGTTAACAAACCGACTCTACCGCGACGTGTCAAACGCGTGGGGCACCAACGGACTCGCAGGCAACTCTGGCAGTAACTACGACGCCGACCTGAACGACATTGATAATGACAATGACGTCGACGGCTACTTCCTGAACTACAACGGAGCGTTAGGCGACGAATGGCGCTTGAACAACGGTGCTGGTTCGATGGGCGCGGCGAATGCGGTTCCCAACTCAGGAACCGACGACAACGAAATTGACTGGATTGACTACGACAACGACGGCGATAACGACATTTTCGTCTCTGCTTTTGCATCGACGGATCGTTTCTATCGCAACAACTTAGCTGGAGGCGTTGTGTCTTTAACCCAGGTGACGATCTCCAGCGGTACTGGAAATCGTACGCTCGGCGCAGACATGGGCGACATGGATAACGACGGCGACCTCGATATCATCTGCGCCGAAGACGCAGGAAATAACGAAGTCTTATTGCGCAACGACCTGAACGTTCCGGATCCAATCGCACCTCGCATTCCACACCTTCTGGATACTCCAGATGGACCTCCGACATCGGGTACACGCAAGATAATTGGCCGTGTTTTTGACAACTCAAACCAAGAGTATCTCCAGCACGGATCGGGAACGCTAAACTTCACGGTCAATGGCGAAGCCCACACGATTCCTGCGAAGCACGCTGGTGGCAACCTTGTCTCAGCACTGCTTCCCGGATACTGGTCGGGAACGATTGTGTACTCCATGCAGTACAAAGATCGCAAAGGCAACACGGGAAATTCCGGATCACAATCCGTAATTGTTCCGCTCGTCGGCTTCTCCACGTTCGGATCAGACATTGTTGGTTGCAGTGGACCTTTGACACTCAGCGTCAATTCCACCCCGACCATCAACAATCCTGACTTCCAAATGCGCTGCACAGGAGCGCCTGCAAATACGCTTCAACTGTGCTTTGCAACGGATGCCCAGGGCGTCGGCAACGACGAGTTCGGTATTGGAATCCCGATGTGGGCGAGCCTTGTTGGTGCTACCGAGGTCTATGGTCTCGACGCCAATGCAGGCCCGACCGGTTTGGCGATCACTCCGATCGCAATTCCCAACGCTCCAGCCCTCATCGGCAATGACTACTTCTTCCAATTCATCATGGGAGATTTTGGATGCGGTACTCCGCTTTACACGTCGCGAGGCGGTAAAGTTACGATCCAGCCGTAAGCAGTATCTGTAACGACGCGAGAGGCCTCGCCTCTCGCGTCTGTAAGAAGAACAGAGAACCCCGGCATGTGCTGGGGTTTTTTTTTTGTAATTAGTCTATTTGTAGTTCCTAAAAGCGTCCCGGTTACTTCATCACTATAGATAACTATGCGAAACTCGTTTTATGCCCAACTGTGCCTTGTGGTCACCGCCATTGGCGCGACTAGCACATTCTCCTCAGGCGCCTTTTCCCAGCAGTTCTCAAACGTGGCCGGAGGTACCACTCTCCCGCACCTCGGGCTCGCTACTGAAGCAGCCAAATTCGGCGACTGGGATCTCGACGGGGATCTCGATCTTGTCTACGCCAACGGTGGCGACGCTAACAATCAGCAGAGCAAACTGCTCCGCAACAACGGCCTTGCCCAAGGCGGCACGATCGGCACGTTCTCGGATGTTACTAGTACTAAACTGCTCAAATCAGCGGGCGTCGTTATTATGGCTCAGTCGTCACGCGACATTCAGATCGTAGACATTGATCACGACGGCGACCTCGACTTCTATTTTTCGAACCACTCAACGGGTACCAATCAATCGAACACTTGGATGATCAACCAGGGCGGCTCACAGGGCGGAGCGGTGGGTGAATTCAGACTGGACATGAGCCGGTGGGTCGGCGTTGGAGCCGCGGGTTCCTCTGTACCCGCAGCACAGAAGCTTGTGGGCGGAGACTTCAACAATGGTTTCGTTGACTGGTCATGTCAGTGTGATTTTGCAGATGTCGATCGCGACGGCGATATGGACTTATTGCACACTTCGTACGGTCCGGCCTTTAACGCGCAAGTCATGACGCGACTGTATCTAAATAGCGGCAGCGGCTTCTTCTCGGAATACAACCCGTCTAACGCAGTGTCCGGCAACCCGTCTCTTGCAGCAGGAAGTGCTGCAGGTTTTGTAGAGGGAACTCAGCAGGAGAACACGACGAATACGAACGGCACATTTCACGACATTACAAATATGTCACTCGATGCAGACTTCGCAGATCTAGATGGCGATTTTGACAACGATATTTTTGCCAATTCACGCGACACGATCTCCCATTTCTATCAAAATCGATTTGTAGAAAACGGCAACAGCCTTGGAAATGGCACGACGACGCGCCTCTATCGCGACGTGACCTCACTGTGGGGCACGAACGGGCTCGCAGCAGAGTCTGGTGCCAACTACGAATCCGACCTCAATGACATTGATAATGATAACGATGTCGACGGGTATTTCTTGAACTACGACGGAGGCACAGGCGATGCAACGCGTCTGAATAACGGTACTGGTGCGTTTAGTGCCTCAACTTCGGTTCCGAATTCTGGCAATGACGACAACGAAATAGACTGGATCGACTTCGACAATGATGGCGATAATGACGTGTTCATATCTGCATTCGCTTCGACCGACCGAATCTATCGAAACAATTTTAACGGTGCGCCTGGAAGTGCAACGTTAACGGAGGTTTTTATCGCCAGTGGTGTCGGGGGTAGTTCTCTTGGATCTGATGTCGGAGACATGGACAACGATGGTGACCCAGACATTATTTCCGCGGAAGACGGCGGCGGCAATGAAGTACTCCTTAGGAACAGCCTGAATGTTCCAGATCCGATAGCCCCCCGTGTGCCACACCTCCTAGACACACCCGATGGACCTCCCACTTCGGGAACACGGCGAATTGTTGCTCGCGCGTTTGACAATGCAAATCAAGAGTACTTTCAACATGGAAGCGCAGTGTTGAATTTCACAGTTAACGGCGAGCCTCATTCAATTCCTGGTCGATACTCGGGCGGCAATCTGTTCACAGCTCTACTACCCGGTTACTGGTCTGGAACCGTTACTTACTCGATGTCTGTAACCGATCGAAAAGGCAACACAGGCACATCCGGATCACAATCCGTCACAGTTCCTCTCGTCGGCTTCTCGACATTCGGATCCGACATCGTTGGTTGCAGTGGACCTTTGACACTCAGCATCAATTCCACTCCGACCATCAACAATCCTGACTTTCAACTTCGCTGCACGGGTGCTCCTGCCAACACTCTTCAGCTCTGCTGGGCGACGGACGTACAGGGTGTAGGAAATGATGAGTTTGGAATTGGGATTCCGATGTGGGGCAGCTTCTTCGGTGCAACCGAGATCTATGGTCTCGACGCGAACGCGGGTCCGACTGGCCAGATGATTACTCCGATCGCGATTCCCAATAACGCCGGCCTCATTGGAAACGACTACTACTTCCAATTCATTGTGGGCGACGCCGGCTGCGGAACGCCGCTTTACACGTCGCGAGGCGGTAAAGTTATAATCCAGCCGTAATCACTTTCTGCAAAGGGCGCGCGACGTCGCCTCTCGCGTCCCCAAGAGAAACAGAGAGCCCCGGCACAAGCCGGGGCTTTTTTGTAAGCAACTCTATTTGTAGCTTTCCTGGGCCATCAACTGTTACATCACGACCCTTCAACTTTGAATATGTTAAAGATTGCCCCAGTCCACCCGGCCCCGTTTTTCTTAGTCTTACTAATTCCCGGTGCGCTTCTCGCGCAGGATTTACAGCCTGGGGCGAATTTTGCAAATACGCCGGCTAAGGTTCCGCAGACAACTTCCTATTCAAATTCCGCGCATCTTTTCGACGCCGACAACGACGGCGACCTTGATGCATTTGCAACACAAGGCGGCAGCTTCTTTTCTTTACAAAGCCGGTTGTGGCTCAGCAACGCCTCGACCGCAGGCGGATCTTTTATTTTTAGCGATGCCACGAGCGGGTCGCTGCCGGTTTTGTTATCTCGGGCGCAACACGTTCAGTCGCGCGATTTGGATAAAGACGGCGACTTGGATCTTTTGTTAGTTAACTCAACCCAGGTTCTTTCGCAATCGAATATTTGGCTCATCAATCAAGGCGGACTTCAGGGCGGAACAACGGGTGTTTTTTCGATCGATCAAAGCCGTTTTGTTAGTCTTGGCGCCGCGGGCTCGTCGATCCACTCATCGTTATTATTAACGTCCGGTACTTTCGCCGGCGGCTTTGCGGATTGGTCGACGAATTGTTCATTCGCGGACGTCGACCTCGACGGCGATTGTGATTATTTACAAAACGGCCCCGGCCCGAATTTCAGCGGCGCGACGATGTCGCGGTTGTTCTTAAATAATGGCAGCGGCTTTTTTACAGAATATAACCCTTCCGGCGTCGTGAGCGGCGCGGCTGCGCTCGCCGGAGGATCGTCGGCCGGCTGGTGCGAAGGAACACAAGCCGACAATACAACAAATACAACCGGAGCAAATCACGACATTACGAATATAAGTTTTAAAAGTGATTTTGCGGATATTGATCAAGATTTGGATCTTGATCTTGTGATTCAAAGCCGAGGGTCGCAATCGCGAATTTATCAAAACCGTTTTATTGAAAACGGGCTTTCTGTAGGAAATGAAATCGGAGGCACGCGCATTTACCGCGATATTACTACAAGCGCGCTAACGCTTCTTCAAACCGGCGGATCGTGCATGGAGTTACAATTCGGCGATTTGGATTCCGACGACGACGTGGATATCTGGGGCGCGTCATACGCAAATCTTCAGGAAAGAATATTGTTAAATGACGGAACCGGCGTTTTTACAAATGGCGGATCGCCGCTCGGAGACCCGGGAACCGACGAAAACGAAATTGGATTTGTAGACTATGATTCCGACGGCGATCTCGATGCCGTCGCCGCGAGTTTTGATGGAATCAATTATCTTTATAAGAATGAAACGGCGCAGGGCGCGGCGACTTCGGCGGCAAATACTTTCTTAAAACGCACGTCGGTCCTTGGTACGGAGACGGAACTCGCTTCGCCGGGAACTGTAGCAAATTCGTGGCTTTCGATCGAAACCGGCGACCTTGATAATGATAAAGATACAGATCTATTCTTTACGCACGATGAAGCCAGCACATCTGCGGCGGTTCATATCAATACGCTCGGAGCCGCCGATTTGATTGCACCGCGGATTCCGATTGTACAAATATTAGGATCCGTGTCCGGACCGAGCCCGTCGCCGAGAAGAGTCGCCGCGCAAGTTTACGAAAACGCCGACACGTCGCAGCTTCGTGATGCCGTCGGAACATTAAAATTTACAGTAAACGGCGGACCGGCAATTTCAAAACTCGCGACGTGGTGCGGCGGAAATCTCTTCCGTTCGGAAATTCCCGGATACTGGGTCGGGCAATTGCAGTATTGGATGGAAGTAACAGATCGTGCGGGCAATACAGGAACGTCGCAGGTTCAAAATGTAGTGATTCCATCCGCCGGAATTTCTAATTATGGATTTTCAACCCCCGGATGTTCCGGAGCTCAGAGCATATTTGTAAACTCAGCGCCAAGCGTGCAGAACCCTGAATTTGTAGTACACGCATCGAATTGCCCTCCGCAAACTTTGAATTTAATGCTTGTGAGCGATGGTCAGGATCTGGTGGGCACCGATCTTCAATTAGGCGTCATCTTTTTTGTTGATACGACGTCGCCTGAATTTGTTGGGTTCGACGCGCCGAGCGATATTACAGGACTTGCTAGCGTTCCGGTTTCGCTCGTTCCTCTCGCTCCGCTCGTGGGCAATACTTATTATGCACAAATAGTATCGTACTGGGGAAGCGGGCCCTGTTCGCCAACGACTACAAATCTGACGTCGACCGACGCGATATCAATTACGCTGCTTCCGTAAAATTAAAGATACAATATTACGGAGGGAGCAGCGCACGCAGATCGGCCGGCGGGTCGCCGCCACGCTGAATCAGTAATTTTACAGTTTCCACCGCGCGCGTGCGGTTCTGATTTTGCAGTTGTAGTCTCGCCAAGCGAATATATACATCCGATTCCAGCGTCTTGGCGGGATTTCGTTTGTCAGCGGCGACGTATTCATCAAATACTCCCATCGCCCTCGCGATTTCACCGCTCAGCTCGCTCTCACGGGCCGTTTCCAATGAGAGCGCCCATTGTTGTGAATTGAAGGCGTCGGCCCGCGCTTGCCAATATTTCGATTGTTCATGATCGCCCTCGGCTGAAAGGATTAGAGCTAATAACATGTAACCGTCGGGAACCGAAATCCCCTCCCTCAACATTGCTTTGATGCTTTTATTAAGAAGATCCTTCGCAGTTGCAGCATCCTTGTATTTGTACCATCGGACGAACGCGAGGTCGATCGACAGGCGCGCTTTCTTAGCGAACCACTCATCGCGCATGGCGTCATTTAATACAGCTTCGGCTCGATCCCACTGCTGATTATTTATAAATGCATTGGCTTCGTCGTGATACCCTTTAAGTAATGTATTATTTAATCGAAGATTTGTATCTTCAGGTTGAAGCCGCAGCTCGTGGTTTACGACGATCGCGGAGACGGCAGTTAGCGCGGCCGCAATGGCCAGCCGGCCCCACTGCCGCATTCGTATGAATTCAATAAAATAATAAACATAAACTCCCGCGCCCAAAATTAGAAACATCGCAAAGGGCGCCCGATACCGCTCGGAAATGGGAAACATCAGTATCGTTCCGAGATAAATCACAAGTGTTGCCAATAAAAGCCGGTGGCGCTTCCGTAACAAAGCAAATATACCAATAAGCCCAAACGGCGCCACCCATGCAAACCGGACGGGATCATTTCTAACAATAACCGAGACGCGCTCCATGTAGCCCATCGAACTGTTATCGGGGCTTTCAAACCGATTCATAATTAATTCTATTTTCTTAGCAACAAGACCGATCCACCAAGAAAAGCCCGGGTCTTTTGTTATATGTTCCCACGCGCGGCCGAACCAAAATGAGGAAACTTCCGACGGTGTTAATGTTCGTCCGGTCAGGCGCTCGGCCTCGCGCCGCCAATCATCCGCTTCGAATTCTGGAATTTGCCGATTGAACGAAAGCGAGTGAACACCGCCGCTCACGTTTTCGGGATTATTACCAATATAAAACGCCGTTCCCGCTTGGGCCGTGGTCAGTACGAATGTTTTACTAACATTCCAGTTGTGAAATGTAAACGGCAGCATCGGAAGAACTACAAATCCCGTGAAGACAGCAACGGTCAAGACGCGTTTTATTAGATTCTGCGATCCCGTGAAAAACAGAAGAACGGCCCACGCGGGAGCAATTAACAAAAAATTCCCGCGCAACAGCGCGCCGATTCCTAATAAAAATCCGGCAGCAGCAACGCGGCCAAATTTTAAATTTGATTCATTCGGAAACGCGAGAATCGCTCCGAGCAATGCTGCAATTGTGAAAGTATTCTTTTCGAGCTGCCCATCAAGATACAGAAACGGGGCGTAAACGGCCGCAATGAATCCCGCGACGGTCCCAACTATTATATTAAATGATCGCTTTCCGATATAATATAACAATACGCAACTGATCGCGCTCACCGCGGCATGAATCAAATACGGGCCCAGCAGTGAATACCCCGTCGCCCATTTCATCGCCGCGAGAAAGTACGGATACAGCGGGTCTTGGAAGAAAACTCCCTTCGGAAACCATTGTCCCGCAAGAATTTCGTTCGCCCGAGCGAGGTATGCGCCCGGGTCGATCGCCGGATATAACACAAGCGCCGAATCACGAATAGCGAACACATGAGCGACTCTTAGCGAAAAAGCGAATCCCAAGATTAGCCACGGCGCCCAGCGCGCCCAGGCGCGCGCCGACGGCGATTTAATTTGATCTGAGGGAGAGTCCATGCGAGCCCTCCATTCTTAACATTTTTTGCGACCTGTTACATCCACCGAATCATGTATTCGAGGGATTGGCGTCAAATCGAATAGTCGTTTATTCTTAGACACCTGATTTACTAACACCTCTCGGCGGTTTTGATGGGTGGTTCGCCCGTTTTATAACCGCATCACAAGCGCTCCTCCACAGTCACTACAAATAATTATGCGCGTTCTCTTCGTTTACAATGAGGTCGAGTGTCTCGGTCTTGAATATTTATCAGCTGTATTAAAGCAGCACGGCCACCAGACAGCGCTCGCGTTTGATCCGAGACTCTTTGATTTCTTTCGCCACGAGTACAGGAACGAATTCTTAGCAAACGTTTTCAATTTTAGGAAAGACGTCCTTCGAAAAGTTGTAGCATTTCAGCCCGACGCGATTGGATTCCAAGTTTTAAGCGCTAATTATCCGTGGGCTGTCGAAACGGCGACGGAAATTAAGAAACTGCTGCCGGAAGTTCCAATTATCTTCGGCGGTTATCATCCGACCGCGTCGCCGAAACATGTATTAGAAAACAAATGTGTAGATTATATAATCCGCGGCGAGGGCGAACACGCGTTTCTCGATTTGATACAAATGCTCGACGCGGGAGAAGTCGACCCAACGACTCAAAACTTAGTCATGCGGCACAATGGGGATTATATCGAAAACGACGTCCGGCCGTATATTAACGATCTTGATATATTACCATTTCCCGACAAGGACCTTTTCTATTCGTACGGAAGCCCGTTCAACATTGCGCACATGATCATGACGCGGCGCGGCTGCCCGTACGGCTGCACGTTTTGCGGAAATAACCTTTGGAGAAAGATATATTTTAAGGACGATCCTAATTATATGTTCACGCCGAAGTTTCTTCGCGGACGGACGCCCGAAAACGTCGTCGAAGAAATGCGCGTGATTAAGAATAAGTACGGAGTGAAGCTGCTCAGAATTAATGATGACGATTTCCCGTACGACGTCCGGTGGCTCACGAGATTCTCGGAGGTTCTCACCGACGATGCGCGGCTTCCTTACAAATGTTTTGTGAATCCGAACTCGATGAACGAAGAGACGGCCCATTTACTAAAAATAACCGGCTGCGAGCAGGTTCAAATGGGCGTCCAGTCGATGAACCCAACACTAAGAAAAGTGATGGGGCGTCCGATGCCCGAAAAGATTATTGCACGAGCCGTGAATGTTATTGAAAACGAAGGCATCGGCCTCTTTTGTGATCAAATCTACGGGCTCCCCGGAGAGAACGAGGATGATTACAAGTCTATGATTAATTTCTATCGAGCGAATCCGACGGATTTTGTCAACGTTTATTGGATTAATTATTTCCCTGGAACGGATATGGTTCAGCAGGGCGTCGACGCGGGAGTCTTAACACAAGAGCAAGCCGACGAAATGCAAAAGAACCCCGTCGCGGGCGACGTTTCAACCATTAGCGCGCACCACCACGAGCGCGGAAAGAAATATAAAGTATACATGGAAGGCTACAATTATCTTCCAGTTTGGCTCTGCGATTTCATGATGAAGAGCGGGCTCTGGTGGGTCGCTGGAAAACTAAATATATTCCGACTGTTTAGATTCCTGTACAGCTTCCGGCTCAGTTCAAAGGCCGATCACTTCCCTCGGCCGAAGATTGGATATGATATATCGAGCTTCCGAGGCCCGGCGATGGCGAAACGATTTATGTGGCTAAAGGTAAGGTCTTGGTTTGGTAAAGAAGCAACCATTTACGACGATAAGGGCAAAGCAGGCGGCCCCGCGAAGCCTACAGATCTTGAATTAGCAAAAGTAGCATTGCCGTTGGTCGAAGGATGGAAAGAGCGCAAGCTCGCCGAAGCGCGTTTACAAAAAACAATCGCCGAAGAAACTTCTGCGACGCGAGTCGCGTAACGCCGCGCGCGGCGGTTCTTGTTTATTGATATATCCCGCGCGTGCGCAAGGGGCTGTTTTATAGTAGTTTATTTATCGCGTGCGCGTCAGGCGCCGCGATTTATTTTTACATAACGGCTCCCGTTTCGCGCGCGATCACTGGTTACGTTCTGAAAATCAGTGATTCGCGCGACGCAATCAGGAATATTAACGTTGAGCTATCGCCCGACGCCGATGATAAGATTCTCGATAAGTTATTTCGGCGTTCGACAAAAACAGATGATCGCGGATGGTTTACATTTCCGGACCTGCCGGAAGGCCGGTTTCAGATCGAAACCACCGCGGCGGATGGAACGACCGGAAAAGTTACAAATATCCCGCGCGGGAAGAATCTAATAATTCCTCTTTAATTATTTCTCCACGGGATACGCGGGCACTTCCGTCGGGGGTTTTTGCGGCGGACGAATATCTTTAAATAACGATACCTTTGATTTTTCGTATTGAACGACGCCGTTTACAATTGCAGTTTGTGTATAGGTTCGGAAATCGAAGATCGGCCCATCTGTAATAATAATATCCGCGTCTTTTCCGGGCTCAATCGATCCAATTCGATGTTCGACTCCCATAATTCGCGCGGGAGAAATTGTTATTGCTTCGAGCGCGCGGTGTTCGTCGAGCCCGCCGCGAATCGCCCACGCGCCTTCCATTGCAAATGTTTGCAAATCGCGTCCGGCGATGCCTCCCCAAGTAATGATATCTCCGCCGTCAAATCCGGGCGGCGGATAGAACGAAAACTCAACTCCGGCTTTTGCTAATATTGCGGAAGCTTCAATGGATGAGCCTGTTAATGTTTCGCGGCGCTCGTCGCGCTGTTCGCGGCGGCGCGGCGAAAGTATACATTTGACGCCTCGGCGCGAAAGTTCATTCGGAATCGTCCACGCTTCGAGACAGCCGCTGAAGACGCAATCAAACCGATACTCATCTAACAATTCCAGGATTGGCATCATTTCCGATGCGCGGTCGATCTCGAAGCGCGCCGGGATTTCGCGTTTCAATAATCTTAACGTTGTTTCGTCGACTCCGTCTTTCTTCGGTTCTTTAGCATCCTTGTCGTTCGCCGCTTTCCGCGCTTCGAATTCGCGCAATTCAAACAGATAATTCCGCGCGCGCTCAAAACGCTCGCGCGTTTCATAACGATTCTGCGCCGTATTATAAGTAAATCGAACACACGCGTTATCTTTAAGAACAAGATCTTCGACGCTCTTCGTCGACAATTTAATAATCGTGTCCGACTGATAAATGGTAGTAATTCCACCGGCGATCGTACCGAGCACGGAGAGTGAAAATGGATCATAACGATCGCCGAGTTTTCCCCCTGCTCCAAATCCGCCAGCGGTAATGTTACTTGCGCGCGGCGCGACCAGTCCGGGGTAAACCCAATAACCGCGCGCGTCAATGCGTTTCGCCTTTTCAGGAATATCTATATTTCGGCCGACTTTCCAAATCTTAGAACCTTTTATTAATATCGTCGCGCCGCGCAGGCGGCCCATCGTCACAGTTTCCACGTCGCCGCCGACGATCGCTAATAATTCTTCTTCTTTTGTAGTATCTGCCGGTTTCGACGACGTCGATTCCGGAGCTGGCTGCGTCGCCGTTCGCGAAGCCGGCCGCGAACCCTGGGCCCACGCAGCTGCGGACAATGCTAAAATAAACACGAACATCGCGGTGGCGAATCGCAACGCGAGGATGTTATGTAAAGAATATTTCAACATTACAGTTCGTCCTCCGGAACGAATTCGCCCGCGATCATGACAGCGCGAATTTTAGTAGACGCGTCGAAGATGTTTCCGTCGAAGAATACAATATCCGCCTCACGGCCCGGAGCCAGCGAACCGATTTGATCACCGAGCCCGAGCAACTCCGCCGGCACTAATGTCATCGCACGCAATGCCTCTTTTTCGGGGAAGCCCATTTTTACAAGTTCGCCAACTTTAAATAACCAATTTTTATAAGCATCGCGCGATTCGGCGATAGGTAATAATCCAACCTTAATTCCAGCGCGCCGCAATTCATCGGGAGCGTTCACTCGATTGCGTGTGTTGGGTTCGAACGACATATCTGTTAAAAGGATCGCGCCCGCTTTCACGTCGGCAAGATGATTAGCAACCAAGAACATCGCCGAACTCGCCGAATAGATACGTTCGAAATCGTGTTTTTTTGTAGCTTCGTGGAAATGTAATATATCTGCCGCAGCGCTGGTTCCGCCGCCGAAACCGCCAAGTCCTCCGATTTGACCGATTTGTACGAATAACTTCTTTTCCTTTTTTAATACTTTAATAACGGGCTCCGCGCGCGGATCCAACTTGGGAGGCGCTTTCGGCGCGGGCTGCGTAGCGGCGGGTTGCGTCGCCGCGCCCGGCGCACCGGGCGTGGGAGCAGGAGCGGAGGCAGGCGTTTCTTTAGGCTTCGGCGCTTCTTTAGCTTCCTTCTCGGCTTTCTCAAATTTCTCCATTTCTTCTTTTGCGGAATCGAATGCTTTCCGAATTCCATCTTTAGCATTCGTCCCGCCTTCAAAGGTAGTATACAGATACGCATCGTCAATTCGTATCATTTCATCGATAGACTTTCCGCGCGTACGAATAACAGAAGCTGAACCCGAAATGCCCTGGCCCGACGGAACGATCGCCATCGTTGTAATTCCCGACGCCGCAGCGATTTTATACAATTCGGTCGCTGGGTCGATTCCATCTTTAGCTTTCGTCGCCGCGCCCTGCGACGGCCCGCGCGCCGCGTATCCGGTGCGTGCTTGTGAAACTACAAATCCGGGCGTTGCGATGCAGTCGGAATAATGAACATGTTTCGTTCCGCGCGGAATATCTACAATTTTTCCAATCGATACTATTTTTCCGCCGCGGACCAGTATTGTAGCATCATCGATTGTCTCGCCCGAAACGGTGATCGCTTGTTTTACATGAATCGCGACGGGATCGTCGGGCGCATCCGCGCCGACGGGCGACGGCAGCGGGCGCCACGGAATCGGCTGCGCCGGAGTGGGGTCCTGCGGCGGTTGTTGCGCAACGCCGAGGGCGCTTAACAGTATCAATGCAATAATTGTTGAATTTCGAATCATAAATTCTTTAATGTAACATTCCGTTCTTTTTCTCGTCGTAGCGGAGCTTGCCGTTTACAAATGCTTTGAGGACGCGGCTGCGCGGATCAATAGGATCGCCGGTCCAAATAACGACGTCGGCGTCTTTATTAACTTCGAGCGAACCTAAACGATCTTCAACTTTAATAATCCGCGCAGCGAGAATGGTGATTCCGCGAAGCGCGAGCTGCGTGTCCGGGAATCCATAACGAACGCCCATGGCCGCTTGATAAGTTAACTCTTGCTGTGGAACGACGGGCGCATCGGTATTTGTACCAACTAATCGGACGCCGCCAGCCCACCACGAAGCCATAATTCCGCGAACTCTCGAATCCGCGGGATCGCGATAGAACCCGCGCGGTCCGCAGACGGCCGGAACATTATATTTAATAACTTCCGGCGCGCTCTCGTATCCGTTAAATGTGCTGTGATCAAGGAACGCGTCGAGCTTCAAATCTTTATTAAGAATACGCACCGTCGACGCTACTAATTGGTGCTGTTGCGTGTGTACCGCGACGGCGGTCTCATTTTCAAACAATTCCACCATGTCGTCGAGCTGTGCATTGTAGTCAGGCGATTTGCGCCGCTCTTCCTTAGTCTTGCCTTTCATCTTTTTTGTATAATCTCGCCCGCGCGTCATTTGATCCCGCGTGCTCCAGTTCATTAACGATCGGCCAACGCCGGCCATATAACTTTCCGGGTTGCCTGCCTGCGCAATTTTGAGCGCGCCGGGATTCTTAATAATCGATTCTTCGGCGTCGAGGCCGCCGGTTTTCATTAAGACTCCAAATCCCGACATATTATTACCAGAACCTGGAATGGTTAATACCGTCGTGACGCCGCCGACGAGCGCGTCTGCTTCCATTTCGACGCACTCGGGCTGCACGGCGTCGCTCATGCGCAAGTCGGGATTTGTTAAATACACATATTCGTGAAGATCGTTGCCGTGACCGCCCGCGCCCGTGTGATTATGTAATTCTATAATTCCGGGAACGACCCAACGATTTGTAGCGTCGACGATTTCCGCTCCTTCGGGAATCGGCGTCGACTTCTCGGGACCGACGGCAATAATCTTTTTTCCGCGGAATATAACAACTCCGGGATCATAAACGGGATTCTTCGCTTCGGCGTTCCATACAACTTTTCCGCCGCGAATCGCAATTGTTTTTTCGGCGGGCACCGCGGGCTTTTCGGAAGCTGCTTCGCCGCCGGCGTACGCGGCCAGCGGCAACAATAGTAAAGAAAGTATGTGCATCATAGATTCTTAGGTTTGCAATCTTTAGTTTTACAATTTTTATTTTTGCAGTTATTAGTTTTTCAGGGAGCCCGAAACGACCTCGCCGCCGATGACTACAGTTTTTACCTGCGACGACGCGCGGAACGGCATTCCCGACCAAATGATAAGATCGCCGTCCTTTCCGGGTTCCAGGCTTCCGACGCGCGAGTCGATTCTAAACAATCGCGCCGGATCGATTGTTAATGATTTTAGTATCATGTCGGCGCCGGCGCCTCGCGACGTGGCAAAATATCCAAACTCCGGCATTCGATGGGCGCCCGTTCCCGATTCACTACCAATCGCCACCATCACGCCCGACATCGCTAACTCTGTAATCAGCGGCAAGCCGCTGTCGGATTTCGAAGGCAACAAATTCGGACCCGTTAATATTCCGACTCTCTTAGCGGCCATCGCCGGCGCAATTTCTTTAGCATCCGCGCCGCCCAAGATGACGAGCGATAATTTAAATTCGTCGGAAGCGGCCGCCATCGCGGCTTCGATATCATTCTTAGCGTTTGTCTGAACGACGAGCGCGGCGTCGTTCTTTAACAATCGGCGATACGGTTCGAGCGTCTCGTCGACCGCCGGCATCTCCGGCCCTTTTTTCTTAGTCTTTCCTTTTATATTAATCGACGGAGCTGCTTTTTCGGTTCGCGACGCTTCCATTTCAAGTGTAATAACGCGCGCGTCGACTTTGCCGGTCATGTGGTCCGGCCGGTCAATCTTTGCTTCGATATTAATAGGAAACGGAATCTCGGGCCGCGTGATCGAAATTGTAATGGTGCTATCTTTAAACTTGCCGCCTTCGAACGGAATGTCTTCTCCGCCCGCGAGCGGAGAGCGGCTCGAAAAACTTCCGCTCACGACGTCGCCTTTTAACTTTAATTTTAATGTAAATGGTTCGCGGCGCGGAAGCGGACCGCCCCAGATTTCGCCCTCCCAGGTACCCGTGACAGGATCACTAGCTTCCGGTTCCGGCGTCGCATCCTTTGGTTTTGCTTCTTCTTTTGTTGTATCCGGTTTTTCGTCAGCTTTCTTGCCTTCGGCCGCGGCTTTCTTAGCATCTTCTTTTGCTTTGTCGCTTTCGACAAAATACTTATCCCACCGATCTGTATAGTCCTTGCCGCGCCGCAAAAGCGCTCGGTAGCCCTCGGCATTCGAGCCCTGCGTCGGAATAGCGACTCCGCAAACCTCGCGGATAATTGCATTTTCCGAGGGGCCTCCGGTTTTAATTGCAGCAATCGGAGTTCCCGGCATCGACGGCACAACGCCCTGGACGAGAGCTGTAGTAACGCCGCCGGATACAACTAATCGAGAATCGGGCCCCTGCGGATTTGCTAATAAAGACAATTGTACAGATCCCTGCGCGGGCGTCGTGTCGCCCTCGAGGCCAAGGAATGAGCGCGAGTCGATCAGCCCAGGAGTAATGACAGAATCCGCGCCGGCGTCGATCACGCGCGCGCCGCGAGGAACGGCCACGTCGCGGCCAATGGCAATAATCTTTCCTTCGTGAATCGCTACAGAACCGTTTGGGATCGGATCGCCGACGACCGGAATAACTAATCCCGCCTTAACTACAATACTCTGGCCGGCCGTTTCGCGTTTCTTAAATTCGCGGCGTGCGCGATCCGCTTCAAATCTATCAAATACGCGCGCGCCGTTAATCCACGTTTCGCGAATTGTAGTTGTAGCTTCGCCGGGCTCGCCGTTCAACACGAGAAAATCGGCGTCGTGTCCGGATGTTAATGTTCCAACGCTGTTGGCAACGCCAAGAATACGCGCCGCGTCGCTCGTCATTGCGCGCACCGCTTCGACGCGCGTCATGCCCGCGCGAACTGCATTTGCTAATATTAATGATGCGTCGGCGAGCTGCGCGTCGTTCGCGGGAGTGATCGCGACGCGGACGCCGCTTTTTACTAATGCGGCGGCGGTCTTCGCGGATGTAACAGAAAGATCGGCGCGCGAATCGGCGTCAGGCAGAGATCCGCTCACAATAGGAATTTCAATAATCGCGGCAACGCCGGCGTCTTTCAATTTATCCGCGTGGCGGTCGGCCTCATTCGCGCCGACGAGCACGCCCGAAAGGCCGTAATCTTTTAGTAATGATAACGCTGAGTTAACGTCGATATCCGCGCTCGTTCGAATGCGAACCGGTTGCTTTAGTTTTAACAATTCCGCGAGCTCGGCCTTTTCCGGATCATACGCGGGGCGAAGATTCTTAGTCTTCGCATCGTTTATTAATTTTGCGTGTAAAAGTGCGGAATCAAAAACCTCGCGCATCGTGAAAACGGCGGCCGCGCGGCTTCGCGGCATTTGTGGTTCCGCGGGAACAACCGGATTTTCGGCCGACGGAGGCAGCGGGGCTTCGAAACGGCCCGGCGGATTTTTAGCAGCATCGCCGATGGATAATGATAAATCCGCGGTTTCACGGAGCGTGCGCGCCGACTGGCTCGCGCCGGCTAATTTTACAATTGAACCGCGGCCATTTACTAATCTTCGCTGGCCGGGAGATAAGTAAACTGTCGTGACGCCGCCTGAAAGGATCGGCTCGCGGCGGTCAATAAAACTAAAACCATCAATAGACTTCCGAAGCGGATCCACGTTCCGAAATGTAACAATCGTTCCAAAGCTGGTGAATCCGAATCGCTCTTCGAACGCGTCGGAGAGAGCCGTTTCAGATGCTATAAATCCAGGGACAATTGTAGAATCTGAACGATCGATCACCGGAAGATCATGAGGAATTTCCACCGCGCCTACGCGAATCCACTCGATGCGGCCGTCGCGCACAACCATTGTTGCATTTGCGATCGGCTGGGCGTCGCCGGGATAAAGCATTCCGGCTTTTAATACATAACTCGACGGCATCGAAGCGGGCGATTCGCCGCCCTGGGCCGCTGCCGTGGCCGATGCGAACGCGGCAAATAATACAAACAATACCGTTGATATAAATAGTAATGGCGCGAATTGTTTCAAGTGAGGATCCTTACTTATCTTTAGATTTCTCGTCGTTGGACCCTGCGGCGGGTTTCGATTCGGCAGGTTTTGAAGCGGCGTCGCTCATGCGCTTTTTAGTATCTTCTGAAATATTAGTAAGCCGCTTGAGGCGCTCGTCCTTATCGCGTTCGTAAACGAGCTGGCCTTCCAACAGAACCTTTTCTACAAATGTTGTCGTTGACAGCGGATCGCCGGAGAGAATTAATATATTCGCGTCTCGCCCTTTTTCGATACTTCCGACGCGATCGGCCAAACCTAATATTTCGGCGGGCCACAGCGTGATGGATTTGAGAGCCGCGTCGCGTTCGATTCCCGATCGAACAGCCGCAGCGGCCTGGGTATTTAAATATTTTTCCGAATAGGACGTTCGCGCAGTTTGCAATGCGAATTTCACTCCTTTCTTAGTAAATGCCGGAGCGACGGGCGTTTCGATTTCTTTGCCGGTGATCGGGTCGCGCTCGCGGAATACTAATTCTGCGTCGAGCACAACGGGCCGGCCCGACGCCGCGATGATATCTACCATTTTCCACGCGTCGGCGCCGAGGACGAGCGTCATCTTATCAAAAAACCCGTGTTTCTTAGCAAAGTCCAAAGCGAACGGAATCTCCGCTGCATTGCATGCTACAAAAACCGGAACGCGGCCTTTTGTTAAATCTACGAGAGTCCGTTTGCGGCGGTCGATTTCCTCTTCTTCTCTAACTTCTTTCGGTGCCTGAGGCTTTTCATCTTTCTTTATATCTTTTTTGGCGCCGTCTTTCTTAGCTTCCTCCTCATTCTGTTGTTTTTTCAATTCTTCGTCGTCTTCGCGTTTAGTTTGAAGGCGATCTAAATAATCCTGGAGTTCGCCAAAGATGCGGCGCATTTCGGCAAACTGCGCGACGTGCGATGAGAATTGCCGCGGGATGAAGGACATCTTGAGCGGGCCGTCCCACACGACCGCCATGTTTTCTACAGTTTTACCAATGGGGCGAACGACCATAGCGCGGCCCGCGATCGGCTGCGCATTTCCGTGAATCACGTTTATTGTAGTGATGCCGTCGCGGAGCGCGTCTTCAAAGTCGAAACTGGAACCGTCGATCGAATCGGCAACAGTTATAAACGGCGTGACGGGATACGCTTCATTAGCACGATCAATTCCGCGAACGAAATGTGCGTCTACAAATCCGGGGAATACTACTTTTCCGGTTCCATCAATAATGCGCGCTTCGTACGGCGTGTCGATTTCTTTACCGATGTCGACGATCTTTCCGTTTTCGATCAGTATAGAGCCGACTTCGATCTCCGGCCCCGAAACAGGAATGATGCGCGCGCCTTTAATAATAACGCGGTCTTGAGCGGATACGAATGATCCAACTGCGGAGCATGCTAAAATTAGCGCAGCCGCGCTAGATATTACATTCTTAGAAATAAGCATAACGATTCGGTCGGGAGTGAGAATACTTATTAAGATTTTTGGTGGATTAATTGTTATGTTCGATTGTTTATTTTCGCTTCCAAACCGGCGTTCCATTAATAAACACTTGCGTTGGCGCCGACGTAAATTCGAATGGGTCGCCGCTCCAGAGAACGAGGTCGGCGTCTTTCCCGGTCTCGATCGAACCCACACGATCCTGGATTCCTAATATTTCCGCGGCGGATAATGTTACAGATCGAAGCGCGAGATCTCGCGTAGCGCCGTAGCGCACCGCAAAACGCATTTGTTGTGCGAGATCGTCTTCTACAGCGGCGCCGTGGGCGGACAACGCGACCGGAATGCCCGCGGCAGCAAGCCGCGCAAGCACATCCTGCGCGGGCTTTTCGTCGCCGTAATCAATACCGCGGCCAAGTCCGTTGCGCCCGCCTAACGGTTCGCGAGCGAACGGGTGTAAAACTATATTCACTCCCGCAGCTTTAATTTCGTCTGCACAATGGTACGCATCCGCAGCGCCATCAATCGTTACATGCTTGAGTCCAAACTCTCGTATAACTCGTAAAGCTGATCGAAGCTCAACGAGATAATAGGCGTGAAAACGAACCTGCTTTTCCATTTCAAACACGTCGACGAGTGGTTTGAAATCGGGCGGAACGATCCCGAGTTTACCAACCATTTTCTGAGCTTGGATAAGCGCTAAACGTATTTCTAAAACCGTCGCGGGACGCGACCCCGGCCGGCGGACACGAAAGTTATTCGGAAGGCCAAACCCTCGCGGTGTAAAGTTTCCTAAGGTGGGATCAGCTCCAAAAGCGCCCTTAAGAGCAGCCTCTGGATTAATGATAATTGGTGACAAACCTGGGGTTGTTTTGACGATAGCGGCCAATCCACCAATAACGCTCCGGTTCTCGGGAGCAAAGAATCCTGTCGTTACGCCCGATCGAGAAAGCCGCACAAACGCCGGATCCTCGGCGTCAATATTGTCTGCAATTCGAAAATTTGGGTTGATTTCCGACGAATCTTCGATCGCGCCGAATTGCTCGCCGCCGGACGCATTTGCATCAATAAGCCCAGGCGTAATGCACTCAGCGGACACTTCTGTCGCGCCGGCTGGAATCGGCAGATCCGGTCCAATTGCTACAATTTTGCCGCCAGAAATAATAACAATTCCGTTTTCAATAATACCGCCCTTCGCTGTGTAGACGTGCTTCGCGCGCAGTGCAAACGTGCCGCCTTCTTTTTGAGCCGACGGCTTTGTCTTAACTTCGCCGCTCGCCTTTGGTTTTGTCTCTGCCTGTGGGACAAACGAAATGAAACAACTCAGGATCAGGGCTGATATCACCATTAGCGAGCCTCCGGGTTTTTGACTATTGTACCGTTCACAAATGTCGCCAAATGCGTTGAACTGAGATCGAGGATATCGCCAGACATAACGACAAAATCTGCATCTTTACCAACTTCGAGAGTTCCAACACGAGCCTCAATTCCAAGCAATTTCGCAGGAATGACAGATATGGCTCGCAACGCTGTATCCATTGCAACGCCTAATGACGCAGCGATTGAAGATGATATACGCAATCCATTAGACGGATTTTTACGGGCCGAATCGACGCTCGCGAATGCGAATTCGACCCCAGCTTTTGCCAGAATTGTAACTTGGCGCCTTTGTATCGGTGGCGATTGAAATGATAATTCTGCTAGGACTACCGGAATATTCGCAGAAACAAGTTCGCTGGCAGCGTCGGAAATATCGCCTTGCGCTACGATTACAGGCTTGAACTTGTGCTCGCTCGAAAGCCTTAAAACTCGACGTAGGGTCGAGACATTATCTACTTCAATCCACGGGCGCAGGTCTTTTTGTAATCGATCCCAAGCCAGTTGCTCCCGGGGTGAAAGCGATAACCAAGGCGCCTTAGACTCTGTCAACATGGAGCTTAAGCGACCGATGGCACTGCCCACTGACGTAGGATAACGATTTGGCTGAATCGAGTTGCCTGTCAGACAAAGCTTTAGAAATGCTTCTGGCTTAATGACTCCTTCACTGCCATCCGTCTTCGCTATAGCGCCTATGCCGCAAACGACATTAACGCCATGAAGATTCGTTCCAATCGTTGTTACGCCGTTTCGCGCAGCGCGCGCAATTGACCAATCGCGCAAGCGAATCGCATCCGCTGCGCGAACCGCAGGCGTAAAAGCTGTCGTCGAATCGGTCGCATCTTCAAGAATTCCAGCATCCGACAACGCGTCAACAAACCCAGCCGCTATCGTTGCTTTTCCATAATCCTTGAGAATGGATGATTTAGGAATTCCAAGGTCTGTTCCTATCGCTGTAATTTTTCCATTTTCTATAACCATTACACCGCGAGGAATGATCTTGCCCGGGCTTACAACAATGGACGAGGCCTTAACTACAAGTCGATTTGAAGCTGCGTCCGTTGAGTTCGATTTTGCATCGCCTTTTTGACCTGTAACAGTCGAGGCCGTTGCATCACCTAATGTTAAAGCAAACAAAATGCCTGATAAGAATATGATCAATCGTGTCATCGCTCGTAAACAACCTCCCCATCAATAACGACCATTTTTACATTGCTACTCGGATTCATGGGATCGCCGTCGAACACCGACAGGTCTGCGATTTTACCGACTTCAACGGCGCCAAGTTCATCGCTAATTCCGATTAGCTCGGCGGCTTTTGTCGTAACGGCGGCGAGTGCTAAATCACGGCTGAGTCCACCTGCAACTGCGAGTGCCACCTGCGCACGCAACCAAGCGGTACCGTAGTAATTACGGCCTGTTCCGATCGCAAAAGGGATTCCTTTATCCGCCAAAAGTTTCGCCAGAGCGATGCTCCTTTCTCTACCTGGTAATTCATCCGGCCCTTTAATTGGAGCCAAGATAATCGGAAATTCAGCCTTAGCGATTTCATCGATCATCAGCGCAGCTTCGTCAGCGCCTTCGATAATGAGACGTAACTTAAACTCGACGCCTAATGCTATGGCGGCTCGAATTTCATCCACCCTACGAGCTTCAATTCGCACTGGAACTTCGCGCCTTAATGCTGGAAGCAGCGATTCGGTCGCTGGATTAAAGTCGGGCTTTTTCGGCCTCGCTGTACCCTTTGCATCCGGTTTTGCGGGATCTTTAGTAGGATTTTGAAAGACAAAGTCAGGGATTTGATCACCCGGTGGATGAGATGAATGCGGACCAGGCCCGCCGCATCCACACCTATCTTTCTCCTCTACTGCCTCAAGAGCGTTCTCATCTAAGATGAATCCACCTTCACGATCTTCAACGACAGGCATAATGCCGAGCGAGCGTGAAATAGCTAAGAGGTCAAACTCTTCTGGAGTCCTAGGAGGTCGGCGCCCGCGCGGAACTGGAATCGGAGGCCGCGAACCCTCGTCAGGAGTGGTCGCCTTTTCTTCGTCCGCAGTGCGTACAACAGGCTTAAGTCCCTTTTTTTTATCTTCTAAAAATTTCTGAAGGTCTTCTTCATATTGCTCAACGGTCTCTCGATACTTCTGCGCATCGCGAAGGGCTTTTCGAAGATTTGTCGTTTGGGACAATCTCGCGATTGCGGGTTCATTGCGGGCAGATCCAAGCACTAACGACATCGCGTCAGAATTCTCGAATTCTAATTTTTCAAGATCTCGTTCACCCGGACGCATTCGAACGAGCACACCCATCCCCGACAGTAGTCCTCGACCGGCGGAAACGTAACAAGATGTAATTCCGCGCTGCAAGGCGTCTCGAACTCGGCCTTCCGGATCCATCCAATCAATTCCATCTGTAGCTTTTTGAGCTGCGTTCTGGGTGCCATCGTCGATCGCGACTCGATGCAACGGTGTCGTGCCGCGCGCGTCGATCCATCCGGCAGTTAACGTTTGTCCTGTTGCATCAATTCGTTTCGCGTTGTCCGGAATTGTTATTTTGCGGCCGATCGCGGCGATGCGCCGCCCGCGTACAAGAATATTAACATCTTCAAGGGCAGGCTGTCCGGGTCGAAGCACGCGCACGTGTTCAATGGCTAATATTGTGTTCGAAGCCGGCCGTTCAGGCCGGCGTGTTCGCCCACCGCGCCGCGCCGCGCCGCCCGGTCGCGATTCCGCGGGCCGGCTTTGCGATGCCACGGGATCTGGATCCTGCTTGGCCGGCTGCGAACCGCCTTGATTATTAGGAATCCACGAGTTTGCCGTCGAGAAGACTAACGATGAGAAAACTAACAAACCGACCGTCGCCGCCCTAAGGCGAAATGATAAACATGCGGCCGAGAGTTGTATCATTGAGTTGTAAATTTAATATTTACTGAGTATGTTTAGAATGCATGCGCGCTGGCGGGCGATGACGACGCGGCTTGCGTGCGATGCTGGGCGCCAGCGATTGCGGGCAACACGTTACGCGGAGTCGCCGTTTTCAACGAACCAAGTTTTTTCGCTCGAATCGCGGCCGTTTCAGTTTGAAATCAAAAACATGCCTTCGCCTATGAATCCGCGAACTTCGCTCCTCGCCGCGATTCTCGTGGGCACGCTCCTAAGAATATTATCATTTACTGCAAATGTAGGGTTTCCGCATGGCGACGTTCTGCTCGACGCAGCGACCGCGGAATCACTGGCATCGGGGCGCGGTTTTTGGACGCCTTGGGAAGAGGGCACATCGTTACGCCCCGATGAAATCGGGCTTACTAATGAAACGTTCGGACACCCCGCCGACCAGCATGGTCCGCTGTGCCCGCTGCTCGCTGCGCCCTTTGTTTGGTTAACAAAAGGCGACGGCGTCCTCGCGCTTCAAATTGTATCATTTCTCATTGGAATCTTAACAATTCCGCTCGCATGGAAAGTCTTTTCAAGATTCGGCGAGCGCGCCGGAATTTGGACGGCATGGACGTGCGCACTGCTGCTCCCGCTTTGCGATTATTCAGGAAATGGATCGTTATATTCCGCGCAAGTCGCGGGATTGTTTCTATTGCCCGCGGTCGGCCAGCAGCTCGCGACAGCAAAACAAGCGCTCGGCGCAGGCGCAATTTTAGGACTTTTGTTTTTATTAAATTATCAATGTGCCGTTCTGATCCCCGCGTTCGCGATCGCCGTTTTTTTTACATTCGGATTCGCGGGCTCTGTCGCGCCGCTCGTGTACGCCGCGCTCGCGTGTTTATGTATCACCATGCCGTGGTTCCTGCGGAATTTTGTAATATTTGGAAACGTAATATATACAACAAATCTTGATTACGTCGTCCACCATCTCGGCAAACATACTATTGAATTAAACGGCGAACGCCCGCTCACTCTCAGCGTCGCCACGCCGTCCGATTTTATGAATGGATTCAAGTCGTGGACGGGAAAGAATTTTTGTTATTGGATTACTGCAATTCATTTGGCGATTCCGCTTCTTACTTTTTTTGTTCCTGGCGGGTTTGCGCGAATTTTACAAAAACGCCCCGATGGACAGCGCGATTTTGCCGGCGCTTTTCTAACATTCGCATTCGTTGCGCTTTTTATTATAACTATTGTGTGGCCGGCGCCGAAGGCGCGCTACGCCGTTCCGCTCGCCGCGATCATTGCGGGCGTCGCGATGGTAGAATTAGTCAACGGCGCGCGGTGGCTCTGGGCCGTCGGAACTGTATTATTAACGATCGCTGCCGCGTGGTGGTCGGGGCTTGGGCTCGTGTTCGCGCCGTTGGTTCCGTGGGCGCTTATTACAGTATCGCCCGCCGGTTCCGGATTTCCCAATCTCGAATCGAGCTATTTATTATTTACATTAACTATCCCTTTTTTAGCAATCTTACCCGCCGTGCGACGGCTGCTTCCAGCAATCGCTCTCGCTATTATTATTCTTCACGGGGCCTTTCGCGTCGCAATTTCGTTAGATAAAGAATTTTCGGCGTCGGCTTTTCACGTCTCGATTGAAGGCAAGTCGATGTTCGGCCCGCCGACCGCGACGTTTTATGATGTCATTCAAGGTCCGTTTTCAGAAGGAAACGAAATATTAGAATTAGTCGATCTGCGGCGCGCTGCGAAACTACTAAAAGAAACTGGAGCCAAACGCATCATCGCGCCGCTCTCGATTTATTATTATTGGGACGGCGAACTTGTAACATTGCCGAGTTTCGCAAAACGCTTCGACCTCGGCGTTCTGCCTAAAACATTAGATACATTCCGATGCGACGCCGTCGTCGTGCCGATCGAGTTCCAGCGCGACCCAGAAGTCTGGGATCGAGTCGTCAAGTGGGCGTTCCAAATGCGAGCAGAACAAATCTTTGGACCGCCCGAAGCCAAGAGATTTATAGCTTTACGGTTTCCCTCGCCGCCATAATTCGCTCCAATATTTCAATCCCAACGGCCTCACGCGCGTAGAAGACATTCGCAAGGCAGCCGTCTAAACTCAAATTCGAATCGATGACTACAATTCATCCCGCCGCAATTGTATCTTCCAAAGCCGACATCGGCGCCGACTGTGAAATCGGGCCGTATGCCGTGATTGAAGACGGCGTCGTTCTCGGACCGCGCAATCGAATTTTCCCACACGCGGTCATTGCGTCAGGAACGGTTATGGGCTCGGGGAACGAAGTTCATTTTGGAGCGATTATTGGACACTCGCCGCAACATAAACATTGGAACGGCGGCGCGACGCGAACGAAGATTGGTAATAATAACGTTTTTCGCGAATATTGCCAAATCCACCGGGCGACGTCCGAATCCACCGCGACCACGATTGGTAATAATTGTCTTGTGATGGCGCTCGCGCACGTCGCGCACGATTGCACGCTCGACGACGACGTGGTTATTTGTAATAATTCATTAATCGCCGGACATATTCATATTGGCTCGCGCGCGGTCGTGTCGGGAAATTGTGTCGTTCATCAATTTTCCAGAATTGGTAAATGTGCCATGATCGGCGGCCTCAGCGCGGTGCCGCGCGACGTTCCTCCGTACATGATGGCCGTCGGAAACAGGCCGTGTTTAATTGTTGGATTGAACGCCGTCGGGATTAAGCGCGCCGGCCTCACGGGCGAAGCGCGCTCAAAACTAAGAACCGCTTTTCGTATAATTTACAGATCCGGGTTGATCTTGCCTGAAGCGGTCGCACAGGTCGCAGCGTTAGCAACGCCCGAAACGCAATACTTGGCGGAATTTGTACAAACATCAAAACGCGGAATTCTCGCGGGGCAGCGCGCCGACGACGACGAAGGCAACGACGAAGTCGAAGTCGTCGAGTAGCGATTGTTATATTTCTTTCATTAATATCGGAAGCGCGGACGCGATCAGATTCCCCATCGCGACCGTCGCGCGCTTTGCCTCTCGCTCGACTTCGTCGTGCGAGAGCGGCTCGGCCGCAAGCCCCGCCGCTTTATTTGTTATTAACGATAAACATCCTACTTTAATTCCGCGCTGCCGCGCCGCGATCACTTCTGGAATTGTAGACATCCCGACAGCGTCAGCCCCAAGGTTTCTTAACATTCGAACTTCGGCCGGCGTTTCATAACTCGGACCCGAAACGGCTACATAAACGCCGCGAAGCAAGTTGAGCCCGACGCTTGCGCCCGCCGCTTCAAGAATTCTTATGATTTCGCGGTCGTACGCCGCCGACAAATCTACAAATCTTTTTCCGAAGCGCTCGTCGTGCTCGCCGCGAAGCGGGTTGATTCCAAGCAAATTGATATGATCTTCGACGGCCATCACCTGTCCGGGCCGCATCGACGGATCCAAACCGCCCGCCGCATTTGTAAATATCATTAATTTGATGCCGAATTGCGCGAGCGTCCGCGGCGGAAGCATGACGGTATCGGGATCGTGGCCTTCATAATAATGAACACGCCCGCATTGTATTAATATTGGGTTTCCTACTAATTTTCCGATTACAAATTTTCCGGCGTGGCCCGGCACCGACGGCGCGGGAAACCCCGGCAAATCGTCGAACGGAATTTCAACTCGCTCGGAAACGTGGTCGGCGATCCCGCCCATTCCAGAGCCAAGTACGACCGCGACGGCCGGTCGAAGCGAAGTTCGGTCTGCTAAAAATGCGGCCGCGGCGCACGCGCGTTCATAGGGTGAATCGATCACGCGCGAATGTTAACGGCGCGGCGGCTGAAATCCAATCATTAACGTTCCCGCTTTTGTGCCGTTCCCCCAATGTGCGGCGAAACCACCGGATAGCCCGTTCGAAACTCATCATAAGTTATATTAACAAAACCTGCGGCACGAATTGAATCCCCGGTTTCACGAAGTGGATCACAATGATCATTCATCCATTTCCACAAGGGCCTCACTAATTTTTGAAATATACGATAACCCGACCCGCGCGGAGCGGCGACGTGCTCAATAAATATAAATGTTCCGCCCGGCTTCAACACCCGCGCAGCCTCGCGAATCGCGGCGTCGGCACTTGGAACGGAACATAATACAAGTGTACTAATCACGGCGTCGACGCTCGCGTCCTTCGCCGGAAGCGCGTCGGCTCGACCTTCAAAAATAACAATTTCTCTTGAGAGGCTCGCAGCTTCTTTTCTTAAGCTTTCGATCATGAGCGGATTCGGTTCAACTCCAATAAAATGAACATCCGCGGGCAGATACTTTAGATTCGCGCCCGTGCCGGGCCCGATCTCTAAAACAGTTCCCGAAAGATTCGCAAGGAGTTGCCGTTTTCTTTGTTGTACGGCGTTTTCAAGTTTCTTTCTTCCACACGGAAAAATGAAATGAAACCACCGCTGCGAGAGCGTCGGTTTTGTAGGGAGCATGTTTTATTTTAAATATTTAATAATCAATTCTATAATAAAACGCCCGCCAAACACGCGGAAAGATAAGCAGCGAATGTCCCGGCGATCATAGCGGAAAGGCCCAGGCGCGCGAGATCGCCTTTGCGTTCTGGAGCAAGCCCTCCGATGCCGCCGATTTGAATTCCAATCGAAGCAAAATTAGCAAATCCGAGCAATGCATATGTCGTAATTTCCGCGGAACGCGTGTGAATTATAAATTCTGGTTTTGCGAGATCCTGGCCCAAATGCTTATAAGCCCAAAGCTCCGTTAATATTAATTTTTCGCCGAGGTACGTCGAAACCGCCGCACAGTCCTCGGTGCGGATCCCCATGAGCCACGCGAACGGATATGTGACCCATCCAAGTATTCTTTCGAGCGTGAATCCGGTGGCTCCGAATTGTGAAAATATCAATTCAATGAGCCCGTTTAACAAAGCTACCACCGACACGAACGCGATTAACATTGCCGCCACGTTGATTGCTAACATCACGCCCTCCGACGCGCCGCGCGCCGCCGCGCCAATAACATTAGCGTCGAGTTTTTCAACGTTCATTTTTAGCGTTCCGCGCGTCTCGGGCTCGGAATCTTCCGGATAAAATATTTTTGCTAAGAATAAACCCGCGGGCGCATTGAGAACGCTCGCCGCCATTAAATGCCCTCCGACGCCCGGAAGATACTCATTAAGAAAACCAATATAAAGCGCCATAACGCTTCCGGCAATTGTTGCAAATCCGCCAACCATCACGGTCATCAATTCCGAACCCGTCATATTTTTAATAAACGGTTTTACTAATAACGGCGCTTCGGTCTGTCCTAAAAATATGTTCGATGCGGCAGATAGCGTCTCGGCGCCCGACGTGCGCATCGTTTTTTGCATAATCCACGCGACGCCCTTAACAATAACTTGCATCACGCCCAAATGATATAACACCGTCATGATGCAACAAAAAAAGATGATCGTCGGCAACACATAGAATGCAAAAGTCATGAGTGGAGCCTCGATGATCGTCGACCCCGACTGGAACGAACCGAATACAAAGGTTGCGCCTTTATCTTTATAATTTAGAACCCAAATAAATCCGTCGTTCACCGAGTTAAAGAATGTTTTGCCGCCGATCTTCATGAGCACGAGCGCGAAACCGACTTGTGTCAGAACTCCAAAGGTTACAACTCTCCAGTCGATTCCGCGGCGATTTCGCGAGAACAAAACGGCGATCGCTAAAATTGCAAAATAACCAAAACCAGACCGAAGCCGTTCCGCAAGCGGCACTGGATCTGTAAGAACCTGCGCGCCGCGCGCAACGGTATTATTTACAACTCCCGGCGGCGTGTCCTGCACCCCGCCCGCAAACATCCCCAAGAGGACGAGCGCCGAAATAGTTGCTATAAAACCAACGGCGGCGAATCCTACGATTCGACGAGTCGAGCGAAATACTTCCATATAGATTCTATCCTGGATTATTTATGATACAATTCGTTCGAGAATGAGCGGCATCTTCGGGAGCGGCACCGCTCCGATCGTTAGCGAATCTTCGAGGTAACGCTTCGCGGCTTCGAGTTTTCCGGTGTCGCGATATTGAATTTCAAAAATCGGCTGTTTGTGCGAAACGCGGGCTCCAGGTTTTTGTAGTACGCGAATGCCAACGCCCGCGTCGATCGTATCTGTAAATTTTACTCTTCCGCCTCCGAGCGCGACGACCGCGAGCCCAACTTTTTCCGCGTGCATTTGTTGTATGAACCCGTCCGCGGGCGATCTGACTTCTGTTGTGTGCGGCGCCTGCGGAAGGCGCAAGGGATCGTCGACGACGCGCGCGTCGCCGCCTTGTTTTGTAATCATTTCGCGAAATTTTAACAATGCGGCGCCGCTCGCGATCGCGGCGCGCGCGCGGGCGCGCCCGTCTTCGAGATTCTTCTCCGCCTTTCCTAACACTAACATTTCCGCGGCGAGCTCGATCGTAAGTATTACAATATCTTCCGGCCCGCCGCCTTTTAATACATCAATCGATTCCTTCACTTCATTCGCATTGCCGCACGCTTCGCCGAGCGGCCAGTCCATATGGGTTATAAACGCGACGGTCGGGCACCCCGCCAAATTCGCCGTTTTAACCAATCGCTTCGCTAACATTCGCGCGTCGTCGATGGTCTTCATAAATGCGCCCGCGCCGACTTTCACGTCCATAACCAATCCATCCAGCCGCTCCGCGAGCTTCTTCGCTAATATTGAAGATACAATTAATGGAATGGATTCAACCGTTCCCGTCACGTCGCGTAACGAATATAACATTTTGTCGGCCGGCGCGAGATCGGCCGTCTGGCCCCCCATTGAAACGCCGATGTCGCGCACGCCATGTATCAATTCTTCAATCGATAATTGCGTTCGAAATCCGGGAATCGCTTCGAGCTTATCTAAGGTTCCACCGGTGTGGCCGAGTCCGCGGCCCGAGAGCATTGGAACGCCGACGCCGCACGATGCAACAATTGGCGCCAATGGTAAAGATATCTTGTCGCCGACGCCGCCCGTCGAATGTTTATCAATCCGCAACTTATCAATTCCAGTCCAATCTAATACTTTTCCCGAGTCGCGCATTCCCATCGTCCACGCCGCGAGTTCTTCATCATTAAGACCGCGAAAGAATATTGCCATACACAGCGCGGCCGCTTGATACGGTTCGACGTAGCCGCGCGCGACGCCGATCACGAGGTGCTCCGCCTCCGCGGCGGTGAATACACCGCCGTCGCGCTTTTTCTTGATGAGTTCCGGAATCGACAAGAACGCCATTTCGTAAGATTAACGCGCGGCGCGCAAGTTCGCGTATGCCGATTTCAAGAATTTCGCGGAGCCGCCGCCGCCGCGGTTATACTTTATTACAATCATGGAAACTATTATTGGCATTGTCGCAGGATTGCTGGCCGGCCTTGCCATTGGTTATTTGTTAGCTCAGTCGCGAGCGGGCGCCGCGGGCGCGAAGGCCGAGGAGCGCGCGCGCAGCGCCGAGGCGGAACGCGAGCGCGCCGATGCAGAATTAAGATCGGAACGCGAAGCGCGAATGCAAGCAAACGCGGCGCGCGAAGCCGCGCTCGCTCGCGCCGCCGAGTCGGAAAAAAATATTGTTAAACTTCGCGAGGAAATGTTAGCGGCGCGTCAAGAGCTACAAAACGCGTTCGCGGCGTTATCACAAAAGGCGCTGCAGGATGCTAGCAATAGTTTCTTGGACCTCGCGAAGGAGCGTTTCAAAAATGAACAAAAAGACGCCGCGGCTATTCTTAGCGAAAAGAAAAGTGAAATTGAAAAGTTAGTGAATCCGATCAAAGAGCAGCTCGGCAAATTGGATGATAATATTCGCGGGCTCGAACAAAAACGTTCCGAGGCTTATGGTAATATTCATAAAGTGATCGAAGGATTAACGATTCAAACGACACAATTACGCGACAAGACGACCGCGCTCACCGAATCGCTGCGCGGCTCGTCGCAGGCGCGCGGCCGCTGGGGCGAAGTGCAATTAAAGAATTTAGTAGAATTGGCCGGAATGGTGAATCATTGCGATTTTGAAGAGCAGGCCGGAATCGCAGACGGCGGACGCCCCGATGTAACTGTTAATTTGCCCGGAGACCGAAAGATAGCGATCGACGCGAAGGCGCCGCTCGCGGCCTACCTCGACGCGTGCGCGGCAACCGATGATAAATCTCGAAAAGAATTCTTAAAGATGCACGCCGACGCGCTGAAGCTACACATCCGAACGTTAGCGTCGCGATCGTATTGGGACAAGCTCGACGGCGGCGTCGATTTTGTAGTTTTATTTTTACCGGGCGATTCGTTTCTGTCGGCGGCGTTCGAGTCGGACGGTACGATCGTTGAATACAGTTGGAGCAACCGCGTTTTGATTGCAACGCCCGTGACGCTGCTCGCTTTATTAAAAACACTCGCACTTTACTGGCAGCAAAGCAGCATCACCGAGAATGCTAAAGAAATTTCCGAAGTCGCGAAAGAATTGTATGCTCGAACAGTTAATTTTATTGAACCCGTCGCGGCGGTCGGCCGTGAATTAAAAGGCGCCGTAGATGCTTACAATAAAGCGGTCGCGTCGTTTGAAGGGCGCGTCGTGCCATTTGCACGAAAACTCGAAGAGTTAGGTTCGGCCGAGCAAGCCAAGAAGATGATTCCCGAATTGCAAATCATCGATGTTAGCATTCGGTCGCCGCGCGAAAATGGCTAAGATTCCGAAAGGCGCCGGAGCGTTAACATCCCGCGAATTCGATCAAAGGCTGCGATCGTTAACGAATGTGACGACGGATGAAGTTCGCGCTCTGCGGCAAGAAATAACAAAAGAAGTCGCGGCGTTGTCCGCAACAGAAATATTACAGATTGCGTATCAGTTACTCAAGACGCCGGGACACATTCACCGATTCGTCGCATACGAATTAATACATTTCCACCCGGAAGCGCTCGCGTCGCTTGACGCGGCCATGCTCGATAAGTTGCAAAGCAACCTGAACGATTGGGCGGGCGTCGACACGTATTCGAGTTATCTGTTAGGTCCGGCGTGGCGCGAGAGCCAGGTGCCCGATTCGTATATTATCCAATTCACGAAATCGAAGGATCGCTGGCTGCGGCGCGCGGCGGTGGTTGCTACTGTTCCGCTCAATAACAAAACGCGCGGCGGATCGGGCGACACGAAACGAACGCTACTGATCTGCGAAATGTTAATCAACGACCGCGACGACATGGTCGTGAAGGCGCTGAGCTGGGCGCTGCGCGAACTTGCGAAACGCGACTCCAAAGCCGTCGAGCAGTTTCTACAAATACACCAACCTTCGCTCGCGCCGCGCGTGATTCGCGAGGTTCGCAACAAATTATCGACAGGCTTGAAAAGCGGACGTGCGCGCACCGTCGAAGAGTAGAAACCCCCCACTCTTCGCATGACTTCAAATTCGACGCGCCCCTCTCGAGTTCGATTTTTTGTTATATTTATTTTGATCATCGTCGCGGCGGCCGTCCTTTATTATCTCATCGATTCCGGTTCGTCGAATTCGCCAGTTGCTAACAATCCGGAAATCAGCACAAATCGACCAGACGCTACAATTCACGAAACGGCAAAGGCCGAAACCGCTTCGCGCACTGCTGCAACCGCTGAAAAAGTTCCAGCAAGTGCAAATACGAAGAATCAAGGACGCAGTTCGTCTGAAATATTTGGCATTGTAACAGATGCTGCGGGCGCGCCGATTAACGATGCTCAGATTTTTTTGTATCAAGACAGCGCGCTGATCGTAAATTCTCAAACAACGTCTGACGCTCAAGGGAAATATAAGATTGCATCGCCGCCGCTCGGAGAGGTTCGCATTTATTGTATTAAAGAAAGGTTCTGCGAACAGCGAAAACCGTTAACGATCGAAAAGACGGGTGGAGCCGTCCGTTGCGATTTTGTGTTGCAATCGACGTCACTTATCAAAGTTTTTGTTAAACTTAAGAATGCCGCCGCCCCCGATGCGGATCCACAGCTGATAGAACAATTACTTCATAATTGGAATGTTACAAGTGTTATCGCGACGCGCGAGCGGCCGCCGGCGACGATCCCCATAGCGATGCACTCTTACATGAATCCGTCGTTTGGCATCGGTAATTACTATTTTTCGGGTTCGCCCGAAGCCGTGGAGTTGGTCTATGCGAACGGCCAACCCGATGCCTCTTTTCATGGAGTGCTCGAAGTAAAATCTCAACTCCCCATTTTTGTAAGTATTATTATTTCAGGCCGCGTCGTCGAGACGCGGTTTATTGATACGTCGGTCGAGTCTCTCGAATTTTATCTTCACCCCGATGATTTGCGCGCAACGCTGGGTTCCATTGAATTTACAATTATTGATAAAGATACGCAGGCGCCCATCACTTCCGCCGATGTGATTGTGAGTCAATTTCGCAGAGGGCCGCGAGGGGTTCGGCCCGACGCAAATGGTAAAGTAAATATACAGAATCTCGCTCAGGGTGCGTGGAATATTGAACTTTGGTCTCGGCAGGTCTACGGTGTCGGCTATCCCGACCGTTTTTTTTATGTTAACGTCGCTCCAAAGAAAGTAACCCAACTCGGCATTATTGAACTTGGCCGTACTACTACAATTCGCGGTACTATTGTAGATCCGCAAGGCTATGCCCGAGGAGGAATATATGGATTGCACGCGATCGATCCGCGTTCGATCAACTGGGTTTTATCCGAGGGAAGAATGAGTGTTGCGGTCGACATACGCGGGAATTTTGAATGCAAGAATATCTTGGGAGGAATGTATGTAATCACTTTGGGAGACTACCGGTTGGATCATTCACGAAACGTATCGCGTCAGTCATGGTTCATTGATACTAATCATAATTCCGGAGCCAATCTTAAACTTGAAGTGCGTCCCGGCCGACCCGTGCGAATTATTTATGATTTTGACGAAGTTACGCAATACGTCGCAATTCTCAAGGATTCGAACGGAGCGTGTTTGTTTGACCGGGAGATCGCTCACGAAGGCGCCATCGGAATGGACCTCGCCGCGGGAAACTATCAACTCTTTCTCTACACGAATTTTGATACGTTCAAGAAAATAGATTTTACAGTTAAAAACGAGCCTGTTACGATTCGAATTGATAAATAATAATCCGAGCTAGAAAAACGTCTCGCCGAGCCACCAGCGGCGTTTGATGCGCGGGCCGGCGGTCAATCCAAATTCGGTCATGGTGCTTTCGCGAATGCGCGCAACGGCCTCCTCGGCATTATCTGTAATAATCCAGCGTTCGAGGTCGGCTTCCGCGATCGTCTTTTCTTTTATTAATGTTCCGCGCATGAAGTTGAGAAGCGGGTTCCAATACTCGGTTCCCATGAGAACAATATAAAAATTCTTGATCTTGCCCGTTTGGATGAGCGTCGCCGTTTCAAACAATTCGTCGAGGGTGCCGAATCCGCCGGGCATGACGACGAACGCATACGAATATTTTACTAACATTACCTTTCGAACAAAAAAGTAGCGAAAGTTAATAAACTTATCCAGGTATTCGTTCGGTTTTTGCTCGCGCGGCAAAATAATATTACAACCGACGGAGTGGCCGCCGGCGTCCTTCGCGCCCCGATTGGCGGCTTCCATGATTCCCGGGCCGCCGCCCGTCATTACAGTAAACCCGGCGTTCGCGAGCCGAGATCCGACGTCGCGCGCCATTTGATAATATTGATGATCTTCGCCGAAGCGCGCGGAGCCAAAGACCGTGACGCACGGCCCGATGAAATGTAATTCTCGAAAACCGTAGATAAATTCTAAGAATATGCGAAACGCTTTGCAAAATTCGGTGCCGCGCGGTGAGGGCCCGTGGAGGAAAACCTTCTCGTCGGGATTTGTTGCTTTTCCCCAGAGTGGATCATTTTGTTTGGAGAAAAGTAGCGTCATGATGAATTATTCCAGAGGATCTAATTGATAGATTCGCGCGTCGTCGCCGCATAGTACACCGATTTGACAATTATCGATATGAGTATTGTCGCGCCATTTCGATTGTTCGAGCCAAGCACCGCAGTCAAATAATATAAATGAATTGGGATCGGCGGGCTCGCCGACGCGCACAATTCGCGGCCAGTGGCTGTGGCCCACAACAACCATCTTAAATTTTGGTAGTTTTGGTGGAAGCGAACCTTGCTTGTTGAGTTCTTTATAAATCGCGCCGGTGCCCGCTCGAATTTGTGGCATGGCTTCGACGAGCCCCGGCCGCCGTTCGCCCGCTATCTCCGCGAGAAATGTTAATACTGTATTGACTAGCGAAGGAATCGGGTCGCCGGAAAGTTGCTCATGTATACTATTCAGATCGGATATTTTTGCGTCGAGCCGTGCAGCGCGAACATTCACATAATCACTAATATTTGCGCTCGCGCGGGTTTCGGCCCACGTAAAATTAGTGTCGATAAATCCCGGCGCTACGCTCGCGTCCACTTTTTTGATATGAGCGCCGTCGAGTTCATAAATACAACCTTTGGCGCCAAGACCCAGCCGCGATTGCAATGCTTTAATTTGGCGGTCGTCGGGCAGAGCTTCTAATGTATCAAATGCGTCGCCATGAGTGATCAATACCGGTTCGTCCTCGTCGGCGGTTCCGGCCACGCCCAGTTTCGGAACAATCGCTCTTTTCGCGCGCTCGAGGTCGCGCGCTTTTGTAATACCGTCGTCGTGATTTCCATAGACAAAGGAAGCGCGCAGCGAATCCGGCCCGTCGGGTGAAAGTAACAGATCCCCGAGCGTCGGATAGTTCTCCAGAATTTTAATTGTAAGATCGTTGAGCGCGAGATTTAGTTTAAATCTTCCTTCCCGCCACAGATCCACCAAATCGCCTAATTGATAGACTCGTGCGACGCGCTCTCCCAGCGCTGCGTGCGTTTTGTTAAAATGAACGAGATTTTTTAACAACGAATCCATCAGTTCGCGCCGCCGCACTGCAATCCCCGGCGATCTTTTGTTAAATCCGTATTCATACTCATTCTCACGCACTTCAGACGTTAAATGAAAATCCGGAAAGAATATAATAATTCTGTCGGAGCGGATGCCGCCGAGCATTTGCGCGTCGCGGATGCGCGCCACGAGCCGGATGCTTCTGCACGACGGCTCGGCGGCCGTGTTTAATTGAAACAAACTCGCGAGAAGGTCTTCGTGTAATGTTGGCATTTATTGAATCGACTCCACCGAATTTCGATTGACTACTATTAATTGTGAAAAGACCGTGCTTGAGATGACCGAATCTTTGTCTTCCGGCGCACGCGTCGCGAGCAACGCTCGATTTGCGGGAACACGATAAAACGCGAATCCATACTGATCCGCGGGATGGTCGGAAATGATATTTACGAGAACTAAGATTTCATTGCTTTGAATACGGTACAAGAATCGCGTGTCGAGCGCCTGGAGCGGGCGCGCCTCGGGAAGGCCTCCGAAAAACCTATTAATTTTACCGTCTTTTGATAGATCCGCGAACGTAACGGTAGTTTTTAATTCTGCGAGAACCGGCGCAAGCTTTTCTCGTATCATTTGTCCGCGCGTGCCT
>JBJXHE010000058.1:0-13919 GCA_046160785.1 Planctomycetota bacterium
CGCACAATTCACAAAACATGCAACGATTGTAATCAACCGAAAAAGATATCCATTCGAGCTCTTTGCCGTGGCGCACCGCCTCCATCGAAATGCAATCAACCGGACACGCGCGCGCGCACATGAAACAGTAAATACACTTTTCCTGTTCCAAATAGTGTATTCCGCGATACCGCTCGGGGATCGGCATCCGCTCCTCGGGATACTGAACCGTTACGGGTTTCTTAAACATATATTTTAACGTAATGCGCATTCCGACGAGCGTCGTCCAGAGCCCGAGCCAAACGTCGTTGAACCACCCGGAGCGATTCTGTTTTGTTGTGGGTGAGACCATAGGGTGTATTTACGGATTCCAGTTTCGGGTTTTATTAATTTTATTATTGAGCAAGCTAGGAATAGATATATTATTTATATGTTATTTACTGCGTCGCGATTCCGTGGCCTGTGCGTCCGCCGGGCGTTAATCGCGACGTGAACGAAGCGGCCGCCGAATCCGACGCCTGCTTCCTTAACATTCCAAACAGTGCAATTGCAATGATGGCGACCAGGATCGGCGTGAACAGTTGCATCCAAATCGGCCGTTCGTGAATTGCCTTGCCGTCGGCGACGAGTACTTCCCACAGCGCTGTTCCAAGAACCATCGCGAGTCCGAGCGGCGTGAAATATTTGTAACTCATCACCATCACTTGGTCGACGCGCAGGCGCGGGAGCGTCCAGCGAATCCAAATCATTAAGAAAACGAGAAACATCGACTTTATAATAAATACTAACAATTGCGCGGCGATGAGCCAGCCGCCTGATAACAAATCAAGACCCGGGAATTGCCAGCCGCCGAGGAACAGCGCGACTCCGAGCGCCGACATAATAAACATTGCGCCGTATTCTTCGAGGAAGAAGAACGAGAACCGGATGCCGGAATATTCTGTATGAAAGCCCGCGACGAGTTCCGATTCTGATTCGGGCAGGTCGAACGGCGCGCGCTTATTTTCGGCGAGCGCGGCGATGAAATATAATATAAACGTCGGCAGCCCAAACGGGTTTTGTAATATGATCCAGCACGTTCCCGCCCAGCCAGCTTGTGCTTCTGTAACTTCGCGTAAATTCATACTTCCGGCGATGATCGCGGGCACAATTAATGTTAATCCAAGCGGCACTTCATAGGAAACTACCTGAGCCGCTTCGCGTATCGCGCCGTAAAGCGCCCATTTGTTATTACTCGACCAGCCGGCCATGATGACGCCGATCGTTGCGAGCGTGGACGCCGCGATAATAAATACAATTCCAAGATTAAGATCGGTAAAGCCCGCGGCCGACGCCATCGGAATTGCAGCAAACATGCCGAGCGCGCTCGCCATCACGAGCGCGGGAGCTAATATAAATAATCCGCGGTCGGCGCCCGTCGGAATAATATCTTCTTTTAATATTAATTTAATTCCGTCCGCCAGAGATTGCAATAATCCGAACGGACCGACGCGATTCGGACCGACGCGCGCCTGGATGCGGCCCGCGATGCGGCGTTCTAACCAAATCGAAAACATCGCGACGACGGATACAAATCCGATCACGAGGCCGACCGCGATTCCGGCGCCGATCGCCGCCGCGGCCCAATTCGGAATCGCGGGAGCTTCTTCATAACCAACGAGATTTGCTAATTTTGTCGAAACCCAGCTTGTGCGCACCCATTCTATCAAATCGATAGTCCAGTTGGTTCGCCCAGTTGTAGTATTCGCGAATACCTCCGATTGAACGATCGCGTTCGAAAGCGCGTGGATCATTAGCGATCGACCTCCCCGAGAACAATATCAATGGACCCGATGAGAGCGACGCTGTCCGCGAGCATGGTTCCCGGCAGCGCTTTCGGAAGAATTGATAAATTACAAAAAGACGGGCCGCGCACACGCAGCCGAATCGCTTTCTTATCGCCGCCGCTAATAATAAAATGCCCGAGTTCGCCGCGCGGGTTTTCGATGCCGACGTACGCGTGTCCTTCGGGAACGCGCAGCGCCGACGAGAGTTTTGCTAACGTTGGCCCTTCTTTAATTTGTTCGAGGCACTGCCGGACGATTCTTACTGATTCGCGCATTTCTTGCATTCGAACATCATAACGATCCCAACAGTCGCCGAGCGTGCCCTTCTTGCCCGTTCCGACCGGAATATCAAATTCAAATCGATCATACAATTCGTAAGGCTGGGCCGTGCGCAGATCATAAGCAACGCCCGAACCTCGAAGACACGGGCCCGTGAGTCCAAACGCGATCGCGTCTTCTTTTGTAATAATACCGACGTTCGCTGTGCGCGAAATGAATATTAAGTTTTCGGAAAGCAAATCATTATATTCTTTCCATTTCTCCTCGAAATCATTACAAAACGCACGAACCTCGTCGAGCCAGCCCGGCGGCGCATCGTTAAACACTCCGCCGATGCGAATATAACTATACGTGAGCCGCGCGCCGCAGATTTTCTCGAACATCGACGAGATCCACTCGCGCTCGCGGAAACAATAGAAAAATGGCGTCATCGCACCGAGGTCGAGGCCGTACGTTCCAAAGGCAATTAAATGCGAAGCGATGCGGTTGAGCTCGGCGCAAATGGTACGAATAAACATGGCGCGCTCGGGGATTTCGATTCCTAACAATTTCTCGACGGTCATTGAATACCCGAGATTGTTATTCATCGCCGCGAGGTAATCATAACGATCCGTGTACGGCAAATATTGTAACCATTCGACCGACTCGCCGATTTTCTCCGCGCAGCGGTGGATGTATCCGACGTACGGAACCGCACCTGTTACAATTTCGCCGTCGACTCTTAACAATAACCGCAACACGCCGTGCGTCGATGGATGCTGCGGGCCCATGTTCATTTCCATGTCCTGCGTACGCACGTCCATAACAAATTCTTTCTCGTTCGGCGCGAGCGGGCGCGTGAACTTCGGCTTTAAGTTATGATCGTCGTCATACTCGCCGGGGCCCGCGGGGCGCAGCGGGAGCGCATCCAAGCCAGCGGATTTGTTAGCCGTGTTACCAATATTTTCAGAAGGGTGTACCATTACAATTGTTAGGTGTAGTTAACGATTAAACGCAACTAATCCCGTGGTACTCCTTCGGGAATTCGTAGTCTTTGCGCAGTGCGAATCCAACCCAGTCCTCGGGACAAAGTATCCGGCGCAAGTCACTGTGATTATTAAACTGTATTCCAACGAGATCGTACGTTTCGCGCTCGTGCCAGTTCGCCGCGGGCCAGACGCTTTCGACGGTGTCAATTGTAGGATCCGCTTTTGTAATCCACGTGCGGATTTGAGCGCGCCGGTTGCGCTCGACGGAAAGCAAATGATAGATCACTGCCAGGCGCTCGTCGTCTTTTGAATAATCGACGCCCGACATACACATCAATAAATCGTAGCGGCATTCGGAATCGTCTCTTAACAATTCGCAAATGCTAAGAATCTTCGACGCTGGAACGTCGAGGAATCCCTCAACCTGCTTTGGCCCCCACGCTACAATTTGAACTTCCTCGTGGGTACACGGACCGTTCGGGCGCACGAGCCTCGATTTTAACAATTCGAGATCGTGATCCCACTTCGACGGCAGCCACTGCGCGGGCGTTTTTGCGGGAGCCCCTTTAGCAGCTTTGCCTGCGGCGCCTTGCTTCGCCTCTGCTTTATCAGAAGCGCCGCCATCCGTGGGTTCGGTTTTGTTAGGATCGTCGGCCATTGGCGAGTTCTATTTTATTGATATTATTTATTAATATAAATTATGCGTGCGACGCGGCGGGCGCTTCGGCGGCGGCCGGCGCTTCTATCATTTCGACGGCGCGCGGCACGCGGCGCAGAATGCGGTCGCGACGGATTTTATCTTGTAATTTAAATAATCCTTCGAGGAGCGCTTCAGGACGCGGCGGGCATCCCGCAACATAAACATCCACCGGCACCGCGCGGTCGACGCCTTTTACAACATTATATCCATATAAATAATACGGGCCGCCGCCGACCGCGCACGCGCCCATGGCGATGACATACTTCGGCTCGGGCATTTGTTCATAAAGCCGCTTGATGCGCTCGGCCATTTTGAATGTAACAGTTCCCGCAACAATCATTAAATCCGACTGCCGCGGCGTCGCGCGAAACGCTCCGGCGCCGAAGCGATCAATATCATGTTTGCACGCGCCGACGGACATCATTTCAATGGCGCAACACGCGAGTCCGAACGTCATCGGCCAGATGGAGGAGAGGCGCGCCCAATTGAGCAGCCAATCGACTTTCGTACAAATAACGTTGTCGTCTTCGAAGCGATTAGCTAAAAGTGCCATTGTTATATTCCTAATTCGGTGATTGCGTGTTAATTCGCACTTATTGTTAGTTTTTAACGGAAACTTCCTCGGACGATTTCGGCAGTCCGGGTTGCCGGTCGAACAACGAACCATCGTTGGCTTCGGTGCCGCCCTTCACGCTCGCGTTCCACGACTTCACCCAGTCGAGGTCGCCCTTAGCCCACACGTAGGCGAGGCCCACGCCGAGAATCGCTACAAAAACGAGTCCCTCCCAGAGCGCGAGCGCGCCGATTTCACGCAGCACAATTGCCCACGGAAACAGAAATGCAATTTCAACCGCGAAGATTAGATAGATCAGCGCAGTTGTATAAAATCGAATATCAAATCGAATCCACGAATCTCCAATCACTTCTTCTCCGCATTCGTACGGAGATAACTTTTCCGCCGTGGGCTTCTGCGGCCGGATGAGGCTGCCCACGAACATATTAATAAATACAAATAGCAACCCTGTTACTATAAATACAAAAACGTTAAAATAGTCGAAATACATCGACAGGGTCCGCCGTATGTAAAGTTTTAGTTAGAAAGTTATAGTTAGGAAAAGTATGAAGTGCCCGGCCCAAGTTCAGTCTCGGCACAGATTCAGTTCTTTACGCTGCCGAGGGCAGCGGCTGCGTTCCGAATCGGTAGCCGAAGTCGCGCAATGTAGCGCAAGGTGCGCCCGATCAAGAACGCGATTGTTGCGGCCTCGATTGCCAACAATCGCAGCATTAGCGTTTTCATTCGCTCCGCCGCGCCGGCGCCGCGGTCTTGGCGAATTCAGCTCTTTCAAAAACAACGCCAGACCAGACAACTCCCGGCTTTGACGCCAGCCGTAACGCGCTGTCGAGGTTCGAAGATTCGTGATCGTTAGGAACCGGGCGCGCCGCTCCGCGAATCACGCTGTCGTCCACTTCGGGCGCAAACGTCGGACACGCCGCATGTAACAAAACCGCGGCGTACCCGGGGAATCGAAGAGCTTTTGTAATGAGCGCGGCCGACCCGGGAATGTCCGCGGCCAAACCCGACGCGACAAACGGCGCGCCGAGACGCAGGAGCGTTTCGGCCAGCGGCCGGCGAGCCCCTTCGGTCATTTGTGATGATGAGCCCATTTGTAATGTTGCATTCGCGCTCGATGATGCCATTCCGTTGCTAAAAATCAGATGTGTAATATTAACGTTGCGGGCGCACGCGTCGTCGATTTGTGAAATGCTGCCGTAAACGCCCGCTGTTTCTCCAGAAACTACAATAACTTCGAGGCCCGGCTTTGCTAATTTTGCGCCCACGGCCATCGCGATGGAGGCGTTCGGCGGCGCTTCGGCGCGGAAACCGTAAACTCCGTGAATCGCTTCAAAACTGCACGACTGCAATCCAATGGTAAGAACGCGGGATATTGTTATATTCCCGGATGCCGTGCTGGCCGATGATAAAGATAACGCCAGCGCGGTCAGGCCGCCGTAGTCGCCGCACCGCGCGCACCACGCGGGATCCTGGTCGCTTCGCGCGCCAAATTTGGGTGCAGGTTGCGCCTTCATTGCAATGTTTTCATTTTTGGCCGAAGAGTTCGCGAATGTTAGCAAGCACGTCGGAACTTCGAAGCGGCGTTCCATCCAATCGGCGCAGACTTGTGCCGCGCAATCCTAATTCTGCGCGCAGATGTCTGCAAAAGTCTCCGCCGGGATTTTCATCAAATATAAAAATATGCCTTTCATCAAATCGGTCGCGCGCGCGATTGAGAACACGGCGCGGCAGCGGAAATAGCAGCGTTGGATGTATATGATAAACCTGCAATCCTTCGCGCGCTGCCAATGCGCAACCTTCAGATACGGCCGCGAAGTTCATACCCCAACTAATAATAACGGCTTCATAATTCTCCACTTCGGGCGCCAGCGCCGAACCTAACAATAATTCGGAACGCTCCGACTGGCTGCGCAGGAATTCTAACTTTCGAAGCCATTTTTGTTGTGAAGCTTCGCGCGCTCGCCCCGGCGGTGCGTGGCGACCGATCGCGTCGTGCTCCGCCGCGGATGCTACATATCCGGAGCCGCTTTCGCCTGGCGCCGCCATCGGCGAAACGCCGCTCGGCGTCGATTCGTAGCGCCGATAGGATTCGCCGAGTCCGCGCGCGTCGCGGCGTGCGACGGGCATTCGGTCTCGCGTCTCGGCCGCCCGCGAGAATTGTTGCAATGCGGCGGCCTCGACCAAAAGTATCGATGGAATTTGATATTCCTCCGCGATCCGCGCCGCTTCAAAGGATATATCAAATGCGGTATCAGGATCGGAGAGCGCGAGCACCGCGCGCGGCGACTGCCCGGGCCCCGCGTGAATTGTAGATAATAAATCGCGGTTGCCGCAACCCGTCGCGGCGTCGCCGAACGGAACTGGTTTTTGTATATTTACAACCACGAGCGGAATTTCGGCGAGCGCCGCGTGCGCCACAATATTCGATGCAGCGGCGAGCCCTTCACTATTTGTAATAAATACCGACGGAACGCCCGCGAGCGACGCGCCAAGGGCGGCCGCGGCCGCGTCTTGCGGATGATTAAATTTAACTATTTCCGTTTTTTTATTTAATTTCGCGGCGGCGCGCTCCAACGCTAACATTGCAGGATGTCCCGTCGCGTCGGGAACGCCCGACGCGAACCGGCACCCCGATGCAACCATTCCGCCGGCGATTTGCTCCATCACATTTTCCCAGCGAGGCGGGCGCGTCGACAGCTCCACGCGCACGCGAGACGCTCGCCCGGCAAGCGCGTGCGACGCCTGATTAAATGCTAATTGTGCGGCTTTTCTTGCAATCGCGCCCGCTCCCGGCCGTTCCGCATGGCCCGACTCTAACATTTTACATACCGGCTCGATTGGTAAATTTAAAATAAATGCCACAACTCCAACGAACGCAAACGATAGACCTGCCGCACCGCCAGCCTCCATCGCGATCGCGCGAAGCGGTAATTGTATAATTTCAAAAAAACGGCGCTCTTCAGCGTCGATCTCTCCTGCTTCCGCGTCGATGATGCAAATCGAACCGCGGCGGAACTGGTCGCGCACCGCGCGAAATGTTACAAAATCGGCAGCAATGCAATAATCCGTGGACGCGCGCGCCGCGCCCGCTCCTGCGCTTTGTAAAGGATCCGCCGTCAAAATCTCGCCCGCACGCAGCCGGTATTGTGCAATTCCGCCCTGGAACCGCCCCGGCGGCACGAACTGGCCGGCGACGCGAAGCGAATGTTGCAATGCAACAAATCCCGACCAGTCTCCCCCGCGAAAAATGCCTTCGCCCGATTCTCCGCAAATTGTTATATTAATAAATTGGATAGGCGCGAATTGGGGAGGCGTCGGCGGCAGAATCAAGTTCGTTTCATACTTAGTTATCGAGAAGCATTCTGTACTTTTCGGCCGCGGCCCTCAACAGTTTACTCAAGGCTCGCGATGGCAGCTCCGTGTTTGGCATTGGGCAAGGATGTTCCTATTTCTTGCGGGCCAGCAGTTCCATGGACGTAATTATTAAGCGATGTACTCGCGCGCGGCTGCCGCGAAACGTAGCGTTAACGAATATTCGACCTCACCCGAAATTCCGTCCTGTATTTCTCGCACCACCAGGATTATCTTCAAATTGCGAACTTTACAACTATTTCTTGTTGCCGCCGCATTATTATATTAATCATATGAGCGCACGCAGCTTCTTCCTTTATTTTGCGATCATTAGTTTCCTTGCGCTCAGCCAGGATTCGAAACCCGCGGATTCGAACAATAAAAACCCGGCGCCTCAATCCCGGGCCGCGGGATCCGATTTACTTGTTGAGATTCCCGTGTTTCCAAACGTCACGTGCCCAATCATGGGGAAACCGATTTCAACAAAATTATTTGTAAATACAGTTTACGGAAAAATTTATATTTGTTGCAAGAGCTGCACAAAAAAAATCTTAGCTGACGTCGATACGGCGTACATGGCCGCCTATCCGGTCGCGAAAAAGATTGATAATAAGAAATGCCCGATCACCGGAAATGCGATTAGCAAGGATGCAAAAGGAGTGAAATTACAGGGACACGAGTTTTCTGTATGCACCGACTCCTGCGTCGAAACCGCAAAAAGCGAACCGCAGGTCACTTTGGTAAAAATTACAAATAGTCGCGCCGTCGATTTGAATAATACTGTTTGCCCGCAGACCAGCCTCGCAGTTGAAAAAGACGTTTTTTGTATGATCGGCGATTCGATCGTGCGCCTTTCCTCGCCGGAGTGCGTTGATGCCGTTAAGAAAAACCCAAGTGAAGCGCTGAAAAAAGCCAAGGCGGCGCCGAGCCGTAAATAGTTAAGAAACGTTAATCTTAAATAGACAAATTCATGATCAAGGAGAATGCTCCAATTCGATCGTTCCGGCGGCGCACGATCGCGATTGTTTTGATCTTACATTTCGCGGCTTGCCGTTCGACGCCGCCCCTGCCCGAGTTTTCGCAAGGGCATCCGGCAAACCCCAATTCCGAGGAGGCGCCCGTCGCGTCGCGCCCGGGCTTGCTCGATAAAATGGATTTAAACATTCATGAAACGCAAAATTCCAATCCGGCGACGAAACCGGCGCAAGGGAATATGCGCGATCACATGAAGAAGTAGTAATGATACCAATGAAATTCCGCACCATTTCATTCTCTAGCATTGGGGTTTTGTTTTTGTGTATTGGATTCGGAGGGTGTACGTCGATCCACGAAGATAACAAAACGGACCGGCGGAATTTGCATCGTGAAATTCAGAAACGCACCGGCGTCGATCTCACAGCACCCGGCGATTCCAATTCGGAAGAGGCCGTAACAGAAGAGGTAAAACACTTACTTTCGAAAGCGCTTACCGAAGAATCCGCCGTTCGGATTGCTATATTAAATAATCGCGAATTTCGGGAACTGTATGAAACGCTCGGCGTCTCGCGCGCGGCGCTCATTCAAGCTGGAATATTAACAAATCCAGTATTTGAAGCGAATGCAAAATTTTTTCGTGGCGCGACGGAAATCGAGCTTGGAATCGCGGAGTCGTTTCTTGATATTTTTTTGATGCCGCTCCGCAAGCGGATCGCGGAGTCGGAATTCGAAGTTTCGCGGGCGAGAGTAACCCGCGAGTTAATACATCTGATCTTCGACGTCCGCCGCGCGTTTGTTAAAATATCGTCGGCCCGGAAAATTCTCGAGATATATGGAAAAATGCGCGATACGGCGCGCGCGTCATACGATTTGATGAAAGAACTTCATAAGGCGGGAAATGTTACGGATCCAGAATTAACAACCGAGGAGATTATCTTAAGCCATGCAAAACTCGAACACTCGAGTGCTCACGCCAAATTATACGAATCGCGCGAGGTGTTGAATCGACTGCTGGGCTTGTGGGGAAGAGATATATTATGGACGGAATCCGCAGACCTTCCCGAAACATTTAATATAGCGTCGATGCAGGAACACGTTGAGAATCGTAGTATTTCAAAAAGTCTTAATCTCGCGGAAAACCGCGCGCGAATTGAAGCATCCGCGAGGCGCGGCGGAATTGTAGACTGGGAAACATTTATGAACGCGGACCTCGGGCTCGCTGCGAAACGCGAAACGGCCGGTGACTGGGGCATCGGACCTGCGGTCCGCGTTCCGATTCCTATATTTGACCGCGGCGGCGCGCGTTCAGCGGAGGCCGCTGCGCAAACCTCCGAATATTTACATCATCACGCCGTGCTTGCCGTTGAAATTCGGTCCATGGCGCGTGTGTTGCGCGAGAGATTGATAACATTTGTGGAGCAGGCGGATTATATAAAAAACACCCACCTGCCGCTCCGCGCGAGGCTGGTGCGCGAAACACTACAGAATTTTAACGCGATGCAAATTGGCGCCTTTGAGGTCCTGGCAGCTCGGCGCGAAGAAGTCGACGCGGAGCGCGAATATATTGAATCGCTATGCAATGCACGGATCGCGAAACTCGATCTGGAAGAATTGCTCGCTGGGAATTTTGTAGAACACTAAATCAACTCGCATACTCATAATAAAATGAAAACATCTCGCCGCGAATTTTTGTATACTTCGGCAGCGGCCGTTACCGCGGGAAATCTGCACATGGTCGCTACGTCCGCCAACGCACAGCACGCGGAACCGGCTCAACCCGGAATTGTAAATTCTAACTATCGGCCCGTGGAGACGCCGAACGGCGCGACGTTGCCATTCAGAATTGTAAATGGCGTTAAGATATATCATTTAATCGTAGAGCCCGTTACCCATACATTCGCCAAGGGCCTTGAGGGTGAATGTTGGGGATACAACGGCCGCGTCCATGGCCCGACCATTGAAGCCGTCGAAGGAGACCGCATCCGAATCTATGTTACAAATAAGCTGCCTGTTTCGACGACGACGCATTGGCATGGATTACTAGTTCCCTCAGGAATGGACGGCGTCGGAGGACTTTCGCAGCGCCCGATCGAGCCCGGCGAAACGTTTAAGTATGAATTCATTCTTCGCCAGCACGGCACTTTTATGTATCATTCGCACCACGATGAGATGACACAGATGGCGATGGGACTGATGGGAATGATTGTAATCCATCCGAAGGTGCCTGGCGAACCCCCTCCCGATCGGGATTTTGTATATTTACTAAGTGAATGGAAAATCACGCCGGGGACGCGCCGCCCTGACCCCAACGAAATGTCGGATTTTAATGTATTAACTCTCAACGCTAAGATTTTTCCGGCAACGGCTCCGATGGTCGTGCGCACCGGCCAGAAAGTTCGAATTCGGTTTGGAAATCTAAGCGCGATGGACCACCACACGATGCATCTTCATGGATACAATTTCAAAATTGTAGAGACCGACGGCGGCGTCATCCCCGAGGCCGGGCGCTGGCCGGAAACTACAGTTATCGTGCCCGTCGGAAGCACGCGAACTGTTGAATTTACAGCTAGCGACCCGGGCGATTGGGCGATGCACTGCCATATGACCCATCACGTCATGACACAAATGGGCCATGACATTCCTAACTTAATCGGCGTGGATGCCAGCCTATTTGATGAAAAACTCGCCGCGGCTGTGCCGGTCTATATGAATGGGGACGAACATAACCAATCGGGCGGTGCCGAGGACATGGACGAGCCCAGGAACAGCCTCGCGATGGTGGGAGGCGCGGGCCCTTTTGGATATATTACAATGGGCGGTATGTTTACAATTTTAAAAGTTCGCGACGACATCACGAATTATACTGATCCTGGATGGTACAAAAACCCGGACGGTACAGTCGCGAGCCCAGCGATGCCGGAGGATTTGACAGCCGACGGAATCAAGCTGTAATGATAGTCGGCAATCTTAACGCGATCGGCGTGGATTAATATCATACTCATGATGTTCGCGCTTGCTTTTGTGGGTACAGCCGGACGGTGGCAAGAAAGTAAATTTTTATATTTATCAAAAGTGTTCAGGAGGTTCCGCACCCGCCGCGACGCGCTCGCTCGTGAGCGGAGTTAATTCTAAAAGATCTCCCGCGCACACCGGAACGCGAGCGCAGCTTCCGCCTTCGAGCACAAATCCGCTCTCGGCGTTTGCAATTTCCCCCGTAGCCCGCCATCGCGCGAGATTCTCCACAATTCCGACGACGCGATATTTGGCATCAATAAAAACAATATCAATTGGCGCCGGCGCGAACGTCGCCCAAAACGCGGGGCCTCTGAAACGCAGCGCTTCACTGCGCGACGGATGCATTTTTCTTAACATAAACAATCGCGCCAATCCGCGCGGAGCGTCGACGACGCTTTTTGCAATAATCTTTCCCCGGCTCGCGTTTCCGAGAAGCATCAATAAATCGAGCTACAAAAATAGCGTACTTTTCGTATTGTTACTAACGTCCCGCCTGAATGTGCTCGTCGCGGGATTTAACAATAACGGGCTCGGCCACGGGCTTCCACGCGGCGTAGTCGGCCGCGTAGCACGCCGCGAACGACGTCGGCGTCTCCCAGACTTTAACTTCAAATAACGGCAGATCGCGAAGCTGGTGCCAAATCCAGAGTGCTATCAATTCCGCCGACGGATTTGTAACAACGTCGTTCACCACCTGATGGTCGAGCCGGTTGACGACGCGGTCCATCGTCAGATTCTTTAATTTAACAAAATCGTACGCGAGCCCGTCGGCCGTATTCACCGGCGCTTCAACGGTAACATGAAGTTTCCACGTGTGCCCGTGGAGCCGTTCGCACTTGCCTTCGTAGTTCGGAAGATAGTGTGCCGCGTCGAAGACGAACTCTTTAGTAACTTTCATTTGTAGTAACTGCCTCAGCTATTTTTTTTGCTTCGTATTCGTTTGAAAACCGCTCGACCTCTTCCATGAGCGCCCCGATTAATTCTTTTTCTTTAACAACTTTTATTTGCTTTCCCGCGCGGTAGATCACGCCCGAACCCTTCCCGCCCGCGATGCCAATATCCGCTTCGCTCGCTTCGCCAGGGCCGTTCACGACGCATCCGAGAATACTAATTTTGACGGGAAGCTTCGGATATTTCGATTCGACGCGATTCTTAACATCCTTCACGAGCGTTTCGAGGTCGATTTCAATTCTGCCGCACGTCGGGCACGCGATGAGTTCCGGGCTTGTGACGCGGCGGCCGGTCGCTTTTAATATATCAAAACAAACCGGGATTTCCTCGCCGGGATCTGATGCTAACGATACGCGGATCGTGTCGCCGATTCCTAACAAAAGCAGCGCGCCGAGCCCCGCCGCGCTTTTTAACGATCCGTAGCCCGGCAGGCCCGCCTCGGTGACGCCCAAATGAAGCGGATATTCGCAGCGCCCCGCGAGTTCGCGATTCGACTCGACGAGCGTCTGGCAGTCGGTGGATTTGATAGATATACAAAATTCGTGAAAGTCGAGCTCTTCTAACATTTCGACGTGGCGCATTGCGCTGTCGACGAGCGCTTCCGGCGACGGCCAGCCGTACTTATCTAATAAATCCTTTTCTACAGATCCCGAATTCACGCCGATGCGCATCGACACGCCGCGGTCTTTCGCGGCTTTTGTTATATCCTGCACTTTCGCTTTTCCGCCGATGTTGCCGGGGTTCAGGCGAATCTTATCAACGCCCGCTTCGATCGCGCGCAGAGCGAGCCGGTGCGAAAAGTGAATATCTGCAATGAGCGGCACGCGCATCGCCTTTTTGATCGCCGCAAGATTATTAGCAGCTTCATCATTCGGACACGCAACGCGAACCGCCTCGCAGCCGGCGTCTTCAAGCCGCCGTATTTGTGCAATCGTTCCCTGTAAATCTTCCGTCAGCGTCGAGGTCATCGACTGAACGAGAATCGGATGGTGCGCGCCGATGCGGCGGTTGCCGATGCGGATCTCTCGGGTTTTGCGGCGTTGAAGCATTGCGCAAAGAAAGTAAACGATCGAACGCAAAGGAACAAAGCATTCCTTAGCGATCGGCACCGCATGGGTCGATTCGAAATGACCCGCTCTCAGTCGTTTCAATTCATGAAAGGCTTAACAGTTAGCAGCCTGTGGCAAAAGTGCTCTGTTATTCAAATATAGAAATTTTTTGTTAAATCGAGGAAAGGCGTTTGAGGCGTAGTAAGAACTTACGCCGAGAACGGCTTGACGAAGAGTTAACAAAAAAGAACA
>JBJXHE010000059.1:0-3259 GCA_046160785.1 Planctomycetota bacterium
AAAGTGATGAAATCATTTGTAAAGGCGATCGCAACTCAACATTATTTCAATATGCATGCAGCCTCAGGCGAAACGGAGAGCCGCTCGACGGTATTCTTACTAAAGTTTCCGACGTTAATAAAAAGCAGTGCAATCCTCCGCTTCCCGATGGCGAAGTTCTAACGATCGTACAAAGCGCAAGCCGCTATTCGTTAATCGGTACCGAAGAAAAGGAAGAGTTTGCTAAATCTCGCGTACCGGAATCGCATTTGTCAGATATGGGTAACGCGCGGAGCTTTGTAATATTACAAAAAGAGGTACTCGCTTATGCTAAAGACATGGAAGCGTGGTTTCGGTGGGACGAGCGACGGTTTGAACGCACGACTTCTGTAGACTTAATGAGCGCTGCTAAAAAAGTCCCGATTCGTAGATATCAGCTCGCGCATGAAATGCAAAGTTCCGGGTCGAACGGAGCGCCTGGACAGGAGAAACTCGCGGCGCTCACGTGGGCCGCGAAATCCGAATCAAATGCAAAACTCCGTGCTTGCCTTGAGGTAGCAGCTTCGGAGCCCGAGTTTTCATTGCATTCGAGAGAACTCGATACGCATTTACATTTACTTACTGTTTTGAATGGAATTGTAGACTTACGAACCGGCCAGCTCCTTCCCCACGATCGAAGTCTAAAGCTAACAAAACTCTCGCCTATACATTTCGACACCAACGCTCCGCATCCGCTGTGGACGAAATTTCTCGACGATGTTTTTATCGGAGATTCAGAATTAATTGAATATATCCAACGCGCCGTCGGCTACAGCTTGACCGGCGATATGAGCGAGCAGTGCTTTTTTATATTATATAATTCAGGTGCAAATGGGAAATCGACTTTTATTAATATCATTTCCGCAGCAGCCGGCGAGCATGCCCGAAGCGCGCAATTTGATACGTTTCTCGCCCAAAAACGAAACTCTGCCGCGCCGAGCCCCGATCTGGCCGCACTCCGCGCAGCTCGATTAGTAACGGCCGTTGAAGCGGAAGCGGGCGCGCGATTGAATGAATCTATTATTAAACAAATTACGGGCGGCGATCCAATTACTTGCCGCGAACTCAACGAAGGCCTTTTTACTTACCGGCCGCAATTCAAGTTATTTTTGAGTGCTAATCATAAACCCGTCATTCGCGGCACCGATTATGGTATATGGCGCCGTCCGCGGCTCATCCCATTTGATGCCATCTTTAAAGATACTATTGACACGGACGACGACCCGCGATTATGCAAACTCAAGAACCGAAAAATCGAGCGGGATATTATTGATAAAGAACTCGGCGGAGTCTTAGCGTGGGCGGTAGAGGGCGCGATGAAATGGTATCAATCGGGACTCGGCAACGCGCAACGCATTGAGAGCGCGACACGCGAGTATCGTGATGAATCAGATGTACTCGGACGCTATTTGGAGGAATGCACAGTTCGCGGAAGTGATTGTTGGTGCCTCATGGGCGAACTTTACAAAAGCTATACAGAGTGGACTCGCGACAACGGCGAATTCACCATGTCGCAGTCTGCGTTTGGCCGCGCGCTTGTTGAACGCGGAATTCAAAAAGGCAGAAACTCTGGCTTTCGCACATATCACGGAATCATGACGCGCTCCGTCGGTTCCCAAAACGAAAGCTAGCGCCAAATATGAATTAGTTGCGGAACGGCACGCCTGGCCGGCCGATGCCTACATTTCGGTTCCGGGGTATCGGTACACCCATGCTTTTTGGTTCAACCGCTATTTTGCCGCACTCTCCATGACCGATTTGACTGATTTGACCCAAATATTTGTCGATAGAAGTCAAGTCAAGAACAGGGAAAGACCAGAGAATTTCGGTCCATTCGGTCAAATCTGTCACTGCGGCCGAAAATGTCTTGAGCTACTGCTCCGCCAATCGTTGCTTCTCGCGTTCGATTGGTGCCGCGCTTGACCTAAAGTCGAATTGAAAACGCTTATCACGTTGAATAGCTGCGCCGCGAAAAATTGCAATAATCCCGCGAATTGTTGCGTTAACTGGCCGATTCCTTGCCAAATCTCGCAATAATTTTGGCTAGTATTCGGATGATACATATCTTCGTGCGCGCGATTGCGGAACGCCATAACTACAAATACGTCAAAGCGACAGCGCAGACTACACCGGCAATCGGTTGGGCGGCATTTATACAGAAAGCGCGCGGAAGTCCCAATTAATTAATACAATACCGTTTGAATAGCTTTCGATTCGTTGCCCGTCTTGGCGCACACACGGTCAAGTTTCAATCCCGGTTCGTCGCGCGCTACAAACAACGCACACACGAATCCGCCCGCGCCTGAACGCAACTCTGCGCGTTTTCGAGTGAATGTTACATATCCGCTGTGTGTGCACGCATGCTAGTAATGCGCACGTACGCTTGTGCGTGAAGCGAACGCTACTATTGTTTGCCGGATTGTTTAGAACGCTCGCGCGCCCCGAACGCCGTAAGCCGCGAACACGTCGAAGCTGCGATTGGGAATGTTTATATCTCGAACGCGCGCGGGCAAATTCGCTATTGTAGTCTTTGGCTCTTTACGGGTGCGGCGTGATGGCGAGAATGGTTATATCTTTTATTCCGGGCCCGTAGCACCAGAAGACGCGATAGGCGCCTGGCGTTTTGTTCTGCGCGTACGCCTCGAAGACTTTCTTTTTGTTATCGTAGGGATTTTGGATCGCGCTGTATTCGTGCGTGTGTAGGCCCGGATGCCGCGGATTCTCTAACAATTGTTGAACGCATTTGTGTACTTGTTTAAAGAGCCCCTCGGCTTTCGATGCCTTCAACTTTCGATCGCGGGTCCGGTTTGTTAACGAAGTCTCGGCGGCCTCGCGAAGCTCTTGATATTTTGAACTGGCATCATCGGTCCAAGCCGGTGTGAAGGCCATTAGTCTTCAAGTTCTTTTGTTAGTTTCGCGTCGGCTTTGAGATCGGGCGGATTTGTAGCGAAGCGTCCTTCGGCGGCCTGCTTCAATCCACGGCGCAACGACGCTCGGGCGCTCGGGTTTTGATACAACCACGCCTCCTTCTCCGAAATCAGGCGGGCGGGCTCAATTCGTAGCGAGCCGTCCTCGTCCGATTGCACGATGAAGTCGCGGTTTGCGAATGCCTTTCCCAGCGACAGGCGGCCCTTCGAATCGCTATGGACTTGTGTTTTCATGGCCGAAGCATAGCCCACTTTCCCACAATGGGCAAGTCCCACCGCGATTTGCTGGCCGAAGTTCGCTCGTTCCAGTTGTA
>JBJXHE010000060.1:0-20707 GCA_046160785.1 Planctomycetota bacterium
CTTGACGAAGAGTTAACAAAAAAGAACCTATTTAAATAGGATGACTTTTGCCACGGGCTGCTAGCAGCGCGCGACCCAATTCCGGGGGATTGTTTGATTCGCGGGTTCGCGCGACGATTCTTCACCGCACGTCGTATCACAGCAATTCGCCATGCAAACAAACTCAATCTTCGCCGTTTTAATATTACTGATCTCCAGTTTTTTCGCCGACGTCGAAGTGCTCCTGCGCACAAAGGACGGAAACGAGATCGCGGGCACGCTCGCGATAACTACAATTAAAATGAAAACGACGCTCGGCGAACTCTCGATCGACGCCGACGCGATTACGAATATTCATTTTGGCAAACCTGCGATCGTCACGCGCCGCGACGGAATCAAGATTGAAGGCGAAATGTTAACTGACAAATTTGTTATTAAGACAAAATCGGGAATGCAAACGATTCAGGCTTCAAAACTCTCGCGATTCGCCACGCAAAAACCGGCGAAGCCGATTCCGGGAGCCACGGTCGACGGAATGCATACAAACGGAATGTCGTATCACGTCCGCGTCCCGGCGGTATTTGATATTAAGAAAACGTACGACACGATTGTACTGTTTCACGGAAGCAACATGAACTCGCGCGCTTATTTGGATACTCTCGTCGCGACGTGGCCGGCGATTTCCGATGAATGCATTATTATTGGTATCAACGGCGAATACCGCGTGAAGGACAGCCCCGACGACAATCCCGCGTATAATTACACTTATGTTAATTTTGTCGGCAAAAGTACATTTACGGGATTTCCCGGAACCGATCGCGAGAGCCCGGCGCTGGTCGCGGAATTGTTACAACAACTCAAGACACAGTTGCCCATTAAACGCTTTTTTGTTGGCGGCCATTCGCAAGGCGGATTCTTAACATACAGCGTTTTGATGAATTATCCCGACTTGATCGCCGGCGCGTTTCCGATTGCCGGCGGTGTTATTTTCCAATGCGAACCGACCGCGTATGCGGATACTAAGATTCGCGAATTACAAAGAAAAGTGCCGGTCGCGATCGTGCATGGGGACACGGACGCCGTCGTGTCGCCCTCGATGAGTAAAGATGCGTATACCAATTTTTTGGACGACGGTTTTCTATCCATTCGATTGTTTACTCATAAAACGGCCGCGCACATGTACGGGCTGCTGCCCGTCGACGAGGCCATTCGATGGATTCGCGGAATGGCGTCGGACCGTCCCGAAGAATTAATAAAATTCGCGCAACTACAATTTGACGCGGGTTCCTACCGCGACGCCGCAGAGGCGCTCACGCGCGCGCGCAATCTCGACAAGGCCGGAAAATATAAAACTTCGATTGCTAGTATCTATTCGCAGGTTACAAAACTCGCGGAGCCGGAAGCGCTCTCGTTCGCTGAGCAAATTATTAAAAATCAAGATTCGAGCTGGGTCGACGGTTTTTTTGCTTTTCGCGAGCGGTTCGGAGCTCTCGACTGCGCGCGCCCGGCGCTCGACGCTTTTGCTAAACTTCGCGCGGCGCACCGCGAGCCCGCCGAAAAATTGTATAATGAAGCGCTCGGCGATTTTCAAAACGGCAAGAAGAGCGACGCCTACGCGAAGTGCAAAGAAATTATTGATAAGTATTACGCTTCGCCTCGGTACGCGCGGGCAAAGAAATGGCAGCCCGAAAAGTAATTTTTACTATTACTTACAATACTTACTAACTAACTAACTGAATCTTAGCTTGCCGCATGCACAGCGCGCAGTGCCGTGGCTAAATGAATCAATCGAGCTGATATAACGCGATTTCGGCCGCGCGTCTTTGCATGATACAGCGCCACGTCGGCACGCGCGAGCAGCGAATCTGTAGTTTCTTCGCCATCCCACGCCGCTACTCCACACGAAAATGTAACAGTTGCAACCTTGCCTTTGAATTCGTGCCGCGCAAAGTGATCGCGCATGCGTTCGACGACCACGAGACCGGAATCTTCTGTAGTATCAGGAAGTAATATTGCAAATTCTTCGCCGCCGTGGCGGAACACCGTGTCCGACGAACGTAACAATTGTTTCAATTCGTTGGCGACTTGGCAAAGCACGTCGTCGCCCACGGCGTGGCCGTGCGTATCATTAACTTGCTTGAAATGATCCAAATCGATTAATGCTAAACTTAACGGATGGCCGTGGCGCTTCGCGCGCGCAACTTCGCGCGATAACATTTCGTCGAATTCAATTCTATTGTGAAGGCCGGTGAGCGCGTCGATTCTCGAAGCGCGGCGGTAGGTGCCGAGCGCGCCGACGACAACGGCGGTGGCGACCGCGCCCGCGAAAGCTAAAATAAATCCAAAATAAAGAATAATGGTTCGCGACGTTTGCGTTCCGAACCAATTGGCCTGGGGCGCAAGCGCGAGCTGAAATTCGTGGGCTGCGTCGCGCGGAATCCGAAACGCAGTCGCGCCCAATTGATTCATATCAATTCGGCTGCCGAGCGGGAACAGAGCGCGTCCCGGTTCATTTGTAGAAACTAATGAAACGTTGAAGCCGCTAGTCCGTTCCGGAGTTAACAATGGTGCAAATAAATCTGAAAGTTCAAATTTCCACATGATGCGGCAGCGCGCGCGCGTACTCGTGCGGAACGGCGCGTCGAGGATGAGCGACGGCGACGGGCCGCCGAGACCTTCAAAATGCGCGGCGGGAAAATCTAATGTATTCATTCCAGATGGCAGTGCGGTCTTTCCTTTAAAATCAATATTCACTCCAGGGTTTCCTGAGATCGGCTCCGCGGCCTGGTTGTCTTCGTCCGTCCACAATGCTAACAATCCGCCGGGGAAAGACTCATTTGCTAACTTTGCGCAATCATAAAATTCTCCGCCGAGCTGCTGCGCGTCGATGAGCTGGTCGTCGATTATTGAAAAGTATGCAATTCGCGCGTTTACCGTCGCTTCAATATCATGAATAATCGAATCTTCAACTTTCTTCGAAAACGAAGAAAGGCTCTCGCGGCCGCGTTCATCGAAGGCGCGCGTCGCGTACAGCGTGGCTCCAAAAATAACTAAGAATACGAGAGTGCCAAAAAGAATGGGAGCTTTCGCCGATGTATCAACTCGATGAACTTCGCTGTTCGAACGATAAAATACAATTCCGAATGTAACTAATCCCGCGAGCAATGCGATGGCGAGCGCGATTCGATCGGCCGGACCCGCGGACGCGCCGCTCGCATCATCCATGCGAACATAAAGAATGTCGAGTTTCCCCGGCGGAACACTACGAATCCGGATCGCGGCCGCGCGATGAACAAATTGATGTAGAGCGCCGAGAACGTGCGGGGAACTCGCGGCCCGGCGGAGAATTGTATCTGTTTGTTCTCCGAACGCGTGAATGTCCGACCAGTGAACTGTTACATCGGGCGGCGCCGGGTCGAAGCGGCGGCCGACAAATGTAAGATTCGAATCAACAAGGCAAACGCCGCGAGCATCAAATACTAAAGTTCGGGCCGGAACGCGCGCTTCACGAATTGTATCAATAACAGGGCGCTCAAAGATCTCCGCCGGAATAGATAGAACAACTGCAAAGGAAGCATTCTTGGGTTTTAATACAACTTCTGAATTCGGCGCGACGGGCCCAATGAATTCAAAACACTCCGCGTTGCCAGCCGGGAATCGGCCCGACAAGAACGGCTCCGTTCCGCGCCGTACATCCATCGCTGGAGTCATAAACGGCGCAACCGTACCAATGGGATCGCGGGCGATCGAACTTGATATTACAATTCCACCGGATGTTACTAATCGAGCCACTGCCCCGCGTGCTATATAATTCGCGGCCGCCGCTAATTGTGCATCCGACTCGTTCTTTAGCTTTTGAATTTCTGTAGCATCCGCATGTTCGTATATTGCTGCAAATCGTTCGATGGCATCTTCATTCGCGAGCTCCTTTGCGCGCGCGAGGAATTGATCCATTTTGGCTTCAAGCCGGACCGCGACGACGTCGGACTGTTGGTCGGCGCTTTGCGTGATGACGGTCTCGTGCTCGCGCGCCGCAAGAGCGCGAGAAATTGAATATTCCGCAACGACGGGCGCGGCGACGAGCAATCCGTAAATTGCTGCGCGCAAGAAGGGTCGGTTGGGAGAGACGTTCACGATAGAAAGCAACAAAAGGGGGGTGTCGCGATTTTTATCGGCCCTCCCCCGCCGAAACTTTTGAATTATTTTCCGACCCTCAAGTTGCGGCGGCCTGCGCCCCGCCGCCCTTCGAAATCCTACATCGGCGGAACGGTCCGCCGCTTCGCCGGCCAGCTTCGGTCCTTATTTGTAGCGTTGGCAAACCGCGCGATGATTTCCTCTCGCAGAACCGCGGGGTCGATCACGGCATCAATAATATTTTCCGAAGCTAGTTTTAATAAGTCGACGTCGCGTTTGTATTCGTCGCGGAGTTTTTCGACATACGCGGCGCGTTCGGCTTCGGGCTGCTCGGCGATTTTATTAGCAAAAACGGCGTTCACGGCCGCTTCGGGACCCATCACCGCGATCGACGCGCACGGGAGCGCAATTGTAGCATCGGGTGAAAACGCGGGGCCGGCCATTGCATACAATCCAGCGCCGTACGCCTTGCGGATTACAATACAAAGTTTCGGAACTGTAGCTTCGGAAACGGCCATGACCATTTTCGCGCCCGATCGAATAATTCCCTGGCGCTCGACGGCGGTTCCTATCATAAAACCGGGCACGTCCGCGAGAAAGACGAGCGGAATATTAAATGCATCGCAAAGCCAAATAAACCGCGCGGCCTTGTCCGCGGAATCTACAAATAAAACGCCGCCTTTCACACGCGGCTGATTTGCAACAATTCCGACGGTGCGGCCGTCGATGCGGCCGAATCCTGTTAACAATTCTCCCGCAAATTTTTCTTTAAGTTCGAACCACGTGCCCTCATCAATAATCCGGTCGACGACCTCCATCATATCAAATGGCTGATTGATATTTTTTGGAAGGACCGCGTCGAGCGGCTTGTCTTTTTTCTTGGGAGGAACTGTAACGTTTGTCGCGGGCGTTTCCGTCCAGTTCTGCGGAAAATAACTAAAATAATCACGCGCCTTTCGAATGGCCGTTTCTTCGTCCGGAACTAACAAATCGCCGCAGCCGGAGACCGTGCAATGCATGCGCGCGCCGCCCATTTCTTCTAATGTTACTTTTTGGCCTATTACCATTTCGGCCATGCGCGGAGAGCCCAGGTACATCGACGCGTTGCCGTCGACCATTATAACAATATCGCAAAAGGCCGGAATATAAGCACCGCCCGCGGCCGACGGCCCGAGCAATATACAAATCTGCGGAACGACGCCCGACAGCCTCACTTCATTATAAAAAATGCGGCCCGCGTGGCGGCGGCCCGGGAACATTTCAATTTGATCTGTAATTCTGGCGCCAGCGCTGTCGACTAAATAAAAAAGCGGGATTCTTAACTTTTCCGCGGTTTCCTGGATTCTTAGTATCTTTTCTACAGTTCGTGCGCCCCACGAGCCGGCCTTCACGGTCGTATCGTTGGCCATAATCGCGACGGGGCGGCCGTGAATGCGGCCAACTCCGGTGACGACGCCGTCGGCCGGCAGTTCAGCCGCAAGCGCGTTTACTAATAATCCGTCTTCGGTCCAAGGCGAGCCCGGGTCGAGAAGTTTTGCAATACGGTCGCGGCAAAAGAGTTTACGTTGCTCCGTTAACTTAGCGCGGTATCGGGCGTTACCACTTCGAACTGCGTCGTTGCGTGCGTTGAAATCGTCTTGGAGTGCCATAATTTATTTGTAGGAATTTCGCAAGAAGTCTAACAACAAAATTCAAAGTTCGAGCGAACGGATTCCCCGGAGCTTTTCATTTGAGAAGTTTAGGTCAATCTTTGTCTCCCCACTCTTCGCTAACAGGTTCACTGATATCAATCCATGGCACTAACTGAAATTGCGCTGCTTGCAGCGGCGCTGGCGAGCTTTCTATCAATTCCCGTTCAAGCGCGCCCGGCGGAGAGCAAGCCGGCAAAAGTAGAAAAGAAGGAAGCCGCAGCGGAAAAAGACCGCACAGTTACTGTTACAATTCCAAACCAGCCTATAACAATTCAAATTGAGGCCGATGGCTTTCGTAAAGAAGATGGGACGCAATTCGGCAGCAAAAGCCTCGTGTTTGCGAGTATTGCAAAGGACGGAACATTAAATGTCTTGTACGAACCAAACTTCCCGCACCAGAGTTCTATCAATTTGCGCGAGCAATGGGCGAAGCGTCCGAATTATCTAACTTTCAGTATTGGTAATATCGCAGCTTGCGAATTTACAAATGAATCGAAGGGTTCGTTCGTGCAGAGTTTTTATCACGCGCACCCCGTCACTCCGGATTTCGCATTTGATATAACTGTTACCGTCGCGCGAATCAAATTAAAAGGAGCCGCGCCGGAACCTAAATTCACGCGCGATGATTTTATTAAAATTGTAAAGTCGTTTACCGTCACGGGCGATCCGAATCGCGACAGTTTCCGGCTTCCTGCGGAAGTGTATGAAGTTCGCGACAAGGCAATGAAAATGGAACACGACCAATTGAACTGGGTCTCAAAACAGTGCTCCGCGGCGCCCGATGATTTTGCTTTACATTATTATTTCGGCGCTCTGGCGCAACGCCGGAAAAACTACAGTTTGGCGAGCGATGGTTTCCTTCACGCGGCCGGACTTCTATCAAAAAAAGAAAACCGGAATGCTAAAGATGAAAACGCGCTCGTCGACGCGCTCGCGGGAGGATCGGCTTCACTCATCGCCCAAAAGCGATTTCGCGACGCGGCGGGAACGTATCAAAAACTTCTGGATACAACAAAACCCGACGGGCCGCCGGAAGTTAAAAAAATGCGCGAGGAAGCCGTCTATTTATTAGCGTGTTGCCACGCGCAAATCGCGCAGCCCGAAAAGGCGCTCGAAATATTAAGAAACGCAGTTGCCGCGACGCCGTCGCTCAAGGCGCGGGCAAAGGACGACCCTCTGCTCGCGCCGCTTAAAGCAACAAAAGACTTTGCTAAGATTGTCGAAGAATCTTAGAAACTCCAGCCGATGCCGAAAATGTAGCGAGTATCGGTTTTTGTAGAGCCGAGAGCGGGAGTTGTATCATATCGAACTTCGGCTTTCGCCTCGGCGAACATCGACGATGTTAACGATGAACGGATGCCAGCGTCTGCGAATACGAGCGCGTCATTCTTCTCTTCGAAACTTGGGTAGTATTCAAAGTTATGAAATAACTTGACGCCGTCGAACGGTTTTCCGTCGACGTGATACGCGAGGCGGCCGGTGATCTGGTCGACGGCCGGCGTTGCATTACTATAATTCTCGCTGATCCACGCGACGCCTTCTTCAGTATTAAAATTAAACGTGTCCGATTCGACCCACTGCTGGCCGGCGCCGGCGCCCGCGATGAAGCGCAAGTCTAATTGTGCAATTCCGTCTTTTTCAGCTTTGCCGTTTACATATATATAATGCACTTTGCTAAAGAAGTAGTCGTATTGTAACATTCCAAAAACCCGCCGCGCCGTTGTTTCAAATTTGTGCGTCGTGTCATTTTTCTGGCGGCCGTGGACGTACCCGGCGCCGAATCGAATACGATCATTGTCCGAGCGGCGCTGAGTGTTAAAATCAATATTCGCCGTATCCGTGTCGGTGTTTCCGCGCGTGGCGGTGTAACCCGCGACGATGTTGCCTTCCCACTTCACGGGCGGAGGGTTAATTTTATCAATGTCGGCGATTGCAATACTTTGAGGCTGAAGCGCGCCGCCTTCGGCGAGTTTAAATTTACCGTCGGTATCGGCAGCGATTTTTTGATTAATAACCGTTTTGCTCTCTTTGAGAACAATGGTTAAATCGTGGTCCGCGGAGAACGTCGAAACTTTATCGAGCGGAGCCGAAACAGTTCCGAGCGAATCCGACTGAATTGTTATCTTGCCATCCGCGACAGCCGTGATCTTGCCGACGATTTTCTCGCCGTTCTTAAAAACGATTTCATCGGGAATGGGAAGGAGAATAGATATATTTAATAAAACAGAGGCAATCAGCATTTGTTAGTCACCGAGGAATTGTGGCCTGCGTTTCTCGCCGAATGCTTTCAAAGCCTCGACGCGATCGCGGGTCGGAAGAATGGATTCATAACATTCGAATTCGTAACGCAAGCCTTCGAGGATCGGCATCTCGCATCCGCGGTCGATGGCGCGTTTGGCGGCGCGGACGGCGAGCGGACCGTTTTGTGTTATTTCGGCCGCGATCTCGCGCGCGCGAATCATAAGATTTTCGGAAGCTACAACTTCGTTAACAATTCCGATATTGAGTGCCGTGGCGGCGTTAATTTTCCGGCCCGTTAATATTAATTCTTTTGCTTTTGCGCGGCCGATCAACCGCGGCAGCCTCTGCGTTCCTCCGGCGCCCGGAATGATCGCTAATGTTACTTCCGTGAGCCCGAGCGACGCGCCCGATGCTATAATTCTCAAATCGCATGCTAACAATAATTCCGTTCCGCCGCCGAATGCGAATCCATTAATTGCGGCGATGGTTGGCATGGGCAGCGCTTCGACTTCGTCCATGAGCGCGCGGATGGATTGTACAAATACGGGAACGCGTTCGATCGGCATCGTCGCGCGTTCCTTCAAATCCGCGCCCGCGCAAAAGGCCTTGTCGCCCGCGCCGCGCAGAATGACGGCGCGAATATTCTTATCACGCGAAAGCGCCGCGATGTGCTCGCGGAATTGTATTAACGTTTCGAACGAGAGGCAGTTCGCAACCTCGGGCCGCTCGATTGTTAATGTTGCAATAAAACCGTCGCGTTCGAGCTTGACGAGCTCGCGTTTTGTAGCTTCGGACATATTCATATTTCTAGACCTCGATCTCCATGAGCGCATCGCCGTCATTAACAAAATCGCCTGGGTTCACTTTCGTTTCGACGACAGTTCCGCTGCGGTCGCTTTGTATCGAAAGATGCATTTTCATCGATTCGATCATGGCGACATCCTGCCCCTCGCGAACGGCGTCGCCGGGTTTTACTAGCATTTCGAGAAGCGTGCCCGCCATGTTGGATCGAACGGTGTGTTTCATATTCAATTTAGAAGTTTAATGAACGGGAAATTATAGTAATTTCAAGAAGTCGGTCGACAGATCGCCCGATTTGAACACTTCGTTTGCGAGGATTTTTTTGTGTAATTCCAGATTTGTTTTGAGCGGGCCGACGCGCGACTGATTTAATGTAAACAACGCGCGCTCGATCGCCTCGCGACGCGTGCCGCCGTGGAATATTAGTTTTGCAATAAGCGGATCGTAAAATGGAGTAATCGCATCGCCCGCGCCGAAGCCCGCGTCGATGCGAAATCCCGGCGCCGCCGGAAATTCCCATTCGTGGATCGGGCCCGGCGACGGCATGAAGTTTTTTGTAGGATCCTCGGCGTAAAGCCGCAATTCAATCGCGCTCCCTTTTTGTTGTATATCCTTTTGTGTAAATGATAATTTTTCGCCCGCCGCAATTCTCAACTGTTCCGCGACGATATCCATTCCAGTCACGCATTCGGTGACGGGATGCTCCACCTGTAATCTACAATTCATTTCCAAAAAGTAATAATTACCAAAACCGTCGACGAGGAATTCCACCGTTCCAGCGTTTTTGTAGCCAACCGCTCGCGCCGCGCGCACTGCCGCATCTGTTATTTTGTCGCGAAGCCCGGGGAACCTATCCGTCGAAAGCGGCGCCGGCGATTCTTCAACAACCTTTTGGTTACGTCGCTGAATGGAACACTCGCGTTCATACAAATGCGCAACGTTACCAAAATCGTCGCCGATGATTTGCACTTCGATGTGCCGCGGTTTTATTAATGCTTTTTCAATATATACAGATTCGCCGCCGAAGAATCGTTTGGCGCGCTCCGCAACGCCTTTCATCGCGCGTTCGAGCGCGGCTTCGTCGGCGGCGAGTTCCATACCAATTCCGCCGCCGCCCGAAGCGGCTTTCACCATCACGGGATAGCCAAGCTCCGCCGCGATTTTCTTAGCATTCAAAAGATCCGCCACTTCGCCGTCGCTTCCGGGAACGACCGGCACCCCCGCCTCGCGCATCTGCGCGCGCGCGCGGGGCTTCACGCCCATCATTGAAATTGTTTCCGGGCGCGGCCCAATCCAAATCAAACCTGCGTCAACGACGCGTTTTGCAAAATTAGCATTCTCGGAAAGCAGCCCGTAACCCGGATGAACCGCGTCGCACTGCGTCGTTTCGGCCGCCTCTATCAAGCGGTCGATACTCAAATACGACAATTGGACCGGGGCAGGACCGAGTCGACAGCTCTTACTACTGTTCCGAACCCACGGCATCGTGGCGTCCGCGTCGGAATATACAGTTACGAAATCGATTCCCGCGCCCGCGCAGGCTCGCATGATGCGAACTGCGATCTCGCCGCGGTTCGCGATCAATACTTTTCTTATTGGAGGCATGGGTCTCTGGTCAATTTGAAATTGGGGGCAAAATGTTAGCGTCGAAAACAACCAACAGGAACGGGCGACTGTGCGCGGCAAAAACCACGCTCACGATTGCAATACTAATATTCGGATTTGCGTGCTCGGCCGGGCCTTCAGTGCGGCCCGTTTCGATTCGTTACGTTGGCGCAGCCGGGGCGACTCCGGTCTCCGCGGCGGCCGTGGAAGTTGTTAAAGGAAAAGAGTTGCGGCCGCACGACCGCGTCGCGGAATTATCAATTCCGACGGATGGCTCGTCGTTCGAAGCGCTCGTCCAACGGCTTCGCGAAAAGGCGGGCGCGCTCGGAGCCGACGCGGTCACCGAGGTGATTTCCGTTTACGACACTCCGTCGGGGCTGAGTTCGACTTCCTCGAACACCGACCTCTCGCAGGACGCTGCGCGCGAGGCGGCAAAAGTAGGATTGACATTATTAGTCAATCGCCCGAAATGGGTCGCAGTGCGCGGCGTCGCGGTGCGGCTTCATTCCCGGCATCAGAGCGAAAGATCGTTTACAGTTCATAAGGGTACGGATTCGCGGCCGTCGCCTCAGCAGGACGCGCACCGCGCCGGCGTCCCCATCGCTAAAACATCGGGCCCCGGGGAACGCCCCCCGGTCAAACAACCTTAATAAACATGCAACCTTTCAAAAAATTAATATATCTAAATTTAGTTGTAGTTTTTCTTGGATCGTGTTCGACGATCTATCCGGTACAAATACAAAGATTCGGTTCGGCACACGAACCTAACCATTCGGAAGTCGTCGAAGTTTTGTATGAAACGCCGGAGCGCCCGTTTATAGAAATCGCGCGCCTGTCGACGGAAAGTATGAATTATGATAATCCCGGACACGCGGTCGCGCGGCTGCGCGGCGTTGCGGCGGATTGCGGAGCCGATGCGCTTATTATTGAAAAGCGCGGAACACGCCAGGCGAGTTCGCTCGGAAACGTCGGCCGCGTCGACGGAGATTTTGGTTTCGGCCCTCCGGTCGGCGGACCTGTGACACCCGCGAGCGGAGGCTACAATTCCGCATCGTTTGCAAAGGCGACCGCGATCCGCTGGCTCGACCGCGAGAATCCGGCGTCGCGGCCGGCGAAGCGTTAAGTAAAGCTAAGTTAATAAAACTAACGCAAAACTAACTATCCGCATTTATCAAATCCGTGTTCATCATTTGTAGGGCGGTCGTAACGACGCGATCGCTCGAAATGCGCTCCATGCAGCGATGGTCGAGCGGACAAAGCTTCAATTGGCACGGTCCGCAGTCGACGTCCTCGCGCACTACAGTAGTTTTGTCCAGATTCGCGTTCGTGTAGCGAGGATCGTTCGGACCCATGATACAAATAACGCGGCGGTCGAACGCGACGCCGTAATGGCGGACGCCACTGTCGGTGCAAATTAACAAATCGCAACGCTGCGCTGCCGCCTTCAATTGATGTAAATCCAGCGGCGCGTCGGCGGGCAGAATGACGGGCGTTTTGCAATATTTTACAATTTCCTCGGCGATCGGAAGCTCGCCCGGCCCGAAGTGAATCAGCGTTTTTGTATTTTTCGCTTTAGATAGATCATCGATCACCGCGGCGAACTTCTGCGGTTTCCAGAGTTTGCTCGACCCGAAGGAAGCGCCCGGGGCAACTAACAATAAACAGTCGCGCGGCCCGACGTTTTTTGTTAATAACCATGAACGAAACGATTGAACCGTTGTATCATCCACTTCCAGCCGCGGGCGAACCGACTTTACTTCAATTCCGGCGAGCGCGAGGATTTTGTTCCAATAAAACGGCATTGGGCTCGGGATCCGTTTCAAACCATTCATTTCCGGCCGCAGGCGATCGGTCAATAATAATCCGCGCCCGTTCGTTGAATATCCAAATCGCCGCGGTATGCGCGCGAGAGCCGCGACAAACGCCGTCTCGAAAGAATTAGGAAACAGAATCGCGGCGTCGAATTGTTGTTTTCGCAAATCCGCCGCAAGCGCGCGCAGCGCGCTGAATCTTAGCTTTTGCGGATGATAATGAAGCGAATCATAATATTTCGCGCCCTGAAGGATGGGTGCGAGATTCGGCCGCAGGCTCAACGTTATTTTAGCTTTCGGAAACGCGTCGCGGATCGCCTGAAAATGCGCGGTCGCCATCACCATGTCGCCCACCCAATTCGGGCAGCGCACAAGAATGCGGTCGGCGGCGAAAGTCGGCGTCACGCTGTTATATTAACAGTTCGCCCGGACCACATCAAACCGATCGTTAACAGAACAGAATAAATATACAATTCCCGGCCTCGCGTGCACGGCATGGCGCCACTCACTTTCGAGCCACGGGCCAACAGCCACTCAATAAAGAATAAGGATGCGGACCACATTCGACGACGAGAGAGGTTTTGGGATAGGCTCTAACACTATTGTCATATTTCATTACCTTTTTGTATCTTTTGAATTCTTAAATTCACTGAATTCCAATACAAATTCATCTGTTCGACGGCGCGGCGGCCGCCGTCCGTCAATGAATAATATTTCCGCGGCGGCCCTTCGTTCGACGGCTCCTCGCGAGTTGTAACAAGCCTTTGTTCGCGCAATCGAAACAGAAGCGGATAAAGCGTTCCAATCGATGTCGAAAGTTCGGGAATCGATGCTAACGATCGAACGAGATCGTATCCGTAGCGTTCGCCGTTCTTGAGCGCGTTTAATACACAAAACTCCAGAGTTCCTTTGCGGACCTGGCTTGCCCAGTTGTCGATCGAGAACGCCATCGGATGTTTTTGTAAATTTGCGCTCGAACACGCTAACATTCGGTATCATGTAACGCAAGATAGATTTCTACAAAAAACCCGCGCGGAGTTTCGCGCGGGTTTTAATTGTTTTCGCTAACTACATCGAGGAGTCCGGCGATGTTTGCGAATCTTTTGTAATGCTAATTCTGGAAACTGAACTTTAACACTGACGTCATATCAATAATGTTCAATACAAACGGATTCGTCGGCGACGCGAGGTCAAGGATCCAGCAAGTTACATAAAACGAGCGCCCGCCCAAGGTGTTCGGGTTTAAGATTGGATATTCCATTCCAATGTAGAGCGGATTTGATGATTGTACAACTGGGGTATAGCCCGTCTGGGGCACCGACAGTGTTTTTAATTCTCCGGTTCGCGTGCCAAATTGATAAAGATTACGGCCCATCACTCCGGTCGGATTAGTAACTGAATCATACATTTTGGTTTCCGGGCCGCCGAACGCGGGGCCGGTCGAAATAGACGTTAATCCAAGCCCATTTACGAGCGCGGTGGGATTAAAGTATCCATTCAGCTGATCTGTACCAAGCCAAAGGGCTAGCGTCGAATTGTTAGGATTCAATTGTGCTCCAAATCCTGGCCCGCCAACTCCAAGCACGGCTGCTAGATCATCAAGATAATTCTGTAGCGGCATTGGATAGATATGACTTAGCTGCGGCACCCCCCCGCTTCCGATCCAGTCTTCCGGCAGCGGATCTGTTGGAACCACGTCGCCGTCAAATAATACAAATGGAACTAACCAAACGTTTCCGGCGCCCGTTGGTCCAAGTTTAGTAGTTTGGTTGGAATTGATAGAATATGAAATGACGTCGCCAGGCTTCGGTGAAAGTGCGCCGCGGCCATCATCACAGGTAATTGCAAACCCGCCATTCGAAGGATAAAGCGAAGTCGGCAAGGGCGTTCCGCCGGCAATCGTCCCGCCATTTGGAAGTTTGAATGCATTCTTAATTGGAGCAATCATCGATTGATCAAAAAAGAATGTTACACACCACTCGTGGTTTAATGTTGGATTGCCACCCACTGTTACTTGATCCATCCATACAGTTGCCGCGGGATTTGGCGGAGCGGCGGCAAATGTAATTCCGGAGAGCGGACCGTTTGCACCAAACGCGGATTCATTGGTTGTTAAACGATGTAATAACGATCCCCCAGCCGTTCCGTGTTGCGATTGAACATTAATTGCGCGCCAGCAAATTCCTTCTCCAAGCGCGTTGGTGGCAGGAACCCCGACACTCGTTGGAGCGCCGACTGGAAATGTTACAGATGTCGGCAATGTATAATTTACATAGAACGTTGTGTTTGCCGGCTGTACGCCAAGATTAAATTCGCCGAATACAACATAAAGACCCGCAGTCGACATATCGGGGAGCAACCGACCTTCATTCGGAGTGGGTGCGGGAATCGCACGCCGAATATCCATTCGCGGCACGAGGTGTGACTTGCCACCGCCTGCTGTTGGAACTGTAACTAATATTCCAACGCCGCGGAAATCGAGCGTGCGCGCTCCGCCTGAGGTCTGCGATTTATAATAAGTTAGAACGTCGGGCGGCAGAATTTGAAAATAATGATTTCCCGTGGCGCCTTGGGCCACTCCCATCGTGGGAGTTATTTGATTGCTAAGGCCGCTGTCGGATCGCCACAAGCCAAGGGCATTGGTTGTTAGAGTTCCTTGCGCACCGGCAAAGCCCGCAAAAGACATCATTGCCGCGAGAGCTAAGGATGGCCCAAATATTAACTTCGCGGTATTTGAAGTCTTCGCTATTCGTAAAGATGAGTGGATCATATTTCTATACATTAGAAGGGAGCCTCAGAAACGTTTTCACCGGGCCATGAAGCGGCACCGTTTTACGTTTCGTGGAGTTTTTCGTTATTTATGAACTTAGAGTGGTAAAGCGGCGGAGTTGAGTTGGGGTGGCGATGGGAACGTAAGCAAAAGGACGGATCGGGCGCCTCTTACTCGCTAGTGTACAACACACAAGTAACGCGTGGGAATTAGCAGTGCGTCTAGTCGGCACACGCGTGCCGGTCACGTTCTGAAGTTCAGATACGCAAAACCGGTTCATGGCCGCTAAAGAAATCACGTTGCCCCGGCGCTCTCGCTTTGCATTTGTAGCGTTTACGCCTGGTCATGACCGGCGACTCTAGCAATTTTGGATCCAACCATTTCTTCGCTGCCAAACTAATAATAAGACAAACCCGATGATGTGAGCGCGTTTGTGTTATGAAAGTGCGTGCCGTGCGCGCTTCCGCGCGAACGATCGTGCGACGCGCCAAACGAGACTATGTCCGCCAGCAAAAAAATCCTTTTTGGTATTATTACCAATATTCTTCTATTTGGAATTCTTGAAGCCGGATTGCGCGCGGCCACAAGCAAGCCTGCAAATAACAAATATCGGCCGGTCGAATTTGTAGCAAACGATTTTGCCTTTCCCGTGCCCGGCTATCCCGATTGCGATCTTTTGTGGCGCATGGAGGCGTTTGCTACAATTCCAGGACTCAACGAGAAACTGAATAGTTTTGGATTTCGCGGACCGGAATTTACAATTGAAAAACCTGCCAATACGCGCCGGATTATATGTATTGGCAGCACCGGCGTTCTCGGCAAGCACCTCCAAAATAACGATACTTTTGCGCACCGGCTCAGCCGGTGGCTCTCGACGGGTAAAAAGTATCATTGGGAAGTTATAAATTTAGGGCTTCCGAGTTCTACGATCTTTCAGTCGTTGCAGGTTCTGCGAAAGGAAGCTCTGCGGCTGAAGCCCGATATTATTATTGTTGGCGGCGGCGTTTGGCACGATTTTACTCCCGCGATCGGCTTCGATGACGAAGAATCACAGCAAGAAATGCTAAAGATCGAAAAGCACAAATCGGGAATCCACGCGCGGCGCCTTCGGATATATCAACTTATTTGTGCATTAGTCGAAAAGCCCTTCGAACGCAAGGCGCCCGAGTATCGCGAACTTTGGGGCACGCTCATCCAAAGGCCCGACGGGCCGCGCGTTTCGCCGGCAAAGTTTAAGAAATTCTTAACAACCATCGCCGAAGAGTCAAAACGCGCCGGATCAAAAGTAATATTCTTGACGCCGGCAGCCACGGAAATTGTTAAAACACGTTCTCCCGACAGCGACGTTTACGCGAGAATTGTTAATTCAGTCGGCAGTGAATTCGCCGACGCCGTTGCTAACACTCGCGTCGCGCTCGAACAGGCCTCGGCCAGCGCGGAAAAGTTATTTTTGGATGATTTACATCTGTCGCCGTTCGGCCACGCGCTGATGGCCGCCGAAGTTGCGGAAAAATTGCAAAGCCTGCGAATTGATGGAATCACGGCACGCTCGCCGTCGGCACTTCGAGAACCTGGAATTAAATTAAAGGATCTACAAAAAAACGCGATCCATGAATTCGGCGACGTCAAGCCGGTTCGTATTCCGGGCGACCTGGTCGCGGATTCCGATCCGCTCACGGTTTCGTTAAGGGCTCCCCATTCGATTGAATTTCAACAAGTAACAATTCCGCCGGCAGCATCGTTAGATTTCAGTGCGTTCTTTTTTACACGGAGAAGCCTCGACCCGTCGAGCCCCGGTTCAGCGGCGACGAATACGACACTTCACTTGCGGTTCCGAATTGATATCACGCGGAGCAACGGAAAAGTTACGACGGTTTTTGATCAGGGCTTCATGCAAAACGACGAAGCGTTGTGGGCGAACAATCCCAAATGCGTCGCGGACCTCTCCGTGTTTGCGGGTCAAACTGTAAATATAAAATTATCCGTCGAGGGCTGGTCGCTCGCGGCGTCGTGGGGAACGCCGACGATCACCGCATTTCGTTAGTTATTAATTCTATTCATTCTAACGGTTCGAAGGGGCACTCGAGGGGCGCTTGCCCCCGCCCAAATATCCGACTCCTTTTAGTTGATCCTTGGCCGTGTCCGAGATGGCGCTCGGAGAAAAATCAGAAGCGTTCGGCAGGGATTTGAAGAAAGTCTCAAGTTTAACTTTGAGCGCCTCGACTTTCGCGCGTTCAACGTCGATTAGATTATTTAATTCTTTCGGATCGGAATTGAGATTGAATAAGAATCCCCGCTCTCGAGGATCGTAGGAGTGGATATATTTCCAATCGTCAATGTCAATGATCGCACGGCGCGAATGGCCGTACAGAATCTGTTGTGAATAGATCGGCTCGCGAGCGAGCGGCGCCCCTTTGAGCGTTTCAAACGCGCTCTTGCCGAATGTATAGGATCCCAGTTTCGGGCCCGATCCGAGAGCGTCGAGTAGCGTCGGTGCAACGTTAACAATTGAAAACGGCGTTTGAACGCGATGCCCCGGTTTTGCTTCGGGCCCTTTTAATATCAAAGGCACTTGTATCAATTCCTCGAACATCGTGTGTCCGTGCCCGACGCCAAAGTAGCCGCGCGAATCATGATAATTCTTTTCTTGAACTTCGAGGTGTTCCCAAAATTCTTCGCCGTGGTCCACAACAATAACAAACCACGTCCGGTCGAGGCGCCCGCGCTTCTCGAGCCCTTTTATAAGTCTTCCAATCTCGCGGTCGATAAGATGGATCGCGCCGTCGTAAACGGCAATTCGATTTGTAGCAAAATCCTTAAGATCGCCGCCACGAAATTGTTTTTCGATCCACGGATCAAACGTGCGATGCCGCGGCGACCGTTCCCCCGCGCCGGGCGTCGGATACATATTTACAAATTCGTCGGAGAGATCGCGCGCAGTGTGCGCGTCCATGAATTGTAAAAAGAGGAACATCGGCCGGCTGCCCGCCTCGTCGGCCGCGTCGAGCCCCCAATCAACCAATTCTTTAGCATTTCCGGGAAGCGTGTCGGATCTATCAAATCCCTGCTCCGCGCCCAAACTGATATATGCATTTGCGGAACGGCAAAAACTCATATAACCGTATTCTTTAAGTCGTTCCGCCAATGTTACAGAATGTTCCGATAGCGCCGTCGGGCTGCCGTGGCTGCGATCATCCGACCAAACCCCCGCTCCATGCGTCTGCGGCATATTTGCTGTAAACAATGACGCAATTGTAGCGAGCGTCCATGGCGCCGGAGCGTACGCCCGATCGAATACAACTCCTTCCTTCGCAATTTTATTAATATTGGGGCTCGAGTCGCGCTCGTAACCGTAGACTGATAAATGATCGCGGCGTACGGCGTCGAGCAGAATGAACACGACGTCTCGCGGGCCGTCTGCGCTTTTGCGCGAACAACCCGTCGTGCCAATGGCCAAAAGCACCAATGCAGCAAAGGTTAATTTGGAACTTACTTGAACCACGGAATCCGAATTCAAAACCGATCTTGCTTACGAAAGAATCGACCCCATATTGACCGGCCGGTCAAGAAACACAAAAGAGGGGGCAAACTTCTCACGGTTGCGAAACGCGGAGGCGCGCCTTCTACTCTTAGCCAACTATTCTTAGGCAACTTCAAACGGAAACCGATCCCAATACCGACCGTGCCATCCTTACTTCGCGAATACTTACAATTCCTGCGTCGTGAACCGGAATGGTGGCTTTTGCCATTTGTAGCAATCATTCTGGGGCTTTTCGCGCTCGCGTGGATCGGCGAATCGCAGCCAACGTTTATCTATCCGTTATTTTAGTATTTGTTGTCCGCGGCCATGAGCATTTCGAAGCGACTCGTATTCGCAGTTATAACAAATATTATTCTTCTCGGGGGCCTCGAAGTCGCGGCGCGTTGGGCCACGCCGAATGTATCTAAACTTTCCGAGTCGCCCGTTGAATTTGTGGGCCACGATCAGGGAGGGCCGTTTCCGACAGAATTGGATCCTCAGCTCTTCTGGCGAGTTCCGAGTAATGCAAAGATTCCAGACCTTCAGCCGTGCTTGCACGAAAATGCAAATTCGCAGGGGTATCGCGGCCGTGAATTTAATATATCAAAAGCGCCCGGCGTAAAGCGCGTTGTTCTGCTTGGCGATTCGAATACTTTCGGCATGGGTGTCGAGGGAGACGAACTGTACGCCCATCGGTTGTCGCGTTGGCTCGAAACGGCAAAAGATACAAAATGGGAAGTTATCAATACGGCGACGCCCGGTTATAGTTCATTTCAAATGTTACAAATGCTTCGCACGCGCGCCGCGAAGTTTTCGCCTGATATTGTTGTTATTTACGCCGGCGCATGGAACGACTACACGCCCGCGATCGGAACGGACGACGAGTCTTCGCTGCGGCAGTTTCATGAACGTTTGGAAGGCTCGCGGGGAATTTTTAGTAATTTATACTTATTTCGCGCGATTTGTAATTTAGCGGATTCAGAAGCCGACGTTCCGAGCGATTCGGAACGCAAGCCTTCAAAGCAGGAATTGTATCGTCAGCTGTGGTCGGCGAAGCAGGAGCGCCCCGACGGCCCGCGCCTCAAGCCCGAAGACTTCCGAAGAATCTTAACTTCTCTCGCGCGCGAATCGAAACAACTCGGCGCAAAAGTAATATTTATTATTCCGCCCGCGCCGTTTACAACGCGATCGCGATTTAAGGACGGCGATCTCTACGCTCAAATTGTAACAGAAGTCGCCGCCGCGGAGGCCGACGCAAAAGTCGACGCGCGAAAAGTGTTATGGACCGAGACCGCGCGGGCCGACGCCGAAGTTTTTTGTGATATTATTCATCCGAGCCCGCAAGGGCACGCACTCATCGCGCGATCTCTCGCGAATACTATAAAAGAGTTGAACGTGCCAGGCCTCCCGGCGGAGGTGCCGGACACCGTTGCGAATCCGCCGTTTTTGTTAAAATCAATTCAATCAACTGCGGATCATTATATTGGTGACCCGTTCATCGCCGCACCTGCTGACGCTGCAGTGGGCCTCGATGCCCAGCAAATTCTTTTGCCGTCGCCCGGAAAAATAGTATTTAAAAATGTTACACTTCCGGCCAATCCATCCATTCGATGCGATCTCGCATTCTTCACGCGCGACGATCCTAAACAAATGGATGCTCAATTTGTTCCTGACAAGGAAATAAAAACAAAAGTAACATTTGAACTGCGCGTCGAACCTGTTGGCGGACCGTCAAAATTAGTTTTTAGTGAAACGGAAGAAGGCACAAATGCAAAACCGTGGGCCGGACCTTTTTTCCACCGAATCGACATCGGCGAATTCGGCGGCCAACCGGTAAATCTTATATTTGAAACGAAGGGCGCTTCCCCGTACGCCGGCTGGGGCCGGGCGCGAATATATTCATACCGTTAGCTCCCGCGAGGGCCCGGTGTGTAGCTCGCTCCCGCGAGGGCCCGGTGTGTATCGCGTGCTCGCGCGCATAACCGTGGCGCCAGAATATTAGTTAAACGAAACGCGCCTGGGCCACTGCCGCGATAATAGTTACTAACCCGCACGGCCGCGCACCGATGCGCGCTGCGCGCGCGACACACGACCGGGAATATTAATAATGGGGTCGAGCCTGGGGTCAGGCACCTCAAACAGGAGTGCCTGACCC
>JBJXHE010000061.1:0-7920 GCA_046160785.1 Planctomycetota bacterium
TTCGAGCTTTCTCGGCGACTTCGACGGCTTCTTCATATTTCGTCGCGAATAGTAAAAATCGAATTAATGAACAATACAATTCGGGATCGCCAGGTTTTAACAAAAGAGCGTCTTCAATCGCGCGCGCAGCGGCTTCGTACTCCGCAGCAATGGTCACTTTGTCGGCGCCGTCGCGCGTCCGCGCCAGCGCGCGCGCTTCGCACGCTTCCGCAATAAATATATGTAATCCGGGATCACTCTTAAATTTATCAAGCATCGACTCGGCGGCCGAGAGAGTGTCATTATAACGTTCCACCGCGAGCAGAGACTTCGCCCACGCGATCCCGTTTTCGAGCGTGGGTTCGAGATCGTAAACTTTCTTATATTGTATAATCGCTTCGTCGCGGCGGCCGGCCTTCGACAGTTCCGATGCTAATTTTTTGACGGCCGCGGGGTCTTCCTGCGCAGCCGCGGGCGCGGGCTGGTCTTGCGCGGGCTGGTCTTGCGCGGTGGACTTGGCCGCGCACGCGCTAAATGCACAGATCGCGGCGAGTGTTAATAAATAGGGATGATAAAAGTGTCGAGACATTGAAGTGTTATGAAAGTCTACAGATAGGTTTTAGATATTAACGAATATTTGTTATCGCAGCGGGCGGGTCATTTTCGGGGCAGGACCCGACGCGGGAAGATCCTTAAGTTCCTCTCGAATCCAGCGGCGCGTTCCGCGCGGGTCGTACTCAAGAGCGAGTTCAATATTCTTACGAATCTCGGCCGACTCGCCTTGGCGCTGCCACAGTGTGAGCGCGATATTTTGATAAGCATCGCCGAGCGCCTCGGCGAAGTAATCCCACTGTTCCGCGGCGGCTTGCGTTTCTGGTTTTGTAGCATCGATCTCGGGCCGGTCGCCGAGCGCGGCCATTTTTGCCTCGCCGAGCTCGATCGATTTCATAAACATCGCCTCGGCTTTATCCATATCGCGGTGCAAATGATATAATAAAATTAGCGCGGTATCGTTAACAAGCCGCGGCTCGTCGGGCATTTGTAAACATGCTTTTTCGTAGTGACGGTACGACGCTTCAAAACTTTCTTTCGCCAGTTCAGGCTTTCCGAGTTCTAACAATTGCGCTCCCAAATCGCGCCGCATCAATCCAGCTTTGTTGAGCCAGCTCACGACGTCGCCTTTTAATTGTAGCCAGCGTTCAAACCACTTCGCGCCCGCTTCGAGTTCCTGATTATTAAAATATTGTAATCCGATTTCGCTCGAAATCGCGAGCGGCGTTTCGCCCGTTCCGTCGGCCATTAAAAGAACGGTTATATCGCGCTCGAACGCGTGCGTTAATTTTTCGGCTGCGCGCTCGGGCAAATTTTGCAATAAAAGAATTTTAGCTTGCCCGGCGATCGCGAGCGCTTCCTGCTGCCGCGACGTCGCCGCGAACTGTGCATTCATCGAAGCGCCTTTTCGAAAGTATTCAATCGCTTTATTGTAAGCGTTCTCCGCCGCCGCGTCGTCGCGCTCCCTTCGAAATTTCTCCGCCTCGCGCATTTTTACAAAACCCGAATACCACGTTGTCGTCGCCGACGTTTCCGCGAGCCGCGCGAACTCGCCGTCGTACGTGTCGGCAAGTTTTTTTAATAGATTTGCCGAAAGCGACAGGTCGCAGAGGTATTGTTGCAATTGAAATTGTTCCGGAGTATCGCGAATCGCGTTAATTAATATTTGCAGCGCGTCGCCGCGGGCGCCGCGGTTATATTCAAAAAACGCCAACTGTAATATCGGCTCGTGCCGGTCGATTCGGATCGCGCGCGCCGATTTGTAGGCTTCGCACGCGCGTTGATACAATTCCGCCTGCTCGATCGGCGAGAGGCTCTTTTGAACGCTTTGTTGATATTCGAGAGCGCGCGCTTCGCCGAGGCCCATGAGAACGTCGAAGCGGACGCCGACCGGCGTATCCTTAGCAACCGCATCTTTAGCTTTCTGCGCGTACGAACCCGCGGCGGGGCCGTCGCCCTGATGTCTCGCGACCTTCGCGGCGCCGAGCAATGATACAATTCGCATCGGACCGAGCTCGACGGCTTTCTTAAACCCGCGCGCCGCGTCTTGTAAATGATAGAACGGGTTCCCGAGCTTTGGGTTCGTGCGGCTTGCTTCAAATAACGCAAAGGAGGCTTCGCCGAATCCTTCCCACGCGCCCGCGTCGTTCGGGCGCTCGGCGGTGGCGCGTGCGTAGGCGCTCTGCGCTTGTTCATAATCTCTCTTTTCAAAAGCCTCGCGCGCTTCGCGAATGGCAGCAGAATCCGGCGCAATTGTAGAAATCTGGCCGGCGGGTTCAGGCGCCGACGGCGGTCCGCCCTTGCACGCGCCGACGACCGGCAACGCCGCAATACATAGAAGCGCAGAATGTAACAGTTCCGTGGTTCGAGCCATCGTGCCGCTGAGAGTAGCAGAAGCTCGTTATTCCGCGTATGCGGCAATGTCACACATTCCTTTTTTGGGCTCGGTGCGTGCGCGACACCGCCACTTCGGACTAGGATTCGCATCTCGGATTTGGTCTCAAAACTCCTCGCGGGCAACCCCTGGACGTTTTAGGACGCACACTCGTCGAACAAAACGCATGCAAAGATTCCTCATTATTGTTATTTCTTTATTCTTAACATCGCTCTACGGCTGCGGCGGTTCGGGCAATGCTGGAAATATTTTTGATCCGAATCCTCCGGGCGGCGGCGGGCCTCCGGGCGGCCCGGGACCGACGAAGGGGCCGAGCGCGGCGCCGACTCCGGGAGCATTATCATTAAACGGCTCGCCGTCGATACAGAATGTGTCGCCGAATGGATTAACCAATATTAGTATTGAAACGCCCGTTTGTATTACATTTAGCGAATCGCTACAGACAGCAACTGTTACAAGCACGACCCTCGTCCTTCGCGTTCAGCAGGGCCAGGCGGTTCAGGCGACTATTTCTAATTTTGGCGGCGGGCGGTTTTTTGTAATCGTTCCGAACGCGCCGCTTCCAACGAATCGTACCATTGAAGTTGTAGCATCGAGTCTGATCCGCGACATCGACGGTAATGGGCTCACGATTCCGACGGGCGGAATCGTGGGATCGTTTACTACAGAACTCACCGCGGATGCGACCAAAACGCCGCGCGTCCTCGCGGCATTTCCACCGAACAACGCTAAGAATATCCCGCCCGGCACGCCTAATGTTGGAACCGGCGTTAATACAATTCCGGGAACGCCGTCGCAGATGGTTGTAGTATTCAGTGAACCGATTGCGCCGTCGACGATTCTTGGCGACCTCACGCCTCCGCCAGGACTTGATAAGATTGGATTAACGATCATCGAAACGGTCGACCCCGACGGCTCCGGCCCCGCGAATCCAATTGTAACACCGCTCGTTCCGGGAACGGGTGCGTTTTTGTTACCTTTTAATGATAATCGCGTTTGGGTCGCGACGCCGCTGGAGCCTTTCGATCCGGGTGCAAGTGTAACAATGGGTGTCGGCCCGGGCACGAAAAACGACGACGTCCAGCCCATGGGCGTCGATCCGGTTTTTTCATCATCCTTTACAATTGCAAACCTCGAAGCGCCGCAGTTTGTTAATGTTGATATTACGCCCGCGACGCCAACGGAACTCGCGCTGATTCCTGCGTTCTTAAATAACGTTCCGACGCTTCCTAATAATTCGGCGAATCCGACGTTTGCCGGGAAATTTACAGTTGGTGTGCTTTTTGGCCCGACTTCGCTTGCAACAGATACGCTTGAAATTCAGATTCACGACGCGACGAGCCCTGGAACTGTATTATTCTCAAAAAAGGCAAAGCTCGGCGGCGGCCAATTAAATTATTCGGATCTATCTATTCTTGATAAGAATGGAGTTTCGAGATTACAACAGGGAATCGCAGTCCTCGCTGCGCGCACGCGCCGCGGATCGGCGACATCGGCCTGGACGCTCGGATTGCCGGTCTCAATAGATACAACAATTCCTTCGATTACTGCATTTGGACCTCCTTCGGAAGGTGCCACTTTATTAGCCTTTGGCCGCCTGAGCAGCATCTACGGCACGGCAAGCGAATCGCCGTTCGCGCTCGCGTTTACACAAATCGAATCGCCCGTCGGAACGATTGGCGTGCCACCCATTCCGGCGGGTCTTTCCGGACATTTATTATCAACAAACGGCAACTTCTTTTATTCGTTGCCGCTCGTTCCCGCACCGCCGGTCGAAACGCCCTCGACGATTGGGACGCCGCCGAATGAGCCGAAAGCGAAAGCTACAGTTATTGTCTCCGACCTCGCCGGAAACACGAGTACGGCGCAAGACGTCAATGTTATATTTCGCGGCCGCATGGGCGGCGCATCGTTAGCATCGCAGCAGGCGCTCACCGTGATTGTTTTTGATGAGGACACGCTTGCTACAGTTACGTCGGCGGTCGTCTTATTGGATGAAGCTGCGCCGACGGGAACCGGCACGGGTCAGACTACAAAAAGCGTTTCGTTGAGCGGAACCACGGGCCTCACGCAGGCAACATTTGTAGCCGGAACCGATTTTTCGCCGCTTGCGACTCAATTAACAGTTACGGCCGCGGCGCCCGGATATGATATGATATTACAACTGTCGTTGGAATGCCGGCGAGTTTTATATCAATTCCGATCCGCAGGACGCGCGGAACGGTGACGAACGATCCGGCGCTATCTGTAGCAGCTGCTTCCGCGCCGTCGGGCTCCACGATCGACCTCGCGCTGAGTGCGCGTCCGGACCTCTCGGACAAGTTTTTTGTAACATCAACGCTAACTTTAGGCGGCCTGCCCGTCTTCTCGGCGTCGACCGTCGCCGCGGTTCGCGCTCTCTTTCTGACTGCTTTTGTTAGAAACGCCGGAACGTTTACATATCTAAATGATGCGTTCCTTTTCCCCGTCGCGCCGATCGCGCTCTCCGGCGTTTCGTCGGCGACCGTGTCGTTTGGCCAGTCGTTTTCACAAACTACAGATACCAGCGACGATCCGATCAGCGTTCCTCCGGGCGGCGGCATCCCCGTGACGCTCCCAGGCGCGCCGTTCGACGCGACCATGGCAACTGTTGAATCGGGTTTGTTTGTTCCGGGCGCGCGCATGGGAGTCGCAGGTCAGCTCGCCGTTGGCGCGGGACGGAATAGTGATATCGCCGGCCTCAATACTACAGTATCGATTAACTTCGATCCGCGCGCCGACGACAACTTTTTTACAGTGGATCCGCTGCAGAATCCGCCGTTTGGAACTGTAGTGAGTGCGCCTGTTGACCCGAACACTGCGCCGACCGACGCGCGCGTCGTCGTTCGCTCGGAAGACAACCTGGGCCAAGTCGCGCGAACGTTAGCAAGGTCGGCGACCGCGGGCGGCAACATCGCATCATTAACGTTGCCTGCCATTCCCGCCGTTGAAGCACCCACATCCGCTGGCGGTGGCACAGATGCACCGAAAGTGAAGTGGACCGACACACTTGTAGGAACTGGAACCGACGCGCTCTATGTCATTCGTTTGCGCATGAAGCAATCGAGCCCGGTCCGCGAATGGAGAGTCTACTTGCCGCGTGCGAACGGAGATTTTTCCTCTGTAGGAAGTGTCAAGTTTCAACTACCATCATTAGCCATCATCAGCACACCCGCGGGCGCGCCGATTCCTACTGCCGGAACGTTAGTAGACCAGATCGTGGACGCAGTGCGTCAGCCTGGTCTCGATTTTACAGATTTCTTCTTTGATGACCTGCGGCAGATACTGCCCGACTTGAGCAATGAGGACGAAGCGACGTTCGCACGGTCGCAAAAGATTGAGATCATTTATTAGTGAAAGGGTGGACAGGCCCCCTTTCTCCTTTTCGCGTATCCGGTTAAGATATCACAATGTCCAAGACACCTCCGATTACGCAGATTCTTAAACTTAGCGTTGCTGAGCGTATTCAGATCGTTGAGGATGTCTGGGATAGTATTGCATCCGAGGCCAACGAAGTTTTTCTAACCGCAAACCAAAAGCGCGAGCTTGACCGGCGTCTTTCCGACCAGCGCGCTCGACCTGGCGTTGGCAAGCCGTGGAAAGAGGTGAAAAAACGCCTCTCGAAGCCTAAGTGAAACGAGTGCTAATAATTCGGGACGACGCTGAGGCCGACGTTGAAGAAGCATTTAATTGGTACCAGAAACACAGAGACGGGCTTGGTGCTGACTTTCTACTTGTAGTCGAAGCTGGTTTGGCAGTCATCGAGCGGAATCCTCGACTTTGCCAAGTAGTCTATAAACAAACGCGGCGCCTGTTGCTTCGCCGATTTCCTTTTGGGCTTTTCTACATCTTTGATGACAAGACTATAGAAGTACTTGCATGTATGCATTGTCGACGGAACCCGACGGAATGGCGAGAACGGACTTGAAAGAAAGTGGGATTGTCCGGCTTTGCCTCAGGAGTACATCCATTGAGTAGACATTTAGGGCAGCGGGGCGAGTTTTGGGGCAGCCGGAATTCGACAAAAAATTTGACCGGAGTTTCTTGCTAATGAATGCCCTGGAACGACCAAGGCGTCGATTTGCGCTTCGAGAAAGTGGACTTTCCTTGCGCATTCGTCCAAGTCACGTTAGGAACGAACGGAATCGTTATAATCAGAAACTCCTTTCCCGAAGAAGTGATATGACTCTTTGTATTGCTGCTGTTTGCGGTGAGAACGGTACTCGAAACCGAATCGCGTTTTGTTGTGATACACGAATTGGGGATGAAAGTTCAGGTTCCGAAATTGAACTAAAACTGCGCGTTCTTGAGACTAATTGGTGGGTAATGTATGCCGGAAAAGCCGCGAGGGCAAAAGAATTAATGGACATCTATAAGGCTTATTTGAAGATTTATGAGTACAGCTCATTGACTGTTACAAATGATCTGCGAATACCACTTACGACTATACAGGAGCGTATCGCAGATAATTACATCAGAAATAACTACGCAATTTCCTATCAAGAATTCCTCAAGTCATCAAAAAGTTTTTTGTCTGACGACGCAATTGCCCAAACTTTATCCGAAATTGGCTTTTTGGTTGGTGATATTGATGTTCAATTAATCCTAATATACTGCGCTGAAAACGAAGTTAGATTATTCGAAGTTGCGGCGGACGTCTCCGAATGTACCCATTATTCAATAGCTGGGAGTGGGTCTCAAATTGCAGCCGCAATACTGGATCAACGCGAACAACAGCAAACTTGTGATGTTGATCAAACACTTTACACGTTATTCGAAGCAAAAAAACTAGCAGAAATCGGGCCGCATGTAGGCGAGGATACCTTAATTGGAGTGTTGCAGTACGAAAAGACAAGATCTAGTCAGGTAGAGTTTAAAATCATTTCAAGCGAAGGTAAGAAACAACTCTCTAAACATTTCAGCAAGATTGGACCGAAAAAATACAAAAGTCCAACAACACCCTTCAGTAACTTCTATACAAATGCTACGCCGCAGTCGGAGACCCACCCCAAAACTCCACATCCAACCCCAACTCATACATAGCCTGATTAAGTACACATAGATTGTGCGTAATTACTCGAATCAAAGATTCGTTTATTTGCGAACACTCATTCTTGGAACGTAGCTTAAATCCGAATTTTCTCTTGATAGCGCTAAAAACGGATTCCACGTTCGACCGCTGATGATAGTGTTTCAGAAACTTTTCGCGGTGAAAGTGGAAGAAATGAAATTGTTTGTTCCAGAGTTCTCCGTGTATAGGCAGATTATTTTTTCTGAAAGGAATGTAACTTTTCGCGCCGAGTGCATCAACAAATCCGAGGATTTCTTCACTTAGATACGCTTTGTCCGCGACGACTTCCTGGATCGGAAAATACTCTGCTGACCTGCCCGGTTTTTCTGTACCACTTTCTATGTTAGTGGGGAAGAGGAAACGGGGAAGTAAGAAATCGAAGGGTACGAAGACTCCCGTCGAGGCG
>JBJXHE010000062.1:0-29329 GCA_046160785.1 Planctomycetota bacterium
GAGATGCTGTTGTAGTATGTGTCATGGGTCGGTTTTCGTCCTTTGGGCCTCGAGCCCGCTCTACTTGGGAATCTTAATTTTAGATATCCCGCGGCGGAAACCGGCCTTCTCATCTCATCTGACCCCCGAGCTGCAGGGTGCCTGCCGACATTAGATATTATTAACGCGATTGGGGACAGGTTAGGGGACAGGTTTATACCTGTCCCAACTAAATTATGATTATTACTGTCTCGTCGTTAACAATTGAGCAGAGTCACTTTGCCGGTTCAGATGTATTTAATTCGAAGATCACGTCCGACCAAACTTGTGCGCCGTATCTTTGTAAGCGCAAATTTGTACACTCGCGGCACGCGTACACAATTGCGCGTTTTTGTTGTTTCACTACGCACCCTCCTTCCAGTGATTTTGCTGAATGAGGCAGATTGATAACGTTACGTTTGATAACGTTACGTGAATTGACGAGGCTGGGCGAGCCGTCTGCGTCTCTGAAGAGGAGTCCGTAGCGAATGGGTACTTCAAATTTGGTTAACTGAATGCCGTGGGCGCTGCAATTCTCCGGCTGAACATTTTTAGTAATATCGAGTACGTCCAAATTAATATCGTTAGCAACCGCCACAGGCTTCGAGGCCGGAGCGATTTCAATCTTTCGACATGATAGAGATCCGTGCGTCGAAAATATTAGTGCCGCCAATAGAATAAACTTGTGCATTGTTATCCGGGGTTGCGGCGGAGATACGGAAGTGCATTCGCGAACGTTTGAAAAGCGCAAGCCTGAATGTCTCTTCGACGCGGCCCGCTCGCAAACGTTCGAGGCCGGTGGCTAACGAAGTTGGTTGTTAATAGTTTGAAATTGAACGATTATCGGCTGGCGCGACGCAAGTGTGTTTCTATTTCCAACAATACACGTCGTTAACAATTGAGCAGAGTCACTTTGTCTTTTCAGAAGTATTTAATTCGAAGATTCGCTCCGATTGTTTGAGCGAGAGCGTTTCATTAAACACAATGCGGCCGCGCTCTCGTAGATTTGTACAATCGCGACAGGCGTAGACGATTGCGCGTTTTTCCGATCTAACAATACAGCCTCCGGAGACTGCTTTCGCTACGTAGGATGGAGGCGTTTTTGATGTAGCTGCTTTTGATATAGTTACTCTTCTACTCCTCCGCGCGATCGGTAATCCATAATGGATAGGCACGTCGTACATGATGAGTTGAACGTTGTGCGTCTCGCAGACATGCGCGGGTGTATTTGTAGTTAGATCGAGCACGGTTAGATTAGGAACTGTAGCAATCTTCGCCGTAGTTGAGGCTGCACTCTTATTGTGCATTCCGCATGAGATCGAAAGCGCGGGCGAAATACACATTAATACAAATAGCTTGGCTAGCTTATACATCGATCTGTTCTCGGGGCGCGGGGGACACAACTCAAGACGCCGAACTTTCACGATCGTTCGAGATTTCCTACAATTCCGTCGAACACGCGCGATCAGCGCTCATCCTCGGCCATGCCGTTTACTTCGTAGTTTTTTTATCAACAAATGCTACCGAAATTTCGCGGACATCGGATACGTCCAGCCAGGATTTTTTCGCTTGAATTTTGACTTCGTACTCATGTTCAAACGTTGAAATATTTGTAACTATCGGAGTCAATAGATTGGCTGGATCATTCAAGCTAAACAAATGAACAATTGTTTTGATACCGATCGCTTCGTCCTCCAGTCGAGACCACATCAAGATATGAACAATGCGCGCATCACCAGGTGAATTCGATGTCGATAATAATGAAATCTCCACGCCTCCTCGCAGATCAGGAGTACGAGCTTTAATATTAGCAAGCCACGGCGCCTTGAGGATCTGATTCTGATCTAAAACGGACGTTGGAGCGACGCTCGCACTCGCTTCGGGCATACTCGTTTGTATCAATTCCGGTCCATTGAACGCCGGGGTTCCCATAGGCAGCGCCCGAGAGTTCGCTGCAGCGAATCCCCCGACAGACGCTAATCCCGCAACTAATATTGTGGCAAAAAAGTAAATTGTAGCTTTCGTGGTCATGGTTGCTTCTCCTCTAGAAAATTGACTAGAAGTGGTTTCATAAGTGCTTCGGAATCGGGGCGATGGTAATTTTTTATTGTATCAAGGAAGAGCGCCCGAGGCATATCCAGGAGATATGTCTAGGACGCGATGACGATGAGACAACAAAAAAGGACCGAGCGCCGATCGAGTGACTTATGAAACCACTTCTAGGGAATCGGTTCGACTATCCGACGCTGGCGAGGCGCATCACGCGCGATGAAACGCTGCTACTTATTTATTCGGTTTTCAGTTTATTATCAATCCCTTCGAACGCGTCCGCAATCTCTTCCTTTTTATACAAATCCTCATCGAGCGTCAATTCCAACGCTAACGATCTTCCGACGGACAATGCCATGAGCATCGTCGCATTGGCGGTTCGCATCGAAATACTTGCCCATTCGCAGGCGGCGTTGAGGAGCCGAGACTCAGGATGCCTGCCGACATTAGATATGATTAATGATACAGTTTCGAACGGGCCGCGCTGGCGGAAGGGGAGGCGCGCGGCTGCGGCGATTTTTCGCGGAGCGCGGGTTCGTTGCTACAAAAAGCGTCCAAGAGTCGGGCGGAATAGTAAAGAGCACGCGATCACGGTCGCGGCGGGTTTCAAACAATTGATGCGCGGCGGCCGAAAGTATCAATTCCGTAACGGTAGTGTTTGCGGTGCGCGCGCGGCCGGTGATTTGTTGTGTTGTGTTTGCGTCGAAGATGTGCCGGATTCGGTGAAATCGGCGCGGCGCTGGGGCGTTGGTGGAATTTGATATATCGGATAGATCGATCGTCGAACGGCCCGGGTTGCGTCCGGATTTAAATAAGAATTGCGCGGTCCACCGGATTGCCGCTGCGAATCCCGCTAAAATGTGCCGGACGGCCTTTTTTGCTCGATGGGTAGCAGCGCATCAACGTTCGTCTCTTCTATCCATTCCCACTGATAACGTTTCGCGCCGTTGTCTAAAGTTAATCGCGAGCGCAGCGCAGGCCGCGCGCGGATCTGCCGGAGGTAGCTTGGATAAAAACGTTCCGAGTTCGCGGGATCCCTCAGTCTTAATATCAATTCGATGTCGGCGTTTCCAAGCGCCGGCTCGTGCGCGAGTATAATGATCGATGCCGCACGAACGCTGTCCACGGCGAATTATTAATTCACAGGATTACTGTTATGAACGCGAAAGAATATTAAGAAGTTGCGAGGGGAGGATTCCGATGGCGAGCACGCCCGCCGCGGCGAGAGTTGTAGCAAGCCACGCGGGAAACGGCGCCTTTCCCTGCGACGGCGCGCCGAGCGTGTCGTCTTCCGCCGACATGAAACAGGTAGCAATAACCTTTAGATAATATACAACTCCGACGACGGATAATACAATTCCGGCGACCGCGAGCCACACTTCGCCCGCACGGACGGCGGTTGCAAAGATAAAATATTTTGCCCAGAAACCGCCGGTCGGCGGGATGCCCGCGAGAGATAACAAAAAGAGCGTTAGCATCCACGCGGCAAACGGACGTCGCCGCGAAAGCCCGCGGAAATCGGCGAGTTCGAGGAAGCGGTCTCCGCCGCGCTCCAGGATTGCTAAGATTCCGAATGCGCCGAGCGCCGACGCGCCGTAGATTGCTAAATAAAACACCGACGCGTTCTGCGTCGCTTTTGTTATATCGGCCGCGATCGGTTTCCCGGAGGCGGCGCGCTCCGCGGCGAGCGCGATCAGTAGTGTTCCCGCGTGCGCGACGGATGAATACGCTAATAATCGCTTCACGCGTGTTTGTAATAGCGCGCCGAAGTTGCCGGCTGCGATTGTTAATAACGCGACGGCCGCGAGCGCGGGCCACGCCGCCGACGAAAGCAGCGGCACCGTTTTTAATAATGCGGCGACGGCGGCAATTTTAGTACACGACGCCATGAGCGCGGTCACGGGCGTGGCCGCGCCTTCGTAAGCATCCGGAGTCCAGAAGTGAAACGGAGCGGCCGAGATTTTAAATAATAATCCGATGAGGATGAGCGCCGTTCCCGCCGCGGCAGCAGGTGATTTTCCGGCAGCGCCCGCGAGAAGAGATAGATCGAGCGTTTTTTCCGAAGCAAACAATAACGCCATTCCGTATGCAATAAATCCGGCGGCAAACGCTCCTAACAAAAAGTATTTGATAGCACCTTCGATAGCGCGCGCGTTCTGGCGGCGAAGGCCGACCAATGCATATAATGGAATCGATAATAATTCAATTCCGAGGAAGATCATCATGAAGTGCTTCGCGCCCGCGATGAGGCCGATTCCGGCAGGGACGAGCACGAGCAGCGACGCGAGTTCGCCCGGAAATTCGTCGTCGCGCGGTTTTAAATAATCCGACGCGATTGCTAATGAAAAAAGCGCGAACAGCGAAGCCGCCGCTATTAATATTCCGGCCGATGCGTCGAGACCAAACAATTCCGAACCGTAGCCGGGCAGGCCGACCGCGCCGCCGAAAACAGTTACAATCGAGCCGAGCAAACCTGCAATACTAAACAAAACGGCGACGGCGGGTTTGCGCAAAAGCGCTTCGAAGAACATCCCAAAAATGGAGCCCGCGATCGGAAATCCGACGGGCGCGAGGCGCAGGAGATCGTTATTCAGCTGTATATTATTACTCAACGGGCCTCTCCCTTCGTTTCGCTGGTTGTATCATTAATAATAGCGTCAGCGACTTTTATGTTATTTTCAATTTCAGCGGCCGCGAGCGATTTGCGCCCTTTTTCGATGCGTAGCACGAGGTGGTCAACCGTCGCTTCGGTGGGTTTGATAAATCTCGAAGGCTCGACGCCAATCCAAACAATCGGGATAATAAATAATGTCGCGGCGACCCATTCGCGCGCATTCAGATCTGTTAATTTCTGATTTTCGCCGCGCGTGATCGGTCCGTAAATCACGCGGCGCAGCATCGATAACATATAAACGGCGCCGAGCACGGTGCCGAGCGCGGCGGCGGCGCCAATCCATGGATTAAAATCAAACGCGCCTTTTAAACATAAAAATTCGCCGGGGAAACCGTTGAGGCCGGGAAGGCCAATGGATGAAAACGTTGCTACACTTAACAAAACGGCGAACGCGGGAACGACGCGTGCGATCCCGCCGTATTCTGATATTTCGCGGACGTGGCGGCGTTCATACAAAACGCCGATCAGGAAGAATAATAATCCGGTCGAGAGACCGTGGTTGATCATTTGTAAAATACTTCCGCGCAGGCCGGCGCCGTTCAATGCAAACAATCCGACGACGATCGTTCCCATGTGCGCGACCGACGAACATGCGACGAGTTTCTTCATGTCGCGCTGTCCGAATGCTAAGAATGATCCGTATACAATTCCGATCGCGCCGAGAGCGGCGAGCCACGGCGCCGCCTCGATCGCGGCCGCGGGAAACATACCAATTCCGAGGCGCAGGAAACCGTACGTTCCCATTTTTAATAATACGCCCGCGAGCACGATCGATCCGGCGGTCGGCGCCTCGACGTGCGCGTCGGGGAGCCACGTGTGGAATGGTATCATTGGCACTTTGATCGCGAACGCGAGCGCGAATGCGCCAAAACAATACAATTGTTCGCGGAGGCCGAGATCGCGAGTGGATAATTCGTGGATGTCGACCGTGCCCATCGTATACGCCATGTATAACAATGCGATCAACATGAGCACGGAGCCCGCGAACGTATAAATAAAGAATTTAATCGTCGCGTAAATCCGGCGCGGGCCGCCCCAAACTCCGATGATAAAATAAAGCGGGATGAGGCTGATTTCCCAGAATAAATAAAAGAGAACGAGGTCGCGCGCTAAGAATACGCCCTGCATGCCCGCGAGCATGACGAGGGTCCAAAACAAGAATTCTTTAGTTCGTTTTTCAATATGTCCGTACGCGGATAATAATAATATCGGAGCTAACAATCCCGAAAGCGCGATCAGTAATATGGACAGCCCGTCGATTCCGAAATGAAACGCGACGGGAACGACGGTGCCGGCGGACGCCGGCAGGTTGAACCACGGCCGCGCAAACGTGAATTGTTCATTCGGGTTGGTGCCGTCGAACATAACAAATCCAGCAATTCCGAGGACGGCCTCGATCGCACAAAAAACGAACGCTAACGAAAAGAGCGTCTTGCGGTTTCGGCTCGGCAGGAGCGCGACACACAGCGCTCCGGCGAGCGGAACGGCGACGAGCAGCGGCGACAGAAGATGATGAAAGTTCATATCAGTAATATTGCCGCTACGAGCGCGACCGCGCCGGCGCCGAACCATAACGAATACGATTGTAATTGTCCGTCGGAGGCGGACCGCGCCGTGGATGCTACTTTTCGCGAAACGTTAGCAACCGCGTTTACGGCGCCGTCGATCACGTAGGCATCAAATAAACCGCACACGATCGAAATGCCGCGCATCGGTAATGTAAATATTGAATGATAAAATTCGTCGACGTACCAGCGGTCCGACGCCATTTTATGTAATTGCGGCAGTGCGCGCGCGCGGGCTTCCGCCTTCGCGAGGCCGCCCGCATACGTTGTGCGCGCGAGCGCGTATCCCGATAATGCTACAAATGCTGAGAATCCTAATAATAACCATTCCTCGGCGTGGCTGAGCGCGTGGCCTTGCGTTCCGTGACCCGATTTTAATACTGGAGCGAGCCAGTCTTCGAGCGGCCGCCAGTGTCCGAATACGGCCGGCAGTGCGAGGCCCGCGGATACAACCGCGAGGATTGCTAATATAACAAGTGGAATGGTAATGATCGGCGGATTCGGGTGCGGATGTGCGTGCGTGCGCGGCTCGCCTTCAAATGCTAAATAAATGAGGCGGAATGTATAGAAAGCCGTCATGAGCGCCGTTGCCGCCGCGAGCCCGTAAAGCACATAATTCATCTGTTCCATTCCGAAGACGTGGCGGCCCGACAGAACGCCCGCGAGAATTTCATCTTTAGAAAAGAAACCCGAAAGTAAAGGAAGCCCCGCGAGCGCGGCCGCGCCTACTAACATTGTTTTATATGTAGTCGGGAGTGCGCGGCGCAGGCCGCCCATTTTAAATAAATCCTGCTCATGGTGAAGTGCAAGAATAACCGCGCCCGCGCCGAGGAATAGTAATGCTTTAAAAAACGCGTGCGTTACTAAATGAAAGAAACTCGCGTGATACGCGCCGACCCCGGCGCCCAAGAATAAGAATCCGAGCTGCGAAACGGTCGAGTACGCGAGCACTTTCTTAATATCACGTGCGACGAGCCCCATGGTCGCGGCGAAGAACGCGGTCGCGGCGCCCACGCACGCAACAATGGATGACGCAAGAATAGATGCATCATAAATCGGGTGAAGCCGAATTGTTAAATAGACGCCCGCCGTCACCATCGTTGCCGCGTGAATGAGCGCGGACACGGGCGTCGGGCCCGCCATCGCGTCGGGCAACCATACAAATAACGGAATCTGCGCCGACTTTCCGCACGCGCCCACGAAAAGTAATAATCCGAGAACCGTAGCTTTCCAAACGGGAACGCGGCCGCCGAGAATCGAATCGTTAATTTCGCTGAATTTAAACGATCCGTTGCCCGATAGATCGACGCACCACGCCGCCGCCGCGAACATCGCTAACAAAAATCCGAGGTCGCCGACGCGGTTTACAACAAATGCTTTCTGACCGGCCTCCGTGTTTTTCATGTCCTCGTGCCAGAATCCGATCAGTAAATATGAACAAAGGCCGACGCCCTCCCAGCCGATGAACATCACCGGAAGCGAATCGGCGAGCACCAATATCAGCATTGATGCAACAAATAAATTCAAATATGCAAAAAAGCGCGCGAATCCGCGGTCGCCCTTCATATAGCCGATTGCATATAAATGAATCAGTGCGCCGACGCCGGTTACAACTAAACACATCACCGACGAAAGCGGATCTATCACAAATCCAAAATCAATATTCGGCCCGCCCGTCGGAAACCAGCCCGGCACGCTCCACGAAAGTTTACGTTCGCCTTCCTGGCGGATTGCTAAAAAGCACAATACCGAAACAAGAAATGAAACGGCGACGGCGAGCGTGGCCGCGCCTCCCGCGAGGCCTTCGCTGGAATGAGCGTTTGCGTCGTGCTTCCTGCGCCGCAGCGTTTGCCAGTGGATCGCGGCGCACACGACGGCGCCCGCGAACGGCGCGAGGGGAATGAGAGGTAATAACGACACGTTATATTAATAAATAGTTTATTACATTAACCGCGAAGTTCGTCCGCAGCGTCGAGTTCTGTAGTATTCTTGAGGCGGAACATCGCGAGCACGAGCGCGAGACCGACGGCCGCTTCGGCCGCGGCGACGAGAATAATAAAGATTGCGTACGCCGACGCTTCGTTCGACTGCGCCGTTCCGCGCACTGCCGCGAGAAATGTTAGATTCGCTGCGTTGAGCATGAGTTCGACGCTCATTAATATAACAATTGCGTTCTTACGCGCGAGAAAACCGAACACGCCGAGGGCGAACAGCAACGCTGCTAATACAAATAGGGGAGCGCCAAAAAAGCTCATCGCGGCGGCTCGGTTAGACCGTCGGGAACTGATGGCTCGGGTCGAATTTCAACGAGCGGCCGCGGATCGAGCGCGTGTTTCTTAGCAAAGTCGGCGAGCGTTTTGACGCGCAGGTCGCGGCGAGCTAATATAACAACTGAAACCATCGCTGCTAATAAAATGACGCCCGTGATTTCGAACGGAATCACAAACCGGTCTTTAAATAATAATTCCGAGACGCCGGTTACCGTTTCTGTGCCTGGGTTATTTATAATGTTGGGGCGTTCTGCTAATTTTACGCCAAGGATCGAGCCCTCGACGGCCGCCGCGACGGCAACCAACGCTCCAATTCCGCTGCGCGCGCCGATCGGAGTCTTAGCAAGACGGCTCACGCCGAGAAGCATGATAACAAAAAGGAAAAGTACCATAATCGCTCCCGCGTAGACTAAGATTTGAATCGCCGCGAGAAACGGGAAGCCGATTAATAAATAAATTCCAGACAAACAAAAGAACGCGAGCACGAGATTCATCGCGGCCACGACGACGTCGCGGCGCATCACGACGGCGAGCGCCGATGCGAGCGCTCCCGCTCCGAGGATGTATCCTAATATATCCGGAAAAGCCATAAAATAAGTATTGCTATTGAATATTACTATTAAATAATTCGAATATTAGCGAGTGAACTTCGCGGCCGCGACGCTGTCGTGCGGGCGCTGCGTCGGATCGGATTTGGGAACAGCCGTTTGAATCGGCGCCGACGCGTGCGCGCCGGCCGGGTTTTGTTTAGGATCGGCAGGAGGCGGCGCCGTCTTCCAACGATTATAAATATCATTGGAAAACTCGATGCGCTCGCGCATCTTTGAAATCGGACGTAACAATTGCTCTTTGTTAAGAACGTGTTCCGCGCGCGTTGGTCCGGCGAACTCGAGTTCGTCGCTCATATAAATAGCTTCCTTCGGGCACACTTCTTCACAGAAACCGCAAAGGATGCAACGCAACATATCAATTTGGAATTCTTTGGGTTCGCGTTCAATAAAACGCTCTGTCGCGCCGCCGTGAATCGTGATGGCGTACGCGGGGCAAACAAATTCACATAAACCGCACGCGACGCACCGAACTGTAGTATCTTCGTTTTGTGTGAGTCGCGGCTGGCCGCGCGTCGCCGACGTGCGCGGAATCGGAACTTCGGGGTAGAGGCGCACTATGTGTTTTCGAAACAACACGCGAAACGTTAACGATAGCCCTTTGAATAAAGGTAAATAAAGCCGTTCAACGGCGCTCAGTGTTTTTGCGAGGACGGGCATTTGTTTACTTTTATTAAATAAAAATTATAAGTTATGTTTTGCTCGACAGCGCGACGATCACACCGGAAACGGCAAAGTTAAGAAGTGCGATCGGCAGCAGCTTTTTCCAGCCGAGATCCATTAATTGATCATACTTAAATCGCGGCAGCGACCAGCGAACCCACAGGAAAAAGAATAGAAAAAAGCCCGTCTTCGCCGCGAATGCAAGAATCGAGAGCCACCACGGCGTCTGGTCGATCGGTAAGAACGGCACGAGCGGGCCGCCGAGAAATAATGTAACAATCATTCCCGACATCGCGACCATCGCGCTGTACTCGCCTACGAAGAACAATGCAAATTTCATCGACGAGTATTCTGTATGAAAGCCACCGACGAGTTCCGGCTCGCACTCCGCGAAATCGAACGGGTGCCGGTTCGTCTCGGCGAACATCGATATCAGAAATATAACAAAAGCGACCGGCTGATAAATAACGTTCCATCCGTGCTCGCCCTGATGTTTAACAATCTCCGACATTTGCAAACTTCCCGACACTAAGACTGCCGCCGCCATCGAGAGCGTGAGCGACAATTCATACGATAACATTTGCGCGCCGCTGCGCACGCTGCCGAGAAGGCTATATTTACTATTCGAAGCCCATCCGGCGATGATAATTCCGTACACGCCGAGCGAACCGATCGCTAAAAAGTAAATCGCGCCGACGGGAATGTCGGCAACGACGAGCGGCCGCGATTCATTAATTCCAGGAATGGTTACTTTACCAATACCAAACGGCACGACGGCGAATGTCATCATCGCGGGCACCGCCGCGAGAACCGGTGCCAGGCGGAATAGTAATGGATGCGCGCCGGCCGGGATGACTTCTTCTTTAAATAGAAATTTAACTAAATCCGCGAGCGGTTGCATGAGGCCGAACGGGCCAACGCGGTTCGGGCCAATTCGATATTGCATCCACGCCGACACGCGGCGTTCCGCAAGCGACATCGCGCCCGCGACGGCGACCGTGCCGCCGAACGCGGCAACAGTAATAATAACAATGGCGAGTAGCGCGGTCGGTTCCATATGACTAATGTTTCGCGGCCGCGTGGCCGGTGGACAGAACCGCTTCGCGAAGTTTTGTTAATGTTTCGGCGCCGGCGAGAGCGCCCGGGGGCGGCGTGGCTGCGCGTCGAATTTTTTGTGTTAATCCCTGAACGTTTGTAAACGATCCTGCCTTTTCATAAACATTGAGCGCGGGGAAACACATCGAGACCGCGGGCCGCGCCACGAGCCGGCGTTCCATGACGAGCGCGGGTATTTTAGTATTATTAAGAAAATCGGAGGCGCCAGGAGTCATATCCAATAAATCGAGCGCGTACTCTCCCGCGATAACGATCATCTTCGCGGTTTTTGCTAATTCCGCGATTTCGGAGGCCTGCGTCGCTACAAATCCGAGATCGGTGAGGCCGCGGCGATTCGGGCACGGGTCGCCCGTATATAACATTTCGTCTGGAGCGCCAATCGCGGGGGAAACGAAACGCGCCTTCGCGCCGAGCGTTTTCGATAATTCCAAAAACGCGGAGCCTTCTTCATTGGTTAAGAAAGGCGACGCGAGCATCATTAAATTCTCGCCCGCGTTTGCTTTTAATGCTTTGCCTGCTTCTTCGAGCGCCGATTTGTAACTTGACTCCGCGAACGCGCCGTCTTTTCTTAACATTGGAACCGACAGCCGCCCTTCGCGTGAATTGTTATCATCATAGGCGAACCGGCCCACGTCGCACATCCAGTATGTGTTCACGTCCGCGTTGAAGCGCGGTCGGATTCGTTTAATTTCGCCGCGGAACGTCTCGACGTGCGTATTGCAACCTTTCGAGCAAAAGCTACAAATCGACGGCGTCGCCTTGAGCTGCCACGCGCGCGCCTGAAACCTAAATTTCTTTAATGTTAATGCTCCGACGGGGCACACGTCGGCGAGCACGCCCTGATAATTCCCGTGCAGCGGCGTGTCGCCGTTTGGATTGTTAACATCCGGGATTGTACCAATAACGTTGTCGGGGCCTCTGTTAACAACTCCGAGCTGCGGATCCTTTACAACAGTTCCCTGAAAGCGCACGCAGCGCGTGCACAGAATGCAGCGTTCTTCGTCAAATAATATAACTTCTCCGAAATCGACGCGCTTGCGCAGCGCGCGGCGGTCTTCGTGAGAGCGCGATTTTGCCTGGCCGGCGTCGAATGCAAAGTTTTGTAATGTGCATTCGCCGGCCTTATCACAAATAGGACAATCGAGCGGATGGTTTTTTAGTAAGAATTCGAGAACCATGCGCCGCGCGCCGTCGGCCGTGGGCGTCGCCGTAAATACTTCCATTCCTTCTTCACAATTCGTGCGGCACGAGACGGCGAGCCGTCGCGGCATTTTTCCGGGGCCCGACACTTCCACCTGGCACACGCGGCAGCTTCCTTCAATACCAATTCCAGGATGATAACAATAATGCGGCAGCGTGTTTCCGAGGCCGCGCACGGCTTCGAAAACTGTAGTTTTGTCGGGAACCTCGGCCGTTTTGCCGTCAATTGTTATTTTTACCATTTTACAGTGTGCGTATTTACAGTACTTATTTACAGTGCTTATTCTAAAGAGCTTCGCGGTATCGGCCGGCTTCGGGATTTCCGATTCCGTGAAGGGTGAGCACATCTGTATGAACGGTGTGCGCTTGTTGCAATTGAACGTGATCGTGGCGGCCGTCGGCGTGTACTTCCATAGGAGGATTGCCAAACGGGCATTTTTTATCGTTAATATGCTGTTCGAATTCCGCGCGGAAATGTTGCAATACGAGCTGCACCGGAATCGCCGCGGCGTCGGAAAGTGCACAAATCGTTTTGCCGCGCATGCCGTCGGCTAATGCTAACAATGTCGTGACGTCATCGGGCGCGCCCGCGCCGTTTTCAATGCGTGTTAATATTTGATCGAGCCACGCGCAGCCTTCGCGGCATTGTGTACATTGGCCGCACGTTTCATGATGATAAAATTGTGCAAGAATTTTAGCGGCGCGCACCATGCAGCGCGTTTCATCAAATACAATCACCGACGCAGTTCCGATAAAGGATCCCTGCGCCTTGAGGCCGTCGTGATCCATTGTTAATGTTTCAACAATCGACGCGGGAAGGAATCCCGACGAGGATCCGCCCGGAATAATGCCTTTTAACTTTCGGCCTTTCCACACGCCGCCCGCGACATCGTTAATAATTGATTTGACGGGAATGCCGAGCGGCAATTCGTAAACTCCGGGTTTATTAACATCTCCCGAAATTCCGCAGAGGAAATTGCCGGGCGACGCTTTCGTTCCCATGGTTTGATACCACGCAACGCCTTTTTCTATAATAACGGGAACGTTAGCAAGCGTTTCAATATTATTAACAGTTGTGGGCATTCCCCATAAACCATAATTCGCGGGAAACGGCGGCTTCGGCCGCGGCTGGCCGCGCTTGCCTTCGAGCGATTCCATGAGCGCCGTTTCTTCGCCGCAAATGTAAGCACCCGCGCCGACGTGAGTATAACATTGCAGCGGAACTGTAGTGCCCATGCCAGACGCTACAATTGCGTCGCCCATGATTCCGGCTTCGCGCGCCTCGGCGATCGCGCGGTCCATCGCCGCTTTGCTCGCACGATACTCGCCGCGAATATAACAATAGGCGGCCTTCGCGCGAATCGCGTAAACGGATATTAAGATTCCTTCCAACACTAAGTGTGGATCGCGTTCCATCAATACGCGGTCTTTACAGGTGCCGGGTTCGGATTCGTCGGCGTTGACGGCGACGTATCGCGGACGCGGATCCTCAGGCTTCGGCATAAATGTCCATTTCATGCCCGTCGGAAAACCCGCGCCGCCGCGGCCGCGCAATCCCGAATCTTTAACAATCGTCGTGACTTCCTCGGGCTTCATCGCGAGCGCTTTCTTGAGCGATTCGTAGCCACCGCGAGCGATATATTCTTTAAGAGTGCCGCGATAGCCCGGGGTTTGGATCCGGTTTAATAGATAGATTTCGCCCATGTTATAATTACTTCAGTTCTCCTAACAATTTTTCGAGCTGGGCGGGTGTGAGATTTTCGTGGTATTCGCCATCGAGATCCGCGACGGGCGCCTGCGCGCAGCCGCCGAGACACTCGGCGAGTTTAAACGTTAACTTTCCGTCGGGCGTTGTCTCGCCTGGTTTTATTTTATATTTAGTTTCGATCGTTTGTATCAAATCCTGGCATCCGCGCAGGTCGCACGAAATATTGCGGCAGACCCACACGACGTGCTTGCCGGCGGGCTTCAAATGAAACATCGGATAAAATGTAACAACTTCCCAAACGTGGATCGGCGCCAAGTTTAAGAATAACGCGACCATTTCGAGCGTCTCGTGCGAAAGCCAGCCCTTTTCGTCCTGCGCGTAATGTAATATTGGAATCAGCGCGGCGCGCGACGACGGATACTGGGCGGCCTGCGCGTCAAACTTAGCAATCGTTTCTTTAGTAAAGTACGCGCGCGGATTTTTAGCGGCCGCCGCGTGATTTGTAGCGTTCGGAACGGGAATGCCTGGGCTCATCGGTCGCATTCTCCCATCACAAAATCGAGGCTGCCGATGACGGCGACGAGATCGGATAATAATCTTCCGCGCGCCATCGGGCGAAGCGCCTGCATATTAATAAACGAAGGGCTGCGGATTCCGCAGCGGTGCGCGGTGCGCTCGCCTTTTGATACAATATAAAAACCGAGTTCGCCCTTCGCGGCTTCGGTCGCCGCATAAACTTCGCCCACGGGGAGCCGCATATCCGTTACAACCTTGAATTGATATATTAACTCTTCCATCGAATCGAGGACGCGCCCTCGCGGCGGGAGAACGTAGCGGCGGTCGTTAGCAATAATTTCGCCGCCGCGCAGCTCGCCTTCGAGTTTCGCAATCGCTTGTAATATTATTTTCGCCGACTCGCGCATTTCCTGCACGCGCACAAGATAACGATCGAACGCGTCGCCTTCCTTTCCGACGGGTATATCAAATTGGTATTGTTCATATCCGTCGTACGGCTGTGCTTTTCGGAGATCGTGCGCGATTCCGCTGCCGCGCAGATTGGGGCCCGTGAGACTCAGATTCACCGCGAACTCGGGCGTAATCTTAGCAACGCCTTTATTACGATCATACCAAATGCGGTTGCCGGTGAGCATCGTTTCATACTCATCCACGGACTTCATGAAATCGTTAGCAAAGCTGCGCAGCTCGCCGAGCATCTCAGGCGGGAAATCATACAAAACGCCGCCGAAGCGGATCGGCGTCGGATTCGTGCGGTGGCCGCAATATTTATCTATCAAATCAAAGAGCCGCTCTCGGTCTTTGAAACACATAAAAAACATCGTGACCGCGCCGAGGTCGATCGCCGTCGTTCCGAGATATATCAAATGCGCCGTCAATCGTGAGATTTCCTGAAGCGCGACGCGGATCGCCTGCGCACGCGGCGGCACGGCGATGCCGCCCAGCTTTTCGACGGCGAGCGAATAGGCAATATTATTTTGAATCGGTCCTAAATAATCGAGCCGGTCTGTAAACGGAAACCATCTGTGATATCCGAGATGCTCCGCCTCTTTCTCCTTGCCGCGATGCAAATATCCGACGACCGGGTCTAAATCAATAATCGTTTCGCCGTCGAGCGTTACTAATAATCGAAGAACGCCGTGGGTCGCCGGATGCTGCGGGCCGTAATTCAAAGTCATCAATTCGCCGTGCGCAGCCGAGGGCGCGTCGGTGAATTCAAACAATTTGGTTTCGGCCGGCATCGTTGGAGTTAATTTGATTATATCTATTAATAATTATATATTAATGAGGGGCGGAGTCCGCGCCGTGTTCCGCCGCGCGCGCGCTTTCCCAGTTGCGATATAAACGATCTGGCTCGATTCCTTCGAGCGGGAAATCCTTGCGAAGCGGAAAATAGATATATTCCTCGGGCATCAGAATCCGGCGCAACTCGGGATGCCCGGAGAACCGAATTCCAAACATATCAAATATTTCGCGTTCCATCCAATTCGCGCCCGCGAACAGTTTCGTGCAGCTTTCGATGACGGGTTCATCGGACTCGGCAACGCGCGTTTCAACTTTCACGCGAACGTTATTCTTGAACGAATAAAGAAAATATACAATTCTGAAGCGCGGCGTTCCTTCTTTAGCATTCTCGTGGAGATCGAAAATGTTCGCGTCCGACTCGTCGGTCGCCGTAACATAACTTAATTGTTCAAACGAAAACTCCGCGTCGTTTTTTAATATATCGAATACGGCGAGAACGTCGGCGGGGTCAATGCTAAGGGTAGCCATATCCAGGCCAGCCGATGCCTTTGCATTGGGTTTCTCGCTGCGCCCACCGGCGCCAAACGCGGCGTTCAGCGCGGAAACGAGAGTTTCTTGGCCCATGTTATAGTTAATATTAATTAACTGGCCGACATTTTGCCTGGCGCGGCGGTGAGCGGACCCTGCGGGTTCAAGGGCATCGTGCGCGCGGCTCCCTTCGTCCAAACGCGTTCGCGCTCGATGCGTTTTTGTAGTTTAAGAATCGCGTCGAGCACGGCTTCGGGGCGCGGCGGACATCCCGGAACGTATATATCCACTGGAAATAACAAATCGACGCCCTGCACGACGGAATAGTTTCTATACATTCCGCCCGACGACGCGCAGACGCCCATCGCGATCACCCATTTTGGCTCGGGCATTTGGTCATAAATCGTTCGCGCGGCCTGCGCCATTTTCCATGTTAATGTTCCGGCGACGATCATGAGGTCGCACTGGCGCGGCGAGAATCGCATCGCTTCCGCGCCGAAACGCGCGAGGTCGAAGCGCGGTCCGACCATCGACATCATTTCAATGGCGCAACACGACAATCCGAGCGGCATCGGCCATAGCGAATTCTTGCGGCCCCAATTGATAACTTCGTCCATTTTAGTAGCGAAGAAGCCGTCGCCCGTGTTGCCGGAAAGTTCTGTTATCGATCCCATTCGAGCGCCCTCTTGCGAATGACGTATACAAATCCGACGACGAGCACCATCATGAAGCCGGCCATCGCTAATAATCCCGGAACGCCGAGATTGCGCGCGTTTGCCGCCCACGGCAATAAAAACGCCGCCTCGACGTCAAATAATATAAATAATAACGCGACTAAATAGTAATGAACCGAAAACTTGGCGCGCGCCGAACCGCGGATGGGCATTCCGCATTCGTAAACTGTATCTTTACCGACTCCGGGTTTTCGGCGCCCGAGGAACTCCGAAATAATAACATTGCCGCCGGCAAATCCGGCCGCGAGCAATAGTAGTATGAGTATGGGGGCGTAATCGGACAGCAATGGATTTATTAAAACAACCCGTGTTGCGGGTGTGCTCGATTGAGGAGCGAAAGCCGGGCCGGGCGAATTGGCGCGAAGAGTTTAATGAAGAGGGGTAGTGGATCAAGCAACCGGCGCCCCTAACATTTCGCTAGACGCGGTTTTCCGAATAGTCATTGTTCGCGTTGGGGCGATCGGCGACACGATTGTTTTATTTCCGCTTCTCGCCGCGTTGCGGCGCCGTTTTCCAAAGGCACAAATATCCGCGGTTGGGCGCAGCGAAGTGTGGGAAGTTGCGCAGTCGGCGGGCCTTTGCGACCGAGTTTTTTCGAGTGAATCGATCGGCTGGTGGACGTTCGCCGCGTCGCCAGGAACGGGGACAGTCCCCGTTTCTCGCCCCGATTCAAGACTGCTCGCAGTGATCGGCGGCGCCGATTTGTTAATAAACGCGGACGGCGGCTTGGATTCCTGCGCGGCGGATACGCGCGCAAACGAATTATCTATTTCACGAATCATTACCATTCCCGCGCTGCCGCCCGATAATTATACAAAACCAGCCGCGAAGTTTTATTTAGAAGCGGTTCATTCGGCGGCGGCCGATCTTCATTTTAGCGGCGAGCCCGCATTCATAAGACTTGCGGGTGATGATAACAAAAAAACAAATACGTTGCTGATCGCGCCGGGCGCGGGTTCGCCGCGGAAGCGCGCGCCCGCCCGCGTTTTTGTAGATATTGCCAATACGGCTCGGTCGCGAAACCTACAAATCGCGCTCGTTGTCGGGGAAGCCGACGCCGCAGCCGAACGTGAATATTATGAAAACGGCGGTGCCGCCGACCGCGTTTTCCGGAATGTTAAACTATCGGACTTGTTCCGCGAAATGCAACGATGCGCGGGATTTGTAGCGAACGACTCGGGAATGGCGCACCTCGCCGCGTTCGCGGGTTTGCGCGGCTGGGTATTTTTTACAGTTACCGATGCTAACGTTTGGGCGCCGCCGTCGCCTCACGTGCGTTATAGTTATGTTAACGATCCCGCGGGGCCGGGCGATGTGATTGAATTTATTGTCAGAGACCGGCAGATCTAACAAATACTACTGCACGCGCCGAAACTCGCCCTTGTGATTCTTAGCAATTCGTTCAAGTAACAATTCGCCCTGCGCTCCGGCGGATCCGGGCGTCCCCGCAAAAATGGTATGAATTTCCACCGCACGCTCGGGATTGAGTGTGGCGACGCGTTTTTCGAGATCGCCGGGAAGTGAAACGGAGCCCGCGGTCGACTCTCCGTCGGTTAATACAAATAGGGTGTCGGGTCCATCGCTGGAATTCTGAAACGCGGCGGCAAAGGCTTCGTAAAGCGCCGTTTCTCCGGACGCGATTTGTTGTATCAAAAACTTTTCCGCCGCTTTTTTATTTTCTTTCGTCGCGCGCCGCAATTGTGAAAATGCCGCTTTCGGCTCGCCCGAAAATGCAATAATATCAAAATGGTCGGAATTATTAAGTTCGCGCACGAGGCGCAGAAGTTCGTTTTTAACTTTTTCGAGCTTTGTCCAGCTCTTCGGATTCGCGGGTTTGATGAGCTTCGGCCCGGCGGGGGGCGAGCCGCTCGGTTCGTCCATCGACCGCGATACATCAATTAAGAAAACCATCCGGTCGGTTTTGATTGGAATTGTAAAATAGTTTTCGTGGCTCGCGGCCGTGACGGGCCTGCCAGCGACCTGGTCGCCGAGACGGAATTTTAAATATACAGATGTCCACCACTCCGCCCAGCGCGCGGGGTCGTCGGCAGGAATTCCCATCCCCGTGATTCGTTCAAGCGCCTCGCCGAATTTAAGTAATATTCGTTTGCGGCCGGTGCCGAGCGGAATATTAAGGTTCTCGCGTTCCATTCCGGCGATCAGAGCGGGGATTGAGTCGCGCGAGGGCGCGGCCACGAGAATTTCAATCGCGCGCGCGCGAATTTGATAATTGGTATCTGTAAGAAGCGCGCGCACGCCGGTGATCACGGATTCGCGATCGGCCGGATCCGTTATTTTTACAATAAATTTTGACGCCGCGTTAAGCGCCGCAATTTTAGTTTCCGGCTCCGGCTCGGCGAGCCATGCACAAATCGAAGACGGCCGCACTCCGCCGATTTCGACCGCGGCACCCATCGCCGCTGCGCGCACCATCGGGCTCGGGTCGCTGGCAGCCGCGAAGACGGCGAGCTTCGTTTTTGTATCTTTAATAATCCCGAGCGCGCGAACGGCGGCGGCGCGGCGCGCGGGCGGAGACGCCGAACGGTCGAGCAAAACGTCGGTCGCGAGAAAATCGGCCGCGTCGCGCGATGTTAATGATCCGAGCGCCGCCGTCGCGGCCTCGCGCACGCAGACCGGCGCGTAGGCGGCGAATTGTTGTGATTCGGTAAATTCATCTTCTATAAAATAAAAACTGGCCACGTCGAGAAGCCGGCGCGCCGAATCGCGCGTCGGAATTTGTATACATTCCGAAAAAGCTTGTTGTAGTAATCCGCCCGGGCCCATGCGGTCGATCTCGCACCCCGACGCGGCGCGCCCGGCGCTGACGTCATAATAGATCTGTTTTGATTTGTAGCGTCGAAACCAATCGTCGAATTTTGCATAACGCGATTCCTGCTGCGCCGCGTGCGCCGCCCCCTGAACTACAATTACGGCAATGACTACAATAAACGCGGCGATGAACGCGCCGCCGCGCGCTGCAACGAGCTTGCGTGCGTTTGTTAAGAAAACAGGTGTTGAGGTTTCGGCCAAAACCACAGAGAGCATTCCCTGAATCGCACAAGTATGCAATTCGGTCAATCAACTTTTCAGAATCTGCGCTGCGGCAGATTCTAACGAATCGCGGATGCCGGCTTAGAGCCGTGCAGGCGATGGAATTCCCATCGGCACCGCGACAGCGGGGGAGATAGCAGAAAATCCGAGTTCGAAGTGTCCGCGCAAAGCCAGGGAAAGCTATAAACCCCTCCCGTGACACATTACATAAATTCCAATTGATGTAACAAGTGCGAGCGCGGCGCCCGCGATAAATAGCTTTTTTTGTGTCTTGTGGCGGAAAAAGAACATTCCAAACCACAGCCCCGGTGCGGCGCCGAGCGCGGCAACTGTAATAAGAGTCGCCTCGGAAACGCGCCAGCGCCCGGTGCGCGCGAAGAATTTATCAAGCCCCATCGCTAAGAAGACGGCGATGTTAACGATAGCGAAAATTTTGAACACGTGTCACCGCCGTCTTGCTTCAATTCAGCATAACAAATAACAATAACTACCGGCGGCGGCTGATGCGGATTCCCTGCGGCGCGAAGACGCCTGCGTGCGACAGCGCTTCCGCGGAGAACGATTTAACAGATCCTGTCCACGGCGGCGTCGGGATCGCGGCAGGAAGCACTCCGCGCGGAATCGATTTTTTGAGATGCCGCTCAATATTATACATCAATTCCAATTCATCAAATGCCACGAGCAGCGTCGCGCGGCCCGTCGCCTCGGCGCGCGCCGTGCGTCCGATTCGGTGGATGTAATCATTAGCATCCTGCGGAACGTCATAATTAATAACGTGCGCGATGCCTTCGACGTCGAGCCCGCGACCCGCGACGTCCGTTGCGATCAGAATTCTCGCGTGTTCAGCTTGGAACGCTTCGAGCGCCTTGATCCGGCTCGATTGCGATAGATCGCCATGCAGAACGGCTACGGGAAGTTCCGTTGCCTTCACTTTTTGATATAACCAATCCGCGTTCGCTTTTGTTGAAACGAAAACTAATGTAGTGCCTTCTTCCGCTTTTAACAATTCAATGAGCGCCTGCGTCTTGTGTTCTAATGTTACAAAAATCGCCTGCTGCTCAATGCCGGCGGCGGTGGCCGTCGCCGCGCCGATTTCGAGGCGGACCGGATTGTTAGTATGTTTTGCGACGAGCGCTTCGATCTCCGCCGGAATCGTCGCGGAGAATAGTAGCGTTTGCCGTTCTTTAGGAATCTCGCGCAGTATCGATACAATTTGCGGTAGAAACCCGAGGTCGAGCATGCGGTCGGCCTCGTCGAATACTAATATTGCTGTGCGGCCGAGCGATATCGTTCGCTGGCGGACGTGGTCGATGAGGCGGCCCGGCGTCGCAATGATAATATTCGGAGAGCGCCGGAGCGCGGTGATGTCGGCGCGCAGCGGAAGCCCGCCGACGAGCAAGCACGTTGTTAACGAACCCGTGCGGCCAAAGCGCTCCATGACATCCTTAATTTGCATCGCGAGTTCGCGCGTCGGAGCGAGTACTACAATTCGGACGCCGCGGCGGCCTTCTTCGGAGGCGCGGCTTAGCCGTTCAATCGAAGGCAGCGCGAAAGCTAATGTTTTGCCGGTTCCCGTGGGGGCGCGCGCGACCAAGTCGCGGGCTCGAAGCGCCTGCGGTATTGCTATTTGTTGTATCGGCGTCGGTGTTACAAATCCGCATTTTTCAAGTTCGAGCTGTAGCGGCTCGGAAAGCGGAAAAGACCGAAAATTGATCGTTGGTGTTTCTATTTTTGAGTCCACGCCAAAGGGCGAATTATGAAATTTGAGAATCTAATTGTTGTGTATTGCTAGTTGTAGTCGATCGTTCCTAAAAGAGAAGCGCCGGTTCAGGAGATCCCGAACCGGCGCCTTTTTTATACTTTGGTTAATGACGCGATATTAATATTCGCGTCCGCCACCACCGCCGCCGCCGCCGAAGTCGCGACCGCCGCCACCGCCGCCGCCGTATTCACGACGTCCGCCACGGTATCCGCCGCCGCCACCGCCGCCTCCGCGGTTAAATCCACCGCCGCCTCCGCGATGCGGGCGATCGTGGAAATCTCCACCACCGCCGCCTCCTTCGGGACGCTGGAAGGGAACGTGCTCGCGCGCTTCATTAATGCGCATCGGACGTCCGCCGAGCATCGCGCCATTTAAGGCCTGCGCTGCATCGAACGCTTCTTGATCGCTACCCATTGTTACAAAGGCGAAACCGCGTGAACGTCCGGTGAAGCGATCACTCATGATCTGAACTTCCGCAACGTTTCGGCCGCCTTCGCTAAAGATCCGGCGAAGGTCTTCTTCGGTAGCATTAAAAGGAATATTTCCTACGTAGAGTTTTGCACCCATTGAGTCTTTGTCCGTATACAAACGAAATGCGGGAATCCATCAAATAACGGCTCTAACCATTTCTGTGGCTGCCCGCGAGAAAACGTGAAACAAATATATCATATACGGCAGATAAGCTTCTTAACGGTAACACTGCTAATCAGGAAACCTGTCCGAACACCTGCCGTATAACTATGAATTCGAATTGATAACTTTGAAACCACTATCCAACACTAGCCAAGATGACAGGTGAGCCCTTGAGACGGGTGTTGTTGTCGCGCTTCTTAATCCTCGATTCGATTTCGAGCGCGAGTAAGATAACACCAAACGGCTCCGAAGCGATAGTTTCATTTTGGGGCAACTAAAATAAATGACTCAGCCTCAGAAGAAAAAATCCGACGACACGCGGGTCCCCGCTATTCGCGTCGCCTTGATGCCAAAAGATACGAACGCGCTCGGATCCATTTTCGGCGGTGTGATTCTATCGCATCTCGACATTGCCGGAGCTGTTGAAGCTCGCAAAACGGCGCCCGACAGATTGTTTGTAACTGTAGCAATGAATCGCGTGGTTTTTGAAGCCCCCGTTTTTGTTGGCGATCTCGTTTCGTTTTATACAGAAACGATTCGGCTCGGGCGCACGAGTATAACAATTCGCTGCCAGGTCGAGGCCGAGCGCCTGCGCGAACCCGGTGTAACAGTTCGCGTGATGGACGCCGAGATTGTTTACGTTGCCGTGGATTCGGAACGCCGTCCAATTGAATTAATAAATCCGCAAAAATGATGAATCACACATCCGCGAATCTGGGCGATCTCGTTGTGGATCATGTCGCCATTGCCGTTGCCGATCTCGACGCGACGATCGCGGATTATACAAATCGACTCGGCGCGAAAGTCGCTCACCGCGAGATCATCGCGGACCAGGGCGTCGAGGAAGTATTAATTGCGGCAGGCGGCCCGTTCATCCAATTGTTACATCCGCTTTCGCCCGATTCGCCTGTCGGAAAATTCTTAGCAAAGCGCGGCCCGGGATTGCATCACATCGGTTATCGCGTGAACGACGTCGCCGCGGCGATCTTACAATTCAAAGCGGCCGGTGCGCGGCTGATTGATGAAGTTCCGCGGCGCGGTTCTCGCAATACTAAAATTGCATTTGTTCATCCGGCGTCGATGGGCGGAGTTTTAGTAGAATTGGTAGAATTGCCGGAATAAGACACGAAAGGCAAGGCGCCGGCTTTTCTTACGATTTCGCACGCGCCGCGCGAGAATACAAATACGCGCCCGCGAGCAGGACGGCGCCGAGTGCAAGCAAAACTAACATTCGCCACTCGAGTGCAAGATTACTTAAATCAACGAGCACAACTTTAACAACGGCGGCGAGCAGGCCCGCGAGTCCGTAATAGCGATGCACGCGCGAACGTTTAAAACCAATGGCGAGCGCAGCGGCTGGAATCGCGAAAAGGGTGATCGACAAAGCGGCATGCACGCCGCTCGCATTAGTTAGATCGGAGATTTTAGTAGGATTCGCGCCGGCCCACGGATTCGCGATTCCCATTGCTTCCATCGACACGGCCGCTAAGAAAATGACGTGCGCGAGAATTGTATAAACGGCCGCGCTGCCGCCGGCGTCTTTGAATTCGTCCGGGCCCTTTTCGCGCCGGAGTATGCGCGCGGCGGAGGCAAAGAAAAGGGTAAAGATTAGTAAAAATACAAATCGCCCGTTCCAAAACGGTTGATATAACAATTCTGGATATAATAGATCGCGGTAGGCGGCGCGCGGCGAAATTCCGTAGTCGCGGAATAGCAACATACACGCTTCAGACGCCGCGAAGATCGCTACACAAAATATCGCGGCGAAACGCGGGATTTCGCGCAGCTCGGCAGTTCGGCTGGAAACTGGATTAAAACTGCGCCATAAACAATAAAACACTCCCGCCGCCGCGAGAATCGACAACGCACGGAAATTAACAATTACCGTCGCGTCCGCCGGAATTGTAAATTCGTTCCGCGACAAAAAGTGAAACGTCGCAAATACAAAGACTACGCCCGAGAGCACGGCCGCGTCGATCGCGGCCCGATTGTTAGCGATTCGGCGAATGCTAAAAATCCACGCGAGCACGAGAGATTGCAGCGTCCACGCGAACGTCACGCGGTTCTCCGGCAGCAATTCCCAGAATAGGAATGCAATCATCGCCTGAAGCACGGCGAATGCGGCGCGTCCCGCCGCTTGACGCGCTCCCTCGGCGTTTCTAAACAATCGCGAAGTGAAATATAACGAAGCGGCTTCGAGCGCCGAGAGGGTTGTGCGTTCGGTCCACGCAAACGTTCGCTCGGGGTCGACGGAGCCCCATTGCAATATAAATGTTAATATAAGCGCGTGCACGAACATCGCGCCGAGAAGTGGAATATAACTTTTCGTTTTTAATTCAAGCGCCGAAAGCGCGGCGGCCCACGCGATCCAAGCAATGCCGAGAGGGAGCCCGTCGAACAGCCGTTCGAGCGCGGCCGTCGTTCCGAGAATTGTAAAGATAAGCGCGGCGGCGCGAAACTCGCGCGAAGCGGCGGTTGAAATATAACAAATCGCGGCAAGCGCAGCCGAATGCAATAGTAAAAACCAGCCCTCGGTGCGCGCGTGACCCGAATGAAGTACCCATTGAAAAAAAACGGCGACCCAAACGCAGATTAACAAAACGGCCGCAGCTTCCGCGGCTGCGAGAATTTGCTTTCGCCGCGCGCGAATTCCCAGATCTATCAAATAAACAAAGCTAAGAATCGAGACGGCGCAGGCAGTGTCGACGGCCCATTCCGAACGCACGCGCGATTGGTATTGAATGATCCAGCCCGAATATACAAAAATCGTCGCGAGAAGACTCACCATCGCAGGCGAGCGCCACGAGCGGAATTGTCCCGCCGCGCACGACGCGGCTCCGAGCGCCGCGAGGTAGATCGCGAGCCCGTACGGGCCCGTCGTTTCTTTAGGTATTAATAACGGCGTTAAGAATCCGGCGATTTGCGCCAATATTAATGTTACAACTAAAGATCGCGCGACGCTCCACGCGAACCCCGCGGCGGTGATCGCCGAGCCAATCGCGAATGCCGCAGGAAAACTAGTAAAGCCATAGAGCGAGAACGCCGCCCAGTTTGTTAATATTAAGATTCCCATGCCGCCGCCGGCCGCCGACGCGGCGAACGCGTTCAGCTTGCGTCGAAATAACCATTCCGCCGAGCCGAACAAGACAATGCCCGCCGCGGCACCCATAACAATTCGCAGGCCTGGTCCGATCCACCCTCGGTCGAAAGCTAATTTTAAGAATAACGAAACGCCCACGAGCAGCGCGATCGCGCCGATCCAGCCGATCAGCTTTGCACCAATAAATCGTTCGGCCTGGCCGAGCCCGTCGGAACGCGGCGCGGCCGCGGGAGTATTAGCAATTACTTTCTGTAAATTTGGCGGCTCCGAAACTACAGGTGTAGATTCACGCAGCAGAGGCGGCGGCGGGGGAAGAATCGGCGGCTTAAACTCAGCCGGAATTGTTGCTTTGGGTGCCGCCCATTTGGTAACCGGCGAAGGGCGGCGTTCTCCTTCGATCGCATCTATTCGATGCTCCAGCGCTTCCAGGCGCTTTAGTACATTTTCGAGGGTCTCGCGTAGGGGGTCTGTTTCCAACCTTAGATTTACTTGTAGTTTTTACAGTAAAGACTTGCATTCGCATCTTCCAGCCGAATTTTACTTGAGCGTAACGCAGTCGCGCAAAAAAGTTTGAAACGGCCAGTTCATGGGCGCGTATCGAATCATCCCACGCGCCTTTTGTTGCAGTTTCAGTTCATAACAATTCTCTCCGTGAGGTATCGCATGCGAAAGCTCCTTATTCCGCTCGCCGCCGCTTTGCTGGCCGCGCCGTTTTCACTCCTATCAAACGCGTCGATGGCGGCGGCGCCGGTTTCATTTACTACAATTGATTGGGGTTTCAATTCGAGCTGGCCGGCAACCGGCGGCGACGTGGTAGTTCGTACGCAAGAACAGTGGAAGCGCACGTGGCAGCTCCACTCGCCGGGCACTACGGCTCCCTCCATCGATTTTACACAAAACGACGTTTATTGTAGTTTTATGGGCTGGGTATTTATTGGCGGCGTAACTGTAGAAATCACGGGTGTCAACGCCGAAGCTACAAAAGTCGCGGTCGTCGTTAAGAACACGCATCCGGGAAGCAATTGTAACGTCATCGGAATTGTTACAAACCCGTTTCATATCGTTTCCGTTCCCAAACAGGCGCCGGTTCCCGTCGGATTCCGCCATCAAATTGTAGTGAACGATTGCCCGTAGAACGTTAAGATTGTTCGAGTTGGAAGCGTGAGCGGCCGCATTATAAAAATCCCTGCTAATTACGGCCGACACGGTGGCGACAGTCGACGCATTGTCAATCGGCACGATCGGCGGCGGCGGCATCGTGCTCGGCGCGCCGTCGGAAGTAACCATTCTCGATTCGGCGTTTTAGTAATTTTAACAAACGCGCGCCCCCGGTTTACGGCTGCACGGTGATCGCGAGCGCGCGCGTCGTTACTAAGAAAAACGCGCCCTGGCTCGTTTGATAACCGGGCGATTCGGCGAAGACTCCCTGCGCAAAAAACGTCTGGCTGACGATCGACGCATTATTAGGAATCGGAGTCGCGGCGGAGCCGGTGCCGCCTGCATCTGTAAAGATATCGAATATCAGAATCTCGTTGGATAACAAAAGCTCCGGATACAACGTGATATTCAAACCAAACGGATCCGTGCCGCCGAAATTCACCGTGTCGGCAATAACTACAAATCCAATCGAGTTTGTCGGAGCGTTCGTCGCCACGATCCTAAAATTGGAATTATTAATATTAGGATTCGAATTCGCGCCGAGGCCAAGCCGCGCGGAACTGCCGGGAGTGCCCGCGCCAAACACCGCCGTTGCCGCCGGCAATTTTATTAAACTCGAAGTGACGCAGATTTGATTGGACCCGCACGAGACCACTTCAACTTTTCCGTCGGCGTTCGTGTCGTGTACTTTGAGCTGGTCGATCGGGAGCGGCACAACGTACGCGGATGTATTAAATCCGCCGGCGCCGTTTGCTAAGAATGCAGTGAAGCTGCTTAATGTTAAATTGCTGCCGATGAGGTCGGCGTTGCCGTCGAGATTCACATCGCCGCATGCTAACGATGTGATCGCGCCGAGACTTGGAATCGGTGTCATCGTGATCGGCCCGCTCGTGAATCCTTGATACAAAAAGAGAGTCCAAACGTTTGCGCCCACCGCAAGGTCCGAGGCGCCGTCGCCCGTGAAATCGCCGATCAATGCACAATTCGGATTATAACCAGCCGCGTACGCCGTGGGGGTTGTTAAGATATGTCCATTGGATAACGAAACGCCGACGTTGCCAGAATTGTTAGCAATAGCTGCGTCCGCGTATCCGTCATTATTAAGATCTCCGATCGCGACGCCGTAGGGTTGAGTGCCGCCAGTGGATAAAATAATCGGGCTCGTAAACAAACCATTTCCGAATCCTAACATTTGCGACGCGTTATTTGAACTAACGTTTGCAATTAATATATCAAATTTGCCGTCGACGTTGACGTCGCCCGCCGCGATGTCGCGAGGAGACAATCCACCCGTGTCAGTGGTCGCAAGAGTGGTGAAGGAGCCCGTTCCGTTGCCGAGGTGAACTGTATATTTCCCGGGGTTCGAGCCCGTTACAATGACGTCAAAATTATGATCATTATTAAAATCCGCGACGACTAATGAATCGCACGACGGTGTTGTTGTAAATAAACCTGCCGGTGCTAAGAAACCGCCCGAGCTGTTGCCGAGCGAGAGGCGAAGCGACGACCCGCCATCGAGCGTCACCGCGTCGACATTTCCATCTTCATTAAAATCGCCGAGTCCGATCGCGCGCGCCCAACTGCCCGCAAAGTATTTTGTAGAATCGGGGAAAACACCGGGGGCCGCCTGCAGAATTGTACTAATTCCGCTGCCGAAGCACGAAGCTACAATATCCACAAGACTATCATTATTCAGATCTCCAACCGCGACGTCGCGCGCCGCGGAACCGGCCGAATGCTGCGTTGGAAGTAGAAACCCGGCGCCGGCATTGATAGATATATCAATTATGTTTCCATTGAGAGCAACGAGAAAATCGGGCTTTGCATCGCCGTTCACGTCGGCGCATGTTAACGAAAACCCGTTGCCAGAAATAGGTATATTATTTTGTGATCCGAACGTGCCCGGCGACGTCGCAACAAATTTAGCAATCCAATTGTTAAAACTGGCGGTCGCGGCGATATCAACAATTCCGTCTCCCGAAAAATCCTGGGCGACGACGTCGGACGTAACGCCGCCGATCGGAATCAGAACCGGCGAGTTTAATATAACAACGGGCGCTCCGTAATAAATTGCGATGCTGCTAACAAAAGGTGCATTGCTAACAACGTCCGGCCGTCCGTCAGCGTTAACATCCGCGACGCTGAGCCTCGAACCCTGCGGTCCTGTATAATTGTTAACAGCCGAAAAACCGCCGGCGCCATCGCCCGAAAGGATATGAATCCCAACAGGGCTCGAACACGCGACGACCGCGTCTAATATTCCATCAAAGTTAAAGTCGGCCACGCCGACGTCCTCCGGAAATGAACCCACCGGCGTCGTCGACGGCGCGCCGAACGTGCCGTTTCCATTTCCTAACATTACAGAAACCGCGTTCCCTAGCGAATTACTAGCAATAATATCAATCTTAGCATCGCCGTTGAAATCCCTCAGCACGAGCCCGCGCGTGCCCGAAAACCCGGCCGCGAATTGCACCGGCGCGCTCCAGCCGCCAGACCCGTTATTTAATACTACAGTTACAAATGGATCCTGGTGTTCGCCGACGACCGCATCGAGATCGCTGTCGCCATCGAGATCCGCGAGCTCGACGGTCGCGGGAAAGGTTCCGAGGTAGGTTTGCTGATTTGGAAAGAGTTGGTTCTGCGCGCTCGCGTTTGTTAACGATGAAACTGTAAATATACAAATCGCAAAAGCTAACACTAGCGATCGCGGAAAGGCTGATGCCGGGCGGGG
>JBJXHE010000063.1:0-52038 GCA_046160785.1 Planctomycetota bacterium
TGGGCTACGAAAACGTGCCGGTGCTACAAAAAGAAATTATACAAAAATCGATCGCGCTCGCGCGGCCGGTTATTGTAGCGACTCAAATGTTAGATTCGATGATCGAACATCCGCGCCCGACGCGCGCAGAGGCGTCGGACGTCGCGAATGCAATTTATGAATGCGCCGATGCGGTGATGCTCTCGGGCGAGACGGCGATCGGCGCGTTTCCAGTCGAGTCGGCCCGCACGATGGCTAAGATTATTTGCCGCATCGAAGATGATATATCACGAAAGGGACGAGAGCGCGTTATGTGTCATGATAAAATTCGGCACGAGGGTGCGATCGCCGAAGCTGCCGTGAGCGCGGCCGCGAGTATCGGCGCGAAATGTATTGTTCCATTTACGACGAGCGGCCGCACGGCCCGGCTCGTGTCGCGCGAACGGCCCGCGACACCGATTATTAGTTTTGGCGAGTCGGTCGAGGCAATGCGGCGACTTTGTTTTTACTGGGGCGTGCGCCCGCGAATATTGCAAACCGCCGATTCGATGAATGAACATTTTCGCCACGGCGAACGCGAATTGTTAAAAAACCGCGACGTGGCGCCCGGCGACTATGTCATATTCCTCGCGGGATTGCTAAAAATGCAGGGCGCGACGAACACGTTAAGAATACACCGTATTCAAGATCATTAACTAAGGGCGATAGTCGAGAACTTTTGATAATAACATTCGCGCGGCGCCGCCGATGCCGCCGCGCTGCACGAGGCAGGCCGCGAATCTCGCATCTTTCAGTAATGATACAATTGCGGGATTGACTTCGATGCGCGCGCGGCCGTCGGCGCCGGCGGTGGCGGTCATCGATCGCGCCGCGTCGATTCCGATGATTTGTACAATCGGGTCGGTGTTAAACGGGATCTCGATTTCATTAATATACGACGAGCCCGCGACGCCGAAGATCAGTGCAATTCGATCATTCGGTTCGCCATGATATAGATACGCGAGCTGCCGCGCCGATTCTTGTTTTGTAATATCAACTTCAAGCGACGGAATGGTTATTTTCCCTTTTTTTAAGTATTCGACGGGATCGTCGATCTCGGCGTTCTTTAATAATCCGAGGTCCTTCAGCGCTTTGCCGATCGCGCGAGCTTCCACTTCATAACCAAACGCGGTCGGGTGCCGGTCATTCGTTAATATAAGACTGCGGACGGCGTGTACGCGCTCCATGCTCCAGTCTGCAGGTTTTGCGTTCTTGCCAATTCCGAGCGCCTGCGTGACGATCGTCGCGCAATCGACGTACTGCGCATTTTTGTAGCCATCCATATATTTTGTTATTTCTCGGATTTCTTGAAAACCGCCGTCGAGCCCGGCGAGGTAGCCCGCGAATATAAGTTTAATATTCTTCTCCGCGGCAAGATCCGCCATCGTGGTGAGATCGGCGCGAAATCGCGGCCGCATCTCTTCGGATCGAATTTGCCCTTCGCGCCGGATGACTTCAAACGGCACCGCGTCGCCGTCGCGCGATTTTGTTAAATATACTTTTGTGTCGCCGCTCGCATTCTGCATCACGGCGTCTTCGACGAGTTCCCCGCCGGCGCCCTGCGCGAGCGAAAGTTTGTTTGCATTCCAGTATCGCCAGTTGAATTCAAGAATGCGGAACAATTTTACTAATCGAGATTTTTCAATAAATCCAGTATTTGTATCCGTGGGGACGGAAGAGTAATTATTAATTCCGCAGCGCGCGACGATGGCGGCAGGTTTCAATTCGGCTGCGCGCCGCAATTGATTCAAAACTTCCCACGACGGCGCCGACGGACGCCCAAAGTTAACACAATGAATTTGCTTTTGCCCGTCGCGCGCGGAAAGTCGCTCGACGGCGGCGGCGACGGTTTCGTCTTTACTAACATAAAGTCCGTAGATATTCGAATCGCCGACGAATGCTACAACTGGCAAACCCTTCGGATTCTCATTCTGAAACCGCCGCGCGACTTCGAAGGATTGATAGTACGCGGCCGCCTGCAGGATAAGTTCTAACAATACAACCGCGGCGGCAAAGCCGCCGAGAATTGTTAGTATGCGGCGGACTGCGCGCGTCCGCTTCGGGGAATGGTTAGAAGGCGCCACCGCCGGTCATTCTATACGCAAATCTCGCACGTCGCTTGTTGCAAAGATTCCGTTCGCGGCGATCGGAGCCGCCGCGAGCGCCTGGAGGCGAACCGTGTATCCCGACAGATAACTCTGCGCCACAGCGTTAATTGTTATTCCCGCGGAAGGCAATATTCCGGTGTTCGGCGGCGGCGCCGAAAACGGATCATAAAGACTTTCGATGGCGAATATATCCATATGGAGTTCGGGATACTCCACTACAAATCCAGGCGTGTAGCCGGTTGGAAACACTTGCCCCGCTAACAATGGAAATGCTCCCGTAAACGTCTGGCCGGGCGACGAAATTTCAACGCGGATCGCGTCGCCGATGAATGCTACTTTTAACGGCGCTAGCCCGCTCCCGACATTATTAATAAACGTGAGAAGTTGCAAATCCTCGCCCGATCCTAACAATACGGGGCCGGGCCGCTCGATCGCTCCGATGTCTACAATTCCAACGACGGAACGCGCCGTTGCGAAACCTGCCAGCAGCGCCGTGTGAATCGGAGGTTCGAAGAACGGTTTTTGTAGTGGATTCGGAAACGGAAAACCGGCCGGGCTTTGAGTCGGCGCTGCGGAATTGTTAAGAAGCGGCGACGCGGCCGCCGGAGTGAAATTGTTAGCAGCGGAGTTTTCAAAGAACGGATTCGCGCCTGTTAACGTTCCGACCCACTGGCTCGGCGTGAGCGTCGAGCCCGCCGGAATCCAATTGTTGGTTCCCGACACGGCGACCGACGAAAGCGGAATGCTGAGCCCGCTCGTATCGGTTATTTTTACAGTTCCTCCGCCAAGACGGTAGATCACGTTATTATGAGCTTCGAAACTTTGTAAGTTATCAAATAAACGAAAGACCGCCGCCGTCGTTGTGGGGGCGAGAATGATCGTATTCCACGCGAAGCGATGCCGCCCCATCGACGTGCCCGTGCCGTCGCCGCCGATGCGCGTAATAAACGTTCCCCAATTATTATATTTAATTAAAACGTTTCCGACGACGTCGCTGTCTTCGCGCACAAGCGCGGGCACCTGCCCGTCGGCGCCGATGAGTTCCAGCTCGTGATACTGTCCGCCCTCGATCCAATTGTAATATATTTCGTTGCGGCCCGCTCGCGATTTGACGCTGTTGCCGCCAGTTGCGTGATGAACATAACAATACTGCATGCGAAAGACGGCGTTCGGAAAAACGGTATTGTCCGTCGCCATATAAATTTGATGCTGCGTCGTGCCGTTCCCGCAATTTCTCACTTCTGTATATTCTAACAAAAGCGAACCTGAGTCGGAATCGGCGCCGAGAATGCCGTGCGCGGGGCAGTCGCGCACGAGGCAGTCGCGAATGGTTATATTATCTCCGTGGTGATAAATCCCGCGGAACGACCCGCCGGTTACTTCAAATCCTTCGAAAATGTAATGATTAGCTCGGAATTCGATCGTGTTGGTTCCTCCGCTGAGCACGGGGCGATTATTATTGATTCGAACGCCTCGAACGGTAATCGGCGCGGCCGCTGTGCCGTGCTTGCTGAGTACAATTCCGCCTGGATAAGTAGTATTTCCCGAAACAAGCACGAGGTCGCCCGGCGCCAGCAGCGGCGCGACGGCCTGTAAATTAACAAATGGTTTTCCGGGGCCGACCTCGTACGTTGTCGCGAGCGCGCACGGGGTGCCAGCTAGAAATGCTAATAATAGATTAATGAGACGCTTCATTAGTTCTTCGCAAAATAAAGAATAGGTTTTCTATTAAGAATCCAGCCCCGGCTCGAATTGTTTCAACGATAAGAGCGTCGGCGGACGCATCGAGCTGGAGTTTCCAGGCGCGAACCGGTGGATGGGCCGCGGAGACGCGGCAGGGCGCATATTCGGCGCTTGTCTCGCGCGCGAACTTCTGTATAGTTCTCCGCCCCAAAACCCGGCGGCAGCCACCCAAACGGCGCAGTCGCGGCTCGAATCATTAACAAAAGCTATGAAACTCAATATTCGCCAGAGCAATCGCAAGCGCGCCAAGAAAGTTGGCTTCCGTACGCGCACGAAGACGGTTGGCGGCCGTCGCATCATTCGCCGTAAACGACAAAAGAGCGGGAAGTTTCGCGTCGGATAAAGATCCGATCGTTTCGCGCCTGCCGCGATTGTTTGCAAATGGCCGAAACGTAAGTTTCATTTCTTTTGTAATATTGTCCGGCGGAAATTTTTTCGCGGGCGGACTTGCTACGCAACGAAATCACTTCCGTTCGTTCGTATTCCAGATTACACGGATTCAACGGTTGTACACAATCCACAACCCTTGGTTTCGTAATGATAACTTTATCGAGTTCAAACCCCGCCGAGCCAAACGCCGCGCGCCTCTCGCTCGTCGGAGCGATGCGCATTGGGGGATTCATATTAGTTTTAGCATTTTTATTTATTATTACTTCCTATCTTATCATCCAGAAAGGCTGGATCGAGCCGGCGATCGAACAATACCCCGCTCTGGATGAAACGGCATTCCATCTGGTCGAATTGCGGACCGCGGTTGACGACGAATTATTAGCCTACAAATTCGGAGATTCAGGAAAGATACAAATCATTCAAGATATCATTTCGAGACACGCCGCGGGGATCGAAGCCGCAGGCGCTCGAATTTGGGCGGTGGACGCCGCCGGCGCCGAGCCGTTGAAGCAGGCCTGGGTCCGCTTCCGAAATAACCTATCCGAGCTTCGGGAAATACAACAAAAAAAAGTTATAATAGATCTCGACCCGCGATTCGCAGCGCTTCGGAGCGGATTGTTAGAATTTAAGAATGCGTTTCAAAGCCGTCTGCAGGAAATTAATAATGAGTTTAACGCGCTCATCGCGGCGCGAACGTGGATATTACTTATATTGAGCGCGGTCGGCGGAATTGTTACATGGGCGGCGACGGCCATGACGATCCGCCGAATGAGAAAATCCTTGCGAAGAATCGGAGACCACGTCTCCGCGATTGAACGCGGCGAACTCGATCCAAAACCGATGGAGACATTTGTAGAAATCGCGGAAGTTAATAATCGGCTCAACGCGCTCGGCGCCGCGCTCGAACGCTCGCGCGCCGACGTGCGCCGCGAACACGCGGCCGCCGTGGAGCGCCAGTCAGAATTAGAATTCGCGCACGAACTTGTATTAGAACTTTCGCGCGCTCGCTCCGAGCAGGAGATTATTAGTGTATTTCACAGATGCGCGTCCACGGCGCTCGACATCGATCGCGTTGAAGTATTGCGCTGGGTCGCCCCGCACGGGTTTCTCGAGGAAATATTAATTCAACCCGGCGGAATAGATATAAAGCCTCGCATCATTGCCGACCCGAACGTTTGTTTCGCATTCCGCGGACATGCTACATCTCCGCCGCCGAAATCGAATTTGATATGTCCCGCCGCGCCCGACCCCGAGCGTTCGACGCTGTGTATACCGATGCAAACCGCGTCGGGGCAAATCGGCGTTGTTCATATTTGTGCAAAGCCCGGCGAATCTATTCATTCGATCCGCCGCGAATTTGCGGAAACATTAGTAAGCTTGTTCGCGCCCGCGCTCGAAAACGCGCGTTTATTAAGAGAATCGATGGAGCGCAGTGCTACAGATCCGCTCACGGGAATCGCGAACCGCCGGCGCCTCGAAGAATTTGGAGCGAAGGCGATCGCGCTCTCGGTCAGGCAATCGGCGCCTCTATCTGTTGTGATTCTCGATTTAGATAAATTTAAGGAAATAAATGATAAATACGGGCACGACACCGGCGACCGCGCGCTGGTGGCCGTCGCGCGCGCCATGCAGAATTCGATTCGCGAAACCGATCTCGCGGCGCGACTCGGCGGCGATGAATTTGCATTATTACTTCCCGGAACAAATGCAAAGATGGCGGTGCACGTCGTCGAGCGCGTCCGCCATCATTTACATTCCACGCAGGGGAATTCGCTCCCGTTCACACTGCACGTGAGCGCGGGGATTGCTGAAATGGCTCCGAGCACGCATGCTCTCCATGAAATATTAGCAAACGCGGACCGTGCTCTATACGACGCGAAACGCAACATCCGCGGCGGAGGCCTCGATGAAGCCGAATTTGAATAATATTAATATTGATTCATAATAAACCACGTGTCACTACAGAAAAATAAACCGACCGCCGCCGAGCGCACACGCGCGCTGCTGCCGATGACGATGGACGCCGCGCGCGAACGCGGATGGTCCGAATTTGATATTATTATTGTCACGGGCGACGCGTACGTCGACCACGCCTCGTTCGGCTCCGCCGTGATCGGGCGGTTTTTAGAAGCATCGGGTTTTCGCGTCGGAATTATAGCAATGCCCGACCACCGCAAAATAGATGATTTTAAGATTCTTGGACGGCCGCGTTTGTTTTTTGGAGTCACGGCCGGCACGATCGATTCGATGGTTACTAATTATACGGCCGCGAAACGCAAGCGCCGCGGCGATGTGTATCGTCCGAAGGGCGCGGAGGCGCGGCCGAACCGCGCGACGATTGCATACACCAGCGCGTGCCGCGCGGCGTTTCCGGGAGTGCCAATTGTAGTCGGCGGGCTCGAAGCTTCGGGCCGCCGGCTCGCGTATTATGATTATTGGGATAATGCCATTCGGCGCTCAATTCTAATGGATAGCAAAGCGGATTTGTTAATTTGGGGAATGGCGGAGCGGCAGACTTTAGAAGTCGCGAACCGGCTCGAGGCGCGGCTTGTGCGAATTGTAAACGGCGGCGACGCGGAGCCCGTCTCGGAAACGCTCGACGAAATTCCGATGACGTGTATTATTAAGAAAGAGATTTCCGCGATTCCTAACGTTCGCGAAATTCCGTCTTTCGAGGAACTCGAGCGAGATCCGAAATTGTTAGTTCCGGCATTTGAAGCGATTCGCGAAGAGAACAAACCGAAGAGCGTTCCGCTCGCGCAAAAACACGGCGATCGTTATTTAATACAATATCCGCCGCTGCGGCCGAGCACGCCCGTCGAGGTCGATCATTATTATGATTTGCCGTACACGCGCGACTGGCATCCGATGTACGACGCGGCGGGGGGCGTCGCGGCGCTCGAGCCCGTGCGCTGGTCGATTAATACTCATCGCGGCTGCTTCGCCGATTGTTCATTTTGCTCGATAACATTTCACCAGGGCCGTTCGATACAACAGCGTTCACCCGAAAGTATTCTTAAGGAAGTCGCAAAATTAGCATCGCGAATTGATTTTAAAGGAACGATCACCGACGTCGGCGGGCCGACGGCCAATATGTACGGTCTTTCCTGTAAATTATTAGAAAAGGGCGAAGCGTGCCTCGACCGCGATTGCGTGACGCCCGATCCGTGTCCGGCGCTTCGTATTAATTCGCAAGCGGAAGGCTACAGAAAACTTCTCGAGCTCGTGCGCAACACCGAGGGCGTCAAGCACGCATTTGTAGCAAGTGGTATTCGTTATGATATGTTGGGCGGTGTGGCGGGGGAGCGGCTTTTTCAGGATTTAGTTACAAAACATACGAGCGGCTGGATGAAACTCGCGCCCGAGCACGCGAGCGACGATGTGCTGCGTTTAATGAATAAACCTTCATTTGATAAATACGCCGATTTCGAGGATCGTTACAAAGACGCGTGCAAGGAAATCGGCAAGGATCAATTCTTAGTTAACTATTTTATCGCAGGCCATCCCGGAACGACGTTGAAGGCGGCCGTCGAATTGTTTGAAAAGCTGGTCGAACGCAATTATGCGCCGGAGCAGGTGCAGGAATTCATACCATTACCGATGACGCGCGCATGTGTACAATACGCGGCCGGCATCGATCCGTTAACAAAAGAGAATGTTTATGTTCCGAAGGGCGACCGCGAACGCCGCATTCACAAGGCATTGATGCAATGGAAATTTCCGGAGAACCGCGAATTGTGTGAAGAAGCGCTGCGCGCGGTTCACCGCGAGGATTTGATACACAAACTTCCACCCGCGAAGTTTTTTGATAAACATCGCCGCTCCGGCGCGCGCCGCGAAAATGTGAATTGGGAAGAGCACGCCGACCTGGACGTCTGCGCGTAATGAATATATTAAATGAAATAGTTCATATTTAATGGAAGAGAGCGCGCTCACGCCTGGACAGGTTGTTTCCGGCTACCGCATCGTTCGCGAGCTGGGGCGCGGCGGAATGGGTATTGTTTATGAAGCGGAAGAAGTCGCATCGGGGCGCCGCGTCGCGCTCAAAGTATTAAATACGGATTTGCGAACATCGGAGGAGGCGCGGGCGCGATTCGAGCGCGAGGCGCGGCTCGCTGCGTCGATCTCGCATCCGAATTGTGTCTTTGTCTTTGGATTTATTGAAATCGACGGATCGTTAGCAATCTCGATGGAACTCGTCGGCGGAGAAACGCTCGAAGACCGCCTGCGCCGCGCGAGAACGGATGCTAAAGATGCAATTCCAATCGTGACGGCGGTCCGCTGGATATTACAAATCCTCGACGGCCTCGAAGCCGCGCATGCGGCCGGCGTCCTTCATCGCGATATCAAACCTTCGAATTGTTTCTTAACCGATGACGGAATTGTTAAACTCGGCGATTTCGGGCTTTCGCGCGTACTTGTAACAGATCTTCAGCTGACGCAGCAGGGCGCTTTTATTGGCTCGCCGCTGTTCGCGTCGCCCGAACAAATTAAAGGTAATGAACTCGATTTTCGCTCTGATATCTATTCCGCCGGCGCGACGCTCTACGCACTTCTAACAAATCGGACGCCGTTCGACGGTTCCGGTTTCGGCGAGGTTCTCGCTCGCATTTTAACAGATCCGCCGAAGTCGCTCCGCGGCGCGCGGCCCGATATTCCGCGCGGCCTTGAAAAAATTGTATTAAAAGCATTAGCGAAGGATCCGCGACAGAGATTCGCATCGATCGCTGCATTTCGCCGCGCGCTCGAAATGTTTTCAGAACCCGCGGGGGCCGTCGCGAGCATCGGCGGCCGCGTCGCGGCGATGCTGATCGATTTTGTAGTAACGAGCGCCGCGTACTTTGGCATGACGGAGCCGCTCCTCATTTCCGCCGGATGGACGCGATCGTTTGTCATGCAAAAAAATATATTAACATTACAAGAAACGGCAGTCTCGCTTTCCGCCACGTTTCTGGTCGTGTTAATTTACTTCGGATTCATGGAAGGATTATTAGGATGTTCGCTCGGAAAATGGGTGATCGGGCTGCGTGTCGTGGCTACAAAAACAAACCGGCCCACGCTCGGCGGCGCGTTCGTGCGCGCCCTCATTTGGAACGGCAGCGCATCATTAACAATGTTTTTGTCAGTAGCTGCGTTCGGAATCGGCCTCGGGCAACAGGGCAATGCACTTCTGACCTGGGGGCTTCATTTGTTACTTTGCTCGACGATGCGCCCGTCGACGGGCATGCGCGGCATACACGAGTACGGGAGCGGAACACGCGTTGTCCAGCAGCGGTCACTATTTAATATTATAAATATTTTGCAAAAGCCGCTCGAGGAAGAGTTGCGTCCGGTGGAACCGTGGAATCGTGAAAACGCTACGTATCGCGTTCTCGGAGAAGTTGTAGCAACTCCGGCGGGGCCGATTCTCGCCGCCGAAGATTTGTTACTTCGGCGCAAGATTTGGATTCATTACAAAACAAATGCGACGGGAGCGGCCGGACCGCGCTCTGAATCCGGGCGTTCGAAGGCGGAAGTCCGCTGGCTCGGGCGCGGCAGCCACGGCGGCCGCGATTATGATATTTACGAATCGCCGGGCGGAGCGGGCGTCGAAACATATATTAAGAATGGCCGCGCGATTCCGTGGGCACAATCCTATCAAATACTGCTCGCGCTTGCGGCCGACCTCGCGCGCGCGCCGCGCCCGCTTTCGCTTTCGCAACTCTGGATCGACTCGGCGGGGCGGCTTCGAATCCTTGAAATTCCCGCGGGGAACGGGCCGCATGAACCGCGCGGGCCCGTCGAAATAATACAACAATTAAGCCGTGAATTGTTATTTCGAAAAACGAGCGAATCACAACAATTGCCGCGCGACGTTCCCGTGCACGCGGAGGCGCTCGTACGAAGATTATTAAGTTTCGATTCGACGTGGCGCGGTCCCGATGAAATCCTACAAATCCTGCAATCGTTTGAACATCGATCGCCGCTGCTATCGCGCGGAATCCGCGTGGTTCAAGCGGCGCTTTCGGGCGTGGGAATGGTGGTGCCCACCGCGTTTATGATTGTTATTTTCGTATTGATGAATCCCATATTTGAAGTACTCACTTTTTCCGCGCAGTGGCAAACTACAAATGCGGCGATTGAGAAGAACGCGAAAATCGAAGATCAACAAAAAATAGACGCGCTCCAAACGGCGCGGCGCATGATGATTGCAAAGCGAACCGCGGAATTATCTTGGCGTCTGATGTCGGCGCCAATTCTGGCCGCCGATTCGAAGAAAAGTATCAATATCGATTTTATCAATAATTGTGCGAAAGAATATTCAAATACAGACGGGCCTGAATTCGTCGCGGCCGAGCAAACGCTTCGCGCGTTTGTCGACGCGCCCGCCGAAACGCAGCCGAGTCTTGCGCTTCGTTATAAAAATCTCGCGGGCCGCGAGCCACCGCCTCGTTTTACAATTGCATCAATCGTATTTGGCGCAACGGCATTCATAACAATTGTTCTGTCGATACTATTCCGCGGCGGGATCACTCTGCGGATTTGTGGTATTGCGCTTCGCGACGCGCGCGGCCGCCTCGCTCCGCGCTGGCGCTGCGCGATCCGCGCGCTGGTTGTTGTCGCTGTTCCCGCATTGTTTATTTACATTGCGGGAATCCTCGAAAATGCATATCCGTTCTGGCTCGCGCCAGGTTTAGTTATATTTGCGGGTATTGTTTATTTTGGATGCGGGCTGTACGCGCTCACGCGCGCGAACCGCGGAGTGCAAGACTGGATTGCGGGGACGTGGCCGGTGGCGAGGTAGTTGTAAACTAACGATCGCGGGCGGCGCCATCCCGCGATCGTTCCTATTTACTCTTACTTATTCTCCACCGGAACCGCTGGATTCAGCGCATCGCCGAAAATATTCTTAGCTTCCGCCTCGCCAATATACTCATAATCGGAGTTCCAGCCCCAATTATCATAATCTTCTTCTTCCATTCCGTTCGAATCCGAGAAACCCGAGTTGCTAACATAACCAAGACCGCTCAGCCCCGCTGCCGAGACGGGCGACGCGCCGCCGGCGGGATTCGCGGCGTCTTTTTTCTTTACTTCGAGGATCACGTTCGTCGGCGAACCGTCGGATTGTAATGTAACAGTTTGTTCGACGGGGAGGTACGGTCCGCCGTTCGGAATATATTTAACAATAACCGGCCCCGGCCGCATCGCACGGAAACGGACCGCTCCGCGCTGGATCCATGCTTGCACGCGCTTTTGGCCGAGCGGTTCCGAGTTCGGAGCGGCTTTGACGCTAATATTGCCTTGCACGGGTTTGCCGTCCGGAGATTTAACAAATACGATCAGAAGCGCTTCGAGCGGCACGCGGAGCTGCGGCACTTGATAACGTTCCTTCATCCCAACTGTAAATACCGCGCTCGCGATGCTCGCGAGCTTGCGTTTCGGATCTGTTACAATCACTTTATAATTGCCCGCCGGGATTTCGGGGAAGACATAACTTCCGTCGGCCTTTGTTAACAATTCGGGCGCGTCCCACCAGCCGTAATATTCATTACTATTTCCGGAGTTGCGCTCGCGCTGCTTTTCGAGGCGCACGCGCGCCGCCACCGCCCGTCCCGATGTGTCGGCGACTGAGCCTTCGACGCCGCCCGACGATAATACAAATTCAACCTCGCGTTCGTCACCTTCGCCGATCGACACTTTTTTGTAGTCTTGAAATCCGTCGCCCGAAAGTTGCAATTGATATTCTCCGGCCTTCGCGACTCGAATCTTAAATTTGCCTTCCGCGTCGCTTGAATCGCTCTGCCACTCGCCGCCGCCGTTTAATAGATATGTCCACAATTCGAGCCCGGAGCGCGGCTCGCCGTTAATTGTTATACTACCTTTAATATATGAAAACTTCGGAGCGGGCACGTCGAGGTCGTACACTCGCTCGCCCTCCGGAGGCACATCCGCGATCCATTGCCAATTCTGCGATTCTTGATCGCCCCATTCGGGGTGCGAGCGCTCGTCTTCAAAGCTACGAATAGAGCCCTTCTGCGGGTCAACCTTATGATTCGGAACGAGCGCGATTCGTCCTGACGGAACCGGGCTCATGGAATACATTCCGTCGACGCCCGTGCTCGACGTCGCGATCATGTTCCAAACCGGCCGCCCGTCGTAATAGTCAATTTTATAAAAAGAAATCGCCACGGGCTCGCCGGGCGCGGCGCCTCCGATCGTTAGTTTTCCCGAAATCTTCGAAGGCTTCACCGCTACAATTTCAACGCCCTCCGTTTTCTCGCCCGTGCGCACGTCGGTTTTTGTAGGATTCGAAATCCAGTCTTTAGAACGCAATTTTAATGAAACGGTTCCCGCCGCGATCGAATCAAATGTAAACGTTCCGTCTTCCTTCGTCGTTGCAACCTTTAGCGAATATTGATTTGTTTTTTCTGTAGTTACTTCGACGCGCACATCCGCAACCGGGCTCATATCGGCTTTCACGACGCGGCCTGCGAGCGAACCGGGCCGGTCGAATTGAGCTACAATTTCGAGATCCGTCATGTTCTGCGAAATCTCAAATTCGCTGCTCGTGCCCGTGATGCCATTGTCGCCGGCTACAATTGCGCGAACGGGCCCGCGCTGATCTGTTGTAAATTTCCAAATGTTAGAAGCAACAATTTCGCGCTGGAATTTTTGCACTTCCTGCGCGCCGCTCCAGCGATTATTCGTACGCCGGCGTTCGATGCGAATGCTACGAATCACGGGCGCGGGCGACCCCGGCGGGCTTTCGGCTTTTAATGTTATAAACGTCGATTTTCGTAATGTATATTTTTCGTCGGCGGGAAGGCTCGATCCATCCTGCCAAACGGAAGAATAGCCGGATTTGGTAATTCTCAAATTTAAGTTTCGGCGCGTGCGGTCGAGGCCCACAACTGTAAATTTGCCCTGCGCATCCGATTCGACCGGCTTGCGCCAGAACGCTCGCTTCTGATCCTGAAGCGTGGCCAGAATTAGTGATTTCGCGAGCGGCGAACCGCTTTCGTCGACGACGAGCCCGTTTAACGGATCTTCGGATGCTAATGAAAAGTCGACAGTGTTCGGCCGCGCGGCTCCTAACAATACGCCAGGTCGCACGGAATCGGCGTAACCGGGCGACTCGGCTCCCAATGTAACTTTTCCGGGCGGTAATTTAGCAATCGAATAGGTGCCGTCCGCGGCCGTAGTCGCGACGGGTTTATAAATATCTTCAGTTGTAGACTTTTCCTCTTCACTAAAATCTTCGTCCCAGTAGAAATTCGCAATCGTCATGGCATAAATCTTCGCGCCCGCGAGCGGCGCCCCGTCGCGATTTGTAGCTTTTCCGCGAACCGCGAGCGACGGATATAATACAATTGCGCCCACGTCGATGTCGCCGAGCCATGCGGGAATATTTGTTAAATACGATGTTGCAAATCCTGGCGAGCGAACTTCCACTCTCCAATCCCATCCGTCGCGGTCCGGCACGCCGACTACAAATGTTCCGTCGGGCGCGCTCGGGGCCGTGTGGGATTGTAGTGTCGACGACGAATTCGATCCGCGGTGGACAACCGATACCTCAGCGTTAGCAATCGGTTTCTTTTCGGAATCAAATACAAAACCTCGAACGATAACAACCGCATTGGATAGGTCCACCGGCGCTGGCGCGCTCGCAGGTTTCGACTCGGTGGTTTTTAATGAATCCGCCGACGTGCGGTTCGCGTCGCGCGAATTGTTAGCTAACAATACTTCGGAATTGTTCGCGCTGTCATTTGTATTTTTAACATTCGCTTCATTTGCTTCGCGCGCTTCAGCCGTATCCGTTTCCATAAATAGCGCGGCGGCAACTGCTAGCAGCGCGGCTGCAATCACTAATAAAACGGCGAAGAGTCTTGACATCCGGTAGAGCTCCGTGGATCTACAAATGTTAACAGCCCGCGCCAAAACGCGGCACGATGCTTTATTTGTACCCCAATACGTCGCGCGCCGCGCTTTCTTTGTTAGCTAATTTTATGAAAGTTAATAGTCCGGTTAATGAACCGGCGCGGCCGGCATCTCGATGCGCCGCGTCTCCCCGGGCGGTGGCGTCGCGGCGGGCCACTCACAATCGCCGGCCTTCGTAGCGGCCCGCAGCAGAACATTCACATTCGGCGGCAGATTCGAAAAACGCGCGACGCCGGCTGAATCGGTGAATTGTAGGAATTCAGAGCGCCCGAGTGCTTCGGGCCCGGTGATCGCGAGCTCGATTTGTACCTTTGGTTCCGCGCGAACTTCGAGCGTCGAAGCAGGATCGAATTGTAGTTTTTCCGCAGCCGTGCCCGACGAGAACAACGTTAAAAACGGCGCCTCGCCGCGGGCCGCGAAGACTCGCGCGCCGGCGGTGGCCCAAATGCAAAATTCTCCGGCCGCATTGGCGCGCGCGAACGTCGCGGGTTCATCGAGCCGCGCACCGGCGCGGTAAATCCAGGCATGAGGTTCCGAAACGCCGCGGCACCGGATCGGCGCCGGCAAGGCTTCATAATGAAACGAGAGCTTCATATTCGAAGCGCCGCGTTCGAGCGTTCGAACAATTTCGCGGCCGGTGCGTTCGAGTGGGGGCGTCGCGAGCGCCGTTCCGAGATCGACGCGGCTCGGTATTAACAATTCGAAACGTAACAATTCCGGCGGCAGGCCGCGAAGTTTAAGAATCCCCGAATCGGGAATTGCAAAGATACCTTTTCGATAATTCGCGGCCGTGACGCGCACAGCCGCGCCGCGGGGCAGATTTCCAGAAACGGTATCGACGACGACGTCCACGTCGGCGCCCTGCTCGACGCCAGCCTCTATCTGTTGTATTTGCGGCGGCAGCGGAAAAGATATATCTTCGCACGCCGGCAGGAATCCGGGAACGTAAACAATCAACCGGTGGTCGCCCTCCGGAATATTGTTAAATTCAAATTGGAGCGGCGGTCCGTCGTTTAATCTCGCTTTTGTAATGATTCCCGAATCAAATAAATTTAAAAATACGCACGCGCCTTTCGGCAGCTCCGCCGTCGCGATTTGTAACGATCCCGAAACGTTTACTTTCTTCGGAACCGGCGGCGCGAAGCGCTCGGCGCTCAAATCGTACGAATCGCCGAGGCGCGCTTCGCCGCGCGAATAGGCGAAGTCTCGGCGCTTTTCACCCGGCGCGAACGGTGAAGTTATATTATCAATTCGCTGCCATCCCGCGAGCGACGCGGATTCGCTGGCGCCCGGAGCGAAGCGAAATGTAAGAATCTGCGTTTCGGCGGTTTGTTGTAATATTCCGGGAGGCGGCGCTCCAGCTTCCGCCTCCGCGCGTTTTGGTAATATCACAATTCCGAGTGGCGACGCCATGCCCGGAAAGCCGCGGCCCGGGTCTTTAATAATAGCGTGCGCGAGATCGGCGCGATCGCCGGGCGGGATCATTGTAATATTTGCAGGAAACTTCGGCGAAATTCCGGAAATAACAAATCTTCCGGCCGCGTCGGCTGTCACTTCGTGCGCGCCGGCCCGAACGCGAGCGCCCGCGACGGGCGCATGTAAATGATCTTCGACAAAACCTATCAATTCCGCGGCGTAACCTTCCGTCGATTCATAATGATCGGCGGTGGCGCCGGGCGGCAAGTTGGGTGCGCCGTCGAGCGCAACAAGCGGTTTCCATATTACAGTTGCGCGTTCGTCGGCTTCGAGAAATGACTGCCAGCGTTCATGTACTTTCGCGTCTTGCAGTCTTTTCCCCAGCGAGCGCGCCGCCGCGCCCACGGCCGTGAGCATCGCTAACATTACAAATAATCTTCCCCAAGGCTTGAAATCGCCCGCCGGGATTTTCCACCGCAAGAATGGAACGGTGAGTTCGCCGGGAAGGGGGTCGCGGATCATTAAGTTTAAGAAACGCGGTAGCTACAGATTGGGCGCTCGGTGTTTTCGTGTGAAGGATGGTCGGAAGTGCGCCGGACCTTATCGGAAAAACAACCGACCCGGGAACAGTGCCCGGGCCGCAAGGAACCCTACTCTACTGCTGTACTACAAATCGCAACCCGCGCGTACACGCGCCCGGGAGTTCAAATCCGGGAGTGGATACAAGCCACTGTGCGAAATGCTCAGTTCCGACAAGCGCCGCATCGTTAGGAATCGGTAATTCGATCGTTGCCGAGCTGAGTCCGGGGCCGACGGCGTATGTTAATGTTGGAATCACGATCTCGGGATTGACGACCAGCTCACACTGCGGAAAACCAAAAGTAGTAAGATCGGCGGGCAGGTTCGGATCGTTAGTATAAGTAGATGAGTCGCCGATAACGAGCCACGCGCGCGATCCGGGATTCACTAACGATAAATTGATAGGAAACGGATGCCCGATTCTTGCGCTGCCCGTCGCCCCGATGCGCGGGATTTGTGTATTGGGTGAAGAAACGCCGGTTCCAAATGTTGCAACTCCGATGGGTGCGCCGGAGTATAAGAATATTTTACCTTGGTTATTGCCTGATTTTTGCCCGCCAATACAAAAATCGGGAAAATCATCGTTATCAATATCGCCCATCGCGGCGCTGTGCCAAAACCCGAATCCAATCTGTTGAGGCATCGAATAGATTACTTTTAGCGTTCGCCCGGAAAATACTGTTGGCACAGGCCCGTTGACAAAGTCTTCAACTCCATCGCCATCGATATCACCAAAGGAATTGATAATAACAGTCTGATACCCCTGGAGAACCGCGAGCTTGTCTCCCGTTGCACCCGAACGAAGATGTGTTTCATAACCAATCTCTAAACTAGCCAGCGCAAAGTCGCGTTTTCCATCACCATTAATATCACCAATAACACCGAATCCGCCTCCGAGCTTTTTTGGATAGATTCCAATATACTCATCCGGAAATGACCAAATAAGCGCACCGGTCTTGCCCGAAAAAACCGCGGCAAAACCGGCCGAGAATTCTCCTCCATTACCTTTCGCCTCAAGAAAATCATCAAATCCATCGTTGTCGACGTCGGAATTCATGCTAACAATACTGCCAAAGTTAATCTTTGACCATTGTGTTGTTTGATACGAATACTTACGAAGAGACATTGTTCCGCCACCGGCCAGCACTAGATCCGTTAACCCAACTTGATTGACATCCGCTAACGCGATTGCACCCACCGCACCTGTCACACTTAATAATTCCATTCCAATTCCACCGGCAAAAATCTTAACACCTGCGCTCGGCACGCTTGAACCGACCGCGAGCTCCGGTATGCCGTCATTTGTGAGATCACCAATGTCGCTAACCCAAATTCCCGCAACCGGGAATTGTGGTGATCCCGTGAAACCAAACAATTCGGCGCCGGTTTTGCCGGAGAGTACTGCAAATCTCCCCGCGCTTGAATAGTTAGGCAGTTTATAGAATGGCGAACCCGCCGCAATATCTGGAAATTCATCGCCATCCCAATCGCCAGCGTTAATAATCCTGAACCCAAAACCATCATTCACCTGTTTCCCGGTTAATGTTAGTTTTACAGTTTGTGCGGATGTACTGTTTGTGAATACGGTAAGGAATAACGAAAAAATCAAGACCAAAGTTAACATCTTATGAAGTTTAAGAATCATTGTGGGGTGCTCCATTTATTATAAAACTTGCACCCACTTCCCGAGGGAAGGAGTGCCATTCGATGTGACTACGAATAATAAATACCATCCCGGCGGCGCATAATCGCCGCTCGGAGGCGGAACCACGGTCACTTGAAATTGATTTGCTACCGTTTGAGTTATTGTTGCTTCTAATCGCACCCACCGGGCACCGGAGTCAAAGTGATGAGTAACCGATGCCGCGCGGATCAATGTTACTTTTCCGCCCGCTGCTAAATTTACGGTCGACCGAACTGTAAACGGAGGGAACGCTTGCCCGTACTGCATCGCCTGGCTCGGAAATGATAAAACGGCCGGGCGCGGATCCTTAAAGAGTTGGGGTGGGCTAAAAATCTCCAGCGTGTCTCCAGAATAAGGAATACTAAGAGTAGCGTCTACCCTTGCATCACCACCGAGACACGCGACTCGGCCATCCTGCAACAATACTGCGACGGAATGATAAAGCCGCTCCACTTGATGTGGGTTCAAGCGGGTCCAGGTTCCGTTACCAATTCCAGGTGTTCCTGGATTGAATAACTCTGGATCGTAAACGGGGAGTTCTGGTGGTGTGAGTGGCGGCAAAGTATTCTTAATATCATTTTCACTTCCGCCAACGTAAAAACGGTTCCGTCAGGAAGTATCACAGCATTGGAATTGAAGCGCGTCTTGATGCCCCCGGCGCCTTTACTAATCCAAGCACCTCCGCTCGTAGCCGGATTATTGTATTCATCAATGGTATTCAGTGCAGCAGGCGGCTGTGCCAGCGGAGGCGGCGGAGGATAGGTAGTCAACGGCGTCGTTGTATCGTTCGTTGGCGCCAGCGGCGATCCGTAGCCTGTGAGAATTCGCTCGGTGGGGCTCCCTGGATTACTTAAATCTACCAGATGCACACTATTTCCATAGTGCCTTCCTTGCGAGGGCCGAATGGTTGGAATTGTAACTTGCGCAGGCGAATGTATATTTACATAAAACGAGGCAACTTCTAATTTTGGCCAGCCTTCATAACATATTTCTGGATTCATAGTATAAGGATTTGCCACGACGCCGATGAGATTCGTCGGGACTCCGACGTGGACATCGAAGGGTACAAATACTTTTCCGCCCGCGATGACGTGGGCTCGTGAATAATAATGCCAGCCGTCGATCGGTAATGTTGAATCCGAAAACTGTTGCCATTGCCCTGCGGGATACTGCGGATCTGTAGTAAGCTGGAGCGTTTCCCAGCTTTTTAGCAGCGGGCCATTATAAGATGGAGGTACGGTAAAGCACGCGTCGAGCAATCCCGAGAATGTTAGTATGTTTCCATTTGCTAACGTTAGCAGTGTTGGATACCAGCGGCCCTGCTGTGTGTCGGCCAGAAAACTAAATCGCGATCCAGCCGCCGCGTTTGGGTTAAATGCCACCGTTTTCTTGGCGCCTTGGGGTTGACCGTTCGGTAACACCGTTACAAGCCCGCCGCCGATGACTAATGTTCCGTCTTGCGCCCAGGTGTGGCCGCTACAAAAAAGATCTGCAACAATCGTCGAGTCTTGCGACCCAACCGCGGCGCCAAAACCGAGATCGATTTGTATCGTGGTCGGTCCGACAGGATTGAGTACCCACACGCGATGCGTTCGATTAGCGTTGGGAGAGGGCGCGATAGTATATAATGACGTGCTGGGATCATTCGTATACTCCGCCTGCGAATTCCAAATGATCAATTGATCTGTAAATGGATTGGGGCTGGCCGAATTCCCCGGGGGGGATCAGCGCGGCGTGGCTGAGCTCACGATTTTGTAAATAATGATCAAGACCATGCGAGTCTGTAAATAAAAAGTCATAGGCTGGAAGCGGCGGTTGCAGAGGGTGTTTAATAATGCCCAGCGTGAACGGCCCGGCCCAGCTTCCGCCCTGATTCGGTGGAAGGCCCTGCGCGAATCCAGCGCGACTCATGGCGAGTGAAATGAAAATGATATAAACGATCGAACTGTAAACTCGAATGAATTGTAAACTCATGACGCTGACTCCTCGGAGGAGACCGGAATCGAAGGGATCCACTCCTCGAACTTCCATCGTCGCCCGGCTTGTAATAATGGCAAGTGAAAAATAATGGATACTTGCGCAGGCGGCTTGAACTCTTCTTTCGTTAGCGATCGATTTGTAAAAACTACTGATTACGAATTCGGAAAGGGCCGAAACTGTTTTGCGAGTGCTAATGATTGGCGTCCGTAGTGCGAGCCCGATCCTTCTGCTCCGTAGGTTTTGTTAGGATTGCCCGTGCATCTAAAAAACCGAAGCCTAAAAAAAACTTGGCCGTCTTCGACGAGGAACGGGACGTCGTGCGGGCGCACTTCGAGAATGGCGGGCGTGCCGAACGGGCGCTCGCCGCTCGCGCCAAACCCCGGATCAAAAAAGCCCGCGTAGTTCGTGCGCAGCTCTCCGACGCCGACGTCGATCGGTAACATTTCCGCCGCGTAGCCGGACGGCACGCGCAGGCGTTCCTTCGACGCGAAAATATAAAATTCTTCGGGTATAACAATAATCGCGCCTTTCTTAGCAAAGACGGGATCCCAATATTCCGCCGGATCGTGCGCGCGGATTTTTGATAGATCGACAACGTTAGTGTAGCGCCGCGCCTTGTAGCCGACGGGCGCGCTGCCCGACAGATTTAAACGAAAAACGATGCCGCCGTCGCCGTCGAATAGTAGCTTTTCGGCGGGGATCGGTTCGCCTTTTTCATTAAATGCTAACGATTCGCGCGACGCTAATTCTCGAATCTCCGCGTCGGACAATGCACAATTCCCGCGAAAGAAACGCTGCTGCGTGATGCGGTCGCCGACGCGCACGCGGACGGGGAACGAGCGCGGCGCAACTTCAATATAAAGCGGGCCCGAGTAACCCGCGGGCACGTCGTCGAACCGTGCGTTTCTATCAATTAAAACGCGAGTGAACAAATCGAGCCGGCCCGTCGACGACTTCGGATTGCTGCGCGCCGAGACGTCTTTTGGTAAATTTAACTCTTCTAAAAGTAATATTAAATAAACGCCGCCCGGTTCGAGCACGGCGCTCTTTTCGAGGTCGAGCGATTCCATTGCTAATTCTGAAAGGCGGTCGCTCACGGATTCTTCCTCGGGGAGAAAGCCTGCGCGGATGCGATGCGCCGTGGCGCCGAGCCGCAGATCGAGCGACGCCGGCTGCACCTGGCCCGCCTCGTGCGGTTTGTTGCTTTTTATTTGTTGTAATTCAAAAAGCTTCGCGATTTCGAAGTCGACGAGAATTCCGGAGCGTTCGTTTGTTTGTGACATTTGCAGCGATGTTTCTGGCCGATTTTAGTCTCGAAACCAAATTAGTATTTCAATGCCTTTTCGCGGGTTCGTAGACTCGGACGGTTCGAGACTTACCAGTATTTACCTATGAAAATCCACGAGTATCAGGCCAAAGAATTGTTACGTCGAATGGGCGTGCCCGTTCCCGACGGTTTTGTCGCACATTCCGCTGACGAATGCGCGTCCGCGTTTGAAAAATTAGCTTCGCCGGTCGCCGTCGTGAAAGCTCAAATTCATGCAGGCGGACGCGGAAAGGCGGGCGGCGTAAAAGTAGTAAAATCGGCGGCGGAAGCGCGCGCGGCGGGCGAAGCCATCCTCGGAAAATTATTAGTAACGCATCAGACCGGCAAAGAGGGCCGCATCGTGCGGACGTGCTGGGTCGAGCGCGGCAGCTCGATCGACCGCGAGTTTTACGCGGGCATCGCGCTCGACCGGAAGCTGGGATTGCCGGTCATGATGGCTTCTTCCGAAGGCGGAATGGAGATCGAAGAGGTCGCCGCGAAGCACCCCGAAAAGATATTAAGAGAAGCCTACACCCCGGGCGACGGCCTCTGGGCGTACCAGGCGCGAAGACTCGCATTCGGGATCGGCATTCCAAATGCATACATTGGCAAAGCTACAAAAATGTTGCAGTCGCTCGCGTCGGCGTACGTTGAGCTCGATTGTTCCATTGCTGAAATTAATCCGCTTGTTACTACAAAAGACGGCCAGGTGCTCGCGCTCGACGCTAAAATTAATTTTGATTCAAACGCGCTGTTCCGCCACACGGATTTGTTAGCATACCGCGATCTTAATGAAGAGGATGCTAAAGAAACGGAAGCGTCGAAATTTGATTTATCGTATATCGCGCTCGACGGAAACATCGGCTGCATGGTGAACGGCGCGGGCCTCGCGATGGCAACGATGGACACGATACAATTACACGGCTTCCGCCCCGCAAATTTCCTCGACGTCGGCGGCGGAGCTACAAAAGAGCGCGTGACGGCCGCGTTTAAGATTCTGGTTTCGGACGCTAACGTTCAAGGAATCTTAGTGAACATTTTCGGCGGCATCGCGAAGTGCGACATGATTGCCGAAGGCGTCGTCGCTGCTGCGCGTGAAATACAATTAAAAGTGCCGCTCGTGGTGCGTCTCGAAGGTACGAACGTCGAGCGCGGGCGTGAAATCTTAGCAAGCAGCGGGCTTGCGATCACGCCGGCCGCGTCGCTCGACGAAGCGGCCGAGCGGATTTGTAAACTCGTCGGTGGCAAGAAATAATATATAATTTATTTAATATTAATAAAGGAATAAATAAAAGGAACACTGAAAATGAGCATCTTTGTAACAGGTGAAACGCCCGTTCTTTGCCAGGGCATCACGGGAACGAATGGTAGTTTTCATACCGATCAAGCTTGTATTTACGGAACCCGCATGGTCGGCGGCATCACGCCCGGCAAAGGCGGCACGACGTGGACCGGCGCTCAGAGCAAGGCGGAGCTTCCGATTTTTAATACTGTTGAAGAAGCCGTTCGCAAAACGGGTGCGAAGGCAACTGTTATCTATGTTCCCGCGGCGTTCGCGCCCGACGCGATCTGCGAAGCGGCGGCTTCGGGCATCGAGCTTATTGTTGCTATTACAGAAGGCATTCCGATATTAGATATGATTCGCGTGAAGCAAATGTTAGCAACTACAAAAGCGCGGCTCATTGGCCCCAATTGCCCGGGGGTTATTACACCTGGAACCGGTTCGCACAGCGCAGGTTCGCGGCGGCCCGGCTGCAAGATTGGTATCATGCCCGGATATATCCATAAACCCGGGCGCATCGGAGTCGTCTCGCGCAGCGGAACGTTAACATACGAAGCGGTCTGGCAGCTCACATCACTAAAATTAGGCCAGTCGACATGTGTAGGAATCGGCGGCGACCCCGTGAATGGTACTAATTTTGTCGACGTGCTGCGCGCGTTTCAAAATGATCCCGCGACCGACGCAGTTGTTATGATTGGCGAAATCGGCGGCAGCTCCGAGGAAGAAGCGGCCGAATTTATCAAATCCGGAAAATTTACAAAACCGGTCGTGGGTTTTATCGCGGGGGCGACAGCTCCTCCCGGCAAGCGCATGGGCCACGCAGGCGCCATCATTGCGGGGGGCAAAGGCACTGCGGCCGAGAAATTTGCGGCGCTACGTGCGGCGGGAGTGGCGATCGCGCCAAACCCGTCGGCGATCGGTTCCACCATGGAAATACTTCTAAAAGAACGCCGGCTCTACGAAAACGCCGCGGGCCACTAGTTCCCAGCTAAAGATGACCGCGATCGAGCGAAATCTTTGACGCTACCTTTAACAATTCATTCGCTTGAATTAGAATATTCACGAAACCGTTTCGAAGGCATTTCGCTGCGAGGCGCCTTGAATCTCAACAATTCGCGCGTCACGTAACAATTCCTTTTTCCAAATCATTAATATAGGTTACGTCCATGTTTCTCGCTGAATTCGGCACGTGGCAAATGATCATCGTGCTCGTAGTTATAGTATTACTATTCGGGGCGAGCCGAATTCCCGACACGATGAAGAACCTCGGCAAGGGTGTTTCTGAATTTAAGAAAGGCCTGCGCGAGGGCGAAGAAGAGACGCGGAAAGCGGTCGAAGCTAAGAATGACGAATCCGCCAAGAAGTCTTCGTAATCGTAGTCATGCGGTGACTAACGAAGGCCGCGACGACGATACTAACAAAACAACCTCTGACAGCGCGGGCCTTTCATGCGGCGGCGTATTGTTATGCGGCGGACGCAGCGTGCGGATGGGCGAAGACAAGGCGTTATTAACATTTGGCGGAGAGCTTGCAACATTTAGGGGGCGGTTTATTGAACGCGCCGAGCGCGCACTTTCCTTTGTCGCGCGGGAGATAATCCTCAGTACCAACCGGCCCGATGCGTACGCGTTTTTGAATCGCCGCGCCGTTCCGGATTTGAGATTAGATGAATTGGCCGGATTGGATAATTCCGCGCTCGGTCCGCTCGGCGGGCTCGCCGCGGGAATCGAAGCGCTCCCGAATTGTAAATTTATTGCTGTCGTCGCGTGCGACGTTCCGTTCCTTTCGGGAGCGACTCTCGCGCGAATGTTAGATTTGGCGCGCGCCGACGAATCGGTCGACGCTGTGATTCCGTTTACCGAACACGGCGCGGAGCCGCTTGTTGCCATTTACCGTTCGCGCGTGGCACGCATCCTGCGAAGCGTACTGGCGCTCGGCGTACGGCGTATTGTTTCAAATCCGCTGCCGCGCGGGTTGCAGATGTCTCAGCGCGCGTTTACAACAAAAGCACTCCCGATCGAATCATTAACAATGCATAACTTACAAAAAGATGCCATCGCTACAAAAGCGGCGCTCGATTTTGTAAATATTCATTGGACGCCCGCCGAAGCCGTCGCCGGCGATCCGCTCGAGTTTGCGAATATTAACGATCCGGAAGAATTTAAAAAAGCCGCAGACTATTTGTATAAAAGGGGAGGGCTGCATGTCTCAGCCGAAAATGAACGTTCAAACTAGCGAGCAGCGCGAACGGGAACTGCACGCGCTCATTGCGCCGATCGCGGATGAGTTAGAAGCGTCGAGCGTCGAGTTAAATAATGAACTTGATTGCAATTCTGAGGGCGTTCGCGAAATCGCGTTGCATGCGAGGCGGTATCGCGGAAAGCGGCTGCGCGCCGCGGTTGTATTATTAACAGGAAAGGCGTGCGGCCGGCTCGTTCCGGAACATACTAAGATTGCCGCAATTGTTGAAATGATCCACATGGCGACGCTCGTGCACGACGACGTGCTCGACCGCGCCGATTTGCGCCGCCGCGTGCCGACCGTGAATGCTAAATTTGGAAATAATACGGCCGTATTGTTAGGAGATTGGATTTACGCGCGCGCGTTCGCGAAATCTACAAAAATGAACGACCAGACGTGTTCGCGCCTGCTCGCGGAGGTGACGGCGACCGTCTGCCGCGGCGAAATTGAACAATCGCGCGCAAAGTATGATTTTACATTAACCGAAGATCGTTATATACAAATGATCGACGCTAAGACTGCGTCGCTCTACGCGGCGTCGTCGGAACTCGGCGCGCGCTACGCGTGTGAATCGGAATTGTTAGTTCACAATTCGCGCGAGTTTGGAAAAAACCTCGGCCTCGCATTTCAAATTGTAGACGATTGCCTCGACCTCGACGGAAGCGAGGCGGTCGTCGGCAAATCGCTCGGCACCGACATCGCCGAAGGCAAAATTACACTTCCGATGATTTATATGTTGCAGGGCGCCGGCGACGCGGCGAGCGCGCGAGTGCAGTCTTTATTTAACGCCGCACGCGAATTGGAGCATGCGTCCGGCGAACCCGCGTCAAATGGTAATATTCACAACAGTAATATTCATAAGGGGCCGCTTCAGGCGTCGGCCGTTCTCAAATTGTTAGTTTCGGAATTTCAACTTTCGCCGGCGATCGAGCGCGCGTACGCGGAAGCGGACCGCTACATCGCGCGCGCACTCAAACATTTGCAGGCGCTTCCGCCTTCGCCCGCGCGCGAATGTTTAGATTCGATGGCAAAGTATATATTAGAGCGCCGCTGGTAGCGGCGCGTCATCATTCATATTAATAAAACAATGGATTTGAAGACTGAAGCCGGCGCTCCGGCATCACCGCAACCGCCCGCGTCCGGCAAGATTCGGCTTGAGTCGTGGACGTGGGGCCGCGCGTTTTTCGCGGTATTCTTAGTATTAATATTCGCGTGGGGCCTCGGCGTCGGAATTCGCAAATGGTATGCGTCCGAGGATGGCGACTGGCTCAAATCGGTTTCGGTCTACTCCGGCATGGCCGCGGCATTTGTATTTTTACTGATCTCGTGGAAGCGCGCGATGGAGTTCTTCTTATCCATCCGCGTCGGCGTCGCAATCTTAGTCTTCTTCGTGCTGGGATCGGTCGCGTCGGTTGTGGTGCATCCGCGCGATCCTGAAAAATATAATCATATCCAAAAGGTCGAGGACCGCGAATATAAGCATCGCGACGACTTCCAATGGGCGACGGGATTTTTCTTTTATCATTTGCTCCATCCGTACGGATGGGGAATGCCGTCGGCGGAAGCACCCGAAGCCGCGAAAGGCAGTCTTGACAGAATTAGTAAACGCTATAGCAACCGCATCGCGAAGCAGGAAGAAAGCGGAATGAAATCGGCCGTGACGGGCCAGCTCCGCGGCCAGGAAATTAAAGCATTTATTATTCGGCACCGCGCGCTGTTCAACCAGCTTTATGATATTTGCCTTTTCTTACAATTGAGCGGCACGGCGACCGGAAAAGGCGCGTGGTCGAGCGACTGGTTCTCGGCGCTTATGGGACTTTTGTTTATTATTGTTTTTACCAATACATTCCGCCGCGGCATCGCGCGCGCGATCGCACAGGGCGGGCCGGGGCTCGGGTTTATAACAAAATTGCCTGCGGCGATCGTGTGGGATCTGAAATCATTATTTACAATTGCGCGCATCGGATTCTTAGCAACGCATCTCGGAGTTCTGACCGCGCTCGTGAGCGGCTTTCATTCGAGGCTCACGGAGCGCCGCGGAATTGTTCAATTATCCATTAACCCCGAGCGCGAGAAGCTGCCGGTCGAATCGGTTCTGTATCAAACCTACTCGGGCGAGCGCCTGTTTTTCGGCCCTCCCGACCGCACCTTCGCGGTTCGGCTCGCCGACTTCCACGCAGATTATCGCGATACATTAGATATTAGTTTTGTTGAAGATCCCGAACCCAAGACTAATCCTAGTTATCGTTTTTATGAGATTTGGAAGGGGCGACAGATCGGGCTCGAATACGGCGACAGCGGAAAGGAATCTCCAAAAACAATCGTTCGCGTTTTGGAACATTGGCCGCGCGCGAACGTAGAATTAGATATTACAGAACGGCCCGCGGGGGTTGCGCCGGCGTCAGTGCTCGAATCGTCAGGTTCGGCGTTAAAAGTAGATTTCAGTTATCGCGGAATTCAACAATCCGGATTCTTAGTATCGGGCCTCGAAGGCCTCGCTGTTTTTGACGTGACGCCCGGCCTGCGGCTTCGCTACGAATCGGCCGCGAATGAAAATGAACAAAAGGAGCGGCTCGCCGCGCCGTTCGAGGGCGACCGGCTCGGATCGATGTTAGTTGTCACGGCGGAGCGCCCCGACGAGCCGTCGCCGGAATTTGCAATCGTGCGCGGCGAATCCTTTACCTTTGAGACACCGGAAGGAAAAGCTACAGCTAGAATTGCAAACGCGCTTCCAGACGCGCGACTTATTACTCTTCCGAACGGCGAAACGATACCGCAATTCTTAGATTCGCCAATGGCGGAAACGCCGCCACTCGCCCCTGGCGTCGAGCTCGAAATCACGGCGCCGGACGGGCGTAAAATTCGCAAACAATGGTATTATGAAGATGAGCGGCACTCGGTTTTTAATGATAATAACATTATCGAAGTAGGCGGCACGCGCGCGAAATTTGTTATTAATTGGGACCACTGGCGGAGCCCCGCGGTCGAACGCTACAGATTGGTTTCCGCGCCGGGATGCCCGCTTCTGCTCGGACGCGTAGGCGGCGGAGACGCGCGCGAAGTGAAAGTTAACGAAGTTGTTAAATTGCCGAATACGTTCTCTTTTACAATTACGCGCCGCGCCGACCGTCCGAAGATTGTTGCAAATATAACAGAAAAACCAGGCAACGACGACGAACCGAAATACTTTTTTGATAAAGCGCCGCCCGCGGCGCGCATTGAAGTCGACGGTCCCGAAGGAAAACAACAATTCCTGATCGCAGCGAGCGAATTTGCTAATTTTGCGAACTATTCAAATCGAATGCGCGTGCGCATATTTGAAAACCGCGCCGATCTTCCTCGCGAGTGGAAGTCGAATCTTGAATTCCTCGAAGTGGATCCGGTTACAAACAAATGGACCGTTCGAAGTACACAGATGATTCGTGTGAACGACTACGCGTATTACAACGGTTACCGGTTCTTTCAAACGGATGCTAAGACTGAGTTTCCGGGCTATTCTGGCATCGGCATTGTTTATGATCCCGGAATCGAGGGCGTGCTCATCGGACTTTGGTCCGTCGTCATCGGCGTTGCATTCGTATTTTTAGTAAAACCTTGGCTCGTTAAAATAAATAGTAGTAAAGTAACAACATGATTCTCCGACCCGATTCCTCTTTCATATTCTTAAGCGCGAGCGGACTCGCCGCGGTCGTCACCACTGCGCTTGGCTTTCTATCTGCAGTTCTCCATTTTTGGGGAAAGAGACCCGCGGTTGCGGCCTGGCTGTCGCGCGGCACCTTTGCAACATTTGTCGGAGGCCTCGTTTGTTCATTAACGGGAATCGGACTGCGCTGGATCGAAGTGAACCATTTCCCGGTTCAGTCGATGTTCGAAGCGCTCACGACTACGGCGGCGTCGGTTTATGTTATGTTCGCGATTCTTTACTTTGTGCTCGGTCTTTACAAAACGACGGGCATGGTTCGCGGCATGTCGGATCTATTCTTAGCGTTGATCATGGCCGGCGAGTTCGCATTGTTATATTATACGAATTCGCAGGAGAAGGGGCCGCGCACGCTGCCGCCCGCGTTGCAATCCTATTGGATGTCGGTCCACGTTCCGGCGTTATTGATGGCATACGTCACGATGGCGATCGCGTACGTCGCGTGCATGCTATTCTTTACATTAAAATTCATCCGGCAAATAGTAGTAAAAGCGGCTCCTCAAACTGAAAACCAGGCTCCGCTTTCGCGCTCGATGTCGATCGCGGGAATGTTAAGCTTCCTCGGGTTTGTATTTTTGCTGCCGTTCGCGCAAATTGTAAATTTAGCGATTTTCGTGCCCGTCGCCGCGATTGGTTATTTTCTCGCGAAGACCGGAAAATTAACAACGCTCGATTCGTGGATCGACGGATTTGATAAGTTCTCGCACACGATCTTCGGCATCGGATTTCCTTTCTTAACAGCCGGCCTCATGATGGGCGCGTTCTGGGCGCAGGAGGCGTGGGCGCTCTATTGGGGTTGGGATTCCAAGGAAACTTCCGCGCTCATCTCATGGCTCATCTACGTGGTCTATCTACACCTGCGGTACGTCGCGGGTTGGAAGGGCGAACGCGGATTTTCAGTCATCATGGGCGGCGCAATTTCCATTTTTATTACATTTCAATTATTCGCGCTGTTGCCCGCTTCTCAGGACTCGATGCACAAATACACCGACGGCATTTCGCGCGAGGGCACCGAACTATCGGCGGGACAGACCGGCGACAAGACGGGCCAGGTCGCGCAGTCGAAGTAAACGCGGGCTCGAACCGACTGAACGAAATAAACAAATCGCGAGGTTCATAATCACAAGCCGCGCACTTTGATAATTCGGTACTAAACATTGTTCGCCGCGATATGAGTTACATGGCGGCGTTTGCCGAAAACGCGGGCGTCACCATACGAATCGAATCCTCCCATGCAGTTTGAGTTTCCCGACGAACGACCTGTATCCATTAGAAGCCGCTGGCTGCGGCTCTCGGTATCGGCGCGCCTCGCGATCATACTCGGCGCTTTTTATGTCGCGCAGCTTTCAATGTATCTATTCGGGCTGAAGGATCCGTCGGGGCATCCTTCGAGCGACTACCTTTCGTATTTGTTACATCTTCAGTCGAAGCCGTTTTCGTGGCAGTTTTTCTATCAAATCTTTAGTTATGGTTTGGTGCACGCGACGACCGAGCCGCTACATGTAACATTAAACGCGGTATTCTTATTCTTCTGCGGATCGCTGCTCGAAGGCTCGCGCGGACCGCGCACGATGCTACTGATCTTTTGGGCGGGCGTCGTCGCGGGCGGATTAACATTTACAGCATCGCAATATTTACTATCCGAGCCGGGCGCGCCGCTCGTGGGCGCATCGGCCGGCGTGTACGCAGTGCTGGTCGCGGCGGCTGTGAGTTTTCCAAATTTGGAAACGTTGTTTCGATTGCCGCTCTGGGTATTCGCTGCGTTATATGTAGGAATCGATTTTGTATTATATATTCTTAAAATTAAGGATAGCTCGAACAGAAGTCCCGTTGCGTACGTCGCGCATCTGGGCGGCGCGCTCGCGGGATTTGTTATTGCCATTCGCGGCGTTCACGATTCGCCGTACTCGGTGCCGATCCGCGAGCGAATTGTAGGATCGATCAAAGACTCCGCTCGTAAGTCGCGCGAACGCAAAGCGAAGGCGCGCGAAGCCGAGCTCGACCGCATTCTCGAAAAAATACATATCGAAGGCATGTCGGCGCTTTCCGACTCGGAAAAACGATTTCTAAAGGAAGCGTCGAGCCGCATTCACGACGGCGATCGCGCGAAAACTAGCAACGAATCGAGCGTCGGCACGCGCAACGATTATCTATAAATCACGGGTGAAGGGTCGCGCCGGCGGCTCGTGTGTAACGGCGCGGGATTCGTACTAGTGGGCGCTTAAACGCTCATGTTCAATGAACACGAACATTTGAGTAGGATTTGTTTCTCCCTTTCACGGCTTCAACTGCAATGACTGCACAACCACGAAGTATCGTAATCCGGCTATTCGGAATTCTAACAATTCTCGCGTCCGCCGGCAGTATTAGTTATGCAATAAACCTGCAGGGCGGCGGCCCGGATGCGTTTTGGGCGAGGTTTGTCGCGGAGATTCCAAACGGCGATCCGCAGGCATTGATGCAATTAGTGCGGAAGTTTCCGGAGGACGCGACGTGGGCTCTGCCGCGGCAGGCGCAAATATTTAGTGTTAATAATAACCCGGAGCTTGGCGACAAAATTGAAAAATTAATCAAAGCGTGGAAAGACGCGAAAGGTAATAATTTCTTTGATAAGTATTATGAAGATATTCGCGGGTGGGACCAGGGGCAATGGAATGAATATCACCGCGCCACCGCGCGCTGGAATTCATTATTAGCGTTGGATCCGAAACGCAAAAATAGAGAACTCGACGACGCGGCGCTCGCTAAATTTACAAATGAGGCAAACGAAGTCGGCGGGATATTTGAAACATTGGGTGATAAGTATCTTGCAGCGACGAGTTTCTTCTGGGCCGGCGCATCTCTCGATCCGGAGCACCGCAAGACGGGCTTCGACGTCGCGCGCGCGATTGAATACTACGAAAAAACGATCAAGCTGCGCGAACAGGTCGATTTAAAGGATGAGTTTTATAATGATATTGTGCGGCTGGTGGAAAAGTTAAAAATTGATCTCAAAAAGGGCGGCCCGGCAAAGCCTAAAGATCCGAAGGATAAGCCGAGCGGCGATAATTTAAATCCAACAAGCAGCGGCGAATTGTTTGCTAAGAATTCCACGTGGGTGTCGGCCGCCGCCAAGTTTTCTATGGTATTGCCGGATGAAATCGAGCGACCGGGTTGGAACACCGACGGTAATTATATTGATTGGCTCGCCACGTCCATCGAGGGAAAGCCCGGCCCCAAGGTGGGCGGTTCGCTTTCGTTTTTTAGTTTTAAAGATGCGAAATTCATCCGCGAAGAAAATGCAAAATATATATTTGATCCGGATGGCAAGAGCCCCGTTTCGTTGAAAGCTCTTGGGAAAATGACACCCTTTGAAGTCAAGCTTCCGACCGCGAATGGGCCCGTGGATTATGCTCTTGTCGCGACGATTGGTAGTAATCAAGAATCGTTTCGGACGACGTCAATTAATTATTCTCCGCAGGATACGCGCGCAACGATTATGTATACTTCGGCCGCGTCGCGAACCGTGGATCTCGGCGGACAGAAAATTCGAGTATTTGATGATAATTGTGATGCTAAGTTTGGCAGCGACGTGATCGACCTCGTCGATTATAAAGGTTGGATGACGGGAACGATTCCGTTCATGGATTCCATGCTTGTCGGCAGCTCGAAGAAGGTCATCCCGTTTTCCGGATTTGTTAAATTGGGACCAAAATGGTATCGATTCAAATCCGACAGCGAGCAGCTCGGCGTCAAATTCCAATCGCGAGAATTAGATATTAAGACTGGAACATTGAAGGGCGTTTGGTCCGGTCCCGCGGCCGCGAAGCCGCACTACCTTATTGTTAAGGAAGTCGGCGAGTTTACGGGAGCGTACTTTGATTTGCTTTCGGGCGGCGACAAAGGGCTCGAAGTTCCCGCAGGCGAATATGAATTTGTATACGGCGTTTTCCGCAGCGGCAAGGGCCGCAATCAGCAAAAATACGCGATCGTGCCTCCGGCTGACAAAAAGAAGTTAACAGTAAAGCCCGGTGAAACTGTAACATTACAATTAGGCGCGCCGTTTACGTTTGCTCACAAGACCGTTATGGACTCTAGCGAAGTTAGTATTAGCGGAAAAAGTATTGAAATCCGCGGTGCCGCGGGAGAACGCTACGTATTGTTAACTCACGAAATCCCGCATCCGAAGCTCGAATGGCGAAAGCCCGGCGCGAAGTCAGGAACGGGCTTCGGAGAAATGAAAGTAAAGGAACTCAAGAGCTCGGAACCGCAGGATCTCGTTTGTTATCCAGCCGATTTCCGCTCGCCGCGCCCCGACAAGGGTGCAGTCGAAATTCGCATTTTCGAGGAGCACAAATGGTTCGGGCCCATCGCGTCGGAATGGATAAAATAACAAATGCTCGATATTAAATTTATCCGCGAAAACTCCGAAGCGGTTCGCGCCGGCGCGCTCAAGAAAAGAATACAAATAGACATCGACGGATTATTAGCTCTCGACGCAAACGCGCGCCGCATCCAGCGCGAGGCGGAAGATCTGCGCGCGGAGCAAAATAAGAAATCCAAGGAAGTCGGCAAAGTTGCGCCCGCGGACCGGCCCGCGTTTTTGGAAGGTTTGAAAGATCTAAAGGAACGATTAAAAACAATCGAGACCGAAGAAAAGCAGCTTGATGAGAAGCTAAGAATAGAATTATTAAAAGTGCCGAACATGGCAGCGCCGGAAGTTCCAGTGGGGCCGGACGAAAGCGGAAACGTTGAACTTCGCACGTGGGGCGAAAATGTTAAATTTAACTTCAGTGCTAATTTTAGGGCAAAAGACCACAGCGAATTGATGCAAATGCATTCGATGGTCGACATCGAGCGCGGCGCGCGCATCAGCGGCAGCCGAAATTACTTTTTAAAGAACGATGGCGTTTTATTAGAGATCGCCGTCATGCGCTACGCGCTCGACCACATGATGAAGAAAGGGTTCACCGTCCTCGGCGTGCCGCTCATGGTGCGGCGCGATGCGATGGAGGGAACTGCATACTTTCCGGGCGGCGAGGAGCAAGCCTACACGTGCAATAAGGATGAGTTATATCTAATCGGCACGTCCGAGGTTCCGTTAACTTCTTACCATTCCGGCGAAATCCTGGAAGAGGCCGATTTACCTAAAAAATACGTCGCGTGGAGCACGTGCTTTCGCCGCGAGGCGGGAACATACGGAAAAGATACATCCGGAATCTATCGCGTGCATCAATTCCAAAAGATAGAACAGGTTATTTTATGCAAAGCCGATGAGGCCGAAAGTAAATCCTGGCACAGGGAAATATTAAATAATTCCGAAGAATTGTTACAAGCATTCAAAATTCCGTATCGCGTTTTGCATATTTGCACCGGCGATCTCGGCGCGGCCCAAGTTGAAAAATTTGATTTAGAAGCGTGGATGCCCGCGCGAAACGGCTACGGCGAAACGCACAGCGCGTCGCGTTTTTATGATTTTCAATCGCGCCGCCTCGACATTCGCTACCGCCCCGCGGGCGGCGGCTCGCCGCGATTTGTGCATACATTAAATAACACGGTCGTCGCGTCGCCGCGAATATTGATAGCTATTATTGAAAACTATCAACAGGAAGACGGATCGATTCGAATCCCCGACGCGCTGATTCCGTATTTTGGTAAAGAAGTGATCGCGCGGCGATAGTTAATCTCAGTCTCGGCTGCGACCCCATTTTAACTATTCCCGGCTGCGTGTCGCTCGCGATCACAATTCCAAAGAATCATAAATAATGCCATTCGCTAAAGATCGCGTTGGATCGCGCGCACAGCGCGCATCGGTGCGCGGAAGAAGGGGTCGGTAACAACTGGGCGGCAGTGGTCCAGGCGGGTCGGGTTTTTATTATACTGTGGCGCCACGGTTATGCGCGCGAGCACGCGACCAACGCGATCGTCTTCCGTCCCTCCATTAATTATCAATTCCGCGCTCGCACGCGATACGCGCCGGGCCCCCGCGGGAGCGTTTTACTTTTTTCCACCGCCGGGTAACGCGCCCGGAAGCCCGCCAATATTGCCTTTGCCGCCGCCGCCGAAGAGTCCGCCGGAATTGTTACCTTTGTTTCCGGTGACCGGCAAACCGCCGCCTTTATTCCCACTATTAAACGGCAAACCCGGAATTGGTTTTGCGCCGCCGGATGAGAAACCCTGAGTATTATTAGCATCTCCGGGACCGCCCGGGCCGCCGCCCGAAGGCCCGCCCGCGCTGTCGTCGGCCTTCGGCACGTCGGGGATGAGAGGCCGCGCGTTTGCAACTAATACGCGGTTGACGTCAGGATTAATATTAAAAACGCGCGCGAATGAACGGCGCCGCGAAAACTCAAGCGGCCTATTTGTTTTCTCGATGCGCGGTTCGATTTCGAGTTCAAATTCAATTTTCATGCGGTGCGGAAACATCTGTTGTTCTTCGGTCGACCAATGATCTTCCGCCTTCGATTGCGCGCCGACTTCAGGAAAATAAGTAACTTTAAAATTAGTTATCTTATCGTAAACGCGCGTGTACCCGCCGCCGTTGAACGGGTCTTCGTCGAGATGCATATCTTCGCGCCGCCACAATTCTAGAAACACGGGCTCGCGTTTGTTTTGTTTAAGCCGGTAGCCGATCTCACTCAATTGTGAATTTAAGAATCGCTCGCGACCGAGAACGCCGTCGGTCACTTCAATTTCCGACGCCGATTTGCGCATTGCTACAAAATCGAACACGTCCGCGTCGGCGCCGCCGATCGAGCTCTTGCGCCCGTTGAACACGCGGCGAAAGCCAACATTAAACGGTGAAATCGAGCGCAGGTCGGCCTCGATCATATCTAATATCATCGGGCCCGTTCTTTGTATTTGTGAAACGTTATGAATGTGGTCGCGTGCCGACATCGCGTCGTGCAGAACGCCGAACACGCTCGTCATGATGAGACCGGTTAATAATAATGCGACGAGAAGCTCGATCAGCGTGAAACCGCCGCGCCCGCTTCGTTTCATGAAATGAACAGTTTTTATTGTGATGTTTCGCATTATTTGCCACCGCCCGAGAGAGAACCTGTAGTGACGCTGCCGCCGCCGGCGCCGGTATTGTTAGGTTTACTATTTCCCGCGCCGCCCGTCCCGCTCGATCCGGCGCCCGCCGCATCGCTCGAAGCGGATGCTTCCGCGTCCTTTTCTTTCTTGCGCTGAATTCCTGCCGTGCCCTGCGTGCATTCCGTCGGAACCATGCGTTCATAAATAAAAACGCCGGGCTTCTCGGGATTCGCCGACGGAAAAGTAATAACAATTCGAACGCGCATGAACGGCTCTTCGCTGAGCGAGGGATCCGTATCTGTAGCATCGACGTCACGTGTCAAATCGAGGTCGTCATTCTTAACACCGTCGTACGGATTCGTTAAATTATTAAATGGTTTCTTCGAAGGATCGTATCCATTTGTAATATAATTCGAACCGACGCTCGACGTGTCGCCAAACCCGACGACGTACGAAATCTGCGGATATCCTTTATCTTCAAAATTGCCCTGCGCGCCGTTAAATAAACCTTCCACGAGACCGGCTTCGACGTCCGCCATCAGACCCTTCGCAAGTTCGCGCGACGCATTTTGATATTCCGTGACGTGCGCGGTGTCCATGCATCCATGCACCTTCGACATAAGCGTGATGAGCGCGATTGAGAGCAGCGCCAGCGCGATCATGACTTCAATTAACGAAAGTCCTGCTCGCTGGTTTGGGCCCGCGCGCCGCGTTCGGCCGGTGATGGATTTATAGTATAACATTTTATTTTAAATATATTTATTCTGTATTTTTATGATTAACATTACGGAAAGCTGCTGTCGTCGACGATTTCGGGCTGCCAGTCGGATTCGTAGAATTGTACGAATCCCGTGAGGCCTTGAACCGCCAAGTAAAATCGTCCGTCGGGCAGCACGCGCTTCAGGTCGATCACGTGTTCCATCGTGTTTCCATTGGGCGTCATCTCGATGCGGTGCGTCCCGGCTGTAAACACGCGCGTTCCGACGATGATCCGATCGATCGTTACATTTTCCGGAAGCGACTTCCAATCCGTGCACGAGCGTTCTTCGTCAGTTGTAGCAAGTCCACCATCGCCGCCGCGAAACGGAGTCGAAATACGATACTTCGATTCGCCAATATCATATTCGAGCCGGTACGCGAGCCCCTGCGCGATCGCACTCGAACGCGCCGCCGCAATATCCGCCGACAAGATTCGCGCGGCGGCTTCAATGCGCGACGCTGGAATTAACATATCAATATTCGAAGTAATTCCCGCGACAAGTAGCATTGTAATCGCAATGACCGCGAGCAGCTCGATCAGCGTGAATCCGCGTTTATTGTGTTTTTTGTGTAACATTGCGATGATAGTTAGTTATTTGACTACGTTATTGTTCATTGACGCGAGCGAAATGTCAGCATCACGGCCCTCACCGCCCGGAGCGCCGTCTTGACCGTACGATGCTAATTGATAGGTTTTGTTATCGTGATTCGGTTGATAGATATATTCATTTTCCCACGGGTCGCGGGGAGGACCGTCTCTGCCACACTTAAAATAATGAATGTCGTTTTCATTCTTATCAAGCAACTGCGCCAAACGTTCGGGAATTCGATTATTGTTATCCTTCCTATAAATATCAATTGCTTGCTCTATCGTACGAAGGTCGTCGGCGACGCGCGCTTTTTTAGCTTCGTGAATAATCCTATCGGAGTTGAATGCTACCGCGAGCGCGTTCGGACCAAATCTTACGATTCCCGCGAGCAATAGGATGAAAGTTACACTTGCGACTAACAATTTAGTCCGACGAATACGTTTTGGTTTTGCGGGCGTAGTGTTCATGTTCGAAAATTTAAATACTAACGCTTCGTCCTAGTTTCAGTCAGAACTTCGAGTGTAATATCACTACTCCCGCGAGCATCCTCGCGTGCCTTTGAACGCTTTGCTCGTTGACTCGCTTCATCAATGTTGCAGATGATCGCGAAAACCACGACTGCTAATATTGCAATCGCGAGAACTCTTAAGTACCCGACCCGCGTGAAGCCTCTCGCATTCGCGGGTCCGGGGCGCATTGCAATACTTATAAACGCTTCGTTAGTTCTTTTTCTTTTCGTTAAGAATTTCGAGCGAAATATCAGCAGCCTCGCCTTCACCGCCCGGCGCGCCGTCCTGGCCATACGACAACAATTGAAACGTCATGCCGTTGCTGCTCGGTTGATAAACATATTCATTGTCCCACGGATCGCGCGGCACGCTCGTCAGGTTCTTTAAATATGCAATTCCGTTGTCATCCTTATCAATGAGGCGCTCGAGGCCATCGGGAAGCCGGCTGCCGTTTTGATATTTATACATTTCGATCGCCTGCTGCAGCGTGCGCAGGTCGTCGGCGACGCGTGTTTTCTTAGCTTGCGGAATAATCTTATCAAAGTTCATCGCGACCGCGCCGGCCAGAAGACCAATGATCACGATAACCACGAGGAGTTCGACGAGAGTGAATCCGGCTCGCGCGGCATTCCGCGCTGATTTGTAATAGGGGCTTCGCGTATTCATGTTTGGTTAGGTTCGAGTGTCTTTAATGAAAGGTTAAGACGTTTATTCAGAATGACAATTCGACGATGCGCAGCGAAACGTCATGCGCGAAATTTTGGAAAATTAGCTTTGCCGAAATGATTAACCGCTGACGTCGCCGATTTGGAGGATTGGAAGAATAATCGAGAAGATAATAAAACCTACAATTGCCGCCATGCCAACGATCAAGATCGGTTCGAGCAGCGCGGTCGCGCGCTGCGTCGCGAGGTCGATCTCTTCGTCGTAGTTTTCCGAGATCCGGTCGAGAATGCTCTCGAGCTGGCCGGACTGCTCGCCGACGGCAATCATGTAGCCAACGACGGGGGGGAAGGCTCCCGACTTCTTGATCGGGGTCGCGATGTCGGCGCCTTCGATAATTTTGAGCCGGACGTCGTCGATGACGGCCTGCAAAACGCGGTTGTTTACAATTCTTCCGGAGATTTCAAGACACTGAACAACGGGCACGCCCGACTTTAATAATGTTGAAAACGTGGTCGAAAATCTCGCGATCGCCTGCTTTCGTAACAAATCGCCGAACACGGGAACCTTCAATACTAATTTATCAAATACGAGCCGGCCGCGCGGCATTTTGTAAATTTGCTGAACAATCACGATCAGCACCGCAAGCATCATGGCGAGCAGCCACCAGTAATGTTGCATAAACTCCGACACGGAAATCAGAATTTGCGTTGGAACGGGGATCGCCTTGCGCTGTTGTAGTAACGACTGCGTAATCTTAGGAACGACGAACGTCATTAAGATTGCGATAACAAATGTCGCGACGATCACCATCACGATCGGATACGTCATCGCCGCCGAAACTTTATCGCGCAGTTTGCGCTGTTTTTGTACGAAGTCGGCGAGGCGTGCCAAGACTACATCCAGGTTTCCGGCCGCTTCGCCGGCGCGCACCATATTAATATAAAGTTCGTTAAAATATTGCGGATGATACACAAGCGCGTCGGCGAATGTTGCGCCCTGCGACACTTTTTCGCGGATGTCGCGAAACGTCATGCTGAGTTCTTTCGACTGTGCCTGTTCAATAATCGCTTTTAATGTTTCCGTGAGCGGAATGCCGGCGCCGAGCAATGTTGACATTTGACGCGTAACTGTAGCAACCTCGTCGAGGCGCTTGCGCGTCATCGCGGTTGCGCCGCCGGTGATCGTGCGGATTCGCTTTATTAACGATATTTTTTTGCCTTTCTCGGCCTTGCCGTCGGGGCCCATCGCATTCGACGCGGCGGTCTCAATCTCTAAAACATAGATATTATCTCGGCGCAGCTTCGAACGCGCGTCCTTCGGCGTGTCGGCATCAATAACGCCCGTCTTCGTTCCGCCGCCGGACGTGAATCCTTTATAATTATAAATGGGCACGGGCGTTTATAAATATTAGATTAATATGAACAATTAGAACAGGTCGAGCTGCGTCACGCGCATGACTTCATCGGCCGACGTTACACCGTTAATAATTTTTTCCACGCCGTCCATGCGAAGTGTCGTAATTCCGCGTTCGATCGCCGAGCGCTTCATTTCTGTAGCATTCGCGCGATTCATAATTTGTGTACGAATGACGTCGTCGACGGGCATGAATTCATAAATAGCAGTTCGTCCCGAATAGCCGCTTCGGAAGCATTCTTCGCATCCGCGTCCGACCGCAATCTTACCGTCTTTGAGCCGGTCGAGGCTCAGGCCGACTTCGCGCAGCTTCGCTTTAGTAACAGTATCGGGCACAACGTATTCTTTACATCGCTGGCAGAGCGTGCGAACGAGGCGCTGGGCGATAACTAACAATACGGAAGAGGATACTAAATAAGGTTCGACGCCGATATCGACTAAACGCGTGATCGTCGACGGCGCATCGTTCGTGTGAACGGTTGAGAATACTAAGTGTCCGGTGAGCGCTGCGCGGATGGCGATTTCAGCCGTCTCAAGATCGCGAATTTCACCGACCATGAGCACGTCGGGATCCTGGCGCAAGAACGAGCGCAGACCCGCCGCGAATGTTAATCCTTTTTTAGTAGCAACCTGCACCTGCGAAATCCCGGGCAGGTTATATTCAATCGGATCCTCGATTGTTAATATATTCAATTCCGCGGAATTCATCTGCGTGAGGCCGCCGTAGAGCGTCGTCGTCTTTCCGGAGCCGGTCGGACCCGTTACTAAAATAATTCCGTGCGAGTAATCTAAATATTTCAAAAACATCTCGCGGTTGCGCGGCTCAAGACCGATTTCATCTAATGAATAAATCTTCGCGGTCTTATCTAATAAACGCATGACGATTCGTTCGCCGTCGCCGCTCGGAATCGATGAAATACGCACGTCGACTTCGCCGTCGCCGAGTTTAATTGTAGCGCGGCCGTCCTGGGGAAGGCGCCGTTCCGCGATATCCATTTTCCCCATAACTTTAACACGGCTAATAATCGCGTCCTGCGCGCGCTTCGGCACGGTTTGCATATCGTGGAGCAATCCATCAATTCTAAAACGCACTTGCAAACGATCCGGATACGGCTGGAGGTGCACGTCCGACGCGCGCAATTTCAACGCTTGAAACAATACCGTATTTACTAATTTAATAATCGGCGCTTTATTAGCAACGTCGAGCAGGTCTTCGCTTTCATCAATTTCCGCGGCGAGACCGACAATATCTTCATCTTCAATACTCGAAAGCGCGTCGTCGACGCCATCGGCCTTGTGCCGGTACGCGCGGTTGATTAATGCTGTAATTTCGGAACGCGGCGCGAGCACGGGCTCGGTTTCCGACCCGAGCATTTTTGATAGATCGTCGAGCGGCTGCAGTTCGAGCGGTGTGCAGGTGGCGATCTTTATCGTTCCGTTCACATTCGATACTGCAATTAAATTGTAGTTACGCGAAAACGAAACCGGAATTTTTTGTACAAATTCCGGAGGCGACGTCACGGGCTCGAGCGAATGGATATATTCGACGCCGAGCCATTTTGCGAACGCGCGGAGCACCTGTTCTTCCGACGCATAATTCTTATCAAACAAAACGCGGTCGAGCGACTGCGACGTGTCGTCCGCCGTTTTGAAGCAATCTACAATTCGCGTATCATCTAATCCGGCCTCCGCGCGAAGTAAATTAGCAAGGCGGCTGCGCGTGCCAGTAGCTGAGCCGAGAACGGCCGCTGCCGCCGCGTTGTCGGCCTCTTTCGAGGCCGACGTTGCGAACATTTGTAGCGATGCAGATTGTTTAGCCATTTGTAATAATTACGAAACTAATCCTTGGGCTTCTCGTTGCCAGGCCCGCCCGCTCCGGGGTTGTTACTGCCGGGATTGTTACTGTTTGGATAAGTCGTGGGCGGAATCGGAATTCCAGCCTCCGACGGAGTAATTTCGCCCGTCTTCGGAGATCTGTAGAGAGGGATTTCAAAGATTCCTGATTCGAGCGCAGCGCCCGAAGTTGGATCCGCGCCAGGATCAATCGGACGGAACGCCGGGTCTACCAAACGAATCCGGTCGTCGCCGATGTACGCGCGCGCGTCGAGCTTCTTTTGATAGGAAAGGTTTTGCAGATCGGCGAACTCGACGTCGTTCAAAATATGCGGCGTCGCGAAGAAGTATAACGATCGGCGGTTTTGCGAATCGCTATGCGACGAGAACAGCCACGAAAGAATAGGTATATCGCCGAGAATCGGAACGGAAGACTTCGATTCGAGTTTGTTATCAACCTGAATTCCGCCGATCACCATCGTCGATTCGTTTGGTAAATATACAGTTGTCTTGATTTCGCGCTCGGTCTTCGGCGGGGGAAGCGCGGGGTTCGCGCCCTGCGCCGCGGTAAAGTTAGCAACCTTCAATGCTAATTCTAGCCGAAGATAACTTTGCGCGCTGATCGAAGGAGTGATTTCGAGCGTGATGCCCGCGTCCTGATAGCCGCCGAATCCGGTATTGTTAGATCCGTTGACGCCCGAGAACGTCTGGTTTCCGGTCGGCACCAAATCCTTCGAGCTCACCATCGCGTGTTCATTATTATTAACAAGCACCGACGGAATGGATAACACATTCGAATTACTAACAGTGCGAATCGCTTGTATCAAAATCGGAATACTAAAATCGGGGCCTGAGATCACGCCGCCGGTGATGCCCTGAAGCGTGTTGTCAGGAATGCGCGTGTCGGAGAAGTTATCGCCGTCGGTGTCGATGAGCTGCGAAAGTCCAAAATTAGTAATTCCAAAACCCTTGGACGCGTCAGCCGACGGCAAATCAACAATTCCGAGTTCAACGCCGAGACGGATCGCGTCAGTTGTAGTTAATTCAATGAGCGCCGTTTCTAACAATACCTGCGACTGCCTGCGGTCGAGCGTGTCGATCATGTCGCGGATTTCGATCCAGCGCGTTTTATTAGCTGTGATCAGAAGTGCGTTGGAAACCTTTTCAGCTGTAATAATCGGCTTGAGTTCGCGGCTCACGCCGCCGCCACCCGTCGTGGCGCCGCCCGTTCGGCCCGCGCCGCCCGTGCTGCCTGCCTGCTGCTGCTGGGCCTGGAACGATTTATTAACAAAATCCTCGAGCGTCTTTTGTAGTTCTTCGGCCTTCACGTTTTTTAACATATAAACGTGAAAATCGGATTCGGGCTCGGGCTGCGGCCGGTCGATCTTGGCTACCATTTCCATGACCGGCTTCACGTCTTCTTCGAGGCCTACAATTAATAATGAATTCGAACGGCTGTCGACGCGAATCTTTAACTCTGCCTGCGTGCCCTGCAGATTCGCGCCTGACGCGCCCGTCGCTGCCCCGGTCGAGCGGCGTTTCTCGACGAGGTCGTCGAGGATCTGGCTCATCTCTTCCGCCGACGTGTGAACCACATCAAGAACCTGAAATATTGGCTTTGGGGTGTCGGGAGGCGTGTCGACGAGTTTTAGTAAATTATAAATAGAGAAAACCGTCGGGCCGAATCCGTAAACTAACAATGCCTGCGCGTTTCCAATATTAGCAACTGTTTCGAGCTGGTTGTCCGGAAAGAAGGGCCGGAGCGACGCCGAAATTTCGCGCGCGTTCGTGTGTTCGACCGCAATGACTGTTGCTACTAATACGGCCGACTGCGTCGCATAATTAGGAATCTCCTCGGGCGGAATGTAGCGCGCCTGCGTGCGGATCGCGATGCGGTCGGGGCCCTTCAGATCTGTAATAACCCAAACGCCCGCGTCGGGGTGGCCGTCGAGCACGAGAACAAATTCATTAATCTTTAAGATTTGCTGGAAGAAATCGAGCACCCGCGTCTTCGGCACTCGCTTCGATCCGAGAAGTGTAACTTTGAGAGTCTCTAATTTTCCTAAAACGTCCTTTTTGATATAATAGGGCGTGTTGGTCATCTGCTGAAAAATCTTAATAAAACCGAGCAGCGATAATTGTGCATCGGGCGCGGGGGTCGCAGATGGCTCTTCAAATGAAAAAACGTAATGATCGCCCTCGTCGACGTATGAAAAACCCTTGTCCTGCGGACCGCGTGGCGGAACCGGAACGTTAACATCGCCCGCGCCGGGTGCCGGCCGATTGCCCGGCGGGTTTTGATTCCCAGGACGCGGAGCTGGTCCGGCCGGCGAGGGAGCCTGGGCGTACAACGTTTGAAACGGCAACGTTGCAAATATTAATAATCCGGCGGCAGAAAGTTTCATCATTGGGAGCTTTGCAACCATAAACGTTGAGAACGATGCGACCATTAACGACAACCTTTCCGGGCGTGACTCCCGGCTCGAATCGAAAACAGAACGGGTGCGTTCTTGAATTTCATATTAATTTTGAGGGCGCAAACGATACCGAAAAGTATCGATGTCCACGAAGGAAATACGCGGGAGCGTCGACGGGCGTCGCCCGTGCCGTTATCCAACCAATTTGAACAAGCCAAGATTTTGAAAGGCGTGGCGCGCGGATTCGATGCGAGTATATTTCTCGGACCGCACGCAATTCCCCCTCGCGCAACTCATCATTAATATTAATAAAACCATGGCTTCGACCGCGCCGAACGATCTGCGTTTTTCCGCCCTGCTCGGGCGCGGCGGCTGTTTCATTCTCGGCGGCCCGGGCTCCGGCGGATGTAAAGATAAATGGGACGCCATCGCGCAGGTGCTCGATTTGTTAGTTCGAAGCGGGCGCGTTCCCGCGGCGCGGCGCGACGCGATCCACGCGAGCCTCGTCGAGCGTGAAAAATCGTTATCAACCGGGATGGAAGGCGGAATCGCTCTGCCGCACGCGGCCGTCGACGGCCTTGAAGAATTGTTAACTGGCCTTGTCGTGTTCCGCGAACCTTTGCCGTTTCAATCGATCGACGGCTCGCCTGTGCGCATCCTTGTGATGCTACTAATACCGAAAGAGCGTCGATTTGCATACTTGCCTGTCTTGTCCGACGCCGCGCGGCTTCTCTCGCGAAAGGATGTGCGCGAAAAGTTAATACAAGTTTGCGCGTCGGCTGGCGTTCGCGCCTCGGGCGAGGCGATTCCCGAATTGTATGATGCACTGCTCGCGGCGGAAGCGGAGGCGGGCGCCGCGAAATAAAAGTTAACAGTAAAAATTAATAATAAATTTAGATAATACAATTTGCCGATTCTGATTGCACTTCTGGCGGGAATTTCCGATTTCGCGTCGGAAATGCTTGTATTGCGCGCGGGGCGATTCGGGCTCGGCGCGTCAGCGCAGGCGTCGACGCTACTGTTAGCGTTAGCATTAGCGGGCTTTGGGGTGGGAGCCGCGCTCGCGCGCAAGTTTTCCGGCGCGCGCCAATTTGCTATATTAAGATTAGCCGGCGCGGGCGTTTCCGCCGCGGCGATATTATTACCGATGGAGCTCGCCGCGGCCGACGGAATCTTAGCATCGGCGTTCGCTCCCGCCATTTCGATCGCGTCCGCGTTTTTCTTTGCAATTCCCGCGGGCGCGTCGATTCCTCTTTTGTATCCTTGGACGCGCGGCAGCGCCTCGCGCGCCGGATTCTTAACATCCGCGAACGCGCTCGGCTCGATTCTCGGCGTGTGGATCGGCGGCGTCGTCGGGCCGACGCAGCTCGGATCGTTCGCCTGCGTCTTGATTATTGTAGGATTACAATTATTCACCGCGGCCGTTTCGTTAGTAACCGCGGGATCGTATTCCTCGGAAGATCCCGACTCGGCGGCGCGGAATCGTAAACTTCGCGAACACGCGATTCATCCACACATCCGCCACACTCGCCCCGCCGCGGCGATCGCGCTCGCCGCGTCGGCGGGCGCCGCGACCATCGCCCTCGAAGGCTTGATCGGACGATTACTACCTTTCTTTTTTATTGAAAACTCCGAATCCACGGCGCTGTTACTCATCGGTGCGCTGTTTGGAATTTCGCTGGGCGCGGGCGGAGCGGGAATATTACTAAAACGCGTCTCGCCGATTTCCGTCGCGGGCTGGGCGATCAGCGTACTCGTATTTTCGGGAATGTTTATTTTGGTGACGCTCGAAATTCTGACGCGCCAATTGTGGCTTTTTAATCCGCTGGACGCCGGCGAGTATTGGTTATATCGCGGAATTGTAGCAGCAGTGTTGATCGTGCCGCCGCTCATGGCCGCGGGGGCGCTGTCGCCCGCCGCGTTCGCGCTTGCCGCGGGCCCGGGGCGCGACCGCGCGTCAAAATTAAATTTAGCGTACGCCGCCGGCGCGATCGCCCCCGCGTTTATCATTCCGTTTTTATTAACGATCGGCGTCACGTCGTCGGCGCAGATCGGCGCGGTCGGAGTGTTAGTATTCCCGGCGGGTTTCATTTTATTCGGCCTGCGAGCCTTGCCGTTATTATTACCTATCGTTGCCGGCACGTGCCTTGGCGCGTCGGCGCTCACAACGCGTGTGCCGCCATTCCGATCGAAGCCGTGGCTCGAAGTGTATGAAACGCGCGAGGGGCCGATCGGGGTGGCGGCGGCCGTGCTTGACCGGCGTTTGCACGAAAAAACATTATTTACAAATGCGTTTCGCGCGGCGGCGACTGGCGACGATTATCGTTATACTCGATCATTAACACATCTTCCGATGCTGCTCGCGGCCGACGAGCCGAAGCGCGCCGCGATTATTGCCGTTGGAACGGGTTCGACCGCGGGCGCGGCCGCTCGCTACAAATCGCTTTCGAGGATCGAGCTCGTTGAGATCTCGGGCGACGTTTTCGAATTGTTACATTGGTTTTCGCCCTCGAGCGACGCGTTATTTATTGATAACAAATCGGGAGTCGACGCCGCGGCGACGCGTCCCGCGATCGGCCACGAGCGACCGTTGCTCGATCCGCGTCTCAAAATTGTGATGGAAGACGGCCGCCGATTTGTAGCACGCAACGGAAAGCCGTTTGAAATATTAGTGTTGGAGCCCCTGCCGCCGAACGTGCCCGCCGCGTACCCGCTTTATACGCATGAATTTTATAAGTTATCAAAACGAAGACTAACAAAAGGCGGTGTCCTTGCTCAGTGGATTCCGATCCACGAGACGACGGAGCCCCGCGCGTTCCGCGCGCTCGTCGCGACGTTTGCGCACGCGTTTGTTCATCGCGCATTATTTATGATCGGCAACAGCGCGATATTGTTAGGTTCCGACGAACCGTTAAAATTAAACTCCGCGCGGCTGCAGGCGGCGCTTTCCGATCCTTACCTTTCCGCGGATTTACAACGAACAGGCTGCGCCAGCGCGGGTGACATCGCGGCGCAATGCGCACTCGGATCGCGCGGGCTCGACGCGTTTCCAACGGACGCGATTCTTTATGATGACGTTGCTACAATTGAGCGCCGCGGATTTGTTTCTTTAGCAATTACGAGACGTTATGAAAAAGAAAATTTAGAAACGATTCTGCGTGCGCGCGAAGGCGCCGCCGACGAATTGTTACCTTCGATGGAAGCGCTCTCCGAGGGCGAGCAGGCCGCGCGGCGCGCAGCCGGAACCGCTTACTTAAAATCGCGGCGCGTGATCGCGGATTTCGATTCGGGCGGAATCGTTGAACCTAACAGTTCCATTTTCACCGAAGCGACGGCCCACCCGTTCGCCGCGCTCGACGCGGAACGATTTGTAGCGTTGCGCGCGTACACATTCGGAATGGGAAAATTAGCAAATAACGAAGTATTAAAAGCACTGCCCGAATTGGAGCAAGCCGCGTGGGGGCTGCGCCACCCGAACGGGATCCTCGGCTACGCCATCGGATTATTACGTTCCGGCCAAAAGGAAAATGCACAATTATACGCTACGATTGCGTTTGGTTTAGATCCCACGCTCGGCGATCCGCCGGAACACTACAATACTGGGCAGGAGCGGTGGATTGAAGATGCTAAGACTCTGCGCGCGCCGGCAAATGAATTGTTACAACAATTGCCGAGCCTATCTAACAATTTGGTCGACCTCGCGAACGCGCTCATTTCCACCGACGCGGCGCGCAACGCGGCGGCGAAAATATTTACAATCCGCCAGCGCGACGCGCTCGCGTTCAAAATCGAATTATTAGCTTCGCGCGCACTGTCCGCGACACCCGACGAAATCGGCGCCGCGAAAATCGTCGCCGGCTATTTGTATGATCCGACGCTCGCGTCGGCGATGCTCAAGATCGACGCCGCGAAGAAATAGGGGGTCAGGCACTCCAAATAGGAGTGCCTGACCCCCTATTACAAAAGCGCCGGGAGCCGCTTTTCGATGGCGGCGCGGATGCGGGCGAGCGCGAATCGATAGGTCGCGAGGCTGCCGCCGAATGGATCTTGAACGTCGCCCGCAGGGTCGAGCGTTTCGATTTGTAGATTTGCGGGCGCGTAATTGCGCAGGCGCGCGGCGTGCGCGGATGTTAATGCTAGCACAATATCAAATTGTTCTAACAATTCCGGAGTCGCGGCCTGCGAGAGGTGCCCGTCGAGCGAATACTTCAATTCCGCGACGGCCGCCGCGGCGCCGTCGGACGCGGGCGATCCGGGGTACGGCGCGAGTCCGGCCGACTCGATGCGATAACCGAAGGATGCTAAGAATTCGATTTGTTGCATCGGCGTCGCGCCGGCCGGCCGGCCGAGCGATTCTACAATTTTTGCGCGCAACACGGCCATCGCCATCGGCGACCGGCACGTGTTCCCTGTGCATACAAATAAAATCCGCCTACCCGCAGTTTTTAACAAATCGGCGCTGCTAAGAATACCGTCGCGTTCGATGCGCATTCCGTTTGTATCAAATCGGATCGCCGCGGGCCATTCGCGCAGCGGTTTTTTTGTAGTTTCGAGCACTGCCCCGAGCCGCGCGCGCCACTCGGGCGGCAATTCCGAATCTACAAAAACGGGTTCGCCGTTGTGTAGCGTTGGCTCCACCGCGGCGATCGCGCCGCCGAAACCTTGGAGGACTTCGAGCGTGCGCTCCTCCGACGGGCAGCGAAAAGATAAATATTTGGCGCCGGCCGGAACATATTTAATAAAAACCGTTTTTTTAAATATATCCACTGGAAATGTAAGAACCAGCGGGCCGGGCCAGTAGCGCTCGGCAAGCCGTCGCGCCGGCGCCGGCAAATGTTGCAAATCCGCGGCGTTCTTTTTTGTTAATATCAAAACACGGCCGCCGTGCGCGTCCGGAATGACAGTGCTCGCGCTCGCCGCGCCCGCGAGATAGTTGGTTTCCGTCGGAAGACCCACGCACTCGCCATTCTTGAGCGCGGCCACGGCGCTCTCGATCGCGGCGTCGCCGCGCGGCGAGTTTTTATTACTAATTTTGGCCATGAGTTTTGATCGGGGTGGGTCGAGTCCGTGGATCGCGCATTGCTGCGGAAGCGCCGCGTACGGATTCCTAGCGATAGCATCGATTCCGTTCGCGTGTATCTTCTGCCGAGTTGACAGCCATGTCACGCAATCCAACAAATCCCTTTTCTGGCGACGGCCTCGACGAACTTGATTCGCAGCGGCTGCTCGAGCCGGGCGGTCCGCGCCCGTCGGCCGCACCGCCAGGATTTCGCGGAACGCGGCTCGCATACCTCGGCGCGCTCGCGGGCGGCCTCGCGCACGAAATTAAGAATCCGCTTTCGACGATGGCGCTGAACCTCGCGATGCTTCGCGAAGAATGGCAAAACGCCGACACGCCGAAGGAACAGCGAACATTAAAGAAAGTGGAATTGTTAGAACGCGAGGTGAAACGCCTCGAAGGAATTGTACAAAACTTCCTTTCGTTCGCGCGCGGCGATAGTTATCGATTCGAATTGTTAGATATGAACGCGATCGTTCGCGAAGTGTTAGAATTTACAGAAGCAGAAAATCAGCAGGCGGAGATTCGCGTTCACGCCGATCTGCGAGAAGACCTGCCGTTCCTGTCGCTCGATCATAATCAATTTAAGCAAGTGATTATTAATTTAGTAAGCAACGCGCGCCAGGCGATGCCGGACGGCGGAGAATTAATGATCCGTTCATGGCGCGACGGCGATCTCGTCGCGCTCGAAATAACAGATACGGGATTAGGCATGGCGCCCGAAGTCAAAGAGCGCTGCTGGGAATTGTTCTTTTCGACGCGCAAGGGCGGCACCGGCTACGGCCTTCCATTAACAAAAAGAATATTAGAAGAACACGGCGGCCAAATTGATGTATGGAGCGAGCTCGGCCGCGGCACGCGCTTTACAATTCGAATGCCCGTGCCCGGCAGCGCCGATAGCCCGGCGCCAGTTGTTAATACTACTTTTGTCGACGTGAGCGAGTCGGCGCCCGCCGAACCCTCGCGCGCGGGCAAAACTACAAAAAGAGCCACGAGAAAACGCACACTATGACTAACGAACCCATCATTCGAGCGCTCGTCGTCGACGACGACGAGGCCCACGCGGAAACCGTCTGTGAAATTCTGGAAGGCGCGGGTTGTATTTGTGAAAAAGCGACGGTCACGAGCGCGGCGCTCGCGGTAATAGAACAAAAAAACTTTGACGTGATTATAACAGATCTCGTGATGCGCGACGGCGGCGGATTAGAAGTATTGCGGCGCGCGCGCGCGAAGGATCCCGACGCGGTCGTTATTGTTATGACGGGCCATGCGTCGGTCGAAACGGCCGTCGCGGCGATGAAGGAAGGGGCCGTCGACTATTTAACAAAACCGCTCAAGATGGAGGAAGTGCGCCTGCGCGTCAAAAACGCGGCCGCGAAAAGAATCCTAAAGAAGGAAAATGTTAGTTTAAAGAAAGAGAATGAACAATTGCACCGCGAGCTCGACCATCGCTACGGATTCGAAGGAATTGTAGGAAGTTCGCCGCCGATGCAGAAGTTATTTGATACATTACAACAAATCGCGCCGACCGATGCGACCGTGCTCGTGCTCGGCGAGAGCGGCACGGGCAAAGAGCTCGTCGCGCGTGCGATCCACGCAAACAGCCAGCGCAAGGCGAAGGCATTTGTAGCTATCAATTGCGCGGCGCTTTCCGAAGGATTAATAGAATCCGAATTGTTTGGTCACGAGCGCGGCGCCTTTACAGGCGCGATCGGCCCGCGCGAAGGAAAATTAGAATTTGCAAATCGCGGAACGCTATTTTTAGACGAAGTCGGCGACATGCCGCTCTCAACACAAACTAAATTTCTGCGCGCGCTCGAACAGCGCGAGGTCGTGCGCCTCGGAAGCAACCGTTCGATCCCCGTCGATTTTCGTTTAATTGCAGCTACAAATCAGAGCCTTCGCGAGAAAGTAACAGAAGGAAAATTCCGCGAAGACTTATATTTCCGCCTCGCCGTCGTACAATTGCATTTGCCGCCGCTACGCGAGCGCCGAAATGATATACCTATTCTGGTCGATTATTTCCTCGCCGAGCTGCGCAAGCGTCATAACAAAAAAGTGAAGGGACTCACGCCCGCCGCGCTTTCGTTATTATCATCTTACGAATGGCCAGGCAACGTACGCCAGCTTCGCAACGTTCTCGAATCCATGATCGTCACTGCGCGCGGCGAATGGCTCGATACTAACGATGTGCCGCCGCCCATCTCTGAATTAAGAACGGCAGAATTGAGAACAGCCGACAAAAAAACATCCGAAGCTAAGACTTCTGAATATGCTACAGAAACGCACGCGGCGCACGACGGCGATTCTATTATGATGGAACGCGAATCCGGCGAACCAGCCAATGTTAGCGATCATTCGTGGGCGCCGCCCGATTCGCCGGGCGACCCAACATTAGCAAACCGCCGCATGGAGGACCTCGAAAAGCAGGCGATTATTGAAAATTTAACATTGTACGCCGGCAACCGCGAAAAAGTCGCGCAGGTGCTCGGGATTGGGGAGCGGACTCTTTACAGAAAGCTCAAAGAGTACGGGATTAAGTAATTTATTGAATTTTTTATTACGGTATTTCGACGTAGATCGCCTGGCCGGGAGTAACAAATACTTCTTTCGTCCACTCAGCGCCGCCGCCATACGATTCCAATCTTAACGATCCGGCCGGGACTTTAATGGTCTTCGCGGATTCATCTCCATCATTAAAATGCGAAACAATAGGAATATCATTTTTGAGAACACTAAGCATGCCGTAATCGTCCAGATTTTTTGATTTTTTGAAATGTACTTTAACCTGACCGCCCGGCTCTAATTGTAACGTGCAAGTCTTCGTTTCATTCTTACCTAAATCGAAGAATGGTTCGACAGCAAACATTCCGGAATCGGTAGATGCAACGATTGCATATCGGCCGGGTTCGAGTGCATCAAATATGGTTTCTTCCGATCCTGTAGCTTTGCGCGATTGTGCATCGACTCCGAAGAGCGGCTCCTTCATTATAAGTTTGAGGTCGACGGATTCTGATTCAACGGCTGAATTTGTTAATGATATGAGTACGCGCGAATTCGCGAAGACTACAACGCGGGCGTCGGTGGTCCCCGCTATCGCCAAAACGGAATCGCGGTCTTGTATATCTGTAGCGTTATTGCGCCGGTCGGCGCTTAGTAAGTATTCGCCCGAAACGAGCGGACCGCAACGAAACGTGCCGTCTGCCTTAACTGTATAGAGCTGGCGCCCGCCCCAGTCATTGCCGGGCGCGCCCCTGCAATAGATGAATTCGCGCCGTGCGGGAGCGCCGCGTTCATCGACGAGCTTTCCAGATATATATAATCCGCGGTCGGCTCGAATTGTTATATTCATTTCCCTGGCACCCGGCTCAACGCGCACTGGAATGGGTCGCGCGGCGATCGCGGCAACG
>JBJXHE010000064.1:0-3000 GCA_046160785.1 Planctomycetota bacterium
CATTCGGCCTTCGGTCTTCAATTTAACATACCTTCAAGTTCCTGCATAAGCTGCTCCATCTCTACCTCCAGCTTCGCAAGATTCTTCAAGATCTCACTCGGCGTTCGGTGTGCGACTTCTTCATGCACGACCACTTTGTAGCGATTCAACGAAAGGTCATAACCCTGCGCCGCGATCTCGGTCTTGGGTATACAAAAACTCTGTTCAGTGCGAGCGCGTTTGCGTTCTTTGTCGTCGCGCTGCATCCAGCGCGCAAGTACATCCGGCAGATTATTCTTAATGTGTTCTCCGGAGCTGAGATTGGTCTGCGGTGTGGGTCCGAGCTTGTCTTCACTCAAGAGGGCCGTTCGTTTGTCATCGAGACTCCAGCCGTCGGCGTCGACGTCATAGAACCACACACGATCCGTGCCCCCCGAATTGGTTTTTGTAAAAACTAAGATTGCGGTGGACACGCCGGCGTACGGCTTAAACACGCCGCCCGGTAGCGAGATCACAGCATCGAGCTTTTGCTCTTCGACGAGCAACCGACGAAGCTCCTTATGTGCGTTGCTCGAACCAAACAAAACGCCGTCGGGCACAATTACCGCGCCGCGCCCACCGGGTTTGAGCAAGCGGATGAAGAGCGCGAGAAATAACAATTCAGTCTTCTTGGTCTTGACGATCTGTTGCAAATTCTTTGCGGTATTTTCGTAGTCAAGGCTTCCGGCGAAGGGCGGATTTGCAAGTACGAGTGTGTACGTCTCGGTGTCGCCGGAATGGTCTTCGTCGAGCGAGTCTTGGTAGCGAATGTCGGGGTTTTCAACACCGTGTAGTAACATGTTCATGCTGCCGATTCGGAGCATGGTGTTGTCGAAGTCGAAACCATGGAACATCCGTTTGTGAAAATGTTCCTTCTGTTTCTTATCATGAAGTATAGTGGAATAGTGTTCACGAAGGTACTCTCCGGCAGCGACAAGAAATCCTGCAGTGCCACACGCCGGATCGCAAATGATGTCGGCAGGTGTGGGCGCCGTCATTTCAACCATCAGCCGAATGATGTGGCGCGGAGTGCGAAATTGGCCGTTCTGCCCGGCTGTTGCGATCTTGCCGAGCATGTACTCGTACAGGTCGCCCTTCGTGTCACGATCCTCGAGCGGAAGACCGTCGATCATGTCGACTACTTTTGCTAGTAATGCGGCAGTCGGGATTGTGAATCGCGCGTCCTTCATGTGTTGCGCGTAGGTCGATTCGTCACCGCCCAATGTGCGCAGGAAGGGGAAGACGTGCTCCCCGACAACTGTATACATGTCGGCCGGCGCGAAATGTTTAAATCGCGACCAGCGAAGGTCGTCATATGCGCGACCCTTTGAATCTTTACCCTTCGGAAAAATCCGGCGTTCCATTGGTATCTTCAGCCGAGTGGATTTATTCTCTTCGAGCGTGTGCATGTCGTCGAGGCGGCGAAGAAATAACAAATAAGTGATTTGCTCAATAACTTCGAGGGGATTTGATATACCGCCGGACCAGAAGGCATTCCAAACGTTATCAATTTGATTCTTTAAGTCGCCCGTGATCACTCGGAGTTCCTATTATTGTATTATTGGTTACGTTTATTTAATTATAGCATCGACGACCGAAGCCCCAACCTCGCAGCGTGCTGTGCTCATCCAATCGGTGGCCTACGGCATAAGCGGAGCGAAAGCTTAGGATCGCGGACGCGGCGCGTAAACGGGGCGGTGGTTTTTCCCGAATAGCGACGTTGGATTGTTTGTATTGCCGACGACTGACGTGACGAACCGTTCGACGCGTGACTAAACCGGCCCGATTTTGGCGGGAGCGCATTAAAAGGTTACGCGTCCGAATCTCGTGCACACGCTATTATTAACATATCCCGGCTAACTGTAAACTACACCGCCTCCACGCACTCCTTATTATTATTCCTCGGATTATTAACCAACGTCGAAACTCGATAAGTATCCATTTCCTCTGGCGCGTATGGCTGCAGCAGCGACGCAACTTCGGCCGCGTTCGTATTTGTACCCAACCACGTTTCATATAATTCCGGGCGGACGATGACGGGCATGCGATCGTGAATCGGCGCGACGAGATCGTTAGCGTTTGTCGTGACGATCGTGCAGGTTTCGACGAATTGCGCGGCCGGATTTTTCCAGCGCTCCCAAAGTCCCGCGAACGCAAACCGCTGCCGGTCTTTCATAACAATACGCCACGGCTCTTTTGCGGCTCCGACCTTTTTCCATTCGTAAAAGCCGGAAGTTACAATTAAACACCGGCGCTTTTTGTACGCTTCTCGGAACGACGGTTTTTCGGCGACGGTTTCCGCGCGGGCGTTTATTAGCTTATAACCAATCTTTTCGTCCTTCGACCAAAACGGAATCAAACCCCAGCGAAACAATACAACTTCGGGCTTTCCGCCGGCCGCATTCGCGCGAATCGCCTGGACTTGTTGCGTCGGCGCAATGTTATAATTCGGAGGGATTGGCGCGGAGTCGTCCAGCCATTCGCCGAGGCGCGTTGCCTTCAGTTTGATTTCCGAAAACTCGTCGACGGGGTGGTTGGAGAAGCGGCCGCACATTCGAATGCAGAGGTTCGCACGATCGGTTCGATTTAGCTTACATCGGTTTTCGGTCAGGGGAGTTTGCCGCCTTTTACGTCGTGGTGCTACATTGCCAAGGGAGACATCCGGAAACTTTCGTCTATTTTGTACTCACTTCTCTTTTATGGACAAATGGCGATGCCCGAACAGATTACAAAATTCAAGTGCCTTTTAGTGTCACCAAGCGATTGCGCTGAGGCTCGTGACGCCATCCGCGAAGCAGTCGGAAATGTCAACAATCGCGTTTTGTCCGGCCTCAAGTCCTATGTTGAGATCGTTGGGCTCGAAACACACGTTACTCCGGATGCGTCCGCTCCTGCACAAACTATTATTAACAAATCGATTGTAGATAGTAGCGACTTCGGAATTGCTGTTTTCTGGTCGAGAGTAGGAACCCCTACAGAAAA
>JBJXHE010000065.1:0-34009 GCA_046160785.1 Planctomycetota bacterium
TGACTCTGCGAGTCTTCATTCGCCGCGGCCTGTGCTGCCTCGGCTGCTTGCTTCTTGACATTCTCAAGTGCTTCTCGAAGTTGAGACTGAGTCTCCTGATTCGCCTTTGCGAGTTCATCGAGTGCAGCCTGCGACTTCGCGGCGGCGTCCTTTTGATCTTCGTTTGCAAGTGCCTTGGCTAGGTCGTCAAGTGCCTTGGCTTGCTGTTCATCACTCTTGCCAGAGGGAGAACCTTCCGGCTTGGCCTTTTTGCGTCCGCGCGCTTCATCTGCTGCTGCGCGCACCTGAGACGCCAGCTCTTCGAGTGCTTCCTTGGTCTGCTCCTTGGTCTGTGCGCCACTCTCGCCGGCAGCGCGCTGTTTATCCGCTTCTTTAGCTAGTTTCTGTGCGCGGTTGCTCTGGCTCTTGGTCTGAGCCGCGTCATCTGCTTTCTTGGCGGCTTCGTCGGCAAGATTGGCTACATTCTCCGCAGACTTCGCAGTCTTGTCAGAGTTCTTGCCACTGTTCGCAATATTCTTAACAACGGATTCCTGCGCCGCGATCAGGTCTTCAAGATTTTGAATTCTCTGCTCTGATTCAGCCGACCCCGAGTTGCGCTCTTCATTTCGCGCTTTGGCGTCCAGGTCTTTCTGTTTGCTAATCAGGTCATCGATTTTCTTCGAAACCTTTTGTTCATCCTTTGACTTCGACGCTTCTGTTGTCTTCGCCGTGTCTTCGCGCAGCTTGCGTTCTTCATCGCGCAGCTTTGCAAGATCCGCGGCCACTTTTTTAGTAAATTCGAGTTGCTCTTCAAGACGCTCAAGACTCTTGCGGTCAAGTAGTATCGCCAAGAGTTCTTCGAGGTCTTTGATCAGCCGATCTTGTTCTTCTATCGCGGAGAGTGCGACGCCCTTTCGCAGCGCCTCTTCGACTTCACGCATTCTCTCTTCAATGGTCTTTCCCTTCGACTGGTCGCGCTCGCCGAGCTTCTTGATTCCGGCTTTTAACAATTCGACGGCCTGTACACGCCCTTCGAGTTCAAGACGTGTGATCAACATCTCCATCGTACTCTTGAGTCGATCGAGTGACCGTTGAATGCGTGCCTGGTCTTGCCCCAATTCGCCAAGTTGTCGCGCGTCGTCTTGCAGTACTGGTGTTGCAAGCGCACCCAAGACGAGTCCAAGACTCACAACCGGTATTGCGACATACCGAGATCGAAGCGGATTGAAGATGGATATCATGTTGGATCCTTAGACGGTTTCAGTATCTCTTTAGCTTGCTATTTCACGGGAGCTGTGGGTTGGGCAGTATCTTTCGTTCGGGCGCGAAGGCCCTTCTGTTGTTCGACGATTTCTTTAGTAAGTGTAATCACGTCTTGGAAATTTGCCCATTTCGAGAGCATTCCGAGCAAGCGCTCGAGCGATTGGATGGTCGCGTCTTGATAGCCGCGTGCCTTCTCTAGCGCTGCAAGGCTGGTTGCCACATCGGTCGAGAGCAATGCGGCATCGAGTGCCTTCGCTGCGTTCGGCGACGAGTCGCTGGCGACAGCAACTGCCTCCGACAGCATCTCGCTGAGTTCGCCGAGCAACTCTGGGGAGCCCAGCGAACCCGAACGAATAGCACTGATGATTGCCTTTGCGATTTCCGGCGCGAATGGATCGTCATGCCCGGCCGCCATCTCCGATCGAAAACGTTCGAGAGAAAGGAATACGGCCTCGCCAATCCGATCGAGCCGGTTTCCGGCCGCCGATTCAAGGCCCTCAAAGAACTCGCGCGTGAGCGTCTTGGTATCGATGGAAATCCGATTTTGGCCGACGAGCACACTACTCACTGCCGGGCGGTCGAATGCCAGAATGAGGTCTGCGACACGGCGGCGGCGATCGTTTTGGATATCAAGCAGAGTCTGCACATTCTCTTTCGCGCGCGAAAACCGCTCTGTAATTCGCTTCAAGATGTCGGCATGTGACAGCACGACTGCCCGCACATGATACGTTTCGCCAGTGCCCGGTTTGGGCGCCTTGCCGTCGAGTGCCTCAACATAAAATTCGACAAAGTCGCGCTCCTGAATCGGGCGGTCTTCAGTCGGAGGCGCTGCCTCCGTTTTTTCATCCTTCGTGGGCTTGGTTCTTAACTTTGAAAAATCAAGACGTGTCTGCGAAACAACCGTGCGCGCGGTCTCTGTCTCAGCAAGCGCTTTCAAGGGCTCAAGACCACTCTCAGGTTTCACAATTCCAGGTGTATGTGCGATTGGAATCCGCGGAAGATCGATTTCCGAGAAGTCTCCCGAATTGTTAAATTTCACGCGCAGGCGAACGCGAGTGACGCCGAAGTCATCACTCGAACGCGCCTGAATGAAGAAGAGTCCGTTGACCGACACATCGACTTCGGTCCGTGCGGGCGCCTGCAGTTTTGCTTCGGGGGCGCGGTCTGCTAGTGCAATGATGGAATACGATCCAGGGTCTGGGTTCCGCAGTCCTTCGCGGTCTTCGAGCTCGATCGAGTATCGAGCATTCTTCTCGACGATGAGCTCCGTGTAGAAGCGGCTAGAAGGTGTTGCTGTGGCATCACCGGATGTCTCGCTCGACTGAAACGCGATCTCTTCATCGGTTCCGCGAAATCGAAGTAGTGCTCGCTCGACAGGTGTTGCCGTCTCAATTCGAATCATCGCGCGCGAGCCTGCTAGTGCTTCAAACGAACCGCCTTCACGCGTGAACGGCACCTGTGCAGAGTACGGTGGCGGATTCACACTGACTTGAATCTTCGCAAGACTCGGAGGCGTGACAGTCTCAACGGTGACTAGTGGTCTCTTGTCTCGGTCGTCGCCGCCCATCACATAAAAACTGAACGGCGTCTTCACTCCATGAAAGCGGCCGAAGTACTCGTTTGGCGGCATTCTGGAAAGTGGAACGATCTGGCCTTCCGATGTGTGCATCTCAACAATGTCGGGCGCAGATCCTCTGGCTGTCACGCGAACGGCGAGATCAGACCCGCGGGCAATTCGAACTTTGATCACGTCGCCTTCGCGTGCGACGCGGACGTTCGTCGAACGCGCGGGGATCTCAACTTCTAGGTAAGTTCGTTGCGGAAATTCTGCAGGAATGCCGATCAGCCGCTGGAAAAACACACTGGCGTCCTCGGGCTGAATGCTGAAGATCGTGGCCGCAATCAAAAGGCTAAAAAAGCCGCAACTTCCCCACAGTCGCGCACTCTTCGGTCTTAGCGCTTTTCCAAAATCAAGGTTGCGGGCGGCATCTTCCCCTTCGCGAATGGCTCGGTCGACGAGGAGCGGCGATGCGCCGCCCGAGTCTTTACTGAGCTGGACGGCCGAGATAAGCCGTTCCTCGAGTTTCGGGTAGGCGCGTTCAACAAGGAGCGCCGCGTCGACGTTGGACAACCGAACGCGCGTGCGCCGGAAAACCCAGTAGTAGAAACCGAATCCAATAGCGACCCAGACTACAGGCGCGATCGCCAGCTGCATCGCGTAGGGCGGCGCGAGAAATCGATCGAGATAGAACGACGCGATCAGTAGCAACGTCGTCGCGGCGATCCACGTTCCGAGCCCATGAATGACGGCAAGGCGCTGGGCGCGGCCGCGCAGCGCAGCTAGCCTTGTTACAATTCGTGGGTCAATCGGCGATGGATTGGATGTCACAGATGAGTGGACCTTGTCTAAATGAACCTTTTCGCTGCGGCTCTTTAACAGCCCGTGGCAAAAGTGCTCCGTAATCCAAAAATAGTAATGATTTGATAAATCAAGGAAGGGCGTCCGAGACGTAGCCAAGAGTTACGTCGAGGAAGACCTGACGAAGAGATATCAAATAAGGACATTTTTGGGTCGGATGACTTTTGCCACGGGCTGTTAACGCTGAAAGATGGGTAGAAAGCGGAAGGGGATTTCAAGAATGAGTGTAGCAGTCGCCGTGCCGAACGCGTCGCCAGGGCCAACATTATTAGGCCACGACCCGTCGGAGCGCTGCATTCGCAGCAACATTTTTTTGATATATTTATAATAATTATCCCACCGGCTTCCCGCAGCTGTATACATTGCCTGCACGGCGTAGTAGTGGCCGTAATAGAAAAAGTAGTGGCCTTGGTCGGACGTCGAATACGCCTCTCCATATTGTTTTGAAAAACTCTCCAATTCCTTTTCTAAATAATCGAGGCCTTCTTCCACGTCGCGGTCGGAATAGATGCCGGCGCCGTTTAATGTAACAATTCCGGCGGCCGTGAGCGGAAACGTCGCGCGCGAGTAGACGTGCGCTTGATAGCGAAACGCGCCGCGTTCATCCCCGGAGCCCCAGCCGCTCGAATTTCCAGAATCGCGGACGGCGCTATCTTTAACATATTTTACGGCGCGGTCGATCGTCGCGCGCGGAACGGGAATACCAACATTTCGCGCGGCGCGAAGCGCCATGACCTGGCAAACCGTGATCGACATATCGCTTTCGGAAGCGAACGGAACGTACCGCCATCCTCCCTGCGTATTTTGAGAATCTACAATTAATCGAACCGCGTCTTCTAATTTCTCACGCACGTCGTCGCGCTTCACCATTCCTAACAATTCAGCCAGAAATAAAGTAGAAAACGCGTGGCTGTACATTCGCGAGCCGTGGGAAGTGATATATCCATTCCCCTGCTGGCAGCTTAATATGTAATCGAGTGTTTTATTAATGACGTTGCCGTACTTGCCGCGGCCCGGAACCTGTCCGTTTGCTAAGAATGCCATTCCCGCAAGAGCGGTGACGCCGACGTCTCCGCGCCCGCGCACCTCGTCGTCGAATTGATAACTATTATTTAATTTAAATCCGACGGTCGCTTCCCACGTTCCGTTTGAGGTTTGCCGGTCCGCGAGCCACTTTAAGCCTTTATCAACCGCTTTGACGACGTTTTCATCAATTTCAATTTTCCGTTCCGCGCCGGCTTCGCGGCCGCGCGAGCTGTCGTCAGAGTTGCTTCTGGTTGAACCGGCCGCCGGTTTCTTATCTTGAATGTTAACGGCCGCGTTCGGTGCATGATTATTAGATATAACAATTGCGGCGCCCGCGCTCGCGGAGAGGACCGCCGCCGCGCTGACGTAAAGAATAGGCTTAAGATATAACATTTTATTTTTCCGAGCTTTGATAACGATGAAGCCGCGTGTCCCTCTGGGACGCGCGCGCAACAATCGCAAAGCTCTTGGGAGTAGTACGTATTCCAATCGGCTTTCCGTGCAGGGCAAACGCGCGATCAATCGCATATTCGCCCGTGTCGCGCCGGAATATCCGGAGTTCGTTTTGTGATTGGTTCTTCGCGTGAACAACACACGAATAACCGATTGCTATCAAATCCTTGCCGACGCCCGGCGCCGGAACGTTTTCCGTCGACGCCGCCAAATGAACGGGGATCGACTTCGACCACTTCCGGCCGGACGGCAGTTCGACGACGTCGATTCGCGTCGATGCGGTGCCGTCGGCTTTCGCGCTCTCGCCGGTCAAAGCAACAATAACGGGCAGGTTCCAGTATTTGTAGTCATCAAATCGTGCGAGGCCCGCAATAATAGCATTATTCGGAATATCTGTTAAAACGCGGCTTTCGCCCGTGCGCGGAGAAATAGCTAACAATTTGCCGTCGCGCCGTTCTTCTTTTTTGCCTTCAAACGTTTTGAATACATAAATTTCGTCGCGGGCGAATAAAACGCTATTGATACGTTCGGTGCTTTCGATCCGCAGCGACCATGCCGCGGCGCCGTCGCGGTCGAGGTCAAATGATGTTAATAATCCGTTGTTGCTTCCGGGGCGTGTGAATACTAAATTTCCGCCGTACAAACGAAACCGCTCGCTGAACGACCGGTGTTTATCTTCATATACCTGCCGCGAGCTGTCGCTGCCCGAAGCGCTATTTTTTAGTTGTACACTTTCCGATTCCGCGGCGCTCCTGGAGAGGCCTTCGATCCACGATGCAAGATTCTTTTCCATGACGACTTCGCCGATCCGCTCTCCTGTCGCAATTTGGTATCGTAACATTTTTCGCGGCGACGGGCCGCTCGTCGGCAAAAGTAACAATTCCGTATCGTTAGCAATACACCAGAAAGAATCCGCGGCGCGCTCGATGGTGTTGCTCCAGAGTTTAGAACCCGCGACAGCGTCGATGGCCGAGACCTGAAGAAACCGTTCACTATCATTGGTTATAATTAAAATCGCGCCGCCGCCGGCCGTGAACGCTTCGATGGCGCGCGGATACACAAGATTATAAACAATATTTCCGCTCTCGGCCGAGTAGCCCGTGATCTGGTCGTGATGAACGCACGAGACGACGCCGTTCAGAATTGTTATTAACGGAGTTTGTATCAGATCATGGATCAGCGTGCCGTCGTTTTTGTATATATCGCGCGGAAGTGTGTTGCTCCACGCGACGTCGCCGGTCGCGCCGTCTTCCGCGTGCGCCGCCGCGCGCAACGCGACTATTTTTGCCTTCTCAAATGCAAATATAAGATTCGGCGCGCTGCCGTCGTCGAACGCCGGTTTTGCCAATTCGTGAAATCGCGTTGTAAATGAACTTGCCGAGGCCGACGCGGCCAGCGGCGTCGCGGCTCCCGAATGATTTGTAACAGTTGCGAGTGCGGGCGCGGGCTTCCCGGCAGCGCGCGCGTCGAGCACGTCCGCGAGCCAAAGATTACCAATACTCCGCAGCGCGGCGGCTTCAGCTTTATAAACTCTGCGCTTCACCGTTTCGCTCGGATTCGTTGCTAATATTTCCGCGGCCGCCGAGGGCACTTCGTTCGCACGCCCGAATACCACTAATTGTTCGAGCTTTCGATACGTTGCCTCAATTGCAACATTACTATTCGGATAGGTTGATATCAATTCGGAAAGATCGTCGGGCGAGGCCGGCTTTCCGAGCGACGCGAGCCGCGCCTGCGCCTGTTTTTCAATTTCGGCGTAGCACTCCGGCCCATATTTAGCAATCGCTCCTGCGATGCGCGCGCGCGCGAACGAGCGAACTTCCGTTTTCGGTTTTTCTAAATATTCCGTTCCGAAGTTTTTAATAGCATCGCTCCACGCCGCCACCGCCTCTTCCGGCTGATTGGATAATTCCGCGCGGCGCAAACATACATATAACGCGAACGGAATATTGCCATATTCTTTCGTGTTGCCGCGAAGCACGCCCACGTCTTTCTCGAGCGTTTTTAATAATTGTAACTTTTCTTGCAACGCGTCCGCGCCAAGGCTGCGTTCGAGCGCGATGCCCGATTCCGTGCGCGTGACGACATTCTTAGCAAGCGAAAACGCGCGACGATATTTATCAAGCGCGCTCTGCATTTCGCCGCGATTTTCATGAGCATTCCCGGCGAGAAGATTCAACTCGGCGGCGGGCTGTTCCGAATTCGGCTGTTTTAATATAAAACGTTCCGCCTCCGCAAAATCCGCGAGCGCGCTGCCGTAATCTTTATTTTTAAATCTCTGCTCGCCACGCAATCTTAAACATCGCCCCAAGCGTTCGGCGAGCGACGCATCTTTAGGATTCGCATCGGCCGCGCGCCGAGCGAGATCGACGAGAATTTCAAGATTTGAATATCCGACGACATGCGGGTTATTAACTGTTATAACAACTCCGTCGCCGACGGCCACGTCGCCCGGATTGCTGCGAACGGTTTCGTCGGCTTCATACGGAATTGTATGCAACTGTTTCAGATCGCGCCGATCTAATACAACAATTCCTTTTTCCTGATTTGCCGACGGAAACGGAACCAGAATTGTAGTTTCCGTGAGCGCTGGGCGGTGTAGCGTCGGCATCCCGCCGCTCAACTCCCCGGGCCAGATGGCGCGAGTGTGGAATTGTGGTGAATCGAGTGTCGGCACTTCAATCGCTACAATTCCCTGCCCCGCGACGTAAACATTATTATCAATAATTCCGAGGAGATACCGCATCGAACCCGTCGGTTTTGGTATATCCGGCGCGATTCGTGAATATTGCAATTGTCCGATCCGGCGGCCCGATTCTTTATCAATCGCGAGAAGGTTTTGCGAATCGACCGGCGTGAAAATAATAGTTTCTTTCGAGAGCGCCGGCGGGCTCGCCGCCCAAAACATCGTGCGCTGCACCTCCGCGTCGTAGTACGTCGCACGCGGCATCGCGAGCGATTCATAACGATGCAGCCAGAGAATTTGCCCTGTCGCAACTTCAATACTCGCAAGCGCGCCGAGGTCAGTTGATATAAAGACTCGATCGCCTTCGACCGCGGGAGGCCCGCAATAGAATTCGTTCGTACTCCTGCCAAACATATTAATTGGCAGCGTTCCGGTCACTACATTTGTGTTCCATAACAATTCTCCGGTCGCCAGGTGAAACGCGGCCAAATGATATTCAATCGTGGCGCCGTCGGGCATCATATAAACGGGCGCGATCACACGGTCTCCGGCGATCACGGGAGGCCCCGCGGATTGATATATATCAATAAAATCCTGCGACGATTTCGCCGTCTCCGGATTCCAATGATCCCAAACGGGTTTTCCGGTGGCGGCGTCGAACGCGTGAAGTTTACGAATCGGAATAATCTTAATAACGGGCGCGTTCGCAGCCTGAAATGTAAATGAATCGTTTCGCTTCAGCGGAACGATCAGCGGCGTTACTACAATTCCGCCGGCGACCGCGGGAGCCATCATTGCCCCTCGGTGTTCTCCCTCGACGTACGAGTCGCGGTCGCTGCTACGTATCAATTCCCACTTTTCCGCGAAGCCGGGATCCTCCCAGCGCGGCCGCCCGCTCACAAGATCAAACGCCGACACGCTCCATCCATTAGATATATAAACTGTATCTTTAACAATAACGGGCTGGATCGGGCGGCCGTTTTTTCGTGAAACAACGGGCTCTTCGGAAAGCGATTTGTACCACGGGCTGCGATCGGCGATCGGCCCCGGATCGGGAAGTAAATGTTCCGTATTATTTGTAAATTCTCCGGGAGGCTGCGTTTTTGTTACAAATTCGGGCGCGCGCTGCGCGAGAGACTTCAATTGAATGCGCTCGCCGCCGAAGTCTACAAATTCATTGTTAAGTTCGCGCGGAATCTTGGGCGTTGCGCCGAGCGCGAGTTCGATCGCGGCGATGCGCGCGGCGACGTGAGCCGTAATTGTAGAATCAGCGTCGCCCGACGATGATTGTAATATTCTTCTGTAAACTGCGAGCGATTCTTCGAGCGCGCCGCTTTCTAACATGAATCCAGCGACCGCGTGGATCGCGTCGGTTCCTGCTTTCGTCCACGGGCTCTCGCGATGCAATGCTAATAATGCTTCGACGTCGCGCCCGGCAAGCGCGGTCTGGAGGCGCGCGCGCGCCGACGGCCCGTCGATTTGTTCAACTTTTTCGCGAATCTCCGTCGGTAATTGTAAAAAGTGTTTTTGTAAAAACCACGCGACGCCGAGCCAAGTATCCGATTCGGCGACGGCTTGAATCGTGCCTTCGGGCGTGTACCGCACCGGAATCACGCGGTTCGCGTATTTTGTAACAAAAGGACGCAGCCGGCTGAGTGCGTCCGCGACGCTTCCTTGCTTCAAAAAATCGAGCGCGACGTCGAATTCTTTTTGTGCATTGTTCGGTAACAAATAAATTGTAATTTTAGCTTTCTGATCCGACGCCGGAACGGCCGAGCGGTTGCGCTGCGCGAACGCGGGCGATGTTAACGAAACTCCGGCGATGCCAATCGCTGAAATCGTTAACAATAGGGCGTGAGTTTTCATATTAATTGAGAACGCTTCCGAAGGGCCCATTCGGCTGCGAGCGCGGCGACGAGTATTAACAGCGTCCACCATTGATCCCATAGGTCGCGAAACTCGGAAGGTTCCGGAAATTTTTGCGCGCCGCCGCCCGGGAAACGCGCCGCAACTTCATCAATCTTCGCAAGCGGAAAGTAATGATCTGTATTCGATTTCTTCGAGAGCGAATCGCCCGCGGAAATGCTAGCAATCGCGCGCAGCGTCGCCGCGTCGAGCATCGGCTCGCGGTTTTCGCGGTCGGGGAGCCGCGATTCGAATTCTACAGATGCGACGCGCTTGCCGCCTTCTGTATCATCGCGCGTAATCCAAGCTTCGTAGCGCCCTTCCTCGTTGACTACAAATGCGGAACGAAACGTTCCCGGTTCGCCGGGCGCGGGCTCGAGCGGAACGGGTGTTACTTTTCCGGAGCGCAGCGCGCGCACGAACGCCGCTTGATTCGCGTTTCGCGACGGCTGGAATGAATCATCTAATACGCGCGCTTCAAGCGCCGCTCGATCATTTAATTCGAAGACATTTCGCTCGACGGCTAATGAATATCTTCGATCGCCGCTTTTTAAACGATTCAATGCTAAATATCGAATTGACCGGCGCCAAAATTGTTCAAAATAACGGTCGCCGTAGACGTAGCGCCAACGCCACGTCGAATCAAATCCGAGAAACATGCTTCGCCCCTCGGGAACAAATGTAGTAGCCGCTAATATAATATTACCATAACGATTCTTAAACTCCGGATGTCTTAACAATACTTCCGCGCCCGGCTTCGATTTCTTAACAGGGCAAAACCAAAATTGTCCGCGCAGCCCGTTCGGCTCTTCCCAGAGGCGGCGGTTGTCGTCCGGGTTTTCTATTAGTCTTACGAGGTCGTGCGGATTTGTAGGATTCTCAAGCTTCGGAAAGAATTCTTCTTTTTGTTCGCGCGGCAGCAACGCTTCGTCTTCCGGGCCGGCGAGTTCGATAGGTAATAATTCCTGAATCGGCGTGCCCGCGTACGAACGCGGCGAATCGTATTCTCCCGCGATCATTAAGAATCCGCCGCCGCGCCGGACGAAATCGCGCAATGCTTCTAAAAAGCGGTCGCGGTCGTCGCGCGTCGGTCCGAGCCGATCGGGCGGAACGTCGCCAAATATAACAACATCATAATTTTCGAGCAGCATCTGGCGGTCGCTCGGAAGATCGAGAAGCGGCGTCTGCCCTTTTGTAGTTTCCTGAACGAAGTCGCGGCCGGCTGAAGTAAGGAAACAATGTACAATTAAATTCTTGTCGGCGCGGAGCAGCGTATTTTTTAAGTAGCGATATTCCCAGCGCGCGTTTCCTTCAATATACAAAACACGAATCTTCTCGGGCTTCACCTGAATCGTTCGGCGAACAATATTATCATCGACGAGCGCTTCGTCGCTGCGCGGCGGCACTTTCACGGCAATGCGCAATTCGCCGATCTGCCGCGGCGTGAATCTTAACGTTACGCGGCTCGGGCCGGAGCCGGAAGTAAATGTAGCTTCGGCGTTTGTTAATGTTTCAATTTCGCCGCCTTCGCCGTCTTCCGCAACTAACAATACGGGAATAATCGCCGAGTCGATTCCCGCCGCGTTCACTCGAACTGTTACAACCACTTCATCATTTTCGAGCGCGACGTCGGGCGCCTCGACGATTTCAACGCTAAGATTGCTTGGCGCCGACGGATCGCCGACGCCAACTGTAAATATAGACATTCCCTCGACCGCCGCGAATCGCGCCGCTTCGCGCGGGTCGCGCCCGTCGGTGTTGCGGCCGTCGGAGATCAGTATCATTGGCGTCGCGCGCCCGCGGTGGTCTTCGAGGACGTGAAAGAGCGCGTCGCCGATGCGCGTGCGGTCGCCGCGGCCTTCGATTTCATTAGCACTCGTGATCGGAGCGACTTCGTCGGAGAATCGATATAAACGAACGTCGTAGCCGAGATCCTTGAGCGCGGGTTCCAGTTTTGTAGTAACGGCGCGCGCCGCGAGACTCGCGCGCGTATGATTCGCCGCCGAATCGCCCGACGGCATGCCGAGCGCTTTTATTAATTGATTGCGATCCGTATCGTTAGTATACGAATCCGACCGCCGCATCGACGCGGAATCATCAATTAAGACGGGAACGATCGTGCGCTGCGTGCGGTATTGAAACGTTTCGAGAGCAGGCCGGAAGAGGATTGCCAATAAACAGCCAAGTGCAATAAAACGCAGGATCGCGAGTTTTGTAACATCACGGCGCGGTGCGCCGCGCTCGAATCCGTACGCGCCCGCAACCAGAATAAGCAACGCGGGAATAATAACTAAAAAAACCACCCATAGCGGCGGCGCGTTTTGAAACACGAACCGCGTTGTTGTGGAAAGTTCCGATCCCTGGGCGGCGGCGGAAAATATAAACGATAGATTCATTTGTTAAGATCGCCTCCGCCCGAACAAAGTCGCGAGCGCCATTTCTAATACTAAGACTGCGATAGCCGCCATAATTAATAGCGGCCAAATTTCATTCTTTTGCGGACCCTGCGAGGGCGGCGGCGCATCGGGATCGACGGTTGCGCCCACGCGGACATCGAGCCCCGGCATCGCCGAGCCGACGGATTCACTACGAATCCGCGCGAGATTTCCCTCTTCGGGATCGACGCCCGCCGCGAATCGGAATGTTTGTGATGTAACAGTTCCGACGCCGCCGGCCGTCTCCACTTCCATTTGATAGATTCCGGGCCGTTCCGTTTTTGTATATTCAATCGGATAGCGGTCGAGCCCGATTTTCTTTTTCTCGTCAATGGTTATTTTCTCGCTCTTCGCGGCGGGATCGACAACCATCACGCTGCGCGGATATCCGCGAACTTCGTTTCGAAGCGGCTTGCCTACAATTGAATTGCGGTCGTCGCGATTGCCGGCAGCAAGCGTATGTAACAAATCGAAAATGAATGGTAAGAAAGTTTTCGGGCTCTCGGCGATCCGGCTCCAGCGCTGGTCGGGGCTCAGGTCGAGAGAAGTTGTTATAACGGCCACTCTGCCGCGGCCAAGATCTTTAGATATCAAAAACGGCGAAAGCTCGGGATCATTATATCTCGCGAGCACCTGCGCGCCGCCGCGTACGTCGTCGGAAGCCACTTCGACGGAGAGAAACTTAAAGACTGGAATTTCTGTTATGAGAACGCGCCGTTCGGCCGGCTCGAAGAATTTAAGATGCCCCGGAAGCGGATCTAATAAATTAGCAATACGGAATGGCGGATGTTCGCGCGACGGCACTTCCACCGGCTTCAGTATCGTTCCCGGAAACATCCATTTGTTAGGATTGTCGCCCGCGCGCAGCCGCAGGCTGTACGAGTTCGGATCAATATTATTACCGAGAACGAAGACAACACTCCCGCCGCTTTCAACATATTCGCTGAGCCGCGCGGCCTGTTCGTCGGAGAGGCCTTCGACGTTTGCTAAAACTACAGAATCCGCCTGATCTAACAATTCGGGCTGCGACGCGAATCGCGCGCGGTCGACCGGCTGATTAGATACTAATTGAAACGGCGACGCGGCGACGGGCTCCTCGGGCGGCGCGATTGCTAATGCTAACATTCCCGCCGCCGACGTTTCGAGTTCGCCGGTCGGCGATCCGTCGACGAGCAGCACGCGCAGCGGCGGCCGCACGGACATAACAAAAGACCGTTTGTCGTCGGGCGCGAGCTGGTCTTCCTCGATTGAAATTTCGACGGCGTGGTCGCCCGCCTCGCGGAATATTAAATTAAACAAAACTTCGCGCTCGGCGCCCGGCGCGAGCGAGTCGATCGTTTGCGGCGACTCGCGATTTCCGTCGACCGTGCACTGAACTGTAATATTAGCTTTCGGCGAACCGCCGTGATTTCTAACGGCCGCTCGAAGTTCGACGGGCAAGCCCGTCGCGGGGAAATCCTCCGAACTGTAAACTCGAGTAATGCCAACGTTGTCGGGCATTTCCGCACCCGATCCGACGTCCACAATCCGCATGCTCACTTTCCGCGCCGAGAGCGCCATCGCGGCGGCCTGAAGCGGCGTTGTCGAGGGTTGTGAAGCGGCGGGAGCCGACGATGCTACAGATCCGGTTTCGTTAGCTTTTGTAGTCTTAGGAAAGAAATTGGAGCGTTGAAGATCTGTTATCAATACGAGCGTCGACGTGGTTCCTGAATCGATCGCGGAACGCGCGCCGTCCGGGCCTTCGGGCGCGAACGCGTCGGCCTCGGATGCTACTAATTCCAGCGTCGCCGCCAAATCTAACGATTCGAACGACGGCTCGTTCGCACGCGCGAGCGCGTCGCGGGCGGATTGAATGCTGCTCGCTGAAACGCGGACGGGTTTTTGTTTTGCTAATATTACAGTTGCGCGGTCCTGGCGGTCGGGTTTTAACGAATCGAGCACTCGGCGCGCCTCGGCGAGCGCGCGTTCATAATTAGAATTGGCGCCCGAGCGGTGCGCCATCGACCACGAGGCGTCGACAGCAATAATCACGTCGCGGCGTGCGCTTCCGATTTGTATTAATGGCGTGTCTTCGGAGAGACGCGGACGCGCGATTCCGAGACCTAACAATAACACCGCGAGCGCGCGCAGGAGCAGTAATATTAAGTTTTCGAGTTGGAGCCGGCGGCGTGTTTTTTTGTAAGCATTCAACAGGAACGACATCGCGCCCCACTGAATCACTTTGAAACGGCGCCGGTTTAATAAATGAATAATGATCGGCACCGAAACGGCGCCGATGCCCAAGATCGCGAGGAGCGGGTGGAGAAACATTAAATATTATTTACGCTCTCGCGCGAGCCCTCGATTTGCGGGCGCCCAGGTATGCAACTAATCCGACGTCGAGCGGCGTGTCGGTTGTTAATTTAACAAAATCCGTCCCCGCGCTCGTGCAGGCCCGCCGTATTTTTTCATCGTGCGCGCGAAACTCGGCAAGATAAGAATCGCGAATCGACCGCGGATCAATTAACAATTGAGACGGGCCTTCCAAATCATCAAATCGCGTCATTCGATCAAATTCAAAATGAACCTCGGCCGGATCTAAAACGCGGAGCACAATCACTTCGTGTCCGCGCGCGCGCAAGTGCGAGAGCGCTTTAATGGTATCTTCGGCGTCACATAACAAATCCGAAATTAATACAACCAATCCGCGGCGGTGGATCGAATTCGCGCTTTCTAATAATGCGCGGCCGGGCGACGTGCTCGCCGACGGCTTCGCCTGCTCGATTTGATGGATGATCGCATCATAATGATTCACGCCGCCGCCGGGCGGCACGACCATGCGCACGCGTTCGTCAAATAATACAAATCCGACCACGTCGCGCTGGCCGAGCGCCAAATGCGCGAGCGACGCCGCCGCCCACGACGCGTAACGAAATTTAGTAATCGGTTTGCCGCCGTCGTCGTCCGTCGACGACGAATAATTCATCGATCCCGACGCGTCGAGAAAGATATGTGATATTAAGTTTGTCTCTTCCTCGAATTGTTTAATTGTATAACGATCCGAGCGCGCGAAAACTTTCCAATCTAGAAATCGCAAATCATCGCCAGGCACATATTGGCGATGTTGTGCAAATTCCACACTCACGCCGCGAAACGGCGATCTGTGTAATCCTGCTACAGTTCCTTCGACGACGAGACGAGCGATGAGCTCGAGTCTATCGATTCGATTGAGAACCCGAGGGTCCAAGAACTTTCGGGAGTCGGGCATCATCGAGACCTGCGCTTGCATGTCGAGGGGTATTATCAATTAAACGATCTATCAAATGATCCGAAGTGATACCTTCGGCCGACGCCGCGAAATTAGTAACAACGCGGTGGCGAAGCACAGGATGCGCAACGGCTTTAATATCATCAATCGTCGCCGCCGGGCGTCCCTCGAGAATCGCGTGGGCCTTTGCGCCCAATACTAAGAATTGCGAAGCGCGCGGCCCGCCGCCCCAGTTAACAGATGTTTTAATAAAGTCTGGAGCCTCGCCCTTGTTCGGCCGCGTGCGCCGCGCGAGATCGACCGCGTAATCGAGAACGTGGTCGGCGATCGGAACGCGCCGCACCAATTGTTGCAATTCCAAAATCTCCGCTTTTGTTAATACTGGGCGGACGACGGGCATGTCGCCCTCGGTCGTTAATCTTAAGATTCGGCGCTCTTCGTCTTTTGTAGGATAATCAACAGTTATCAAAAACATGAACCGGTCGAGCTGCGCTTCCGGCAATGGATAGGTTCCTTCCTGCTCGATCGGGTTTTGTGTAGCTAATACAAAAAACGGCATGTCGAGCAGATGGCGTTTGCCACCCTGCGTCACCTGGTATTCTTGCATTGCTTCTAATAACGCGGCCTGCGTCTTCGGCGGCGTTCTGTTGATTTCGTCGCCCAATACTAAATTTGCGAAGAGAGGGCCGCGAATGAAGCGAAACTCGCGCGTTCCCGTCGCGCGGTCTTCCTGGAGAACCTCGGTGCCCGTGACGTCCGACGGCATCAAGTCGGGAGTGAACTGGATTCTCGAAAAGGTCAGATCGAGCGATTGCGCCAGCGACCGGACGAGCAGCGTTTTAGCTAATCCTGGAACGCCGACGAGCAGCGCGTGTCCTCGGGAAAAGAGGCAAACGAGCAGCTGATCGATGACGGCTTCCTGGCCGACGATCACGCGAGAGAGTTCTTCGCGCAGTCGCCGCCGTGCTTCGGGGATTTTTCGTAGGGCGTCGGCTTCCGCCGACGGGTTCGCGGGTTCGGACATTTGTTAATATTACTTTCGGCCGGAGAAGGTGTACGGGCAAGCTGTACGTTTTGCTCACAACAAAACGCTCAACCAAAATCGGTCAGACGGGTTTCCTTTCAAGAGTAGTCGAGAAATGCATTCTGCGGGCGCAGAGTTTTGCAGGAATACAATACGACCATGAAACTCGTCCTCGCTGGCGACGTCGGCGGCACCAAAACAAATCTCGCTCTTTACAATTGGGACCTCGGCCGTGGTGCGGGTCTGCCCGCCTCCGAGCGCCTGACGCCCCCGAAGGCGCTCGCGATAGAGCGGTTTTCGAGCCAGGACGCGCCTGGATTAGTAGAAATCGCCAGCGCCTTTTGTAAGAAAAACTCGGCGAAGCCCGACGTCGCGTGTTTCGGAATCGCGGGTCCGATTGTTAATAATCACGTGAAGGCTCCTAATATTCCGTGGGAAGTCGACGCCGCCGAAACGCAAACAAAATTAAATTTACAATCCGTCGCGTTGATTAACGATCTCGAAGCGGCGGCCTACGGCGTTTGTTGTCTTGGCCCGGATCAATTAGTAACTTTACAAAAAGGCGACGGTCAACGGGAAGCTAATATTGGCGTCATCGCGGCGGGAACCGGGCTCGGCGAAGCTTCGCTTGTTACTGTTTCCGGGCGCCGCATTGCGCTCCCTTCCGAAGGCGGCCACGCCGATTTCGCTCCCGCCGACGAAGAGCAGCTCGGATTATTTAAATTTATTTCTGAAGGCCACGAGCACGTTTCGTATGAACGCATTCTCGCCGGGCCCGGAATTGTGCGTTGCTACGATTATTTACGGCGCGGCGCCGCGCCTGAGACTGCTAACGTTTCGAAACGATTCGCGGAAACTAACGATCGCGCGGCGGTTGTGAGCGCGCTCGCGCTCGAAGGCGCCGATCCGGTCGCGATTGCGGCATTACAACTTTTCGCGCGCATCTACGGAGCCGAGGCGGGAAATATCGCATTACGAACGTTATGCTACGGCGGCGTTTTCGTCGCCGGCGGCATCGCGCCGAAGATATTACCGTTCATGACCGGCGGTGATTTTATAAAAAGATTCTTAGCAAAGGGCCGCATGGCGAGATTGATGCCGCGCTTTCCCGTCCATGTAGTTCTCGAACAGTATACTCCGCTCCTCGGCGCGGCGGCGTTCGGCGCCACGCTATAATTAATACTGAAATAGAATTAACAAGAAATATTGAATTATGACCAACGCCTCCACGCTCGCACCCAAACAGCTCGAAGATCTTTGCATTAATACCATTCGATTTTTGGCGGTCGATGCCGTCGAAAAGGCGAAGTCGGGCCATCCCGGAACGCCGATGGGCGCCGCGGACGTTGCATTTGTTATTTGGTCGGAATACCTAAATTTCGACCCGCGCGATCCAAACTGGGTTGCGCGCGACCGATTTGTATTATCGCCAGGGCACGCGTGCATGTTACAATACGCGTTGTTACATTTGTTCGGCTATTCGCTGCCGATCGAACAGTTACAACAATTCCGGCAGTGGGGGAGCCACACGCCCGGCCATCCCGAGCGCGGCGACACGGCGGGAATTGAAGTCACAACGGGCCCGCTCGGCCAGGGCGCCGGCAACGCGATCGGAATGGCGATCGCCGCGAAAATGTTAGCATCGCGCTGCAGCGTGGCGGACCATCCGATATTTAATCATCGCGTCTACGCGATTGTTAGCGACGGCGATTTGATGGAAGGCGTCGCGTCGGAGGCGGCGTCGCTCGCGGGCCACCTTGGCCTCTCGAATTTAACATTTCTTTATGATGATAATAAAATAACCATTGAAGGCTCCACGGATCTCGCCTGGAGCGAGGACGTCGCCAAGCGATTTGATAGTTACGGCTGGCACACGCAAACAATCGACGGCCACGACCGCGGCGCGATTCGTGCCGCGCTCAACCAAGCATTAAATATAACAGATAAGCCGCAGTTTATTGTTTGTAAGACGCACATCGCATACGGCTCGCCGAATAAACACGATTCTCCGAAAGCGCACGGCGAGCCGCTCGGCGGCGACGAAGTGGTTGCTACAAAAAAGGCGATGGGCTGGCCGTCGGACAAGAATTTTCATGTTCCCGAGGAAGCGCGCGAATTTTATGAAAGTCGAATTCAATCAAAAATCCACGTTCGCGAGAATTGGAACAAACGCTACGCATCCTGGCGCGCGGCGAATCCCGACGGCGCGAAGAAATTAGATATATCAGTAAATAATTCAATGGGCGACGCGTTTCCCGCGGATTTGGAAAAACAACTATTGGCGGCCGTGCCCGCGAAGACCGACGCGACGCGAAGTCTCTCAAATATAATTTTACAAAAAGCGGCAGAGCTGGTTCCCGCGCTCGCGGGCGGATCGGCGGATTTGGAGCCTTCGACGAAAACTAAGATTAACGGCTCGCCGTCGATCGCGCGCGGAAAGTTCGAGGGCCGTAATTTTCATTTCGGCATTCGCGAGCACGGAATGGGATCTGTTATGAACGGCATCGCGTGCCATGGCGGTTTCATCCCGTACGGCGCGACGTTCTTACAATTCGCAGATTACATGCGCGCGTCGATTCGCCTCGCGGCATTATCACATTTGCATTGTATATATGTATTCACGCACGATTCGATTTTCCTTGGCGAAGACGGCCCCACGCACCAGCCGGTCGAGCACGTCGCATCGTTAAGAATCATTCCAAATTTAGTAACGTGGAGGCCGGCGGATGGTTATGAAGTGGCGCTCGCGTGGGCCGCGGCGCTGCGCAGAACGTCCGGGCCGACCGCGTTAATCTTAACACGCCAAAAAGTAGCGTTGCTGCCGCGCACGACTCTCGATCCCGCCGTTTTCGCGCGAGGTGGATATGTAGCGATCGAAGCAACGGGTGGAAAACCTAAAATTGTAATATTAGCAACGGGCTCCGAACTTGGAATTGTAGTCGAAGCGCGCACGAAGCTCGAAGCGGAGGGGATTCCGGTGCGCGTTGTATCCATTCCTTCGCTCGAAACGTTTGAATCGCAGCCGCGCGAATATCAAGAAAGCGTGATTCCGCGCGATGCTAAGATTCTCGCGGTGGAAGCCGGCGTTCCCGCTCCTTGGTATCGACATGTGGGCCGCGACGGAATGGTGATCGGAATACAACGATTCGGCGCGTCCGCGCCCGCGGAAGTCTTGGCCGAGAAGTTTGGATTCACAACCGCGCACGTCGCCGATTCCGCAAGAAAGTTATTAAAATGACAGCGTAATTGATTGTAAAAAAACATGTCCCGCGGGCTCGTCATTATTGTAGTTATACTGGCGGCATTGATTGCGGGCGCGTTTGTTTATTTTGCATTTTCGCCGCCGGCGCCGGATGTTAGCGAGCCGGTCGATACTACAGAACCGGCGCTTTCGCAGATACCGCTTCATAACAATTTAGAACTGGCGTCGCGCGCCGTTCCCGCGGAACGGAAGGCGGCAGCGGTATCCGTCGATACTATCAATCCCGACGCGGCTCCGGAATTGTGGTTTGCCATACTTATTAGTAAACTTCCTCCAATGGAGCGAATTAACAAATCCTCCACGGAACAGATGGCGGAGGATCCGGGGAGTCCGCTCGGAGCAGGTCGAACTGCAATGGCCGGCGGATGGGTGACGCTTCCTAAACTCGCGCCGTTCGAAAAAGCGGATGTTCAATTTGAATTTAAGCATGGTTTGAATACAGGCAGAAAAGGCCGCGTTGCCATCGACGGTTCCTATCAAATAGGCGGTCTATACCCCGGTCTTAATATTGTAAGATTCACATCGGGAGATAAACGTTCCGTCGACGTTGAAATGTTATTAAAACCTCGCGTCGAAATTCGGCAGGATGTAACATTAGGCGAACGAGCATTTATTCATATTCGAGTTAATAATACTGCCGAAGTTCCGATTCGCAGCGCGCGCGTCGCGCTCGGCGAAGCGCAGGGCGCGGAATCGTTTGGAATTTTTGCATCCGGTCCGGACGTGATCGCTACTATTTCCGCGAAAGGTTATGAATCGCGCCGAGAATTGTTACATGTCCCGGAGCCAGGTTCATCGGATCGATTAAATATCATGCTTCGGCGGGCAGGTTCACTCAGGGCTACGTTTGAATTGTTAGGAGACCGCTACGTTCGGCCGATCGCCGTTTTGTTACCATCGAGCGTGACGGTCAGTCAAAAATATCCATTTGAAAGTGCGGGCATTGTGCGCGCAGCAGATTTGTCTCAAGAGATCGAGTTTGCGGGCGTTCCGCACGAAGAATCATTTGATATTTGTCTCTTTGCTAACGATGCGATTGCGGTTCCGCCATTAATACATTTGAAGGGAATTGATAATTCTGAACCCGTTGCGCGGCTGGCGAAATTTGCATTTGAAGAGCGCTGGATTGTAGGCGGCCGCGTTGTATCAAGAGGCAAGCCCGTGGCCGGCGCCATCGTGCGCGCAGAAGTGGACGACATCGGCTTCGCAACGCAACGGATGTTTCAAGATCACGGCGGACTCGACCGAGTCGCATTGCCAATATTACCATTTGCGCGCAGAATTGTTACAACGGACTCCGAAGGAAAATTTAGAGTCGAGACATTTGATATGCTTCGTCCGGCGACGATCGTCGTCGAGGCTGCGCACACGAAACGTAAATATATACCGATGCCGGACGGGGGTTTTAGAAACATTGGCGATATTGATATGAACCCCGATGAAAAATTAGACGACGGTCCTCGTTCATCACTAACAATCGAGTTTTCGGATGAGAAACCGCGATCGTTAAAATTATTTACTCTTAGCTCTCTGGAAGTATTAACAAAGAGCCAGCGCGAAGATGCCATTGCGAGAATGAAAAAAGATCTGAAAGGCGGGTTCGCCGTTCCATGCAAAGGGAAATTGGCCGGACCTATCAGCGTTGAACCAGGAGATTACACACTGATTGCCGGTGCGCGTTACGGAGCCGTGTTCAACATTGATATTAAGATTGATGGCCCGGCGACGGTGCCGATTCGGTAATATTCCCGCAACATTTGCGGCGGCGCGTCGCGTGCGCCGGCGAAATCACTTTTCGCGATTCGCAGTTCGCGGGTATTCGTAGCAACCCGCCGGCTGTGATCGCATAACCCCGCGAGTATTCTAAACATGCTTACTAAAAAAACGACCTCCGCGTCATTATTTGTTATTTTACTTTTAATAGTTCTTCCGTCGTGCGCGCTCCGCGTCGACAGGCATTGTAAAGATTGCCACGCGGCCGACCACGGTTCGCACGGCGATGCAGTTGCAACAAAGCATGGCGCAGCGCATACAACTACGGCGGCCGCGCAGGGAGGCGCCGCGATGGCGCCCGCCGCGAATGCTGCAAAAGCCGCGGAAGAGTTAGAACAAAAGATGTCTAAGATTCGGCAGACGGAGCGATCAATAACATTATCGCGAACGCGGCTCGACAAGATGCGCGCCGACCTCGCGACGTCGGAGCAAGCCTCCAAAGAAACCATTTCCGCCGCGGAGGCCGACTTAACAATTTCGCAGCGAAATTTAGCTAATTTTGAAGAGCGGACGTCCAAAACTCGGTTGGAGCAGGCGCGGCTCAGTTTAACCATGCAGGAAGACAATCATCGCGATAACATAGAAGAATTACAACAATTAGAATTGATGTATGAAAAAACCGACCTCGCCGACAAGACGCGCGAAATTGTTATCGCGCGCACGAAGCGCCGATTGGAGCGCTCGCAGCGAAGTCTCGAATTACAAAAGAAGTCTTATGAAAACTTGGAGAGTTTTGAACTTCCGATGGAACGCGCAAGATTACAAATGGACCTCGATACTAAAACGCGGTCGCTCGAACGCGCGCGCCGCGATTCCGTTTCGTCGCTCGGGGATAAGCGCATTGGTATCATGAGCTCAGAGCACGACCTCATGCGCCTGGAGGAAGAATTTGCAGCTCAGATGAAGGCAGTCGAAAAAGACGCGCCGGTTAAAAAGTAAACAACTAATTAATACGGGATTCTAATATGTTCATTCATTACATCGCTTCCGCCGCGGCTGTTTTATTAAATTTCGGTATTCTGTATCAAGACAAGCCGCAGAAGAAAGAATCGGATGTGCCGATCACTTCCTTGCCCGCGAATCGGGATTTGATAAGTCCGCCGAACGAGGACGACGCGCGAAAGGCGATTCAGCGCGGCATCACGTTCTTAATAAAAGATCAGAATACAGACGGCTCGTGGGGCGGTCCGCGCAACAAAATGAATACGGATAGTTTTGCTAATGTTGCAACTCACCATGCGTGGACCGTCGCGACGACCGGGCTTGTCTGTTCCTCTATTGTAGAATTAACAGATTCGCCCGAGGCGCTCGCCGCGTGCGACCGCGGACTCGACTACATTTGTGAAAATGCAATTCTGAAACGCCCCGACGACTGGGATAATGATAATGTTTGGGGTCAAATATACGGATTGCAGGGAATTGCAAAATGTCTCGCGCATCCGAGATATAAAGATCCCGCGAAAGCTACAAAGCTAAAGAAAGCCGCGGCCGAATTCTTGAACGGACTTAAAAAATTCCGGTCGCCGCGCGGCGGCTGGGGTTACTACGCGGATGCGGACGCGGCGTGGCGTCCCGAATGGGCGACATCGTTTACAACGGCGGCGGGCGTCATCGCACTTTGCGATGCTAAGGATGTTGGAATTCCCGTCGACGCGGATTTGATAGAAAAGGCCGTAATGGCCGTTGAAAATAGTAGACTACCTAACGGCGCATACACATACAGCGTCGAAGCCATTCCCGACCCTAGCCGGCTCGAAGGAATTGATACAACAAAAGGTTCGCTCGGAAGAATTCAAGTTTGCAATCTCGCGCTTCTTCGCGGCGGCCGAAAAGTAACAACGGAACAACTTAAGAAAGGACTCAACGAATTTTTCGAACATCATAAGTTTCTCGACGTCGGCCGAATGAAACCGATTCCTCACGAAGCTTATTATGCGGTCGCCGGCTATTTCTACTTTTTCGGACATTACTATGCGAGCCGAGTCTTAACAGCGCTGCCCGAAAAAGAACGCGCCGCGTACATTGGCGATCTTCGAAAACATATTATTAAAACAATCGAAGGCGACGGCTCGATGTGGGATTTTTATATTTCAAGCCACACGCGCGCGTACGGCACGTCGTTCGGAATTATGACACTTGGCGCGACGCTAATTAAAGGATAGCCAATCTATCCAATCGCGAGAACCTACTTTTTCGCGATTCGTAAAAACTTCTTGCCGCCTTTGCCTTTGACTTCCTTGACGCTGAAGGAAGTTAAATCATCGGTCGCGGGCTTTTTTGTTACTTTTCCGTCGGTCGAGAATTTGGAACCGTGGCACGGACAGCGGAAGCAGTTGTCGTCGGCCTTCCAGCTCACGGCGCACGCTTTATGCGTACAAAGACCGGAAACGGCATAGTACGTTTTATTATCTTTGCTTTTTGATACTAATACGGTGTCGTTGCCAACTTTAACAAAAGTTCCGTTCGCGTCTTCTTTAGTCTTAATATCAATTTTTGGAGGATTCGCAGGGTCGAGAACGTAAGAACCGTCGGTTTGCTCGCCGGCCGCGAACTCCCCCGATTTGTTATCTGTCTTTGGCGGCGCGGGTGCAGGCTTGCTTTCGGGTGTCTTCTCTTTCTTTCCGGGGCCCTGGCCGAGATTCGCGAGATCATCAATAATCGAACGGCTGCCTGCGTTCGCAAAGCCAGTTGTTAGAACGGTGAACGCGCTTCCGGCGGCCAGGATTAGAAAATTACGACGGTCTGATTCGGTCATGTTCAAAAAGCGTGGTAGGTCAGGTTTGTCACGTTATACGGTGCGATCGCGATGTTGCTAGTGATGTCCGGAAACCGCGTTCAACCCGAGTGGTTTCGTTGCGCGATGCCGGCCGCGTTCGCGAGCGCGGCGTCGAGAACCCAAATTAATAATCCATCCTCGGGCGCGACGCGCGCGGCGGGAAGCGGATTCGGATCGTTTAGATCGAGAACGCGTTTCAGAACAGTAGACTTACTTTCGCCTGTTGCGGTAATCATAACATTTCGCGCGGCGTTCAGGACCGGAAGCGTGAACGTGAGTCTCCAGACCGGCTGCGGGCCGCCGAACGCAGTTGTAACAAGCCGTTTCGTTTCTAACAATTCAGCTGAACCCGGAAACAGCGACGCCGTGTGGCCGTCGGCGCCCATGCCTAATAAAATCAAGTCAAAGCGCGGAATGTTATTTTTTGTATTGTTAATGATGCTGCGAATCGATTGTTCATATTCGCGTGCCGCCGCGTCGTGATCGGCGCGCTCGGCCGGCATCGAAAATACGCGCGGCTGTGCAATTCCCATTTTTTGTAACATCGATTCGCGGGCCATTCGATCGTTACGATCCGAGCTGTCGACGGGAACACACCGTTCGTCGCCAAAAAAGAAATAGATATTTTGCCACGGAACCTGCCCGGCAAACTCCGCAGATGCTAACAATTCGTACGTCGCCTTCGGCGTCGACCCGCCCGCTAATGCTACAAAAGCAACGTCACGTTCACGAACGGCGTTTGTTACTATTCGCGCGAATTCACCGGCAGCGATGCGCGCCGCACCGTTTGTATCTTTAGCAATGCGCCACTCGGCCTTCGGCTTGTGCATGGCGCGTTTTTAACTAAAACCTAGATTCACTTGGGCGCGAACGACAATGCAACCGGCAACGCGTCTTCAAACGCAATGTCGCGTGGCGCGGCGATGAGCGCCTGTGAAAGAATGTCGGTATCGTTAAAATGCACAAATCGCGCGGTTATTTGTGATAATGCGCCGGACGCGTTTTTAAAATGATTAAACTGGATCGTGCCGAGTTCGGCGCCTGCGGGACGGTCGATCACGACGCGCCCGGCCTTCGACGTAATTTCAATATTAAGAATCGAACCGGACCGATCATGATCAAATCGCGGCACGAGCGAAATATGGCGTGCGCCGTACTTTTCTAATTTTAAATCGGCGGACACCGGTGTGAACCGCGCATTGCGACCTTCACGCGCCCAGCCTAGGCGCGATGCGAACCAGCCCGCGTACAGAGCGGGAGTTATCAATTCGCGATGCGGCGCGGCCGTTCGGTGGGCCGCCCCCGATTCTTGCATTGTGCGAGATGTATATTCTATTTTTAGTGAATAAATATCTGTTATAATTTTTTGAGCTTCGGGATTTTCGAACGCCGCCGCTGTCGCCGCAAACCATGGCCGCAGGCGTACCCATTCTAAGTCTAATATTCCGAATCCGTGTCCCGCGTCGAGACTCGCGCCGGCCGATTCAATAGCACGATTCGCGCGGTGGTTTCTCGCGACGATCGACGCGCGGTCGAGCGCGCGGAACGGTTCTGAAAACCGGTGGCTATCTAACAATAACGCGTCGGCGTGTCCCGCGAGCTCCTCGATCATTTGTGTATTTATTAATTTTTCGCACGGCGCCCATAAATACGCGGGAACATCGGGTACTAATAATGCGAGAACGGTGCTCGCGACGGAATTCATCGCGCCCGCGCTCGAAAATAACTGTATTTGTTCGTGGCAAACGCGTTTTTGCTGCGGTCCGCCGAGGGAGCAAATAGTTGATACATTCGCTTCGAGTTCGCGCTCTCGCTGGTCGAGATCAACTCTTACTAATATTGCCCGGCACGGCTGGCGCATCGCCGCTTGTTCCACCGTATTTGCAACATGTTCGAATTGTACATCATTACTACACGCTGCAATTAATGACATCGAACACGCGCGCACGACAGCGCCTCCTCCCGATTTCGCGGAGGTTTCGCCCGCGTCTTTCCAGAGGCGCTGCAATTCCTGTTCTATTTGTGATATTTCGAGCGACTGGCCCGACGCGTAGCGCGAATTCGAAACCGCATCTGTAGAATTCATAATAATACTCTATCTATTATTTACACTCGGCGCCATGCGCGGCCTTCGCGTGCTAACAAATCATCGGCGGAACGCGGACCCCACGACCCTGCTGGATATGTATCTAATCCGCCCGAGCCAAGCGAATCCCAGCCCTTGAGAATGGGTGTAATAAACGACCACGCGGCTTCGACTTCGTCGGACCTTGTAAATAATGTGGAATCGCCCGCGATCGAGTCGAGCAATAATCTTTCGTAAGCTTCCGGCGGTTCCATTCCGAACGACGTTCCATACAAAAAGTCCATGCGCACGGGCTGCATCACCGGCGACGGCCCCGGGACTTTGGATGTAAATTTAATTGAGATTCCCTCGTCGGGCTGGATTCTTAATGTTAATACATTGGGTTCCATTTTTGACAAGCCCGGACCGCGAAATAACAAATGAGGCGGCGCCTTAAATTGTATTGCAATTTCCGTCGCTCGGCGCGCGAGGCGTTTTCCGGCTCGTATAAAAAATGGAACGCCCGACCAACGCCAATTATCCACACGGCAGCGAATGGCAGCGTACGATTCTGTAGTACTAACATTCGGAACTCCGGGCTCTTGCAAATAGCCGGGCGCGGGTCTGCCGGCCATCGTTCCCGAGGCGTACTGCGCGCGCGCCGTCGCATCATTAACATCCTCGGCGCGGATGGGCTGCAGCGCGCGCAATACTTTAACTTTCTCGTCTCGCACCGCGTCGGCGTCAAACGCGACGGGCGGCTCCATTGCTACTAATGAAAGAAGCTGCAAAACGTGGTTTTGTATAATATCGCGCGTGACGCCCGCTTTATCAAAATAACCGGCGCGGCCTTCGACGCCGACTGTTTCAGCAACTGTTATTTGAACGTGATCGACGTACTTTTGATTCCAAATCGGCTCGAAGATTCCGTTCGCGAACCGGAATACTAATAAATTTTGAACCGTTTCTTTTCCAAGATAATGATCGATTCGATATATCTGTTTTTCGTGGATGACCTGGCGCAGCAAACGGTTCAAGTCGCGCGCGCTCTCGAGATCGATGCCGAATGGTTTTTCAACAATCACGCGCGACCACGGAGACGCTTCGTCGTGCAACAATCCGCATTGCGATAAGTTATAAATAACACTTGCGATGTGCTCCGGCGGAATGGCAAGATAAAATAAGCGATTCGGCGGCGTGTTGTTTTTCTTATCAATGGCTTCGAGGTCGGCGCGCAGCTTTGGATAAGAATCCGGATTATTAAAATCGGCCTCGACGTAATGCATGCGCGAAGCGAGGTCGTTCCAAACGGTTTCATTCGCTGGGCGCCGCCGCGAGAATTGATTAATTCCGTCGCGTTGCGTTGAACGGAATTGTTCATCGGGAAGCGCGCGGCGCGCGACGCCGACGATCGACGTCGGATTTGCTAAGAAACCGTCGACGGCAAGATTATATAAAGCCGGAATGAGCTTTCTTTTTGTTAGATCACCCGATGCGCCAAAGATGACTACAGAACACGCTTCGACGTGGTGTGCCGCCGACGCGCCGGCTTCGCGGAACGGGTTTGTAGAATTGTTAGATTCGAGTTGCATTTCCCGGAGAGTGCTCGGTGTCATCATTAATGTTTCTTTTGGACGTCGTGGCCGCCGAATTGATTGCGAAGACCTGCTAATACTTTTCCGGAGAACGACTCCGGCTGCCGCGACGCGAGTCGTGCTAATAATGAAAGTGTTATTACCGGCGCCGGAACGTTTTGATCAATTGCGGCCTGGACCGTCCAGCGCCCTTCGCCCGAATCGGGAACAATATCGGATAACGCGGAAAGTTTAGGATCTGCGGCAAACATTCTTTCTGTTAATTCAAGAAGCCACGACCGCACGACGCTTCCCTGATTCCACAAATGCGAAATTTTATGTAAATTATAATCAAACTGCGACGTTTGTAATATTTCAAATCCCTCGGCGTATGCTTGCATTAATCCATACTCAATTCCGTTATGTACCATTTTCGCAAAATGGCCCGCGCCCGGCGCTCCTGCGTGCAAATATCCGTCGGGCGGCGCGAGCGTTTTTAACGCCGGCTCGATTTTCTTAAAATCCGCGGGCGTTCCGCCCACCATTAAACAATAACCGTTCTTGAGGCCCCAAATGCCGCCGCTCGTGCCAGCGTCGCAAAAGCCGATTCCTTTTGTAGCTAACAATTGAGCGCGGCGCATGGAATCATGAAAATTACTATTCCCGCCGTCGATGACTAAATCTCCATTCGATAATAAAGGTATCAATTCTTCGATGGATTTTTCAACGGGATCGCCGGAGGGGATCATGAGCCAAACGACTTTCGGCGATGGAAGTTTTTGTACTAATTCTTTTAGTGAATTGGAGGCGACGGCTCCGCGCTTCGCCGCCTCGTCGATCGCGGGAGCTTCGCGATTGTAAACAACCACGCGATGGCCGCCCTGGAGCAGGCGCGTGACCATGTTCATTCCCATTTTTCCAAGGCCGACGAATCCTAGTTCCATTTGATCGCTCATAAGTAGAATTTAATAATTGGGAATTAAAGTATCAATTATTTCGGTGCCGCGAGTATCGTACGCTTTGACTCGACGGCCGCTAACAAATCCGTGAACGACTTTGCGAACGACTTCACGCCTTCGTCGACGAGTTGTTTACAAACGGATTTCATATCAATTCCAGCGGCCGCAAGGCGCGACATCGTGGCGTTGGCTTCAGTTACATCGGATGTTAATGTTACTTTTGCGACGCCGTGGTGATCAAACGCTTCGACCGTCGCGGGCGGCATGGTATTCACGGTGTCGGGTCCGATGAGTTGTTCACAATAAATCACATCTCGATACTTCGGATTCTTAGTACTCGTGCTCGCCCAAAGCGGCCGCTGGACGCGCGCGCCCTTTGCGCGAAGTTTTGCAAAACGCGGGCTGTTAAATCGGTCGAGAAATAATTTATAAGCTAATTTAGCATTCGCGATTGCGGCGCCGCCCTGAAGCGATCTTAACTTTTCGGCTTCCGCTGGTGTGGCCTTCGCGGCGCGGTCTTCGAGTTGTTTATCAATGTTTGTATCCACGCGGCTCACGAAAAAACTCGCGACCGACGCAATGTTATTAATCGGCTTTCCGGCTTTCATGCGGTCTTCGAGCCCGCCGATGTACGCGTCGATGACGGCGTCGTGTGCGTCGACCGAAAATAGCAGCGTAACATTTATATTTATTCCGGCGGCGATCGCCTCGCGAATCGCCGGCACGCCCTCGGGCGTTCCCGGAATCTTAATCATAACATTTTGTTTCGCGAGCCGGCCCCACAGGCGCTTGGCGTCGGCGACGGTTCCCGCCGTATCAAAAGCTAATTCTGGAGAAACTTCCAAACTAATATAACCGTCGAGGCCATTTGTTGTATCATAAACCGGGCGCATCACGTCGCACGCCGTTCGAATGTCTTCGATCGCTAATTGTTCAAAGATAGCGAGCGCGTCCATGCCGCGGCGGCCAGACTCATCAATCGCCGGATCATACGATTTCGTTTCCGCGATCGCCTTTTGAAAAATTGTAGGATTCGACGTTACGCCGCGAACGCCGCGGTCGCGCAGTTTTGCTAAATCTCCCGATTTTAACAAATCGCGAGAAATGTTATCAAACCAAACGCTTTGGCCTAGGTCGGCCAATTGTAATAATGGGGAGCGATTCATGGATGGCCTCGAAATATAGAATTGTTCGTGCGGCTCAGGCGCGGGACAGTTGCGCTACCATTTCGGCTAAACCGGGGGCCAAACGCAACTTCGAGAGGACGAGAATTACAAAATTACGGCGCCCCCGACGCGTTCGAAGGGGGGCGTTGCCTCTGGCGGGCGCTCCTAACTGACTGCGGCAGCAGAGCGACCCGGTGGCGTGGGTGCTGCGCATCCGAGGCGGCGCTGAGGCGTGGTGCGCGGCAAGTTAACGATCCAAAACGCCCCGTGCTGCCGCAATCGTATTCTCAACCATCGAGTCGATCGAATAGTAATGTTCGACGCGCGCGCGCGCGCGGGCCGCGAGATCGGCGCGCTCGTTTTGATTATTTAATAAACGAATTGCGGCGTTTGCTAACGAAAGCGCGTCGCCGCGCGATGTAACTATTCCGCAATCGCCGAGGACTTCGACGGTTCCCGGCGCATCGACAGCTACAATGGGCACGCGAAGCGCCATCGCTTCGCGGACGACGCCCGGCGAACCCTCGAGTTCGCTCGCAAAAAGAAACAAATCCCACGTTGCTAATATTGGCGCGCCCTCGCGCGAGCCAGCAAAATTAACAAAATCGTTAATATTTAATTCGGCCGCGAGAGCGCGGTTCGACTCCTCGTCGGGTCCACTGCCGACGATCGTTAATATTGTATTTGGCACGCGCTCGTGAATCTTGGCAAATGCGCGAAGCACGATGTCGACGCCTTTTTTGGGAGCCAGCTTTGCGATGGTTCCTATTTGTAATTTCCCAATTTGAAGTCTATCGCTTTTATTATTAACTTTTTCGCGCTGTGCGATCGCGTCGAGTTTCTGGATATCCACGCCGCTCGGAATCACAACAATTTGATTTGTTGGAATCCCCGCATTCTTCAGAACGTCCGCGACAATGTTAGATACTGCAATAAACAACGCGACGCGTTTCGGATCGTATTTTAGTTTTGTGAACCACGAATTGCGAAGTGCGCTCGCGATCCGGCGATGCACGATGACGGGAGTCTTCGACCACGCCCCGGCGGCGACGCCGAGCGACGCCGCGCCGCCGTCGTGTAAATGCATAATATCAATTTCGTCGCGCCGCGCGAGATTTGTTAAATATCGCATCGCGAACGGATCATACGCAATCCGGGCGCGCAGCGAACTTGTATCAATTCCGGAATGAAGACATAATTTCTTGAGCTGTCCTTGCTCGCGCACGCAGACGCGCGCGTCGATTCCGTGCTCGCGGCTTCCCAAGACCAATGCTAATAATTGCCGTTCTCCGCCGCCGAGATCGCGATTGGTGCTGACGTGAAGCGCGCGCATTATCGCCGGCGGTTCCACGCGTCGGAATTATACTTTTCCGCGGCGAGTTTATTTGCAGTATCGTGCTCGGCGCCGGAGAGATCGCCGGGCTCCAGCGTTATTTGTAATGATTGTGAAAACGCGCGAATGATTGCATCCTCAACAATAGCAGGGTTCGGCGCGCCGCCGAGCATTTCGATACTAGCAATCTCGGAAGTATAAGGATTCGTTTTCAATATAATGGATCCATGATGTAAAACGCGCCCGCCGGTCCGGCGCTGCGCCGATCCTACAAGTTTCCTCGAATTGGAACTAAGATCAAATTCGGTGGACTCGTGAAAACACCACGGAGACTCGCTGGCGTCGGATTGTAACGTTGCCGCGCCGCGCGGTTGAATGTTAGTAGTTGCTTTGCAACATTCGAGCAGCGCCGCCGTGAGAATGCTATGAACACGATCATAACTATCTCGCACCGGCCCTCGAAATAGCAAATGATCCGATGGGGCTGTGATTGAAAATGTAACTTCCTCGCCGTGGTAAATCGCGCCGCCGCCGGTGAGCCTCCGAATGACGGGAGTTCCTTCCGACGCTAATTGTTGTATCGGCAGCTCTTCATAACGTTGAAAATAACCAATCGAAACGCCGAACGGCCGCCAACGATATAAACGAAGCGTCGGCGCCGAATGATGGATGAGCAGTGCTTCGTCGACAGCCATTGCGTCGGCGGGAGCCGTTTCGGGATGTAATAAAAGCCGCCAGCGTTCGGCCATCGTGTTTAATAAATATCAGTATGTTTATTTAATAATAATTCGTCGCGCAGCGCGGCAAGTTTCTGATAATATACAAGTACGTTTTCGAGATTCGCGCGCTTTGTCGCCGCGGGAATCGCGACACACGCGGCCCCGCCGAATCGCGCGCGGTTCTCAAATGTTAAATCGTAGCGGCTGGGAATTTCGTCGCGCGCATCATCGGATTCGAACGGATCCCCGCCGCGCATTCCGATGGATGAGATATATAACGAAATTCCAACAAATGCGGCGAGCGGCGATTTTTTTTGTAATATTTCGGATTCGAGCGCGTCGACTGATTGTATAAATAACTCTTTTCGCCGCTCGAACGCCGCGTCGGGATCGACTTCGCCGCGAGGCGCAGGCGGAGTGCGCAATTCAATGATTTCACAATTCGAGCTCGAAGCGCCGCGGTCGTTCTTAACAAATTCGCCCGCACAAATTCCGGTGATCTTTAGTAATCGCCAGAAAGGTTCGGACGGCGCCGGAAGCCGGCGGCAAATGATTATCAGACGTGTCACATGCGCATTATCGCATGCGGCGCACTGCTAATGAAACTGTTTAGCTTCCGTCGATTCGTTTAATGCTAACGTTGAAGCCGATCCGCCGGATATTACCTTTGCGACTTCGTCGAAGTATCCGGTTCCAACTTCGCGCTGGTGTTTGACCGCGGTGTATCCGTTTTTCTCGGCGGCGAATTCGGCCTGTTGTAATTGTGAATACGCCGCCATTCCACGGGCTTTGTATCCCTGCGCGAGTTCAAACATCGAATAGTTAAGAGCGTGGAAGCCGGCCAATGTTACAAATTGGAATTTATAACCCAGCGCTCCGAGCTCGCGCTGGAATTTTGCAATTGTAGCTTCGTCGAGGTTTTTCTTCCAATTAAACGAAGGCGAACAATTGTAGGCTAACATTTTTCCAGGGAAATCTTTATGAACGCCGTCGGCAAATTGTTTTGCTTCTTTTAGACATGGCGTCGACGTTTCGCACCATATCATATCCGAATACGGCGCGTACGCTTTCGCGCGCGCGATCGCCATTTCGATGCCGCCGGTAATTCTATAAAAACCTTCCGCGGTTCGTTCGCCTGTTAAAAATGCGTGGTCGCGAACATCAATATCCGATGTTATTAATCGCGCGCTGTCCGCGTCGGTGCGTGCTACTAATACTGTCGGTACGCCCATGACGTCGGCGGCGAGTCGCGCTGCGATCAGCGTTCTTACAAAATGCGCGGTTGGTACTAATACTTTTCCTCCGAGGTGGCCGCACTTCTTTTCAGAAGCAAGTTGATCCTCGAAGTGAACGCCCGCGGCGCCCGATTCAATCATTCCTTTCATGAGTTCATAAGCATTGAGCGGGCCGCCGAAGCCGGCTTCCGCATCTGCTATAATAGGCGCGAGCCAGTGAATATTATTATTACCTTCCGCGTGTTCAATCTGATCGGATCGTAATAATGCTTGATTAATTCTGCGGACGACCGCTGGAACGCTGTTCGCCGGATATAAACTTTGATCCGGATAAGTATTTCCCGCTAAATTAGCATCTGCGGCTACTTGCCAGCCGCTAAGATAAATTGCCTTGAGACCGGCCCGCACCATTTCAACGGCTTGGTTGCCGGTCAGTGCGCCGAGGGCATTGATATAATCCTCCGAATGTAACAAATGCCAGAGTCGCGCGGCGCCGAGCTGGGCAATGGTATATTCTATTTGTACGGTTCCCGCGAGACGCCTCACATCATCGTTAGTATATGGGCGTGTGATGCCGTTCCATCGATTGGGCGGAACCTTTCCAATGTGGTTCGAGGTTGTGTCGGGGGTCGACATTGCTGTTTTAAAAGATACGAAGAGGGATCGAGGTGGAGGGAGAAGAAGATTATTATATTAAATTATTATTTATT
>JBJXHE010000066.1:0-19245 GCA_046160785.1 Planctomycetota bacterium
TGTACAGTCGGCGCGGACGCGGCAGAAAGAGTGGAGTGCTATGCTCGAAGCGGCCAATCGTGAAGCTGGCGATGCTAAAGTTGCATTCTCGGAGTTGTCACATCGTTTTGAGCGCCTTGATTCTGAAAGAAGTATTCTCGACGCCGAATCTGTTGATATATCCACTCGACGAAACGCAGTGATGCTGCGGCGCGAAACCGTTGAACAAGACGTTCGCACTACCGTTGAAGCAGTACAGACTGCGAGTGCGGCTGTGCATTCAGTACAGGTAAAACGACACGAGGAAGAGAAAGCGCGCGACGAAGCGATGGCACTCGAGTCCGCTGCGCGCGTCGAAGTGGCGCGTTTGCGCGGAGAGAATGAGCGACTGCGGTCGGAGTTCGCACGCCGTCGCGATGCGTCGGAGCGCACGCGAGACGAAGCCACTCGACTACAAAACGAGTCGCAAGCCGATGCCTCGCGATCACAACAATTAGCCGCCGATGCCTCCGCATTAGATACATCGATTGTTGAATTGTCGGAACGGCGAATCGTTTTGGCGGATCGATTGGTAGAGATCAAACGCCTTGGCGCCGCACAGGCGGAGGCTTCGGAAGAGGCGATGCGCCGCGAACGTGAGCGAACGGCAATACTGGAGGAAGTGCAGGCGCAGCTTGGTTCCGCGCGGCTTCATGAACAAAGAGCGTCGATGCAATGCGAAGAAATCATCGATCGCGCGCGCGAGGAAGCGCATATATCTATTCCCGATTTGGCGGATACATTAACATTAACGGAACACTTCCAGGTCGAATACGCAGATCAGAAAATACAAGAATTAAAGATAAAACTAGAGCGGCTCGGCTCCGTGAGCAGCGATGCTACAGTTGAACTTGATAGCATAGAAACGCGATTTGCGGATTTGGACCGCCAGCGTTCGGATCTCGAAGTGGCGAAGAGAACGCTACAGGAAACGATTCGTGAATTGGATACTCAGTGTGGAATTCGTTTTCGCGAATCGTTTGATTCCATTCGTAAACATTTCGGCGAACTCTTCCGGCGGCTCTTCCGCGGTGGAAAAGCGGATATATTACTTCAGGAAGGAGTCGATCCGCTCGAGTCCGGAGTTGAAATTCTTGCGCAGCCGCCCGGGAAAAAGTTGCAAACAATATCATTACTATCCGGTGGCGAGCGATCGCTCACGGCGCTTGCGTTGTTATTTGCAGCATTCAAAACGAAACCGTCGCCGTTTTGTGTACTCGACGAAGTCGACGCCGCGCTCGACGATGCTAACGTTGAACGGTTTCTCGGAATGCTCGACGAATTTAAGTCCAGCACGCAATTTATTGTAGTAACCCACCATCGCCGCACGATGAGCGTTTGTTCGGCTCTGCTCGGCGTCACAATGCCCGAGCACGGCGTGAGCCAGAAAGTTGCCGTCCGTCTTGAAGACGTTGACCGAATCGTTCCGGGCGCGGTTGGATCTGTTACAAGCGGCGCACGCCTCGACGCCGGCCGGCCTCCGGCGATCAGTGTCGAATTGTAGCTGGGCCGAATTAAGATTTTAGCGCGCGGCGAAATTGTAGACTAACGATCTACGGATTCTTCTTCGCGGCTTTCGGCAGCACGCGCAGCACGGCGTCGCCAACGATTTGTAAACTCTCGGGCGCGAGCTTGTCGAGCGTGTCTTCTTTGGTGTGCCAGTACGAGTTATTTTTTCCGTAGTCAAAATCAATAATATCAATAACGTCCGCGACGCCGATTTGTATAAACGGCAAATGGTCGTCGGTGATCGGTTGCGAAGTCTTAAAGAATTTGTCTTCGACGCCGCCTTCCTTCGCCGCCTCGCGGAACCACGCGACGAGATCGCGGCTCGACTGCGATTCTTCGAGAATATTAAGATTCTTGTCTCCGACGAGATCCAGAACAATAACAACTTTAGTATTCGCGATTCCGCCGGTTGTTAACAATCGATTCGCCTCGTGCCGGCTGCCCCAAAGCGAATCCGCGGTGTCCCAGTCTGTCGTCGCTTTGTGAAATTCGGAGCTCTTCTGCGTTTCCTCTCCGTCTACAAATAAAATGCGCAGCGAGATCGGCGGTTTTCGTTTGGGTTCCGCGGCCGTCGAATAGTAGCGAGCGATTTCTAACAATACTCCGACGCCCGAGCCTCCGTCGTTCGCGCCGACGAAGTGTCCGTTAAAGATTCTTTTTGTATCATAATGTGTAACAAGCGCACATATAAACTTTGAGTCGCCTTCGATTTCGCAGCGAACGTTAAACATCTCGATCGGGCCGCGAGCGGTATTCGCGCTGAAACGATCGAACACGGGTTTGTGGCCGTATTCTTTTAACTGATCGGAAATGTAGTTTCGCGTTTTCTCAATTCCCGAAGAGCCCGACGGCCGCGGTCCGATCTCTACAACTTTCTTGACGTGCTCGAAGCAGCGTTTCCCATCGAGAATCGGCGGAACTGTAGAAATCGTGTGCGACGCGCCCGCGTTTGAACACGCCGCTGAAGCACTGCACGCCGCGCCGACAATTATTAAGAAAAGCGCGGACCAGACTGGTGAATGGATGATTCGCATGGCGGGATGTTGGATTCGCAGTAGTGATTACGCAAACAATGCTCGAAGCGCGAGTCGCGGCCATGCATATTAGAACTGACCGTGGACCGCTTCGATTGGATAGTAATTTTAAACGGCCTCGCCTGCGCCGCGGGCGGCCTCCTGCCCGTGATGCGCGCTCAAAAGGGTGAGCCGCCCGCGGCAATGCATGCGTTCGCCGCCGGAACATTACTCGGAACGGCGTTGATTGTACTCATTCCTGAGGCAGCCGAATCTTTACATTCCGCGGTCGGCCTTCCGACGCTTCTCGGATTTGTAGTTCTTTATTTGATAGATCGAATTCTTCTTGGCAAAGAAGAGCAACACGGACATTCGCACACGCAGGCCGGGCATTCGCATCACTTGGGAATATTAGCAATTGCGAGTTTTAGTGTTCATACACTTTTCGACGGTGCCGCGCTTGGCGTGGCGGGAGGTGCGCCGGAGATCGGCCTGTCTATGGTCGCGGGCGTCCTCTTTCATGAAGTTCCGGCGCAGTACATTTTTGCGCGGTTATTAGTAGCATCAGGCGCGCCTCCAAAAGCGGTCGCGGCGGGCGTTATTTCGCTCGCAACACTCATGATTCTCGCCGCCTATCTCGTTCGCTTCTTGACGGAGTCGCTGCCGGCGAACGCCGTCCCGCACGGGCTTGGCTTTGCCGCCGGAATGTTTTTGTTTATATCGACGTCGGAGCTTCTGCCGCGCGTCCACGCGGGCCAAGGGGGCAGGGGCCTTTCGATATTGTTTTTTCTGGGCGGCATTGGCTGCGCGCTCATGACAATGCTGCTGCACGCATAATCCGCGCTCGCAACGGGTTGCGTCGAGTTAGATTTAGCATGTTGCGCCGCGCGGGTCGTTTCGCCGATTCACAAGGGCGCTCTTCGTTATTCGATTTGCACCGCGTATGTTTTTAACACATCGCGAACGGATCTCCTTCCGTTCGTGATGGTTACAAATCGCCGCAGGCAACTATAGTAAATTAATAACTATACAATAATGACCGACACTTCCCCGCACGGACATATAACAACTGGAGTATAATTATGGACGCCACGGCGAACACACGCGATGTACGAGAATGGGTTCGTTCGACGGTCGATCGCAATCGTTATCGTGAGCTTCATTGGGAAGGCACGTTTTGGGATTATATTAAAATTGTCGAGGAGACTCCGCTCGTCGTGCGAAACGCGTTTCAGCGCGTTTATGATATGATTTTAAGTTATGGAGTCGACGAGAGGATGGAAGGCTCCGATAAAATTGTACACTACAGATTCTTCGACGATCCGATCGGCCACGGCGAAGACGCGCTCTACGGACTCGAACGCCAGCTCAACGCACTGGTGAGTATCTTTAAAAGCGGCGCGTACGGCTACGGCACAGAGCGCCGCATTTTATTGTTACATGGTCCGGTCGGTTCCGCCAAAAGCACCATTGCGCGATTATTAAAGAAAGGGCTCGAAGACTATTCGCGGCGGCCCGACGGCGCGATTTATACATTTTCGTGGAAGATCGAAAACGAAAGTAAGGATTTGATTCCGTGTCCGATGCACGAAGATCCTCTGCGATTGCTGCCTGCCGACTCGCGCGAAAAATTATTGCGAGATTTAAATAAAAAAATAAAGGCGGGTTATCGTTTAGAAGTTGCGGGCGAACTCGATCCCGCCTGCCGTTATCGTTTTAATCAATTGCTCGATGCGGCGGGCGGCGACGTGGAGAAAGTGCTCGACCGAATCGTCGTGCGCCGATTGTTATTATCAGAAAAAGACCGCATCGGAATTGGAACTTTTCAACCGAAGGACGAAAAAAACCAGGACTCCACGGAACTGACCGGCGATATTAATTATCGCAAGATCGCCGAATACGGCAGCGACTCCGACCCGCGTGCGTTTAATTTCGACGGCGAGTTTAACGTTGCAAACCGCGGAATTGTTGAATTTATTGAAGTATTGAAGCTCGATGTCGCGTTTTTGTATGAACTGCTCGGCGCGTCGCAGGAGCACGTCGTCAAACCGAAGAAATTCGCGCAGACCGATATCGACGAAGTGATCATCGGACACACGAACGAGCCGGAATATAAGAAACTTCTGAACAACGAATTGATGGAAGCGTTCCGCGACCGAACTGTAAAAATAGATATTCCGTACAACACCGCGCTCACGGCCGAAGTTAAAATATACGAAAAAGAATTTAACTCACGGCGCCTCGCGGGCCGGCACCTCGCGCCGCACACGATTGAAGTTGCGTCGATGTGGGCAATTCTCACGCGTCTCGAGGAGCCCAAGAAAGCGAATCTTACATTAATACAAAAAATGAAATTGTATAATGGCAAGAATCTAGCGGGTTTCACGAAAGATAATATTCGCGAACTGCGCGACGAGGCGCCGCGCGAAGGAATGGAAGGAATCTCGCCTCGTTATATTCAAGATAAGATTTCGAATGCGCTGGTCGCCGACAGCGACACGCCGTGCGTGAATCCGTTTATGGTTATGAATGAGCTCGAGACCGGGCTCACGAGCCATTCGCTCATTTCGTCGGAGGACGTCCGAAAGCGCTACCGCGATTTGTTATCTGTGGTCCGCCAGGAATACGAGGACATGATTAAGAATGAAGTGCAGCGCGCGATCGCTGCCGACGAAGAAGCGATATCAAGATTGTGCGGCAATTATATTGATAACGTTAAGGCGTACACGCAGCGCGAGAAAGTTAAGAATCGGATCACGATGCGCGACGAGGAGCCCGACGAACGCTTGATGCGGTCGATCGAAGAGAAAATTAATATACCTGAAACGCGCAAGGACGACTTCCGCCGCGAAATTATGAATTATATTGGCGCGCTTGCGATCGAAGGCCGCACGTTCGATTATCGAATTAACGAACGGCTGCATCGCGCTCTCGAATTGAAGTTATTCGAAGATCAAAAGGATTCGATTAAGTTAACAAGTTTGGTTTCGTCGGTGATCGATCGCGACCAGCAGGAAAAGATCGAAGTTGTTAAGAGCCGTCTTATTAAAACGTACGGTTATTGTGAAATGTGCTCGACCGATGTTTTACAATACGTCGCCTCGATTTTTGCGCGCGGTGACGCGAAAGAAGAATAGTAAACTCGCGGCGGTACTCTCGAAATGCAACGAATCGAGCACGATCACGCACGATTTCGCGACATCGTTCGCGGGCGGCTGCGCAAGGATTTATCTAAATATATTTCAAACGGGGAATTGTTAGGCCGCGTCGGCCGGCATTCGGTATCCATTCCGTTACCACAATTAGATCTGCCGCGCTTTCATTACGGAGAGAATCCTAAGGAAGGCGTCGGCCAGGGCGAAGGCGGCGACGGCGAAGAAGTCGGCGAAGGCAAGGCGGGGGAGGAAGAAGGAAAACATATATTAGAAGTTGAAGTATCCATTGAAGAATTAGCAAAAATTCTCGGCGAAGAATTAGGTTTGCCGCGGATCAAGCCGCGCGGACGCCGCGAAGTCAAAACCGTCGGCGGATCGTATACGGGTATTAGTAAACTTGGTCCCGAATCGCTTCGCCACACGCGGCGCACATTTAAAGAAGCTCTGAAGCGCGCAATCTTAACAGGTAAATATGATCCTGCGACACCGCGCATCATTCCGTCGCGCGAGGACCGGCGCTACAGATCGTGGAAAGTTAAAGATATGTCGGTCACGTCTGCGGTTGTTATCTATATGATGGACGTCTCGGGATCAATGGGAAAGGAACAAAAAGAAATTGTTAGAAATCAGGCGTTTTGGATGGACGCGTGGCTGCGGTCGCAGTACCGGAGTCTTGAAGTTCGTTATGTGGTTCATGACGCCGTCGCGCACGCCGTCGACCGCGACACGTTCTATCATTTGCGCGAATCGGGCGGCACGAAGATTAGCTCCGCGTACGAGCTCGGATTAAATATGATCACGCAGGAATTTCAGCCAGAGGAATGGAATATATATGTTTTCCATTTCAGCGACGGCGACAACTGGAGCGCGCGCGACACGGAACGTTGCATTTCACTATTAAAAGATGAATATTCGCCGCGCGTGAATTTATTTGGATACGGACAAGTGAAGAGCGCGTACGGCTCGGGACAATTTAAGAAAGACCTCGACGCGGCGCTCCAATCGCCCGACTGGCTCGTGACGTCTGAAATTAACGATCGCGACGGAATTGTAGATTCCATCCGCGAATTTCTCGGGCGCGGACGTTAACAATAGGATTGCTAATAAAACGCCGCGATGAGCAACCGAGACCTCCCGCCCGAACTCGAGACCGCGCGCCGCGAGATTGAAAAAATCGCGCGCAGCTACGGCCTCGATTTTTTTGATACGATATTTGAAATATTAGAAGACCGCGAAATTAATGAAGTCGCGTCGTTCGGCGGATTCCCCGTTCGTTATCCGTCGTGGCGGTTTGGAATGGATTACGACCGCCTTTCGAAGGAGTATCGTTATGGTCTCGCGAAAATTTATGAAATGGTAATTAATAATGATCCGTCGTACGCGTATTTGATGCGTTCAAACGGAGCCGTGGATCAAAAGATGGTGATGGCGCACGTATTTGGCCACGTCGATTTCTTTAAGAATAATATGTGGTTTGGGCCGACCGACCGGCGCATGGTCGACACGATGGCGAACCACGGAACGCGCGTGCGCCGCGCGATGGACGACCACGGAATTGTAGCCGTTGAAGAATTCTTAGACATGGCGCTTTCAATTGATAATTTAATTGATCCGTACTCGCCCTATTCGCCCAAGTCGAACGCGTCGCAGCGCGGGCGCGAGTTTCTTAATGATACAAAAGAGAGGCCGGAGCCGCCCGGCGCAGGCCGTATACAAACGTCCGCAGGACACGGCTACATGGATCGCTACTTAAATCCAAAGGCGGCGATGGACAAGGAAAAAGTAAGATTACAAAAAGAAGCCGCGCAGGCGCGCCGCGATCCGCCGAGCCCGCAGCGAGATGTGTTAGCATTTCTCATTGCGCGCGCGCCGCTTGAACGGTGGGAGCGCGATTTGTTAGAAATGGTCCGCGAGGAAGCGATTTATTATGTTCCGCAGGCGATGACTAAAATTATGAACGAAGGCTGGGCGACGTTCTGGCATTCGCGAATCATGACGCGGCACGTTCTGCGCGATTCTGATATTATTGATTTCGCCGATCATCATTCTGGCACGGTCGGCGCGGCGCCCGGACAGGTGAATCCTTATAAACTTGGAGTTGAATTGTGGCGCGACATCGAAGCGCGCTGGAATCGCGGCGCGTTTGGGTCGGAATATGAACATTGCGACGACGCCGAGAAGCGGCGCAAGTGGGACACCGGCGCGATGCTTGGCAACAAAAAGATCTTTGAAGTTCGAAAGATATTTAATGATGTAACTTTTATTGAAGAGTTCTTCACGGATGAGTTCGCGCGCGAACACAAGTATTTTGTATATAAACGAAATGCGCGGACCGGCAGAATGGAGATCGCCGACCGCAATCCGCGGCTCGTTAAAGAGGCGCTGCTGCGAAGAATAACAAACGGCGGTGCTCCCGTTATTTGTGTCGAAGACGCGAATTATAAGAATCGTGGTGAATTATTCTTAGCGCACGCTCACGAAGGCGCGGATTTACAATTCGATCACGCGCAGGAAACGCTAACGATGCTGGGCCGGCTCTGGAAGCGTCCCGTGCATTTGAAGTCTCTCGACGAAGGTAAAGAAAAAATCTTTACATACGATCCGGGCTCCGTCGAAAAACGAAAGCGATCTTAAAACGCGGAATACTGGCGGATTACTTTCGAATCTACGCGATGGTTGAGAATCTTAAGTTACCCGAGCGGCTTGTCCGTTCGCCGCTCGATTTTATTTGTATCGGCTGGTATTCGTTAATATTTATTCTGTGCATCGCGAACATTTCCGAGATATTAAATCCGTGGCTTCCGGTGGTTTTCTTTGGCGTTGCCGCGGCGGTTTTTTTGCTTTTGCCTTTGATAACAAACCGGCTCAGTTACAAGGGCGGGCTTATCCTTCGCGCGGGTTTATTGTGTATATTCATTCCGATCACCTTTGATATGGTGGGCCGCGTCGTGCCCGACATTTCGCCCGATCCGCGCGAGTCGTGGCTTCTGTACGCCGACCAGCTCGTCTTCGGCGGCGACCCCACGCGCTGGACGGGAGAATCTGAACATTTCCCCTGGCTCACGGAACTTCTTCAAATTGTATATTCATCATTTTATTTTCTTAGTTTTGTACTCGTTGCGCGTTTATTGATACTTAAGAAAATTCGCGCGATCGAACACACAGCGTTCGTGGTGGCTGCGGGGTTTTTGATATCTTACTTTGGCTATTTTCTGATTCCCGGGCGCTCTCCGTATCATTTATATCGATATCCCTTCGAGCTGCACGGAATATTTGTCACCGATGCGTTGCGCGCGGCCGTGCTCGCCGCCGAAGAGCGGCGCTTCGACGTTTTTCCGTCGGGACACTGCGACGTCACGTGGCTCGTGACGGCGTGCGCCTATCGTTATGATCGCAAATCATTTTATATATTTTTTCTTCCGGTCGCGATTCTGCTCCCCATCTCTACTGTTTACCTTCGCTACCATTACGGAGTTGATATCATTGCGGGGATGATCTGGGCCGTCGCCACGTGGGTCGTCTGCGAGAAGACGTGGGCGTCGTTTTATAACGAACCGGCGAGCGCACCCGCAGGCCGACCCATGATTTGAAGTACGCACCCACTCAAGTTTCGGAAGTGCTGGCGCTGAATAGATGTTGCCGATGAAGCGCCGCGCCCGATCGCCCAATACGCCTCGCATGGGTCATAATCGATAAACCCGTCAGTACCCCCGTTCAGCAACTGCACACCGCCCGCTTTGAAGTACCCCAGCAAAGCATCCATTTGTATCCCGACGCACAACGGCGCCCCGACCATCGGCCGTCTGCTGCGCGCGGCGCTTTCGCAGGATGTATCTATTCCGTATGACATTATTGTTATTGATACAGAAAGCACCGACGGCACTCGCGAATTGGCAGGGTCGTTTCCGGTACGGCTGCGGCATATAACAAAAGATGAATTCAATCACGGTGACACGCGCAACCTCGCGGCGTCGCTGACCGACGGCGAAATTATTGTATATTTAACACAAGACGCGATTCCGGCCGACGCGAACTGGCTCGGCGCATTATTAGATGAATTTACAGATGAACGAGTCGCGGGCGCGTACAGCCGCAACCTCGCGCATCCGGGAACTTCGCCGCTCATTTCATGCTCGCTCTCGCGCGATCCCAGCGGCTCGGCGCAGCGGCGCGTCCAATATTGTAAAAATGGCGATCTCACGCCGGGCAATCCGAAGGCGCTCGACGCGACGGGAAGAAGACTACTTTTCGATTTTAATAATGTTTCGTCGGCGATCCGGCGCAGCGTTTGGGAACGGTTTCCGTTTCCGCGGACAGGCTTCGGAGAAGATGTATTATTTGCGCGCGGCGCGATCGAGGCTGGTTATAAAATTATCTATTGTCCGGCCTCGCGCGTTTTTCACGGCCACGACGACCCGCCTTCCGTTAGCTATGAACGCGCGGAGGTTGACGGCGAGTTTAATGCTGAACATCTCGGCCGTATTTGTATCCATAGTTTTCCCGATGCGATCCGGCTCGGCCTCAGCCTCGCGTGGAAAGATCATAAATATCTAAAACACGCGCACATTCCGCGAAAAGTAAAATGGATGGAACGGCTGCGCGCGCCAAAATTAAGATTGGCGCAGACGATCGGGCTTTGGGCGGGAGGCCGCTCGCAGGCGCGTGCTACAAAACCTGCGATGCTCGACCGTGAACGTTTACGAATTTTATATGTAGTACACGGTTTCCCGCCCGAGTCGTTCGCGGGAACTGAAGTTTACACATATCATTTAGCGCGCGAGGTTGTTGCGCGCGGGCACGCCGTCGGCGTTTTTTATCGTTCGATTTCCCCGGCGCTCGCGGAATTTGAGCTTTCGGAACATGAACAAGACGGAATGTCGATGTTTCGAGTCGGCCACCAGCTCGAATTTCAACATGCGGGCGAAAGCTACGCTCACCCCGCAATTGAAGCTAAGTTTCGCGAAGTGCTCGACCGGTTCAATCCCGATATTGTGCATTTCCAGCATTTGATACATCTTTCGGCGCGCCTCATTCCGATCGCGCGCGAGCGCGGCACGGCCACGATTGCAACATTGCATGATTATTGGATGATTTGTCCGCGCGTTCAATTGCAGCGTCCGGGCGGAACGTTATGCACCGGACGGCAGGGGCTCGGATGTTTATTATGTTTGAAGGAGCGGCACCTCAATACCATTCCGTGGGCGTCGCGCGCGACGAAATGGTTTGCTCCCGTTATTGATAAATTTGTAAAACGCTACGAATCACGCCTTCGCGAGGGCAGAGACCTCACCCGCCGCAAGCGCGATATTGTTGCCATTTACCGGCGCGACCGAACCATTGTTGATTCGTATGCCTCGGCGGATTTGTTAATTTCACCAAGCCGGTTCCTGCGAAATTTATTGTTAAAAGAAGTGCCCGAGCTCGACCCCGCGCGATTTGTATACAGCGAGAACGGCATGAAGGCGGATGGCATCTACGCGGCGCCGAAAGTAAAGGATCCGCTCGGACGGCTGCGTTTCGGATTTGTAGGATCGCTCGTTCCGTACAAGGGCGTCGAAATCGCGATCGAGGGAATGCGCCGGCTCAACGATCCGCGCGCCGTTTTATTGATATTCGGCCGGTTCGAACCGCAGAATGATGAATATCATAAAAAATTACTACAACTCGCCGGCGAAAACGGGGCGGTTCGAAATGTTGAATTCAAAGGCCCGTTTGATCATTCGAAGATCGCGGAAGTCTTTGCACAAATCGACGCTCTTATTGTGCCTTCGACGTGGTACGAAAACGCGCCGTTAACCATACGCGAAGCGCACCTGACCGGCACGCCGACGATTGTATCCAATCTCGGCGGAATGGCCGAGTCGATTCGAAGTTCGCGCGACGGCCTCGCGTTCCGGCCAGGCGATGCTAATGATCTTGCGTCGATTTTGTTACAACTCGTTTCCGATCCCGGAAAATTAGAATCGCTGCGGCAGGATTTTATTGAACGAAAGACGGCGCGCGAAGACGCCGGCGAACTCGAATTTCGCTACCGCGGATTAGTAGCAAAGCGCAAAGCTACTATTCAAGACACCGTTGCGGAATTCCGCGGAACCGGATTTGTACAATCGTCGGGAAATGTAGAATCGCAGGGCGACGGCATCGCGCTGCTGCGCCCGTCGGGCCGCGCGTGGGTTTCATATCGTTTAAAAAATCATTTCGCCGGCGAAGCATTCTTAAGAATCGAAACGTTAGTACTCGGCCCCGAGCGCGACACGCCCGTCGCTGGCACGGTGGAAGTCAACGGCGAAATTGTAGGAAGTTTGCCGATCGCGGTTTCGATGGATTCGCGCGACACCGTTCACGAATGGACGGGCCGGATTCGCCTGCGCAGCGGCCGCAACGAAATCAAACTCTTTAATGACCTTCCGGACGGGCGGGAAGTCTTCTTGCGCGTTCGCAGAGTGGTGGTGCGCCGCGAGCGTCCGATTCCCGAATAGATATGTCTTTCGATTCTACAGTTAGCATCGTTCTTCCGAATTTTAACGGAAAGCAACATTTAGACGCGTGCCTGCGTTCGCTTGCCGATCTCGATTATCCAAAAGATAAAATTAGAATTATTATTGTGGATAATGGTTCGGTCGACGGATCTGTAGCTTATCTGCGCTCCGCGCACCGAAACGTCGAAGTGCTTGAAAACGGCGAGAATCTTGGCTTTTCCGCGGCGTGCAATCTCGGCGCGCGGCTCGGGCGCAATTCTGATATTGTAGTATTCCTCAATAATGATATGCGCGTTGAGAAGACGTTTCTTAGCGAACTCGTGCGCCCGATTATTGAAAAGCGCGCCGACTGCACGGCCGCAAAAATTCTCTCGTGGGACGGCCGCACGATCGATTACGCCGGCGGCGGGATGACGTTTCACGGAATCGGTTTTCAAGCCGGCCACGGATTATTAGCAACAGATCGCGCGTTTCAAAAGGAATCGGAAACGCTGTTTGCGTGCGGCGGCGCGATGGCGGTGTCGTCGGACGTATTTGATAAGTCGGGCGGATTTGATGAGGATTACTTTGCGTATTATGAAGACGCCGACCTCGGCTGGCGCCTCTGGATTTTAGGTTATAAGATATTATTTATTCCCGCGTCCGTTTGTTATCATCATCATTCGGCGACGTCGAAGACCTTTCCGCAGGAGCAGATTCGATTGTTACAGGTGCGGAATCCGCTTTTAACCATTATCAAAAATTACGGCGAGCAGAACGCCGCCCCGATTCTCGCGTCCGCGTTATTGTTAGCAGCGCGCCGCGGGCTCGACGTCGGCGGCATCGACGTGAACGCGTTCCGCATCGAAAAGACGCGCTCGCGTGCGACGGGCGGAATGCGCGAAGTGTTCGTGCGCGCGCAGCGCCGCCTCGACCGCAAAGTATCAATTCCAAAAAACGCCGTCGCGGATTTTGTAGCGATGGCGGACCTCGGCGAAATGCTTCCTCGAATATTAGCAAAGCGCCGTACGATACAACAAAACCGAAAACGCGCCGATGCCGAAATTGTAAAATTATTCAAAAACCCGTTCTGGTGCGTCGAACCACGCGAGACGTATCAAATTCTTCAGAAGACGCTCGAAGAATTTATGAAGTTGAAAAGGATATTTGAATGAGCGCCGCGCCTCGCGTATTCTGCAAAACGGCTACGCCCCCCTAAGCAACTCATCCCAAAGCCGACGCCTTTGAAGATCTCCGTACTGGTTCCCATCTATAACGAACGGAATACGATTGATGAAATCCTGCGCCGGATCCGTGCGACGCCGTTCGAAAAGGAAATTGTAGCTGTCGACGATTGTTCAAAAGACGGCACGCGCGAACGCCTCGCGGAACTACAAAAAATTTATCCCGAACTTCGAGTTATTTTGCATGAGCAGAATCAAGGAAAGGGAGGCGCAATCCAGACCGCGTGGAAGCACGCGACCGGAGATGTATGGATTATTCAAGACGCGGATTTGGAGTATGACCCCGCGGAATATGTAAAACTTCTGCGCCCGATTATTGAGGGAAAGGCCGACGTTGTTTTCGGTTCGCGGTTTCTCGTCGGAGAGTATGCGCGCGTCCACCTCTTCCGGCATTATTTAGCAAATCGATTCTTAACATTCCTTTCGAATGTATTTACAAATCTCAACTGTACAGATATGGAGACTTGTTACAAAATATTTCGAAAGGAGATCGCGCAAAAGATACAAATCGAAAGTAAACGATTCGCGATCGAGCCCGAGTTAACAGCTAAAGTTGCGAAGCTTCATTGCCGCGTGTATGAAGTTCCGATTTCCTATTCGGGCCGCGATTATAACGAAGGGAAAAAGATAACTTGGAAAGATGGCTTCTCCGCGCTCTGGGCTATCTTTAAATTTAGCGTTCTCCGGTAAACCGATCTCTAACACTCTTCATAACTTTCGCGATAAGTATGGTGGGCGTTGTAGGACTTGAACCTACGACTCCCAGCTTGTCGAGCTGGTGCTCTAGCCAACTGAGCTAAACGCCCGCTGCTTTCTTCAAAGCAAAGCGGCGAAGAAGATGGCGCGCGGACCGCACCTGCGCAATCCGATTTTTGCCGCTACACTCTTCGCCCTCGAAAAAAACCAGACCACAAACACAACCCAAAACCGAACCCACACCTGAATCGCAATGATTGTTGGCACCCCAAAAGAGATAAAGACCCACGAAAACCGAATTGCACTTGTGCCGGCCGGCGTACTCGAATTAACGCAGGTTGGACACCAAGTATTGATAGAAAAAGGCGCGGGGATCGGAAGCGGAATTGAAGATAGTGAATATACAAAAGCCGGAGCCACGATCGTCGCGACGGCGGAGGAAGTGTGGAAGAAAAGCGATTTAATTGTAAAAGTTAAAGAACCGCTTGCGCCCGAATATAAGCTTTGCCGCAACGGGCAGACCGTTTTTACTTATTTTCACTTCGCGGCGTCGCGCGAATTGTTAGATGCGATGGTGGCGAGCGGATCGACATGCCTCGCGTACGAAACGCTCGAGATCGACGGAAAATTACCATTGCTCACGCCGATGTCGGAAGTCGCGGGCCGCATGGCCGTGCAGGAAGGCGCGAAATACTTAGAAAAACCGATGGGGGGCCGCGGCGTATTGTTAGGAGGGATTCCGGGCGTCGAACCCGCAACTGTATTAATTCTCGGCGGCGGAGTCGTCGGAACGGAGTCGGCGCTGATCGCGGCGGGCATGGGTGCCAACGTCTTTTTGTTAGATATTAGTTTAGACCGCCTGCGGGAGCTCGCGCAGTTCCTTCCCAAAAATGTATCATTACTATACTCGACGCCGTATACGATAAAAGAAAAGCTCGCGCAGGCAGATTTAGTGATCGGCGCAGTCTTAGTGTCCGGCGCGCGCGCGCCGCGGCTCGTCACGCGCGAAGATTTAAAGTTAATGAAACGCGGCGCCGTGATTGTTGACGTTGCGATCGACCAGGGCGGCTGCATCGAAACGGCGAAACCCACGACGCACGCCGAGCCCGTGTACGACGTCGACGGAATTATACATTACGGCGTCGCGAACATGCCGGGCGCGGTCGCGCGCACTTCGACCTACGGCCTCACGAACGCTACAATTCGTTATGTTAAACAACTCGCGCGCGATGGCGCCAAAAAGGCGATTCTTAGTGATCGCGCGATGAAGACGGCCGCGAATGTCATTCGCGGAAAAGTAACATACGAAGCGGTGGCAGCGGCGTTCGGCGTTCCGTACGTTTCGCCGGAAGACGCGCTGTAACATTAACGTTAATATTAACGTTGAATTGATGGCGTTTTATAGATGAGCGGCGGCGAGTCGTTTGATTACATTCAGGCCGCGGTGCTGGGCGCCATCCAGGGCATTACAGAATTTCTGCCGATCTCGAGCACGGCGCATTTAAGAATCGTGCCGGAATTGTTAGGTTGGCCCGACCCGGGCGTCGCGGCGTCGGCCGTCATTCAGCTCGGAACCGTCTTTGCAATATTAATATACTTTTCGCGCGATCTCGCGCGGCTTTTTGCGAACGCAGCGCGCGGCGGCGCCGGCGGAAAAGATAGTTTGCGATTACTCGCTGGAATCGCGATCGGCTCCGTTCCAATTGTTGTAACCGGCCTTTTGTTAGAAAAATGGATTGATAACGAATTCCGTTCGCTCTGGGTGATTTCGGCGTCGCTCGTGATCTTTGCAATTTTATTAGCGATCGCCGACCGCATCGCGTTTCGCGCGAAGCGCCCGCTCGAATCCGTTTCAATTGCCGACGCGTTATTCGTGGGCATCGCACAGACGTTCGCGCTCGTGCCGGGCGCGTCGCGATCGGGCACGACGATGACGGGCGCGTTTTTCTTAGGAATCGAGCGCGGAGCCGCGGCGCGATATTCGTTTTTGTTATCGATCCCCGCGATTACCGGAGCCGGGCTTTATAAATTCTGGAAAGAACGCGCCGTGCTCTCGGGGCCCGGCATCGGGCCGCTCGCGGTCGCGACGGCGACCGCGGCTATCGTTGGTTATCTTAGCCTCGATTTTTTGTTAAAATATCTGAAGACTCGCAGCGCCGCGCCGTTTGTATTGTATCGTTTGGGTTTGGCGGCGCTGCTGGTCATACTGCTCCTCACAGGAACCATCAAAGCATAATACAAATATGAAACGCGCACTGATCACCGGGATCACCGGCCAAGACGGCTCCTATCTCGCCGAGTTGCTCCTTTCGAAAGGATATAAAGTATACGGAATGATCCGCCGTTCGAGCACGGTGCCGTTTGAACGAATACAACATTTGCGCGACAAGATCGAACTCATCCACGGCGATTTGTTAGATCCAACTTCTCTGTATCATTGCATTGCCGAATCGGAACCCGACGAAATATACAATTTGGCCGCGCAGTCCTTCGTGCCGACGTCATGGACCGAGCCCGTGCTGACCGCGGAGTTTACGGCCGTAGGCGTTACGCGCATGCTCGAAGCGATACGGCAGGTGAATCGTAATATTCGGTTTTATCAAGCTTCGTCGAGCGAAATGTTCGGGAAGGTTCAGCAGGTTCCGCAAAATGAATTAACATCTTTTTATCCGCGTTCTCCGTACGGCGTTGCTAAAGTTTACGGACATTGGATTACAGTTAATTATCGCGAAAGTTATGGTTTGTACGCGTGCTCGGGAATTTTATTTAATCATGAATGCGTTACGGGCGACACGCCCGTGATCATCCGCCGGCACGGGATGATTGATATATTACCGATGGAAGAAGCCGTGCCGCATCCCGAGAATCATAAGGATAGCAAACGTTCGCAATTCAAGCCCGTCGAAGAAATTGAAGTGTGGGATCGCAATCATTTTACAAAAGTAAAGTTAATGTCCGCGCGGTGGAGCGAACCCGGCGCGAACGATGCTAAAGTTGTAGTTCAGATCACGGCGCCGAGCGCGTTCGTTCGCGTTACGAAAGAACATTTATCTTTTGTCGAAGACGAATCGGGCGTGCCCGCCGCGATGCCGTCTGGAGAACTTGCCGCGGGCCAAAAGCTCGCGTTATGTAAAATTGCGCCGTCGCCGTCGTTCGTGCCTGTTACAGAAGACGAGGCGTGGCTGCTCGGCGTTTTAACAATAAAAGGCGAAATAACAAATGGCAAAGATTTGCGCGTTGTGTCGGAACACGCATCGCTTCTCGACCTCGTCGAAAAGATTTGGCCAAAATTAACAACGGGCACGATCCAGCGCCGCGATGTAACGAATACGCTCGGCGCCGTTTCGCTCACGGGCGCGCCGCACTTTGCACAAAAACTCGCGCACGAATTGATATCTCATAAAAACCACCGCCACGTTCCAAAGCGAATTCTAAATGCGGAACCCGCCGCGCGGCTTGCGTATCTGCGCGGATGCCGCGACGCGGACAGCGGCCCTGGAAGTACAAAATTCGAAGAGTTTACAATGGATGCCGCGACGCTCGCTGCCGGAATTTGGTGGCTTTGCCAGGTGACGATCGACGAAAAGCCGCGCCTCAAACATATTAATTCCCAAGGCCACGACGAATTCCGAATTGTATTCTCGGAACCTTCGACACCCACGCCGCCCGGCCAGATTCTGCGAATTGTATTAACCGAACATAAAGGATGGCTTTTCGATTTCGAAACCGAATCGGGAACCTTTCACGCCGGAATCGGCGACGCGTGGGTTCACAATTCGCCGCGGCGCGGGCTCGAATTTGTTACACGCAAAGTAACAGATGGCGTCGCGCGGATTGTGAATGGTAAAGCTACACAACTGGCGCTCGGCAATCTCACCGCGAAACGCGACTGGGGATTCGCGGGCGATTACGTCGAGGCGATGTGGTTGATGTTACAACAATCGGAGCCCGACGATTATGTTATATCTTCTGGCGAAACCCACTCCATCGAAGAATTGTGTGAAATTGCATTTGGGCACGCGGGCCTCGACTGGCGAAAACACGTCGTGCTCGATCCGAAATTCCTGCGTCCGGCGGAAGTGGATCTATTAATTGGAGACGCTACAAAAGCGAAAGAAAAACTCGGCTGGGAGCCGAAAGTTAGTTTTACGGAATTGATAAAAATGATGGTCGAAGCCGACCTGAAGCGCACCCGCCTCGGCGCTCCGCCCACGTATTAATAATATATTCTTGATTCTAAATAAAATAACTGCATGCGCGTTTTGATCACGGGTGCCGCCGGATTCGTCGGGCCGTTCCTCGCCGAACATTGCATTTCCGAGGGCGATGCGGTTTCGTTAACAACACAAGGCGACTCGATTGTTGAACTACAAAAACGGTTTCCCGGATCCGCGGTCGCCGCCATGGATATTTGCAATTCGGACGAAGTCAGAACCGTAGTATCGCAAGTCGCGCCCCATGTGATCTATCATTTGGCCGCGGTTACATTTATTCCGGAAGCGGAGAAGAACCGCGAGGCGGCGCTCGAAGCGAACGTCGGAGGAACGCTAAAGTTGCTCGAAGCCGCGCGAACGCTAAAGAAAGTCCATTTCGTATTTGTATCCAGCGCGCAGATTTATACTCCGGCGGATTTTCCTATTCTTGAAACGGCGCCGGTCGCGCCGAACAGTTTTTACGGCGTCACGAAACGCACCGCCGAACAATTGGCAATTTACTATTCCACGCCCGATTTTATTGTCAGCATCGCGCGGCCATTTAACCATTCGGGCCCCGGCCAGCGCGCCGATTTTGTGCTGCCGTCGTTTGCTAAACAAATCGCGGAAGCCGAACGCGGGATTCGCGAAGCTAAGATTCGGGTCGGAAACTTAAATTCCGTCCGCGACTTCCTCGACGTGCGCGACGTCGTCCGCGCGTACCGCGCGATGGCTACTAAAGGCCCCGCCAATAGAAGTAGTTTCGGCGAAATTTATAATATCTGCTCGGGCACCGGACGAACCGTGAGAAGCGCCCTCGACGGTTTTGTAGCGCGTTCGAAAGTTAACGTTAACGTTGAGGTCGATCCCGAACTTCTCCGCCGCGGCGAAGCGAATACGATCATCGGCGATGTTACAAAACTGCGAACTCAAACGGGCTGGACCCAGAAAATTAGTTT
>JBJXHE010000067.1:0-10456 GCA_046160785.1 Planctomycetota bacterium
CGAGCTCACTACAATTCGAGCTCAAACCGAGTGCGGATGGAAGCGAGGCGGAGCGGATCGGTTTTGTAGATTTAAAGATTCACCAAGGTGGCCTTGACACAGATGGCCTTCTCATGGAAGGCACCCCTATTTTCTTCATAGGAGAGAAATAGGGGTGCCTGACCCCCTCCGCGGAAAAATTCGCGGTGCTTGAATTGTTAATTCGCCGCTCGTTCGAGCCGGTCGCGGACGGCGCGCCACGCTCCATCTGTAGTATCTGGAGGCGCCTCGATTATTGCTAATTCTGGCCGCGCATTCTCCATTCGGTACAGCGCGGAATATAACAATCGCGCAAACGCTGCGGCTTCGTCGGGAAGCACCTCCGTGACGGAATCGCGCGGGCGTGCACCGAGCGTTTTACAACAATTCTCAAACGTTACTTTTCGCAGCAGAATCGCGGCGGGGCTTTTCCAGAATTGTTGAATCATCGTTTCGCCGCCAAGCCGTACGCTCCCGATCAGCGGCGAATAATGTTTGTATCGTAATCCCGGCGACGCGGCGTGCGTTTCCGAATCATGAGTATTTGTGTGAATCGTTAACAAACCGCAAACGTTGCGAATTTCGTTCTCGGGAACTGCGCCCGGACGCAACAATACCGGCGTTTCTTTTGTTATATCAACCACCGTCGATTCGATGCCGAGCCGGCAATCGCCGCCGTCGACAATCGCATCAATTCGGCCGTCGAGCGTTTGTAACACATGTTCCGCCGACGTCGCGCTGACGCGCCCCGACGCGTTCGCGCTCGGCGCCGCAAGCGGTTCGCCCACGAGTTGTATCAATTCGCGCGCGACGGGGTGGTCGGGCGCGCGGACGCCAACTTTATCCAAATTTCCAGTTGTAATATTTGGAACGACTTCGGATTTATAGTTTACAATCGTGAGCGGCCCCGGCCAAAACCGCGTTGCTAATTTTTCGCAACGATCGAGAATTTGATCAAAATCGCCGTCTTTACAATTCCAGAGAGGACGCGCCGCGTCGAAATCTGTTACATGTAAAATGATAGGATTGTCGCCAGGCCGCCCCTTTGCTTCAAAAATTCGCGCGACCGCGGCGGGGTCGAGGCCGCGCGCACCGAGTCCGTAAACCGTTTCTGTAGGAAACGCGACGAGCCCGCCGGATCTTAAGATTCGAGCGGCGTGCTCGAGATCGCTGCGGCGGCCGCCGTCGAGTCGCAGGGTAGACGAAGCCATCGAATGCTTGTAATGGCAGAATTATAGTTTTTACTCTTCCATTTCTGTGACGCACTCGCCGGAATCCGATCGCATCAACGCCGTATTTCGCGCGCTTGGGTATTCGTTTCGCGACGAACCGCTGCTCGCGCGGGCGCTCCGGCATGCGTCGGCCGGGGGCGTCGATGGTACAGATAACGAACGGCTCGAATTTTTAGGCGATGCTGTGATTGGACTTGCAACGGCGGCGTGGCTGTATGAACGCCACCCGGATGCTAATGAAGGCAATCTTACAGAAAGGCGCGCGCTCGTCGTTTCGCGCGCGCATCTGGCTCGCGTCGCGCGCCGGATCGGCCTCGAGCCGCTCCTCGAAACGCGCCTGCAAGGAACTGCGTCGCGCGCACGCGTTCCCGACTCCGTCGTTGGCGGCGCGCTCGAAGCGCTCGTCGGCGCGATCTACGTCGAGGCAGGCGTCGACGTCGCTGCGCGCGTCGTTCAATCATTACTAAAAGAAGATGATGACCCCGAACCGATATTAAATACAAAAGCTGCGTTGCAACATATAACGCAAGTGCGTTTTAGTTGTGTTCCAAATTACAAAGTTGTCGAAGAGCGAATGCATACATTCGGAAAAAGTTTTTGTATTGCCGCCGACGTGAATGGACGCCTCTTTCCGTCGGCCTGGGGAAAAAGTAAACGCGAAGCGGAACGGCTCGCGGCGCGCGAGGCGATGATGGAATTAGCATTCGAAGAGCAAAACGGCGCCCCTGAAGAAATATAGTAACATAGCAAAATAGAAATATAATAAAATGACGATGCGGCGCGCCGTCGCGGAACTCGCGGCGGATTCTAAGTTTCGAGAAATATTACCAAAACCGGGTGAGCGGGCCGTCATCGGCGGCGTGATCGGCGCGTCGGCTTCATTAACCATCGCGGCGCAGCATCAATTAACAGATGGAATAACGTTAGTGATTGCCGCCGATCCCGAATTCGCGGAACACGTCGCCGGCGATTTCCAACATTTCGGCGCGCCCGCGCGATTCTTGCCGACGCGCGGACATCAGCCGGATCGGTTGCGTTTGCGGCTCGACGCCGCGGCGGCGGCGCGCGCGAATGCTCATGAAATTATTGTAGCTCCATTATTAGCAATGCTGGAGCTTCTCCCCGATGAATCGCGCATCCGGCAGTCTGTGCTTTCGATTCGCGTCGGCGATCGCGTGCGGCTCCAGGAAATTGTTAAAAGGTTGATTGATCATGATTTTGAGCGCGTCCCGATTGTGGTACAGCAGGGTGAGCTTTCGCTGCGCGGCGATTTGTTAGATTTCTGGCCGCGCGCCGCGGATGCGCCGATCCGAATTGAAACATTCGACGAAATGGTAGAATCGATCCGCAGATTCGACGCGGGTTCGCAGCGGTCGATCGAGCGATTAGATATTTTAACAGTTCCGCTCGTTCAGGACGACGTGCTTGGCGGCGTGGCGCCCATCACGTTTTTTTCTAAAAACGCGCGCGTCGTTTATTTGGAGCCTTCGAAAATCGAGGAGCGCGGCGCAGGCTTAACGTTACAAAGCGATATTCTTAAAGATGCATTACAACTATTTCAAAGCGAAGCCGCCGGGCGTTCAAAGTTAGAATTAAGAATCCTCCCGGGCGGCGATTATGATTTAGGTTCGCGCGGCGTGCGCGAAATGGGAGTGGGCCTGCGCCCGTCGCACGACGTGCTGTCCGCGGCCGCGAAACAATGTGATGTATTCGTTTTTTGTCATAATGAAGCGGAAGCGAAACGGCTGCGCGAGATTCTTAAGGATCGGGCGGTGGACCCCGCTCTGCCGATTGAAATTATCGCCGGAGAATTATCAAGCGGGTTTGTACTTCCAAAATTAAAAATAACAATAATCACGCACTCCGAACTCGCGGGCGTCATTGCGGTACGGCGCCCGATGCGCGCGAAGAAAACGCAAGAATCTCGCGCGATCGAGCACGCGGCCGAACTCAAGCCGGGCGATTATGTTGTACATGCGATTCACGGCGTCGGAATGTTTAAAGGAACGGAACGCTTACAAAAAAATTCGGGCGAGGAAGAGCATCTTATTGTTAATTTTGCGGACGAGACGATTCTTTACGTTCCCGCGTCGCGCATCGACCTCGTCGGCAAATATATCGGAGCGGGGCGAGCGGCGCCGGCGCTTGATAAGATTGGCGGAATTTCATTTGCGAAACGAAAAGCACAAGTTAAGAAAGCGGTCGCCGACCTCGCGGCGGAATTGTTAGAAACGCAGGCGATGCGGGAAATGCGGACGGGTTTTGCATGCGCGCCCGACGATGAGTTGCAGCGCGATTTTGAAGCCGCGTTTCCATTTGTAGATACTGAAGATCAAGTGAAATGTACAATTGAACTGAAGCACGATATCGAGTCGGCGCGCCCAATGGATCGTTTACTTTGCGGCGACGTCGGCTACGGAAAAACAGAATTAGCAATGCGAGCCGCGTTCAAACTCGTGCGCGCGGGGCGGCAAGTTGCAGTCTTAGTACCCACGACGGTTCTTGCGGAACAACATTTACGTTCTTTTCGCGAGCGGTTCTCCGAATTTCCGGTGACGGTCGATACGATTTCAAGATTTCGAAACGCGAAGGAGATTCGTAACGTTCTCAAGCGCGCCTCCGAGGGAACACTTGATATATTAATTGGAACGCACCGCATTCTATCAAAAGACGTCCGCTTCCGCGATCTCGGGTTGGTTATTATTGATGAAGAGCAGCGATTCGGCGTTCGCGCGAAGGAACGCCTCAAACAATTGCGCGCGGCGGTCGACGTGCTTTCGATGACGGCGACGCCAATCCCGCGAACATTACATCTAGCATTAGTTGGCCTTCGCGACATTTCATCATTAACAACGCCGCCGCCGGGCCGCGAGGCCGTCGAAACACACGTTCATACGTGTGAAGAAGATGAATTATTACAAAACGCGCTGCGGTTTGAATTCAACCGCGGCGGGCAGGTGTATTTTGTACATAATCGAATTGCATCATTAGAAATGCGCGCGAAGCATCTCGCGAAGCTGGTGCCCGAGGCTCGCTACTCCACCGCGCACGGCCAAATGGGCGACGACGCGCTCGAAGAGGCCATGACTTCATTTGTTAAAGGCGATTTTGATGTATTAGTTTCCACGGCGATTGTAGAAAGCGGCCTCGATATTCCTGAGGCGAACACGATTTTTATCGATCACGCGGAGTGGTTTGGTCTCGCCGATTTGCATCAATTGCGCGGCCGAGTCGGCCGCGGCGGCCAAAAAGGTTATTGTTATTTACTGGTTCCGGAACACGGTGCGATCGGCGCCGACGCGCGCGCACGGATTCGCGCCGTCGAAGAGTTGCAACAATTAGGCGCCGGATTTGATATTGCCATGCGCGATTTAGAAATTCGCGGCGCCGGGAATTTGTTAGGATCGCAGCAGAGCGGCCACATCGCCGCGGTGGGTTATGAATTATATTGTAAACTACTAAAAGCCACTGTCGATCGAATGACCCGCGAGCGCCGAATGAAGGCCGCGCGCGAGGTTCAAATTGCGGAAAAGTTAGGAATTCCGAAACCCGCGCCGGTCGAGCGTGCAGCCGTTCAAGTATTATCCAATGACGAGAGTGAAATTCTCGAGAGCGAGCGCGTATCTGTTATGGGCAGCGAAGACGGCGCCGCGGATCCTTTATTAACAAATCTCGACGACGGGCGCGGAATCCCGCTTTCAAAACAAGTGTTAGATTCGCTCGATGAGGAAATGTCCGGTTCGGATCTTGAGCTGGGCGTGCGCGCGTTCCTTCCCGATTCGTATGTTCCTAATGTTAAAATGAGAATCGAGGCGTACCGGCTATTAGATACAATTAAGGATCGAAAGTCGTTTGACGCTGCGCTCGCGGATTTGCGCGATCGTTATGGACGGCCGCCCGCGGAAGTAAAAAAATTGATGGATCTATTTTTAGTTAAAAACCGGCTTGCTAATTCTACGATTAAACTTATTACCTATTCGCGAGATCGGTATTTAGTTGATTTCACAGATTATAAAAAAGCCGACGCCGCGCTTTCCTGGTTCCGCGACCGGCGCCGCATCGATGCAGGCCGAATGCACATTGTTTTTGATCACGAGCGCGAGAAGACGCCCGATGAAGCGTTCGCGATGCTCGTCCGCGCAGTCGAGGCCCCGAAGGCGGCGGCGCCGCCCGTCGTAAATAAACGCCGGTGACCTTTGCGAAATTTCGAGGTCCAGAGTAAAACGCTAGCCCCCATTCAAGTTACTAACAATTCCATTCACGACCCATTTGTTAATAATACGGTGCTCCCATGCCGATCGATCCCAGACATCATACAATTACGCCGCACATCGTTTTAGATCAATGCGCCGCGGCGATTGAATTTTACAAAAAAGCTTTTGGCGCCGAGGAAGTGTGCCGCAGCTCTTCGCCCGACGGACAGAAAATTATGCATGCTGAAATAAAGATTGGAGATTCAACCGTGTTTATGGCCGACGATTTTCCCGAGTGGGGGATGCCCGCGCGCAGCCCGAAGGCGCTGAAGGGTTCACCTGTAACATTACATTTAAATGTAGCAAACGTCGACGCGTCGATGGCGCGCGCGGTCGCGGCGGGCGCAACGCCAACGATGCCAATTGAAGATATGTTCTGGGGCGATCGTTATGGAAAGTGCGTCGACCCGTTCGGCCACGAGTGGTCGATGGCAACACATATTAAGGATATGACCGGCCCGGAAATCGAAGCCGCCGCGAAGGCGTTCTTTGCTAATTTTAGCGGCGACTGCGGCAACAAGTAATAAACGGGAAGATTATAAAAGGCGCGAACGTTCGCACCTAACTTATCGCGGCGCGCGCCTAAACCAGCGCGCCGCGGATACAAAAGCCTTTGCCATCATAAATATAAAGAATGTAAGCGCGACCGTCGTCGGCCCGAGCGCGAGGTCTCCGGCGTGGCCAATGATAAAACCCGCGACCGCCGATAGAATTCCGACGGCCGTTGCAATGGTAAAGATCGCCCAGGGTTTTCGCGCGATTGTTAATGCTGTGGCGCCGGGGAGCACAAGAAAACCAATTGCAAACAAAACGCCGGAAAGGTGGATCGCCATCGCGATTGCCGTGCCCAAAAGTAAATAAAAGAAAGTATCCCACTGGCGGGCGTGTACCCCGAGCGACAGAGCGAGTTCTCGGTCGTAGCCGACGAGCAAGAATCGCCGGAAAAATAATATTAATAATCCGAACGCGGGGATCATGGAATAAAATACAATTGTTCGGTCCTGATGCGATATAAACAATGGATCATGCACCATGAGAGCTCGAATTTCGTCCATCGCGTGATCGCTTCCGGAAACTAATAAAATCGCGATCGCACCGGCTGCCGCGAAACAGATGGCAATTCGCGTTTCGCGCGAGAGCCGGCGGGATTCCCCAGGTGTGAGGAAGGCGAGGCCTACTAAATTAAATATAGTTCCCATCGCAAGATGTTCGCGTGTGAACTGAAGGATATTTCCGGGTTTCGTCCATTCGAATCGTTCAAGAAAAAACGAAGCGGCGATTCCTAACGATGACATTTCCGAAAGCGCGATTCCTACAAAAACAATCCTGCGAAGAATAACGTGAACGCCGAGGAATGCTAAGACTGCAGCGAGCACGATTGTCGCGAAAAACGGATCGCGGATAATGTTAAAATCATTAATAAATTGTTCCAAATGAACTATCTCCGCTCCGCGCCGTAGTGCGGCACGACCGTCGGCGTGCCGTCGATTTCTTTTACCACTAACGGATATTGATATAATTCTGAAAGATTTTCGGTTGTGAGCGTTGTTCGAACTTCGCCTTCAATATGTTTTCCGTTGAACATCGCGAGCGCGTGCGTCGCGCGCCGCGCGACGAGCGATAGATCGTGCGAGACCAGAATAATAGTTAAATTATCTTTTTCGCGCGTCTCTGCGATCACATCCAAAAGCTGCTCGGCGCCGCCGGGGTCGAGCCCGTTCGTCGGTTCGTCCAATGCTAATACTTCGGGCTGCATCGCGAGCGCGCGCGCGAGCAAGACGCGCTGGCGCTCGCCGCCCGAAAGCTCAGAATAACTTTTATTATATTTCGCGCCGAGTCCGGCGGTTTCGAGCGCTCGGCGCGCGCGTTCTTTAGCTTCCGCCGAAGGGACGGGTCGAAAAATATTTTGAGAATCTAATGCTAATAAAACGACGTCAAGCGCTTGAAATGGATAGATCGCGTCAATCGTATCGCGCTGGGGAACATAACCCATTCTTGGGGCGCGCCCGCCGGCCCACGCTAACGATCCCGATTGCAATCGGATGATTCCTAATATTGTTTTTAGTAATGTCGTTTTGCCGCAGCCGTTCGGGCCGACGATACCCAAGTACGATCCCGCTTCCAACTGAAATGAAATGCGATCGGCTACGACCCGCGCGCCGTAGCCGACGCTAAGATTATCACATTTTAATAAAACGCGATTGTTCAAGTTCGTGCCAGCGCGGCGGAAGACAATTTTACAAGCCGGTCGATCATTTTAATATAATCGCCCGTATCGTCGATCGCGCCGACCTGATGTGGGTATAATACTTTCGCGGCGCCCGTTTCCTCGCAAACTTTTTCAACGGCCTTCACTGACTGAAACGAAGTATAAAATACGGCTTTGATCTTCTGGTTTTTTATAGTTTCAATCACATTGATTAAATAACTCGACGACGGCCGAACTCCCGGCTTCTGTTCGAGTGTAACCGCTTCTTCGAGATGGAAGCGGTGCGCGAAGTACGTGAGATTTTTGTGATAAACCGCGACGGGTTTTCCGGAGAAAGGTAACATTTCCGCCGCCCAGCCTCCGAGGTCCGCCTCTGCTTTTCGATCTTTAACAAACGCCGCTAATTTTCCGTTCGCTAATAATTCGCCGAGCGTGTCGGCGCTGAAACGTTCAAGAATTTTTTTTCCAAACATCGATTCATCCATTTTCCGGCAGAATTGTTTACAACGATCCTCCAGCTCGGACTTGTATTGAGGCGACGTTTTTACCAGCGAATCCCGAATCGCGCCCGCGACTTTCTTTGCATTCAACGGATCTAACAAATAGTGAGGATTGCCGTCTTGATGGACGTCGCCGTGCGAACGGTCGACCGGGCCGGTTGGAATTTCCAATTTTTCAATTGTAATCGATGCATCCAAATAACCCGGCGCGCCCGTTTGAATTTTTTTGTTACGAGACTCTCCGATAATGATGGATTCGTAGCCCGCTTCGAGCGACATTCCTATCTTAATAAAAAGATCGGCGCGGTTTGCGAGTGTAATAAAATTCGGTTTGGCGTCGAGGAAGTGAGGATCCTCCGGTCCTTTCATTAAACTCTTCGCTTCGACGCGATCGCCGCCGACTTCCGCCGCGATCGCGCGCAGGTCGGTCGTCGTCGTGAGAATTTGTAGCTTTTTCTCGTCCGGGTTTTGCGCCGCAAACGCCGGCGGAGCCGCGGCGAGCGCAAGCCCGAACAATAAAATTAGTAATTTCATGGGAGTCATATTGATTAAGTTATATAAATTAAAATTACAGTTAAAATTTGTGGGCGCCGTGCGATCCGAAGAGAATTTCGAATTGCAGCCAAATGCTAGTGAACCGGTGGTCGCCGAGTTCTTGAAGTTTGTCAAAATTAGCTTGAAGTCTAATTTTACTAAACTCGCTTGGGTAATAAGTTATGTTTGGCGAGAGCCGAATTCGCCGGTCGAGCAACCCAGTGCCGCCGGTGCTCGCGCCGTCGCCGTCGACCCAATCGATACGAAAACCGGCGACCCACGGACGCGCGAAACCCGCGAGAACCTGCGCGTACGTTCCCCAGTCTTTATAATTTTTGGATGTAAAGACTTCGTTGATCGAATCGCCGTCGAGATCCGCGTTCACGGAGTCGGTATGTATATTTCGCCACATCCATTCATTTTGAATTTTAATAAACGGCCAGCCGCTTTCGTTATTGAGCGGCTTCCATTTATATAAAAAATCAAAGCCATAAATTTCAGTGTGGCCGTCGTCTCCCGTCGCGTTCGGGCCGAACAGTCCCGAGAGCCCCGCCAGAATTGTCGATGTATCTGTAAGATCGAAGGAAGCGGCGGCGCGCTGCGTATATAACATATCTCCGAGAGTCTTCACCGCATCTTTAATAAAAGGATGGCCGCCGATGGAGCCCGGAATCTCAGCTCCGCTCGATCCGGTGATGCCGCCGTAGACTTCATCATTAGCAAGGAAACTTGATACAGTTTCGCCGCGCGCGTTTTGAATTCCGGATTGTAATTCTAAGAAAAACGGAGTTGGGGCGAGCCACGAGAGGCGCGCACCCGGCGAACGAAGTCCGTCGCCGCCAAACATTCGATTATTAATTAACGGTTGATCGACAAAATCCCATTCGTGCGGGTGCTGGCGGTTGAGCCGCCCGAATTCTGTAAAATAATGGCCTGCTTTTAATTGTAAATTCGCGGGAAGCTGCGTTGTTGTTAAATAGGCTTCTTCGAGTTCGACGCCCGTTTCGCCTGCGCGGTCGATGAAATGAATAATATGAACGTTGCCTTTGAAATAAGGATCGACGGCTCCTTGCAGCGAGAGTTCACCGTTAACAAATGTGGTTCCGCGCTGATGGGGATCGTGGCCGCCGGGCTGGACAATATCTAATTCCGTATCTGTAGCTTGACTCGCGCCGGCGGTGAACAGCGCGTCGTAGGAAATATCAATATACGCAGCACGCGCGCCGCGCGACGCCTCCGCCCGCGTCTGCCGCTCGTGCATCGCTGAGATTTTTACTTGTAATTCGGCGACAGCGTCTTCGAGAGCTTGATTTGTATTCGCGCCGGGTTCGCGCGAGGGTAATTGTTGTTTTAACTCGTCGAGTTGTTTTAATAAATCCCGGCGCTCGATCTCCGCCTGTTTTTTATAAGATTCAAACTGTTCTTCGAGTTTTTTGATTCTTTCGTTGGGCGAGTCCTGTGCGGAAGCAAGCCCCGAAAGCAGGAGCGGTGCGAGCGCCCATCCTACAATTGTGCGTGGACGGTTCATTGTGAAAGCCGCGAAAATAAGATAAATGCAACATCGTTAATAAACTTTGGAGACAAATCCCGGCGGGCGCCGGATCACACTTGCACAGCGCGCCGCAGCGCGAATGCTTACGAAACAGATTTGATACGATGTGGCGCGGGCGGCGCGCGCGAAGACTTTATAAAAACAACCGGCAGGAAAAC
>JBJXHE010000068.1:0-7970 GCA_046160785.1 Planctomycetota bacterium
TCGCGGTTGCTACTTTTCGCGGCTCGTCTGCATCAACACTACCATTCGGTTTTCCGGCCTTCACCGCGCAGAATTTACATCCGCGAGTACACAATTCGCCGAGGATCATTACAGTTGCGGTTCCGCCCGCCCAGCACTCGCCCATATTCGGGCATTGCGCTTCTTCACAGACCGTGTGCAATTCGAGGCCGCGCAATTGCTCCTTGAGGCGGCCGTAATTCTCGCCGCCGGGCGCCTTCACCTTGAGCCACGGCGGTTTTCTTGCGGCAATACTTAAAGGCGCAGCCGGGCTCTGCGGAATTGTTAAGTTTGGCGTGGCGGGCTGGACGGTCGGCCGGGGCATGGAAGGCAAAAACAATATCACAACTGGCACATTCTCCGAAGCGCGCGCTCGTGCGCGCCCGAGAGTTCGCTACACTTCCGCGATGCGCACTCCCCTACTTCTCGCATTTCTGTCGCCGCTCCTCGGTTTTGCGGCGGTTCGCCCGGCCAGCACACTACAAGAAAAACCCGCCACGAAACCCGCGGCGGTCCGGCTCGGCGAGGGTAAACAATTGTATGAATGGGTCGCCGGCTGGGGGCAGCTTCCAGCGGGAATTCAGTATGGCAACACGCACGGATGTATCACATTCGACACGAAAGGGAATGTTTATATCAATACCGACACCGATCGCGCGATTATGGTATTTGAGCCGAATGGTAAATACGTGCGCGGATTCGGCGAACAGTTCAAGGGCGGCCTTCACAGCATGCTTTATTCAAAAGAGGCCGGCGGCGAATATTTATATTTGGCCCACCACAGTTTAAGAAAGGCGTTCAAGATTACGCTCGAAGGAAAAGTAGTATTGGAACTTCCATGCCCTATGGAATCCGGACACTACAAATCGGAAACCGACTATCATCCGACGAGCACGGTCGTTTCGCCGAACGGCGATATTTTTGTAGCTGACGGCTACGGCCAGTCGTGGGTGCATCAGTATGATTCGAAGGGTAAATATATCCGATCCTTCGGCGGCCCCGGAAAAATGAATTGTTGCCACGGCATGTGGATCGACACGCGGCAGAAGGAACCCGTTCTTGTCGTTGCGGATCGCGGGAACCGTAGACTACAAATATTTGATCTGAACGGTAATTTACAAAAAATGATAACAGAAGGTTTTCGCTCACCGTCGAATTTCGGACAATTCGGCGACGAAATCGCAATCGCCGATCTCGAAGGGCGCGTCACAATTGTAGATAAAGATTACAAGGTCATTTGTCATATCGGCGACAATCCCGATCCGTCGCTGCGTGCTAATAATGGAACTCCGCGTGACAAATGGAAAGACGGCGAATTCATTGCGCCTCACTGCGCGCGCTGGGACGCGGACGGGAATCTTTACGTGATGGACTGGGTCGCGCTCGGAAGGATGAGCAAGCTTGCGCGCGTGAAAAATTAGATATTAACTTTTCCGCTCCCGCGGCGGCCACGCCCACGACGTCAGCAAAACGAACAGTATCATCAATCCCGCCGCGGCGGGCACGAGCGCGAGCGTGCGCGCCTTGAGTTTTCTAAGCGTTCGCGGTCTCACTACAATTTCCTGGTAGCGCGCGCCGGGTTCGCCCTTCGGAGTCAGCGCGTTGGCGCGAATATACAATTTCTCAAGTTTTTGTAGTTTTTCTGGAAGTATTAAAAACGGCCGGTCCGAGAAGATGGTCGCGGAATGCAATGTTTCGAGCGACGCGCCTCCAATTTCAATATTCCACGCCGGCGCGACGTTCGTGTCCTGCGCCCAAAAACGCAGCGACTTATTTTTATAATCGTATTCCGCGTCGAAAACGAGCGGCATGGCGGGCGCCGGAGCGGATGACGCCTTTCGTTGATACAAATCAAACGCGAACACAGAGCTGCTTTCATACGATTCGAAGCGCGCGAACAGCGCGTCAAATATATTCTTTCGCGCGGCGTGGCCGGACGCCTGCGTTTGAAACGCCGGATTGATCATAAAAAACCAGCGGCACGGATAAATAGCATTCCGGTGATTTAACAATAATTTTCCGTACTGCTCCATTGTATCTATTCCAGAAATGACAGGGCGCTGCGCGGTGGCCGCCACTCCGCCTCCGGGCGACTCCGCTATTGCAAAGGATTCGCCGTAGGCCACACGCGCGCGCGCGGCCGCGCCGATCGCTTCGAGCATTCCCGCGCGCGGCGGGCCGTCGAGTTTCACCTGCGAGAATAGATATATTGCAACAAAACCTGATAATAAGAATGCGCCGATTCGCCAGTGATGCTGCACCCAGCCAACAGCGGCCGCGCACCCGAGCGCGACGGGAATAATTAACTTTATTTGTAGTACGGGATCGCGGAGAACCTCGCTCCAAAGCGCGGCGTCCGACGCCCCGACTGCTACAAATACGGCGGCGATCGCCATCGAATTCGCGCCGCTTTTAATCATCATCCAGCCCGTAATCGCAAATCCGAGAATCGCGGGTATGGGCAGCAGGTTGCGCAGCGTCGTATGTGTAATATTACCAATCCGTTCGCCAAGCGTTTGCGCCGCGAGCCTCACGCCGACCGGCGGATTCCAGAATTGCATTTCGCGCAAAGTTGTAAATGTGCCCGCGAGCCGCTCCGCCGCGGCGAGCGTCGCAATGCACAATAAAACGGGCGACGCGATCGCAACGAAAACTCCGGGGTGCAGCGCGCGGCGCCTCAGAAATAGTAAACAAACGGCGAAAATCGCGGCGGCGTCGAAAATAAACCGATAGTCGGCGAGCGCGCCCGCGCAACCCGCCGCGACGGCGCCCGCGAGCGCGAACGCCGAGCGCGATTGAATATATTTATCAAGCGCGTTTACCAATAAAACCGCGGCGATGAATCCTACAAATACGTTCGACGCGCACGCGAGCGATGTGAGCGGCGAAAGTATTAAATAGAGCCCCGCGACGAACGCGCCCGCCGCTCCCACCCTCCGGTTCGCGATCGAATACAAACTCCACGATCCGATCATGAGTAATATCAATTCGACGACGCGCCCGCACAAAGCAAAGTCAAGCGATGTTACTTTTCGAACGGCGTAAATGCACCACGCGAGAAGCGGCGCGTCGGTCGAGACAATTCCTTCGTCGACCGGCACCGGCAGCGGCGCCGCGACCGGCAGGCCGCCCGATGCTAAGAATCCGCGAATTTCAAAATTCTGCGCGGCGCTCGCGGCGCGCGCGAGCGGTTCATAACGATTCGAAAAGCCGATCGGATGCTGCAATTCCGCGTAGCGCGCGAGCACGGCGACGAGCGCTAATAATAAAAACGCGATCGCGGTTTTGAATATTCTCGGTTTGACTTCCGGATTCATAGCCCGCCTCCGTTTTTCCAGCGAATACTTTCGGCGAGGCCAAGATGTGTAATATCCGGCTGATGGATATATTCAATATTTGAACCGCGAAGGCACGCCTCGCCGTCGCCGCCGGCTACAAATACAACAGATGCCGGGAATTCAGCGAGAGCGGCGCGAACCATCGATATAACTAATCCGCGGAAGCCGAACCAAAGCCCCGACGCGATCGCCTCGTGCGTCGAGCGCCCGATCGCGCGCCGCGTTTTCTTAAATTTTACTTCTGGGAGCTGCGCCGTAAATGTAGCAAGTGATTTCGCGCCCAGGCGCGGCCCCGGCGCAATCATGCCGCCTTCGAACACTCGCGCGCGCGAAACGACGTCGACCGTCACGGCGGTGCCAACATCAACAATCACCGCGTGCGTCGCGCGTTTTTTATTTTTAATAATATCTTTATTATTAAGTAAACACAGCGCGCCGAGCGCGTTCGCGAGCCGGTCGGCGCCGACGCGCTCCGCGGGCTGCGGCTTTATTGTTAGGATTCCCGGAAAGTCGCGCGGAAAAATAAACGCGCGCTCTCCCGTTGCTTTGTGCCAGAGCGCGGCGAGTCTTTTTGTATCTTTCGGCACAACGCTACTGATCACGCACGCGCGCACCGCGGCGTCCTGCGCCGCGGAAAGCGTTCGCCCAACCTTTAACTCATCGAGCGGTTTACTAAAAATACGCGCGCGAACGGGCGCGTGCTGTGCGATCGAAACGTGAGTGTTCCCCGCGTCAATTGTAATGATCACCTGGGATCGCCGCGGCAATGCGTGAGGCAGGCGCTAACTCAACGATGCTTAATGGGGCAGCACGTACGAGACGCTAATGATCCGCCCGAATCGCTCGACATTCACAATCACGCGTTTTTCGTTGGGATGCTGCTTGGCGTATTCATAAACATCCGCGGTCGATTTGATAGAAACGCCGTTCACTTCCTTAACAACGTCGTTCTCGCGCAATCCTAACTTTTGCGGCATCGAGTCGGGGCGGATTTGCGTCACGCGCAGCCCGTCGGGCCTCTTCGTCTTTGGGTTCAGATAGGTGCTCGCGTGAACATCGCGGCCGATGATCTCGAGGCCACGTTCGTTTAATTCCGCCTGGTCTTTATCCGAAAGCCAATATTCGTTATCTGTAATTTTGCGCGTCAGCTCAGGTTTTTTATAATTCGACGGAACGAGGTTTTTTGTAGTATCAGTTCCGCCAGTCGCGCCGGCCGGCCGCGATGCAACCATGCCCGGCAGAATGCCCGCGGCCTTCATCTTTGGAATTAACAATTCGATGACTTCGTCCTTGTCGTCGAGAAACGTCACGCGATCGATTTGTATCTTTTGAATTCGATACTTCTTTTCGTACGGCTTCGGAAGCCACGCGCCTTCCCTGAGCGTCGTTTTCTTCTGATCCTCTTTTGATATTTGCTGGTCTTTCCAATATACAAATGCGGCGCTGTCCTGCGGAGAATCGGGGTCGACGCGTGTGCCGCGGATTCCTAATACTGTATCGAGCGGATTAATTTTCGGGCCGACTACAACTGGGGCGGACGCCGGACCCTCCGGTTCGTCCTTCTTCGGCGGAACGCCGCTAATATTAACTTTTTCAAACGCTTCATACGAATCGATGGTGCGCTTCATTTGTTCGACCGGCTTTTGTGTCGATTTCAAACCGGTGCGAATGTCATTCACAGATTTAACTTTTGTTCGCGCCTCTTTGCCGCCCAGGGCCACGAATGTTACAAATTGCCATGCACAAAAACCGGCAACGGGCAAGAGAATGCCCCATAAAAGAAGCCGGATCGAGGAAGCCTTCATTGGCGTTAGTTATGATTGGGTGAGTTCTTGATTCTAACGATTCGCGCGGAGCACGGTTATAAACCATTTTTAAACGGTTCGTTCGCCGGCACCGTTAGACGGATCACTCATCAACTTCTTTCATTCTCTCGCGCCGCCGCGATCGAGACGACGCTCGCTATTAAAACTTTTTGCGAAACGACGCGGCGCCCGACGTAAACGAACTTCCCGCCGGCACCGCTTCGGGCGTGCCGGCAAGCGCCTGATTATCGATTTTCGAGCCGGTCTGAATGCCGCGGAAGAGCATCTTCAGCTCGTCGGGGTTGTCGGAGTTTGCGATCGCGTCGTCATAACTAATATTCTGCGTTTCATACAATTGGCGCAGACTCTGATTAAACGTTTGCGTTCCGTAGTATTGGCCGTCGGCGATCGTTTTTGTTAATTCCTGCGTGCGGCCTTCCGCTAATATTTCGCGAACGGACGGCGTCGAAAGCAACAATTCGACCGCGGGCACGAGGCCGTTATTATCCGTTCGGCGAATGAGGCGCAGCGAGATGACGCCCGCTAAATTTAATGATAATTGCAGGCGAATTAATGTATGTTGATGCGGCGGAAAGAATGTTAAGAATCGTTCGACCGTCTGCACCGCGTTCACGGTGTGCATTGTTGAAAATACGAGGTGGCCCGTCTCCGCCGCCGAAATCGCGGCTTCAACCGTTTCGCGGTCGCGCAATTCTCCGAGAAATATAATATCCGGCGACTGGCGCATGCACGCTTTGAGCGCCTGCGGAAAATCAGGTGTATCAATTCCGACTTCGCGTTGATTGATAACAGATAACTTATCTTCAAATTGAAATTCAATCGGATCTTCAACTGTTACAATATGGCGGCTTGTCGTGCGGTTCACGAACTCGATCATCGATGCTAACGTTGTGGATTTGCCGGAACCCGCGATTCCCGTTGCTAAAACTAGTCCGCGCTTGCGCTGCGCCAGTTGTTTCAATTGATCCACGGGCAAACTGAGATCGCGAAAGTCGGGAACGTCTTTTCTAATAAAACGCAGCACGAACGCCGGCTCGCCGCCCTGGCGGAACGCATTCACGCGGAAACGGCCAACGTCCTTCAGCTCGTACGCGCAGTCGGCTTGCCCATCTTTTGCGAAGGTCTCCTGAGATCGCTGATCGAGCAGCACGCCGATCGTTTGATTCGCGAGCGCGGAATCGATGCGTTCGTCGGATAGGTAACGAATGAGTCCGTGGACGCGAAGAGCGGGAAAACCGCCAGTTTTAAGAATAAGGTCGGACCCGCCATCACGAACCATGATGCGGAGTAGTTCATCGAGGACAAGCATGGCCCCCGCTTTTCGTCGAACGGGCTCCGCATTCTGAATAGCCGTCGGAGGAAGCGCGCGTTTTTATCTCATCGTTTGCAAATGCAGGATGGGCGGGGTGCCCGAGTGGCGTTTGCTTGAACACCCCACCCTCCATCTACTTAAACAACCCGTCCAATCCGAACGTCGCAACGAAACCCGCGGTTCCACTAATCTGCGGCAGCGCAACTGGAGTCTGGCTCGACGCGCCGAACGTTGCGTTTTGAAAGTATGCGCCCGCGATAATGAGCGCCGTCTGGCTCAGTTGTGCCATCGAGGTTCCAAACACGAAGTTGGGTACCTGATCCTGTGGGTTTATTCCGCCGTCTGTGACATCGAATGATAGTGCTCCCGATGGGTCGATTCCGAGCAGTCCAAGAGTCTCAACCGAATTGTTAAATACGGGAGACAGGGACGACCCGATGAAGTACATCGCTGGCTCTGGATAATTAACAACCGTGACACATCCTCCAGACGGTGTCGCGGTGAAATTTCTCCATTCATTAATCTCAATTTCAAAACCGGAAGCCCATAGTAGCTGGCCGGACGGACTCAGCTTCGCATAAACGGTGCGTGCCAACACACCAGACTGTGGGTTGACTACAAAAGTCGTCTGACCGGCATCTCCAACGTGAAATGTAACATCGGTGGGGCCTTCGCCGCGCCTCGGATCGAGCGCCATGAGTACAGAGTCGTCGTTTGCGACATCGACCGCGGAGTACTCAGGCTCTGCATTCGGCCCGCCGATGATGTGCTTCCAAACGAACTGCCCCGATGCGTTGAATCGGATGTGGTAGAGATCCAAGGGCTCAGGATCGAGTAGCGAAGTAGAGATCGTTGGCTCGCCGGGGTTGCCGACGCCAAACTGTACCGTTCCAAGTATGTCGCCCGACATCACCATGCCGCCGTCGCTCGTGGAGCGGACCGAGTCAATGTTGATGCTGTGTGATGGCACTGTCACGCGAGCGAGCACTGCATATGCAAGATTTCCCGCGGGTGTAACCTTCAAAACGGCGTAGCCCCACAGATTATCGGATGCGTGGAGTACTGTTTCGCCAGGTGTGCCCGGCGCCACAGTGACCTCACTCGCGAGGCCTCCGATGATGAACACACTTCCGTCTTTTGCACTCTGAATCGAGTTCGTGAAGAATTTGTCCGCGGGTGAGATGGTGATGAGGTTGTTCACTCCGAGGAAAGTGCCCGACGTTGAGTAAGTGGCATAGACTTGTCCACCCGCCTGATTCGGATAAATAAACTCATCGGGTGCACCTTGGCTGAAGGTAATGGGCTCTCCAGTCGTGCCGAGGAGTACTACAACTCGATCATTCCCAAGTCGCACGGCACTCACGAAAGATGAATCTGCGCCAAGTATCGCCTTCGCCCATGTGAACCTCGTCGTGAATGCACATAGAAAAAGGCTTTGCAGGCCTCCGTCGCTTGTACCCGTCAACGAACCAAACG